>NZ_JAOARO010000056.1 GCF_025211055.1 Vallitalea sp. | reverse complement strand
GAGAAAGTTGATTCAAAAAGTCTCCTAAATTAAATACAACAAGTCTATTTTAAAGCATAACAGCAGTTATGTCTATTTCTTTTACCCATTTTTCTACTTTTATTTGTAATTCAGACAATATTTACTTGTCAAAGTGCTTTGTCAGCTTTGCTGACATGATCTCTCAAGATTCCGAGAGATTATTTAATATACTGTTTAACTATATCATAAGCATCTCTTCGAGCTTTATATGAATCTGTCCATTTGTTTACACTTTTAGTCACATCATCTACAGGAGTGCTACTATTTGCACTTGTAAGCCCATTAGTACTCCAATAATATCCTGCTGTTTCCCAAGCGTAATTTTCTTCAACATAATCTCTTCCTACATCAACAATATCTGTATAAGCACTAATATTATAACCTCTATTATTAGCTTCACTAACTATTTTGTTATATTCATTAAATATTGTCTCTCTATTATTACTTTTAGGATTTCTATATTTTGCAACATCTTTTAAATCTGGATTTGATTCTAAAATCATATATGAAGCAAAAGCCGCATAACCATAATCCCAAGTCATCTGAATATATCCTACACCACTGTATTTCTTTCCATATTTTTTCCCATTTAAGTACTTATCAGAACCTTTTTCAACTATAGAATTTCCATAACCAGTCTCTACACATGTTTGGGCAATAAAATGTTGTATATTTTCAACATCAGTTATACCATACTTGACTAGAGCCCTGTTTAAATCAGTTATCATCTCATCCGTAACAATAGTATTAGTGTATATTTGTTGAAGTTGTTCTATTGTTACATATGTTTCGTCACCTTCACTCGTTTCCTCCGTAATCATTTCTTGATGAACGCTAATAAAACTAGGACCCCCATATTGCTCTATAAAATCAGGAATACCATTCCCATTTTTATCATTAAAAATACTCCAAAAACTACTACCACATGCAATAGCGACCATATTTTGAAGACCTCCTGCAAAATTACTTCCACTATTATAAGAATCATTTCCACTATCTTTGCCATGACCTGTTGGGTCTATATAGTTGATAGGATTGTTTGCTACGTATGCGTAAAGATTTAGTCCATCCCCGCGGTAACTATCCATAACTATAAATCTATTATATTGAAGATATTTTTTAATATCTCTATTCTTAATGAAGTTAACATAATTAGTTGACTTATAGATCATAGTCATATATAGATAGATGTAATATCATAACTGTAATATATATCGGCTAATAGCTGATTTTTATAATAATACATCTAAATATATACTCTGGTGATGGGGATACCTGCACTTTTACTCTATTTTGTATTTTTAAATAGTAGGTATTTTTATGTTAATTGTATTAGTTATGATTTTCATGTCAATAATGATAATGGGAAGTGTTCAAAGATTGAATACTAACCACATTTCTCAGTAGCATTATTTCTTGTATTAATAGGTTTAATAGTGTATTCCTTCTTATACTTCAACATATTAAATACGATATTTACTAATCGCCTAGATACACAAACTAATGCTTGTGATTTTGTTTTTCCTTCGGATACTTTTCTATGATAGTATTCATATAAAATAGGATTTCTCGGAGTTCCCGTATTTCTATTCGCTGATATCTGCCTAAGAGCAATATAAAAGAAAATACTGTTTAATTTCCTGTTCCCTCGTTGGTTTCTAAAGTTCTTTTCTGTCTTACCAGAACTATAAGTAACTGGAGCTATTCCAGAATAACGTGCAAGTTTTGCCGAATTCTTAAATCTGTTAATATCACCTATTTCAGATAGTAACTGAGCTGATGTAATAAGGTCAATACCATTAAATGATTGTAGGTTAACCCCTAATTCATTAATACATTCTTGTAGTAATTCATCTATTAATGATATTTCTTTTTGTTTATACCTTATATCTTCCACATAACTTTTAATAAGGAAACACCTAGTATCATCATGAGATAAAATGTCTTTATCTTCATTAATAATGTCTAATAAGCTTTTTGCCTTACTATTAGTAAAATAGTTATGACTTTCTTTTTTAAGGAATTGTCCTAATTCTTCTATAGATACATCTTTTAAATATTTGCTACTAGGATAAGCATACCAAAAGGCTAAAGCAGTTTTATTTGCTATACCGCTAAAGAGTTTATTATAACTATAATAATGAAAAGATAGTTGTATATGTAACTGATTAATGACTGACGTTCTTTGGTCTACTAATTTATTACGTCTTGTCATTAACTGACTGATTTTATAGTAAATACCATTATCTTTTGTCACATCTTCTAGTTTATCCAATTCATCAAGTAAAACCTTTGCAACACAAAAAGCGTCATATTCATCTGTTTTATGAACAGTGGTGTTTTTCTTAGCTTCCTGTGAACTAAGAGAAGAATTAACAAACTTAACTATTTTATTATTATTTATAAGAAAATGACATAAAGCCCTGCCGACACCGTTAGTATCTTCAAGACCATAGACAGCAGTAACAGAATAAACAATCTCATAAGTACGTACTAAATCCATTAATTCACTAAATCCCGAAGGTTTATTTTTAATAGTAATTGATTTAATAATCTCATGCCAGCAATTCATAATTACAGCAGTATGGGTCAAACGGTGTGTATCGACACCAACATATAAATACATTTGTTTCTTGTGCATTTGTATCACTCCATTCTGATGAATAAAAACGCAAACATCCACAACACCAGTATCAAACTATTAGTAATATCCACATATATAAAATGAGATATGTTGATAAACAGCCGTACAACGATAGTCCAGTAAGCTTTTACATCTTCTAATCAGAAAGAAAGATAAGTTAAATAATGACGATATTCGATTATCAAAGTACGAATTAAATGCTTAAACAATAGCTCTAATAACTATAATAATTATTAAAACCATTAGTTAAAAACTTAATAAGATAAATAAATGTATATAAAAGGAATAAGACAGCTTCACATGGATAGTATCAGTTTTACATAGAATGCAACATCTTCTTGTTAGTGATAAACTATCCTATTCCCTTCATAACTAATTAATGGGGCATTATCTTAGATATGTCCCAAACCTTATCCCAGCCACCTAATTTAAGGGAGTCGGGACAAACTGATTCTCTATCATATTTCTTAATAGTAGTTCTATCTTGTACAGTCTCCAAAACTAATCTATTAGACCTTAAAATAAGCTTTTGAAAATGCTTGTCCCTGTTGTCATCTTCGGTATTAATGCTTTTCTCCCAAACGGTAACAGACGCATTGCGAAAATAAAACCTTAAAGCCTGTTCAATAATGTCATTTGCTCCATGTAACCCGTCTATCAATGATGCCTTATGCTTTGCCATATTTAATAAATTTTCATCTAAAGTAGTACTATATCTTACTCTAGTCATAAAATATCAACTCCTAATCTTTAATAATCTTAATAATTAACTGTTCCTTATCTTCTATAACTTGTACCTTGTCACCAATGTTAAAACCTAACTTTTCAAGCCATTTTCCTTGAAGCCTAATAAGTGGATATGTTGAAAAATCTTTTTTAACTCTTAAATAATTAGTAATGCTACAAACAGTAAGAGTACGTAAATTCATATGTAATTATCTCCTTTCAAAGTAGTTGAAAGGAAAACAAAAAAGTGCTGACCTACACTTGTTAAATGATGTAGAATCATCTATAATTATATAAAGGTTGCTTATAACAGCGTATGCTGTATGTGTAGGTAGTGTGATACCTGCATATGCTTGAAAGTGTGCCAGCACTTTCAAGATATGGCGACCTTTTTTATTTTCCAATGATGAATTGAATAATCAAAAATAAAACCATTTAGGGTTAATAGCCTACTAAGTGTTTTTAAGGTCTTTTCCCCCCCTCAAAATCTTTTCAAGGTCTTTCTAACGGGTCAAGAACACAAAGAGCAAACCATTATTATATCTATGAGTAATTAACTTATCTATCTTATATTATTATGATAGGAACACGCTCCATTAAGCAGGTCGATAAGTAAATATACAATCATAATTAAATATCTCATGGTCAGTTCACCCCCAATAGCTATAGAATTAAGCTTTTACGTTGACT
>NZ_JAOARO010000055.1 GCF_025211055.1 Vallitalea sp. | reverse complement strand
TTTTAAAGCATAACAGCAGTTATGTCTATTTCTTTTACCCATTTTTCTACTTTTATTTGTAATTCAGACAATATTTACTTGTCAAAGTGCTTTTGTCAGCTTTGCTGACATGATCTCTCAAGATTCCGAGAGATTATTATATTATTTAATTTCAATACTTTATTTAGTTTCTATTTTGTTGTATAGGCAATTTATACAGGACGTATAACCTGCCGGCGTAACATCCCCTTTACTCCCCGACCGTTACTTATTACTCAACCCCACCAATCAATTCCCCAACATCCTTAACTCCCATACTCTCCATATATCTCTCAATTCCTTCAATAACATCAACCGTTGCCCTAGGATTCATAAAATTAGCAGTCCCAACAGCTATTCCCGTAGCTCCAGCCAACATGAACTCAATAGCATCTTCCCCATTACATATCCCTCCAAGACCTATAATAGGCAATTTAATGCTATTATATACCTGATTCACCATTCTTACTGCAACAGGTTTTATAGCAGGTCCCGAGAATCCTCCAACTCTATTAGCAAGTACAGGTTTCCTCTTATAAATATCTATCTTCATACCTAGCAAAGTATTAATTAATGAAACACAGTCCGCCCCACCTGCTTCTACTGCCCTAGCTATTTCTGTAATATCTGTCACATTAGGACTCAATTTCACTATCAAAGGTTGTTTAGCATATTTTTTCACCTCAGATGTAACATACTCAGCCATTTTAGGGTCAGTCCCAAATGCTACACCACCCTCTTTAACATTAGGACAAGATATATTAAGTTCTATCATATCTATATCTGCATCTTGAAGTTTCTCAGCCACCTCTACATATTCATCTACAGTTTTTCCAGCTATATTAACAATAATTCTGGTATCATACTTTCTAAGAAAAGGAATATCTTCCTCTATAAAAACATCTACACCAGGATTTTGTAAACCAACTGCATTAAGCATTCCACCATAAGTCTCTGCAATTCTTGGTACTGGATTTCCTAACCATTCATTACTTGCAACTCCCTTAACAACTACTCCCCCAAGTCTATTAAGGTCTACAAATTCCGAGTACTCTTTCCCAGACCCAAAAGTTCCAGAAGCAGTCATCACGGGATTCTTAAAATCAATCCCTGCTATATTTACTGAAGTATTCATTAAAATATTACCTCCTTAGCATCAAAAACAGGTCCATCCTTACAGACTTTTTTATGAACATATCCTAACTCATTATCTGCTTTAATCTTACATATACATCCTACACAAGCCCCTATACCACAGCCCATTCTTTCTTCTAATGATATCTGAGCATCTACTTCTAATCTCTCAGCCATATCTTTGACAGCAGCCAACATAGGTTTTGGTCCACAAGAATATATGATACTTCCTTTAGCTCCCACTTTTTCCATCAACTGAACTACATTTCCTTTTTCTCCAACCGAACCATCATCAGTCGCAACATGAACTTCTGCATATTTCTCAAATTCCTTCGTCAAGAACGACCCACTTCTGAATCCAAGAAAAACTTTTTTCTTACCAGGAAGATTCTTCACAAGCTCAAGAAGAGGTGGCGCACCAACCCCACCACCAACAATAATACTCTCTTCACAATCTTTAATCTTGAACCCATTACCTAATGGACCTAACACTTCAATTCTATCCCCTGAATCAAGGTCAGAGAATTCCTTAGTTCCCATACCAACAATCATATAAACAATCGTAACTAATCCACACTCTCTATCCACTTCACAAATACTTATAGGCCTAGGCAATATCCTACTTTCAGCCTTACAATAAACATTAATAAATTGTCCTGCCTTAGCATTAACAGCAATCTCTTCCTGCCTAATAACCATTCTATATACATTATCCGCTATTTCCACATTAGATATTATCTCTGCCTCTTGCTTATCTCTAAAATTATCCTGACACATAATATCTCCTTTCCAGATGTTATTCATCAACTTACTATTTGCACTATAATCCCGTTCTAACACTTTACCCTGACCCCTAAATTGTACACATCCGTATCCTCATGTTTCAAATCTGTACACAAGATATCTAACAATCCTCTAGCTGTATCAAGAGAAGTCAATACTGGTACCGAAGCTTCTATTGCCGCTCTCCTAATCCTGAATCCGTCTCTTGTTGAATCATTTGCTTTAGTAGGTGTATTTATTACTAAGTCTAACATACCACTTCTAATTAAGTCTAGAATATTTGGTACGCCTTCACTGATTTTCTTTACGATACTTACATCTATATCATGTTCTTTTAGAATTTTTGCAGTACCCTCTGTTGCGAGGAATCTATATCCCTTATCAGCAAATCCTTTTGCTATAGGTATGAATTCTTCTTGGTCATAAGGTTTTATAGTAGCTAGGATTGTTCCACCTTCTTTTGGCATATTCATACCAGAAGCTATGAATCCTTTGAACAATGCCTCTTCAAAAGTCTTTCCAACTCCTAGAACCTCACCTGTTGACCTCATTTCTGGTCCTAAGCTAACTTCTACATCAGGTAATTTTTGAGTAGAGAATACTGGTACTTTAATGGCTATTGTATCTGCTTCTTTATATAATCCTGTTCCAAATCCTAACTCACTAAGTTTACTTCCTAGCATTACTTTTGTTGCTAGGTCAATCATTGGAACTCCTGTTACTTTACTTATATATGGAACTGTTCTAGAAGACCTAGGATTTACTTCTATGATATATACTTCATCCTTATATTCAATGTATTGAATATTAATCATACCAACTACTTTTAGAGCTTTTGCTATCTGTCTGGTATGATGAAGAATCTTGTCTTTTATTTCCTGCTCAATATTTTTGGATGGATATATTGATATACTATCTCCTGAATGGACTCCCGCTCTTTCAAGATGTTCCATGATTCCAGGTATTAAGATATCTTCTCCATCACATATTGCATCTACTTCAATCTCTCTACCTATCAAGTATCTATCAATCAATACTGGGTTCTTGCTGTCTCTTTCAAAGGCTTGTACTAGGTATCTTTCCAATTCTATCTTGTCGTAAGTAATCTCCATACCTTGTCCACCAAGTACATAGGATGGTCTTACAAGTACAGGATATCCTAATATTTCTGCTTCTTCCAATCCTTCCTGTAAATTCCATACCGCTTTACCCTTAGGTCTTTCTATTCCAAGAGACTCCATTAATTCATCGAATTTTTCTCTATCTTCTGATTCATCTATTTGCTTAGGCTTAGTTCCTAACACATTTACATTCATTTCATCCAGAAATCCAGCTAGCTTAATGGCTGTTTGTCCTCCAAATTGAAGTATGACACCATCTGGGTTTTCTTTTTCAATGATATTAAGTACATCCTCTTCTGTAAGCGGTTCAAAATACAGTTTATCAGCTGTATCAAAATCTGTACTAACCGTTTCTGGATTGTTATTGGCTATTATTGTTTCTATTCCTGCTTTTTTCAGTGCTAATATACTGTGTACACTACAATAATCAAATTCTATTCCCTGTCCTATCCTAATAGGCCCAGAGCCTATAACCATTACTTTTTTGTTATCTGAAACTTCTACCTCATCATATTCATCATATGTTGAGTAATAATATGGTGATAGAGCTTCAAATTCACCACCACATGTATCTACCATCTTAAATACTGCTTTTATATGGTAGGCTTTTCTAAGATTGTATACTTCTACTGGTTTACAATTTACAAAATCCGCTATAGCTTTGTCAGAGAAACCTTTTTTCTTAAGATATAACATCCATTCTCTATCTACATCATCTATTGTCTTAGTTCTGAGTTTCTCTTCCTCATTAACTATTCCTTTTATTTTATTTACAAAGAATTCATCTATTCCAGTAATTCTACATACTTTATCTATTCTATAATTTCTTCTTAGAAGCTCAGCTAAGTCAAATAATCTTTCATCATCAGGTATCTGTACTCTTCTTTTTAATTCTTCCAAACTTCTTGTAGCTGCTTTTTTATGATATAGTGAGTATTCTCCTATCTCAAGGGAACGAATTGCCTTTAATAATGCTGATTCAAAGTTATTTCCTATTGCCATAACTTCTCCAGTGGCCATCATCTTAGTTCCTAATGTCTTTTTAGCTCTTCTGAATTTGTCAAAAGGCCATTTTGGTATTTTTATAACACAATAATCAAGTGTTGGTTCAAAACATGCTTTTGTCTTCTTAGTTACCGCATTACTAATTTCTTCTAGTCCATAGCCTAATGCTATCTTAGTACTTACTTTGGCTATTGGATAACCTGTTGCTTTTGATGCTAGAGCTGAAGAACGACTTACTCTTGGATTGATTTCAATTACTGCATATTCATAGCTATCTGGATGAAGTGCTAACTGGACATTACATCCTCCTTCAATCCCTATAGCATTTATTATGTCTATAGACGCTTTTCTTAACATTTGATATTCTACATCTGATAGAGTCTGTGATGGTGCTACAACAATACTATCACCTGTATGTACTCCAACAGGGTCAATGTTTTCCATATTACATACAGTTATACAGTTGCCAAAAGAGTCTCTCATAACTTCATACTCTATTTCTTTCCAACCTTTTATTGATTTTTCTAATAAAACCTGTCCAACTCTGCTTAATTGTAGACCTTTAGCTAGTATTTGTTTTAATTCTTCTCTGTCTTCAGCAATTCCTCCACCACTTCCACCAAGTGTATAAGCTGGTCTTACTACAACAGGATAACCAATCTTAGCAGCAAAATCTACACCTTCTTCCATACTGGTTACAATTTTGCTCTCTATTACAGGCTGGTCAATTCTCTCCATCAATTTCTTAAAATCTTCCCTGTCTTCTCCTTCTTTTATTGCCTCTATGGACGTTCCTATCACACGAACGTTATACTTATCTAGTATTCCACTATCATAGAGTTCAACAGCTATATTAAGTCCTGTTTGACCACCCATACCCGCAATCAAACTATCAGGTCTTTCAATATCAATTACTTTTTCTAGATACTCTATAGTAAGTGGTTCTATATATACTTTATCAGCTACTTCTTTATCTGTCATTATCGTAGCTGGATTACTGTTAACTAATATAGTCTCGATTCCTTCTTCTCTCAGTGCTTGACAAGCTTGTGTCCCTGAATAGTCAAACTCTGCCGCTTGTCCAATAACTATAGGTCCTGAACCTATTACCAATACTTTTTTTATGCTCATATCCTTAGGCATCTAATTTACCTCCTTGGTCATTCATTATGTCAATAAATTCATCAAATATACCATCTGTATCATATGGTCCTGGACAAGCTTCCGGATGAAACTGTATACTATACATCTTATACTTATTATGTCTCATACCTTCAATAGTATTATCATTCATATTTACATGAGTTACACTAACATCCTTTGGCAGACCCTCATCAGTAACCACATAACCATGATTCTGTGATGTTATCATTATTTTGCCAGTTTTCAAGTCCTTAACTGGATGATTAGCCCCTCTATGTCCAAATTTCAGCTTCTCAGTATTACCACCAAGAGCTAGAGCTAAAAGTTGATGTCCCAAGCATATACCAGTTATAGGCTTTTTCCCAACTATCTTTTTAATCTCCTCAATAGCCTCTGGTATATCCTTTGGATCTCCAGGTCCATTAGACAAGAATACTCCATCAGGTTCTACCGCCAACACATCTTCTGCTTTCGTATTAGCTGGAAAAATAGTTAGTTTGCATCCTCTACTCTTAAATGAATCAATAATATTTTGCTTAATTCCAAAATCCATCATAGCAATATGTAACCCATCACCATCTTCAATCTGCACTTCCTTAGTAGTAACTTCTTTTACCGCACTATTATTATTAAATCCATCCAACTGTAATTTTATCTGACTATCAGTTAAATCCCTTAATGTTATAATCCCCTTCATAGTACCATAGTTTCTAATTATCTTAGTCAATGCCCTAGTATCTATACCTTCCAAACCTAATATCCTATTCTCTTTCAAATAAGTATCAAGTTCAAACTCACATCTCCAGTTACTAGGAGCATCACATTTTTCCCTAACAATAAATCCTCTAACCTTAGCTCCCTTAGACTGCATATCATCCAAATTAATACCATAATTTCCAATCAAAGGATACGTCATAGTAACAATCTGTCCATAATAAGACGGGTCAGTCAATACTTCTTGATATCCTGTCATTCCAGTGTTAAAAACAACCTCTCCAACTGTCTCCTTAAGATACCCAAAAGCTCTCCCATGAAATACAGTCCCATTCTCAAGAATCAATCTAGCTCTCATATAGTAAACTCCTTCTAAGTCATCAATTATCTATCATCATAAACCTTATCTTTAATTTATTATTTTAATTATCCATACGTGAGTCCATCATCCAATACCGAAGGTAGTAAAGGGGTATGTGAAGCAGCGAGCCACGGACGGCGAGCTATCTTACCCTATTCAAATCATCTCTCATACTAATCACAGCTTCTCTAGCCGCCTTACCGAATTCCTCAACCTTGAACTTATTCCTATAAGCTTCCTTAGTATAAGCCGCAATAATTCCTCTAGAAGAGTTAACTATAGCTCCCAATCCATCTTTATTAAAACATCCAGCCAAATCTTCCGCTGTAGCCCCTTGTGCACCATAACCAGGTACCAAGAAAAACGTCTTAGGCATAATTTTTCTAAGCTCAGTACTCTGCTTTGGATAAGTTGCTCCTACAACTGCTCCTACTCTGCTATAACCAAGCTCACCCATTGATTTCTCTCCCCAACTAGCTACAAGCTTTCCTACTCTCTCATATATCTTTTCACCTTCTACAACAAGGTCCTGTATCTCTCCACTATTTGGATTAGATGTCTTTACTAGCACAAACAATCCTTTATCATACTCATTACAATTTCCTATATAAGGCTCTATGGAATCATAACCTAGATATGGGTTTAGAGTTATGAAATCCTCTTTATATACTTCAAATGCTTCTTCCTCAACTTCTACTCTACCAATATGTCCATTGGAATATGCTAAAGCTGTTGAAGCTATATCACTTCTTTTTATATCTCCTATTACTATAAGACCTTTTTCTTTTGCATAATTTATTGTATCTATATAAGCTTTCAGCCCATCAACACCAAATTGTTCATACATTGCAACCTGTGGTTTTACAGCAGGTATTAAGTCATATACATTATCTATTATTTCTCTGTTAAAGGTATAAAATGCATCAGCTACTCCCTTAAGACTCTTTCCATATTTCTCATATGAACTTTCTTTTATATATTCTGGTACAAAATTCAATCTAGGGTCTAATCCTACAACAGTTGCATTATCCATCTCTTTAATCTTTCTTATTAATTGATCTACCATTATTATCTTCCTCCTTATATCTCTTTAATTGAAAACTACTTTTCCATTTACAATTGTATATTTAACCTTTCCTTTTACATGTTTTCTATGGAAAGGACTATTTTTGCTTTTTGAATGAAATCTGTTCACATCTATTTGATATTCTTCTGTTGGATTAATAATTGTTATATCTGCGATTTTCCCAATCTCCAGTGTTCCTTTATTGATTCCTAACATCTTAGCTGGGTTATAACTCATTTTCCTGATAAGTTGAAGGGGTGTTAATATCTTTGTTTCAACTAGTTCAGTTATTCCTAATGCTACAGCTGTTTCAAGTCCAACTATACCATTTGGAGCTTTTTCATATCCAAGATTTTTTTCATCAATATGATGTGGAGCATGGTCAGTGGCGATTATCTCTATTACTCCATCTTTTAATGCTTTTTTTACCGCTTCTACATCTTTTTTACTTCTTAATGGCGGGTTCATTTTTGTATTCGTGTTTTCTATTGTTACATCATCTTCTGTCAAAGTATAATGATGTGGGCATACTTCAGCAGACACATTTAAACCACTATCCTTAGCATTTTTTAGAAAGTCTATACTCTCTTTCGTACTAATATGACAGATATGAAGTCTAGCTCCTGTTCTTCCTGCTATAATTATATCTCTTGATACAATTATATCTTCTGATTCTGGTGGAATCCCATCTACACCTAATTTATTAGCAATGCCTTCATTCATAATTCCTATTTTAGCTAAATTGGCATCTTCGCAATGTGATAATACCGGTATATTTAATTTTTCAGCTTGTATCATAGCATCATTAAGTATCTTTGCATTCATTACTGATTTACCATCTTCACTTATAGCACATATCCCTGCCTCTACCATAGCTTCAATATCTACTAGCTGCTCTCCATTTTGTCCTAATGTTATTGCTCCTATTGGTAGAACATTTACAACAGCTTCCTTTTCTGCTTTTTGTTTTACCATCTCTACTAGCTCTTTTGTATCTATTGAAGGGTTAGTATTAGGCATAGCACATATCGTTGTAAAGCCCCCTGCCGCTGCACTTTTACTTCCTGTTGCTATAGTTTCCTTATGTTCATATCCTGGTTCTCTTAGATGTACATGTACATCAATAAGTCCTGGTGTTACCCATAATCCTTCTGCATCTATAATTTCATCTACTTCACAAGTAATGTTTTTTTGCATCTTTACTATTACATCATCATCAATAAGTAAGTCTAGTTTTTTAACTAAGTCGTCTTTTGGATTAATTATTGTTCCATTCTTAATTAATAATTTCATTAATTCAACCCTCCTGAGTTTATTTGTAAATAATGAAAAAGGGAATACACATGGTATAATCAATTACCAAGTATATTCCCTAATATTACAAAGTTCATTTTTTTCAATTACAAATGAGGACAGAATTGCCATAATAATATTCTCTGTCTTCATACTATTCATTATGCAGTTTGTATATTTTTTTATACAATAAAAGAACGCACCGATGTCTCGCATCATAATTTCCTCCCTTGCTGGTCTCTCTGTACCAAATTAAAGGTCGACTTGCGTACTGTCGAATTAGTTTTATATATTTTTATAAATGATATCATAATCTAATATAAAAGTCAATATTTTCATTAGAACTTCTTAAAGTAAATCACCAACAAAACCTCATAATATATTATATTGCAAAAGGGAGTAAAAGATCAATATTAAGTAATAAAACCCTTTAACTCCCTTAACTTTAAATAGTACAAGAAAAATAATTTTTAATTCATTGTTGAGTATGAGTACTTTTTATTATCTAAAAGTATCATAATCATCTTCTGTAATATCATTCAATACTTCTCCAGCTTCATCCTCAAAGGCTCTAGCCTGAGATAAATCTTTTAAAGAAATTATACCAACTACGTTCTTATCTTCTACAACAGGAATTCTTTTTACTTGATTATGTGACATTAAATGAGCTACATCTTTTACATTCATATCAGGTGTTGCTGTTATAACATCTTTTGACATGATATCTTTACACTTTGCATCTTGAGCATTAATATCTTCTGCAATAGTTTTTAAAACAATATCTCTATCAGTTATGATTCCAACTAGCTCATTATTATCTTCTACAGGTATTGAACCAACATCCTCATCTCTCATTTTTTTGGCAGCTTCTTTAATAGATGTATCTTCATTAACGGAAACTATATCAGATGTCATTATTTCTTTAGCTTTCATGTTTATACACTCTCCTTCTAATAACTTATACCATTTATTATTAGAAGAAAAGCTATATAATATACACAAAAAATCTCCAACTAAGCTTGATTTACTTAATTAGAGATTTTTTAACTATATCCTTATACCATGACTCTTATAAATGGGAACAGTAAACATTATTCCTTTTCCTGTTTTATCAGTATTTAAGTCAAGGATTATTTCAATTTCATTCATTACATTTATTGCAGCTTCTTCAGTAGGCAGTGCAACAAAAATAGTCTTATTATATTTTTTGTTATCAGCATTATTCATGTAGTTAAACATCTTAGAAGACATTTTTATATTACACCCTTCTATGGCTGATAATCCAAATGTATCAATGACTGTATATCTAGATATTCCTAGAGCCGCTAACTTTTTCTTGACACTCTTGGATTTTTTAACATCATTTATAACTATAAAAAGAATATACTTACAGTTTAGCATATATCATCCTCTTTTCTTAAATAGGATTTTTTAATAATATTCACTTTCGAATTCCTTAGCCATAACTTTTTTGTTTTCTCTACTTTCAATATGACGTTGTAACTCTCCGCCTCGCATATGTGTAACAGGTAATACAAACATAATACCTTTATTAGGTTTTTTCATATCTCCACCTATTACTCTTTCTATATGGTTCATCACTAGTTCAACCTGCTCTTCACGTTCAATAACAGAGAAAACTGTTTTGTTATAATGAGTATCACCATCAATAGATTTCATAAAACCACCAATTACAGGTATATTATAGATCTCTTTACTTATTGCTGTAGCACCCATACTATCAATGACAGTTGCCCCTCTGATACCTAATTGCTTCATTTTAAATAAAACTTCAGGTAAATACTCAGGTTCATTTAATACAATAAACAATACGTACACACTATCACTCCTTCATGTTTTATTATATAAAGTCCTCATGTTAAGGACTGTTACTAGTCAACGATTAGTTTAAATAGTATCTATTACTATTATATGCCATTCCCTATTTAAAATATTATTATACTATTCACACTGTGATACTTCAACTGGTTTTTCATTTTTGAATAACATTTTTAGAAGAGGTGGTGTAACGATTGTTGAAATAACTACCAATAAAACAATACTAGTAAAAGTCTTATTAGTTATTATATTGCTTCTTAGTCCTTGATTGGCAACAATCAATGCTACTTCTGCCCGGGCTATCATACCCACACCAATTTGTAATGATTGTCTTCCTTTGAATCCGGATAATCTTGCACCAAGACCACAACCTACCATTTTACCAATTATCGCAATTATTACTATCACTAGTGCATAACCTATATAATTAACAATATCACTTTTTATAACAGCACTAAGTCCAATACTTACAAAAAATATTGGTGTAAATAATGCGTAAGCAAATGATTGTATTTTACTAACAACACGATGTCTATATGGTGTTGTTGCTAGTGCTACACCTGCAAAATATGCACCTGTGATTGCTGCTACACTAAACATCTCAGCTAAATACGCAAAGATAAAACATAATATTATAGCAAATGTTACAATTCTATCTCTCCATACTGAGCCTTGAGCAAATTTGGTGATTCCTTTTGAGATAATTATACCTCCAATGACAGCTATAACAAAGAATGATACAATTCTTATCATTAATTGTTTTATATCAGTATCACCTGAAGGATTAACCATACCTGATACTACAGCTAATAAAATGATTCCTACTACGTCATCTATTATAGCAGCACCCAAGATAGAAATTCCTTGTTTACTAGCTAATTGTTTCATATCTCTAAGAACTGAAACAGAAATACTAACAGAAGTAGCTGTTAATATGGTACCTATATATAATGCAAACATTAATTGATGATGTGAATCTCCATCAGGTAAAAAATTCTTAAAGAATAATAATGGAACTAGCGTTCCTAGACCCAACGGCAATAATACACCACCCATTGCAATTATTGAAGCACCTTTTCCTGATGCTTTAAGTTCCTTTAGATCAGTTTCTAATCCAGCTAAAAACATTAAAAATACCACACCTATTTGAGATATCCCATGTATTAACTCACTATTACCATCTATCAAATCAAATACAGTCGGACCTATAATAATTCCAACTAATATTTGTCCAAGAACTGGTGGCATCGAAGCTTTCGAAGCCAACCATCCACCAACGGCAGCGGCTACTAATAGTATTGCCAGTTGTAATAAAAAATGATACTCTTGTGCATGTTGCATCATTGCTGAAAAATCCATTTTTTATGCCCCCTAATATAAATTTAAAATAGCACAAATTAGATTCTACTACTATTATGTGGGATATGCAATGGTAATAATGTTGAATATCACAATGTTTTTGATATATTTTTAGTTAAATATATCTATGCTTGGACTAATCTTATTAAATCTATTATTATAGGTAGTAAAAGTGCATAATAAAAATGGGTGCTTTAATATTTTCATAATAACTGATGAAATTATACTCTATATAAATAAAACTGTCTCACAATATATTTTACATTTATATCTTAGTAAAATATACACTTATGAGACAGTTTAGATTAACTTGAAATATTTTTTAATTTTTGGGCTTGATCTGCTGTTACTAGACTATCAACCACTTCTTCTATATCTCCATCAAGTATACCATCTAGTCTATGCAATGTTAACTTGATTCTGTGGTCAGTGACTCTACCTTGTGGGAAGTTATAAGTACGTATTTTTTCACTTCTATCTCCTGTACCTACTTGACTTTTTCTATTCTCAGCTAATTCTTTTTGCTGTTTTGCTTGTTCCATATCAAATAATCTAGAACGAAGTACTTTTAACGCCTTATCTTTATTTTTAAGCTGAGATTTTTCATCTTGGCAACTAACTACTAATCCAGTTGGCAAGTGAGTAATTCTAACAGCAGAGTCAGTCGTATTAACACATTGCCCACCATTACCAGATGCTCTGAATACATCTACTCTAATATCATTCATATTAATCTCAACAGCTACATCTTCAACTTCAGGTAATACTGCTACCGTTACTGTAGAAGTATGGATTCTTCCTCCTGACTCAGTAACAGGAACTCTCTGAACACGATGTACTCCACTTTCATATTTTAATTTTGAATAAGCACCTTTACCTGTAATCATGAACACTACTTCTTTGAACCCGCCAACGCCGCATTCGTTAAAACTTATCAGTTCAACTTTCCATCTATTTCTTTCAGCATATCTTGAATACATACGAAATAGGCTTCCTGCAAATAAAGCAGCTTCATCTCCACCAGCTCCACCTCTAATCTCAACAAAAACATTTTTATCGTCATTAGGGTCTTTTGGTAATAATAATATCTTTAATTCTTCTTCTATCTCAACTAGTAGTTCTTTACTCTCATTTAGTTCTTCTTTAGCCATTTCTTTCATTTCTGGGTCTTCTTCTTCTTCAAGAATTGCTAAACTATCTTCTAAATTAATTTTAGTATTTTTGTATTCTTTATATTTATCAACTATAGGTAATAAATCGCTATGCTCTTTCATAAGCTTACGCCACCTATCTTGTTGACTAATAATATCTGGATCATTAATCATTTCAGATATCTCTTCAAATTTACTAACAATACCGTCTAATTTACCAAACATAACTACACCTCTCTATTATATGCACCAGCTACAACTCTATTGACTCCTGCTAGATCCTTGTATATCTTAATATCAGTGTACCCTAATGCATTTAAAATCTTCTTCACTTCACCACTTTGGTCATATCCTACTTCATATAAAATATAACTCATTATTTTTGTTCTTTTTTTAACCTCTTTGGAGATTTCCCTATAAAAATATAGTCCATCTTCTCCACCATCTAATGCTCCTATAGGTTCATGTTCTTTCACTTCAATCATCAAATCACCTATATCTTTACTTCGAATATAAGGTGGATTAGATATAAAAAGCTGAAATTCATGTTTTTCATCTATACCTTCAAATAAGTTGCTTCTAACAAATTGTATTCTATCAGCAACATTATTAATGATTGCATTTTTTTTAGCAATTTTAAGGGCTTCATCTGATATATCCACAGTAGTAGCTTTTACATCATTACAATTATAACATATGCTTATTGGAATACACCCAGTGCCTGTCCCAATCTCTAATATATTAGTTATATTGTTTTCCCTAATATATTTAATTGCTTCTAATACAAGTACTTCAGTATCTTGTCTTGGAATCAACACATTCTCATTAACTTCAAATGTTAATCCCATAAATTCTTGATATCCAATTATATATTGAAGGGGTCTACCCTTAGCTCTCTCTGATATAAGATTATTATATATATTATATTTTTCTTCTGATATTAATTCATTACCATTAATTATAATATATACTTTATCAACTCCAAGTACATGTTCTAGTAATAAATCTGCATCTAATCTAGCATCAGTAATGTTATTACTTGATAAAGTCTTAACTCCATCATCCAATGCGTTCCTTATGGTCTTCTTCATCGTTAACTAAGACCCCTTTCAAAGAAGCAATTGCAACTTCTATCTGTGAACCATCTGGTTCTCTTGTTGTTAATTTTTGTAACCATAATCCAGGTTTTGCAATAACGGCTGCAAGTTTTGATTCTGATCTGCCTAACCATTTTATAATTTCATATGACAATCCAGCTATTAGTGGTAAGCATAATAATCTTACAGCAAACCTTAGCCAAAATGTCCTAACATCAATTATCATTAATACTAGTATACTCATAAGAACTACAATAAGCAAGAAGTTTGTCCCACATCTCTTATGGTATCTTGAATGTTTCTTGATATTTTCGACAGTAAGTTCTTCTTCGTGTTCTAGACAATTTATAGATTTATGTTCTGCTCCGTGATATTGAAAAACTCTTTGTATATCTTTCATCAATGATATTATTTTCAGATATACAAGGAATATAACAACTCTTATTATCCCATCTACCAAATTAATTAGACCCTCATATGGTAATTTATCCTTAACTAGTTGAGAAAGTCCTAAAGGTAATAGTACAAATAATCCTATTGCCAATATTATTGACAATACAACAGAGAAACCTACTACAACTTTATCTAATTTGTCTCCAAATACTTTAGTTAAAAATCTGTCGAATTTACCTGGTTCTTTTTCTTTCTCCTCTTCTACTTCAAAAAACTCAGCTGAATAAGTAAGAATCTTCATACCTATAACTAATGATTCCACAAATGCTAACATACCTCTGAATATGGGTAGCTTAAAAAATTTTAGTTTTTCGGAAAAACTTGTATATTCTCTTTTATCAATTATTATTTCTTTATCGGGTTTTCTGACAGCAACTGCATAGGTGTTTTTGTTTTTCATCATAACACCCTCGATAACTGCTTGGCCTCCTATATCTACTGGTTTCAATTATATCACTTCCATATTATATTATTTTTAAAACTTATTAAATTATAACATGTTATCTTTTTTTTATCTACATAATTTAATTTTGTACAAATAATGATAATTATACTATACGATAAAAAAAGTTGAGGATAATCCTCAACTTCTTAGCTAATTAGTTATTTTCTTGATTCATACCATATTTACGGTTGAACTTATCTATACGTCCACGAGCAGAGACTGCTTTTTGAGTTCCAGTATAAAATGGGTGGCACTTTGAACAAATTTCAACGTGAATGCTTTCTTCTGTTGAACCAGTAACAAACTCGTTACCGCAGTTACATTTTACTTTAGCTTGATGATATTTTGGATGAATTCCTTCCTTCATTTGTTTCACCTCTTTCAAATATTAGACTTAATATTATATGCCGACATAAGTCGAACTTATATTTTAAAACAGCTTTTATATTATAACACATGAAATAATAGTATGCAATACCTTTCATGACTGTATTTAAATAGTTTGATTATTTATCTATATTTATCCAATAAATTATTATTGATTGTATTGAAGAAATCTGTGTTATTCTTAGATTTAACAAAAACTTTCAGTATACTTTCAGTAACTTCGTCTGAACGCATATTACTACTTGCTTTCCTTAATCTATAAATAGCATCCATTTCTTCTTTTGTATAAAGTAAATCATCTCTTCTTGTACCGGATTTGGCAATATCAATAGCTGGGAATATTCTTTTTTCAGAAAGTTTTCTATCAAGAACTAATTCCATATTACCTGTTCCTTTAAACTCTTCAAAAACTACTTCGTCCATCTTACTTCCTGTTTCAACAAGTGCTGTAGCAAGTATTGTAAGACTTCCTCCTTCTTCGATATTTCTAGCTGCACCAAAGAATTTCTTAGGCATATGAAGTGCTGCAGGATCAAGACCTCCAGATAAAGTTCTTCCACTAGGTGGAATAGTTAAGTTATAAGCCCTAGCTAGTCTTGTTATACTGTCAAGTAATATATATAGATCTTTTTTCTGTTCAACCATTCTCTTGGCTCTTGCCAACACCATCTCTGAAACTCTTTTATGATGTTCAGGCAGTTCATCAAAAGTAGAATATATAACCTCTACATTATCACCATTAATAGAACGTCTTATATCAGTTACTTCTTCTGGTCTTTCATCAATTAATAAAACTATAAGATGAGAATCAGGATGATTTGTTGTTATGGCATTAGCAATCTTTTTAAGCAATGTTGTTTTACCTGCTTTTGGAGGTGCCACAATCATACCCCTCTGCCCTTTACCAATAGGTGCAACAAAATCAATTAGTCTGGTGGAATATTCTGAAGAGATTGTTTCAAGAAGAACCCTTTCATTAGGGAAAATAGGTGTTAAGTCTTCAAAATTAGGTCTTTTAGCAGCATTGGCAGGTGAATCGCCATTTACAGACTGGACATATAGTAATGCTCTAAATTTTTCATTTTCTTTTGGTACTCTTATATTACCAATTATTAAATCTCCAGTCTTTAAATTAAATCTTCTAATTTGTGATGGTGACACATAAACATCATCTTCACCTGGCAGATAATTAGCACATCTAATAAAACCGAATCCATCTGGTAATACTTCTAATACTCCATAAGCTATTTCGCCGCTATTTAGATCTTGGAAATCTGAAGGTACAGTTTTAGTAGACTTATCTCTATGTACTTCTTTTTTAATTTCCTTGTTATTATCATTAGATATTTTATTTATATCTTTTTGAACTTCTTTTTGAACTTCTTTTTTATCTTCTATTTTATATTGCTGTTTTTTGTATCCTGTTTTCTTAGGAACAATTCTGTCTTTATTAACAGATCTCTCTAATTTTTGTTCTACCTTAGGTTCTTCTTTTTGTTCCACTTTTTCAAGTTTTGGCTGCGTTTTCTTTACTTGTTTCTTCTTTGTTTTAGGTTGTGACTTTTCTTTCTTTTCTGGTTCTTTTTTTGGTTGCTTTTCTTGTTCCACATTTTGCTCCTGTTTTTCTTCTTCTTTCCCTTGTTGTTTAGCTTCAACTTCCGTAAGAATTTGCACAAGCTCTGCTTTCTTAAATGTTGTAACGCTTCTAATGCCAATTTCTTTTGCTTTCTTGCGAAGCTCAGCTAAAGTGAATTTTTTGAAATCTGTACTCATTAGAGCACCCCTTCCGTATTTAATTAATTATTACTCCAACCGAAACTATGTAAATATTATATCAAATATGTTATATTAGTTAAACTTAAGTTATTAATAAAAATTTTCCAATATAAATATATACCAATATATACCAAAGTTTGTCCCATGATGATTATTTACAACATAATATTAATTAAATTAATTATTATCTAATTATTTAATATATAAACACATTTTATATTGGGATTAATAATGATAAGTCATATGAAATATAAATTGGATATGCTTATATTGAACTTATTTTGTATAAATAATGTATTCAATATAATGTCTTAGTCTTAGCAATGTTAATAGTCTATATAGCCTATATTAGTATATCTGTTGTTTTTTATACTTTATTAAACAATTTTATACATTATATATATTATACCATATAAAAGCAAACCAATGTTTTTTATGGTATATTTTTTATTTTTTTATTTGAATGATGCTAATTCCTCCTTATTTATTTTATGTTATTAATTATTAATAATTATTTCTACCTTAGGAATATTCTATATTTGATATTCAAGTTATTTTATCATAAACACATATAATAATGCAAATAATTCTATGACAAAATAAGTGATGCAACTCTAAAAAATATTAGTAATGTTGTCACATCTACAATAGTAGTAATCATTGGACTTGCCATTATTGCTGGGTCAAGTCGTAATTTCTTGGCTACTATTGGAAGTGTTCCACCAATGATAGCTGCAAATGTAGTAGTACATATTAATGTTAACCCTACCATTATTGCTTTTGATACTTCACCATCAGTAAGATATATTCTAATACAATTCATTATACCAAGTGTAGTACCAACCATTAACCCTACTCTTATTTCTTTCCATAATACACGAAAGAAATCCATGAATTTTATTTCTCCCAAGGTTATACTACGTATCACTAAAGTTGCTGATTGAGCACCTGCATTACCTCCTGTAGACATAAGCATAGGAGTATATATCGCTAATGCAAACTGTATAATCAGACTATTATTATAATTCATTACCATTTCAGTTAAATAAGCCGAAAACATAAGTACTATTAACCACGGTAATCTTTTTTTCGCTAACACTAATACAGATGCATCAAGATATTCTATTTCTGTAGGTTCAATAGCTGCCATACGTTGAAAGTCCTCAGTTGTTTCTTCTTCAATAACATCCACGATATCATCAATGGTGATAATACCAACTAATCTATTTTCATTATCAACTACTGGTAATGATAAGAAATTGTATTTTTTAAATACTTCTGCAATGTACTCTTGATCAGCATGGGTATTAACAGATATGAACCCTGTCTCCATAATGTTAGATATAACTGTTTCTTTGTCACTAAGCACTAGGTCTTTTAGAGATATTATTCCTTCAAGAGTTCTTTTTGAACCTGTTACATAACTTGTATAAATAGTCTCTTTGTCAAGACCAATACGTCTAATTTTATCCATAGCCTCATTAACTGTCATTTCTTTATTCAGACCTACGAATTCTATAGTCATCAAACTACCAGCTGAATCTTCTGGATAATTCAAAAATTCATTAATAAGCCTACGTTCAACAACTGTAGAGTGTTGTAATATCCTGTTAACTAAGTTAGCAGGTACTTCTTCAATTAAATCTATCTTATCATCAAAATTCAATTCATTAATTATATCTGCAAGTTCCTTATCACTAACTAAAGAGGAAATTTCTGATTGTCTCTCAACATCAAAAAAAGAAAAGACTTCTGCTGCAATTTCTTTTGGGAGTAAGCGAAAAATTAATAATGATTCCTTTATCTCTATATCTTCAAGCAATTCAGCTATGTCAGCCTCTTGGAGGACTGATAACTCATTTCTAATCTTAGTTAATTGTTTTTCCTTTAATAGCTCTCTTAGTGTTTTTAAATCCATATATATCCTCCCTTTATGTATTCTACCATAAACGAAACACAAAGAGCCAAATGGTGTTAGTACTCGTAGGTTTGAGATGGTAGATAATATTTAGTTTTATTATGATAACTGCACCCAGGTCCTGCATCCATGCTACCATCTCCTTTCCAAGTTAAGTTTATTTTTAACTTATTATCATTCACTTAATTTAATTAGTTAATTTATATTTTTACCTTTTCATTAGTACTTTACTACACTCTTTCCATATTGTCTAGTTTTTTTAATATATTCATTTAATAAACTATTGGTGACAAATTATTTTTTTTTACGCAATAACTCATTTTATGGTATAATTTGGTTAGCAACAATATTGCGCAAACATAATTTTAGGGGGTAACCTATGCAGTTTTTTGTAATAATCTTTAAAAACTTACTTGGCTATGATGGGTTAATTATTATTTTAGCCATTGTTAATCTATTTTATATTTTACCTAGATTAAAAAAATCTAATGCTGAATTAGAACATTCTTTGCAGCCAACTATCTATCTTCCCATAGAAAAGATAATTAATTCAATTAGGCAGAATAATAATTCTGAATTAGATCTACACTTATTACGTAAACTAAAAGAAAAAGAAACAAAGTGCTATCACGTATTTGTTTCAATAACAACTATTTTCCCACTTATGGGTATACTGGGAACCATAATCTCTTTGCTTAGGCTTGTTTCATTTAATAGTGATACAATTATGTTAAATTTCACTACGGCTTTAACTTCGACTTTCTGGGGACTAGTATGTGCTATAATTTTTAAAGCCATTGATGGAACAGTTTCACCCAAAATAGCTTTTAATGATGATAATTTCAATCTATTGATTAGTAGAATTGATAGATATACAAGTAAAGGTGATAATTATGAAACAAAAAATATTTCTTGATCTAACACCATTACTTGATGTTGTTTTAATATTGCTTTTTGCATTTATGTTAAATATAAATGCCGCTAGTTCAGAAAAAGATAACAAGCTTAATGGTGAACAAGAGTTAAACAACGAATTACAATCTACAATAGCTGAAAAAAATAAACAAATAGCAGATTTAAAAAATATTATTTTAGATTTGCAAAAAGAAGTTGATAATCTTAATAATAACATTGATGAAATGTCTTTTGATATAGCTAATGAAAGAGATACATTACTTAACGTATCAGAGAATCTTACTAGATGGTTTTCTGATAATGAAGAAGTTCTAGAAGATATTGCTGATAGCAAAGACACCCGTAAGTTAATTGATGATGATTCAATCTTAAAACAGCTGCACAAGTATGAAACTATATCTAAAAAGTATTTTTTTATTGATATAAAATTAAAATCAACACAAAATAAATTGTTTATCAATGAGCAAGATATGAGTACTTATATTACGTTGGAAGAAATAGATTCCAAAGACGGTAGAAATAATAAAAAAGAACAGATAAAAGATCTTATTGAAAGAGTTATTGATGATAGAGAAGGTGGTTATACTTTCATATTGATTACATTAAGTGAAGAGGATCACGTTTATAGATATGCCTTTAATCTATTATGGGATGCTATAAAAGATATTCAACAAAAACATGGAACAGATAAGATTTTCAAAACAAAATATGTCTTACCGATAGGTAGATAAAAGGAGAAATGAAGATGTCAAGATATAGGAAAAAAAGTAGAAAAGGTAAAGTTTTTTTAACAATTATTGTTCTTGGGTTGCTTGTGTTTTTAGGAGCTGATAATTTTGGTTTTGATTGGTTTAATTTTAAAATAGATTTGAATAAATCTTCTAATTCTGCACAATCAAATAAAGCTAGTAAAGATAAGGATAGTAAATATTTTAATATTGTAGTTAAGGATGATGAGATTACTTTAAATGATAAGTCTATGAGTATGCAGGATCTAGAGTCTGAGTTATCAAAGTTGGATTCTAATAAGTGTACAATTAATTTGATGGATAATGGGGCTTATAATGAGACTTTTAGTAGAATAGAGAATTATTTGAATGAGGGAAGTTTTAAGGTTATTACTTCTAGTGTTATTAATAATAATTAGTTTGTGTAGAATAAGACAAAGGTAGTATGTTGATACCATATAAAATGATAATCACTCTTATTACATTTGTTGCTTTTATCTGATTAAGATGTTGCAACAACCTGTAATAGTCGTTCTTATCATTTTATATGGTATCTTTGTGTATTGGGACTCTGTTGCGAGTTAATACCTTTGTTTAAGTATGTGATAAGTATTATTGGTATATACCATAAAAATCGGTAAAAAACATAGTATAAAATTAGAAATTAGTGTACAATATAGTTATAACTATCTAAGGAGGGATACTAAATGAATGTAAAAATAATAACAGACAGCGCCTGTGATCTACCTGATGATATAATTAGTAAATATGATATAGACGTTTTACCATTGATTGTTTATATGAATGATAAAGAGTATAAAGATAATGTAGATGTTAAACCAGCAGACCTATTTAAATATATGCGTGAGGGCGGTATAGCAAAAACTGCTCAGGCAACATATGAAAGTATTGATACAATGTTTAGGAAATATGTGGATTGTGACAAGCCATGTATTTATATATCTTTCTCTTCCGAATTATCAGGTACATATCAAACAGCTAAGATTGTTGAACAAGATATTAAAGAGGAATATCCGGATTTTGATTTAACTGTTATTGATTCAAAGGCTGCTTCTCTTGGTTTTGGTCTAATAGTTTATTTGAGTGCTTTAACTGCTGAAGATGGTGCTTCAAAAGAAAAAGTTATAGATAGGATACTTCACTGCAAGAAACATATGGAACATATATTTACTGTTGATGATTTAGAATATCTATATAGAGGTGGACGTGTTTCTAAAACTGCTGCGGTAATTGGATCAGTTCTTCATATCAAGCCTATTTTAGATGTAGAAGATGGAAAACTAATACCTGTTGAAAAAGTTAGAGGCAGAAAAAAATCTATTAACAGAATGATTGATATTGTTGAAGAACGTGGTGATAGATTAGGGGAACAAATCGTTGCTATTAATCATGCTGATGATATGGAAACAGCTTTGAAAGTGAAAGCTAAATTAGAAGAAAAGTTTGGAATTAAGGAATTTGTAATTAGAGATGTTGGTTGTGCTATTGGTGCTCATTCAGGTCCAGGTACTTTGTCAATATTCTTTCTAAACAAATTAGATTAATATACATTTTATGCCTTTAGCTGTAAATAGCTAGAGGCTTTTAATTTATGACAATTATTATAACCATTTTTTCCCAATATTACTTTATCTTTTCACTATACTTCATGCATAATACATTATTTTTAGGAGAAATTAATATTATGGTTAATACATAAGATGATAAGCAGTTAAAATGATATGATAGTCATTATAGATATTTGTGTATTAACCATTAGCTTTTTCTATATTAATGTAACATGAGAGGAGTCTTTTTGATGCAATCAGGTAATTATAACGCTAGCATAGGATGTACAGTAGGTGAATGTAAATATCATACAGATAATGATTATTGTTCACTTGATCACATCAAAGTAGTTAATTCCAGTATTTCTAATTTGGATAATTTAACTAATTCAGTAAAAACACAAGAAATTACAGATTGTGGTAGTTTTGAAGCTAGATAATTTTATTAGTTAAACAAAAAAAGTGGCTTTCTCATAATACACGTATGAAATCTTCTAGTAAGATTTACATTTTATGAGTCAGCCACTTTCTTCTTACTTATTCAAAATCATCTGGATTCAACTCTTTTGCAAATTCATCATAATCATCTTGAGGATTTGGATAAGGGGTGTTGGAATTATCTAACTTAGAACTATAATCAGGAATATCAGTATTATAATTATTGTTCTTATTCTTGTAGTTTTCTTCATTTTTATGCATGATATTACTCCTATCCATAAACTTATTCTTTGTTGAATTAAATAGTTACATAAGTATTTTAACCATTAATTTTTACATTATTACATAAATCATTTCATTTATTCTTGTATATTTCAATTACTTATCCCAAAATAATTAGCTTTTCCATAATATAATATAGGAGGTGATTTATGTGAGTCCTTATATCAAGACAGAAGAGAAAAAACATTACAAATTAGATAAAAATCCTAATCAACAACAATATAATCCTTGGAGTGTTTTCCCTAATTACATGGAAAGTTATTACGAAAGTAATCCTCAAAAACCAAATAATTATAATAATGCTCCTCCAACTCAAGAACCATCTGACTATAATAATTGTAACTATCAACCTGATGAACAGATGCCTGATGATTATGGATATGATCCATGGTCAGTATTACCAGCATTTAAGTCCTATCCACCAAGAGAAAGGGAACGTAATCGAAAAAGACCTAAAAAGGGCGGTAAAAAAGATCCTTCATTGAAGTATATTCCTGCTCCAGTTATTAAAGATAATATTGGAAAGGTTATCAACACTTATATTCCTGGTTATGGTAGGGTTAATGTCTATATTAAAGGAATTACTCGAGATGGAATGGTACATCTAGTGATTCTTGATCCACAACCAAATGACTATATCTATATTCATAATTCTGATATGGTAGGTATTTACCCACCAACATTATAACTAAACGATCTAATTAATGTTAAAAGGGGCTGTTGTACTAGCAAATGAAATCTACTAGTGCAAAGCCCCTCATGTTATATTATTATTAAGCATATATATTAATTACTCAACTATCCCACTTCAATATCCTATGCAGGTAAGCTAGTTAAACATTAAGTTCTTCAGCATATTTTAATATTCTCTCTAGCGTCTTATTCTCATTTTGTTTTACTTTGTCAAAATCCATATGTGGAATATATAGAGTTTCAAGATAATCATGAGATTTTTTTGCATCGTTAATAGTAGCTATTGCAGTTTCCAAAAGTTCTCTAAATACTCTATAATCATATTGTAATACGTCAAAATACTGATTTAATATAGTATAATCAATATATTTATTCATATCTATTATCTGAGAATTAACAACTTCTAAATTATGGAAATCATTAGTTGTTATAAATGCCACACCAAGTTTTTTAATTACTAAATGCTCAATTTTGTTTTCAGGATTTATAGGGCAATAAAAAGCTTCAACATCTAGCCCTTTTTTTATAGCATCTTCTATAATAAGTTCAAGTAGTTTTGATGTATTAGTACCTGGTTCCCCGATTATTCTATATACTTTGTCATTACAACCAACAACTGAATCCAGATGATGAACAAATCCTTTTGGTGTTATGGCACTGGCAAATAGTTTTCTTACTTTGCCAATTTTTTTTGATACATTCATATTCCCTAATATCTTGGAGATAATTTTTTGCGCTTCAATATAAACTCCTGCTTCGTTAACTGCATCTTGGTGTATTAGCTCAATGTCAGTATATAGATTCTTTGCAGCTGCTAAATATCTATAGGTACGTTTGAATAATTTACCTACAGCAGCATTGACATCTAGAATTTGTTTTTTATTTTTTACTATGCCATCTTCATTCCAGAAATCACCTAGATGAATAATCTCATCTACTGCTCCAGGATTTTTAGGGTCAACTACATGTGGTGATGTTCCATCAATTATTGCAAATTTTATTGCTGGTATAAAAACTCCGTCTAGTGAGTCGGGATCTGATGAACAGTGCAGATATTCAATATCATAGTTTTTTTCTTCCATGACTTTGCCTATTCTCTTCATATAGGTGGATTTACCTACTCCTGGTCCTCCTTTTAGACAGATAATTCTAGTTGCTTCATCTTGTCTTAGAATATTGTCATAGTATGAAAAAAATCCTTGTGTGGTATTCCCCCCAGGAAACAAATGTCTGATTTTACTTGTTTTCTCCATAAAACAAATAACCTCTCTAAATAATTATTTATATATTAATAATATTATTAGAGTGGTTAGAAATATGTGATAAAAATTCCGAATATCATCTGCAATATAATTATTAATTTTATACACATATTTTAATAAGCTCATTGTTATATATGTTTATAACAGTTATAAATTATTGACACAATCACATGTTGCTGATACAATAAAATAATATTATAAATATTATCAATATTCTAAGTTAATTTTACTAATCAAAATATAAACACTCATATATTAATACAAGCTTTTTCTAAAATAGTTTAATCAAGGAGGATTAAAATAAATATGAATAGTAAAAAACTATCGATTAGTAGTACTCCAATTATTGGCTATGTAGTTCATGCATTTCCATTATCAATAATTTTTAATTATGATAAGTGTATGCCTTGGTTTTCTTGCAACTATATTCAATTAATATGTAATACTAAGTTAAAAAATAATTTCTTTGACTTTTTCACATTATGTACTGCAACAGAAATCCCTTGGATTGGTTCTATATATCCTGGTATACCCTGGCTTAATAGTCATTCAATAGATAATTACACATTAATCGATTGCAATATCAATATAAACCGATCGATAATTAATTCATTAATACGAGATAACTATATAGTTTGTCATCTTGATGAATTCTATGTTCCTAACAGACCTACATACCAAAAAAAACACTATTTCCATGAGAATATGATTTATGGTTTTGATAATACAAAAAAAGAATATGATATATTAGGTTTTGATAATAAGGGTGTTTTTAACAGTACCAAAATAAGTTATAATGAATTTGAACAAGCTTCAAGTGACCTAGTTTCAAAAAATCATGACATAAAACTTTTACATATAAAAGATGATTTTACATATAATCTAGATTTGAATTGTATAAGAAATTCATTACTTGATTACCTTAATGGGGAAAACTCTAGCAGTAGGTATACTATACTAAGAAACCCTACTACAGACTTTGTATATGGAATTAATATATATGAACAATTAATAAAATATCTCAAATTATTACACAATAATATGGGAGTGAGTGATATTAGACCTTTCCATTTATTATGGGAGCATAAAAAATGTATGGTACTAAGAATAGAATATATCATGAGTAAATACAAAGAATCTGTATATGATTTAGAAACAATTAATAACGAATATCTTACTATTCAGCAGATTTGCTTATCAATACGCAACTTAACCTTGAAATACAATATTACAAGCTGTGTTGACATTATAGAAAAAATCATACCTTTATTAGAAGATGTTTGTGATAGAGAACAAAAAATCATACCTAGACTTATTACAGAAATAGAACGTTATTTAAACGTCTAGTTAACTAAATTTTCATCATCTAATTATTATATTAATTTTACTAATAAGACGGTTAATCTAATATCACATACTAGATTAACCGTCATTTATTTTTAAAACAAACCTCCATAGTATCCATAGCATTACTTAATAATGCTTAACTATTACTCTTTATTCACTTACCACTTCTATAGCCTTATCAATAAATAAAATTCCTTCTAGATGATCTATTTCATGACACAGACATTTTGCTAAATCCCCTGTTCCAACTATAGTAAATTTCTCATTTTTTTCATTAAGAGCTTCTACTTTGACTTTCGCTGGCCTTTTTAATCTACCCCATTTTCCTGGGACACTCAGACACCCTTCTGTCACTTCCTGTCTTCCACTACTTTCTACTATACGAGGATTTATTAATTTAATAAGCCCCTCTCCCATATCTATTACAACTAATCTTTTCAATATTCCTACTTGGGGTGCAGCTAAACCTGCCCCATTACCTGTATTATACATTGTATCAGCCATATCATCCAATAGCATTAATATTTTTTCATCGACACACTTAACTTCTTTACTTTTCTTCCTTAATGTTTCGTCACCAACTATTCTAATATTTCTTATTGCCATTGTAAAACCTCTTTTCTAGATTATTTAATTTATTAAAACATGCTATAACAGCTAATTAGTTTTATATCTATAACTATTATATATGTATGATATTTTTAGTCAAGTGTTAATTAATGCAAAAATTGAAATATTATATTGAATTAATTCATAAGTGAACATATTATTTTTTTTTATTTATTGTTCATATAATTCCTTCAGTATTCTATAATCTTCTCATATGATTTATCCTCCGAAAAAATAGACATATGATTAGAAGAATTAACATCTATCATTCGAATATCTAGTATCTGTTTCTTCCATTCTTTCCAATAATTGGTATTATTTATATTATTATCGTATTAATTTACTATTTAAATCTTTTATTCATCTTTAATTAATACTATCAAATACTTATAATATATTAATTTTATTAAATGTATTTTCCATAGTAGAATACTCAAGCATTAAATCGCATTTATTGGGATAACATATAGTAAATATACTTCCATTTAGTTTAAAGGTTTTTGCTTTAAACATGGGAAAGTTTTTATATCTACTAATGATACAATTATTGTCACAATCTAAACTATTTACTTCATATATTTTTAAAGGTGTTAAAAAACCAATTTTTAGAGATTTGGATAAAGCTTCCTTTATGGTCCATATAGCTATAACTCCTTCATGTTCTTCCCATTGACAGTTTTTAACTAAATTTATTTCTTGTTCTGTCATCTGTGATTTGATAGATTTTACATGATTAATGTCTATAGCTTCAATATCTATACCTATTGGATAATGTTCTTTTACTGCTGCTGCAGCTCCTATATATTTAGTATGTGTTATAGTTACTGTCAAGTTTTTATTATTGTTTTTAATAATTGGATAATAGAATATACCTTTATCAATAGATATTTCCTGCTTATCATTATCCAAAAAAGAAGCCAAAGCTCTTTTGGAAGAAATTCTACCTAATAAATATGAAACTTTTCTAGCTTCGTATTTTAATTCATCATAATACTTTTTTTCTTGTAACGATAAATAGTTATCCATGAACTCTTTTGTTATCATTTGTGACTCTCTCAATGAACATAAACTAATCATTACTGGTACTGTTTCATTATTATCAACTAATTCTGTTTCAATGTCTATATACTTCATAATTTCCTCCATATCAGATTTTGATGGCTCAATCTACTTTTCATTTACTTCATTGATATTATTTATATTGTTCCATCAATTTTTCGTATCTTTTTGAATCATCTCCAAAAATATCTAGTATAGTGTACATATTGGATTTATTCTCCATGTACAGATGATAATATTGGTATTTGGGGATCATTAATTGTAATAGTATCCACTACTTCCATATATGCTTCTCTTCTTTCATCTACTGCATAAGAATGAAAACCAAATTCAACTGGTAATTCATTATATATAATCTTTTCTTCTTTTAATAGATTCTTAGCTATGTCAGTTTCATCTTTATAACCAGCTACTACAAAGCAATTATCATAGTTATGAGCAGCAAGTTCACATCTTGTATGTTTTGCCAATATATTATCCCATATATCAGGGTTATCAAGAATAGTTAACATTCTTCCTTCATCACAATATTTCTCTAATAAGATTGCTTGACATATTATAAGTTTTAACGCATCCCTTAATGTTAAAACCCCACTTAATGTTAAACTTACATATTCTCCTAAACTAGCACCTAAGGAGTCTTTGCTAATGCGTATTGAATCATAAATATTGCAGGATATGTATATAATGTTCTATTGAATATATTACTTATTGTATTGCCTGAGTAATATAATTTTTCTATAATGGATTCGTTTATTTCTTCTCCTATCATTTCATCTAGATTATCCATATACCTTTTAAATATTTTATTTTCATTATATAATGCTTTTCCCATCTCAAAATACTGCCCTCCTTGACCTGAAAATAGGAAAATCTTTTTTTGGTTATTCTTCAATCTTATCTCCACCTTAATAAAAATCCAATATATTTTTCTGATTTTTTCTCATTCTATAGTCTATAAATATTTTTTTATCATCTATCATAAGATATACGTTATTGTACTTGAGATAATCTAACTTATGTCCTGGCTTTAATCCATAGGAATGAGCAGGGTATACTCTTATATTACCGGGTATTTCTTTTTTTATTTTCTGAATACTATGATACATCTTTTCAGCAGAACCACTATAGAATGTACATAAACCACATCCCTCACTAAATAGTGTATCCCCAGTAAACATATGTTCCTCACATAGGAAACAGGTACTTCCTATAGTATGCCCAGGTGTAAGCATACACTTAATTGATGTATTGCCTAATTTCAATATTTGATTATCACTTATTTTAATCTGATTCCTGCAAGTGAAACCAAAGCATTCTGATTCATCTGCTGATATATATACATCTACATCATACTTATCAACTAAAGGATTTACTAAATTTATATGGTCATAATGAGCATGAGTTATTAAAATACTTTTGAGTTCTATTTGATACTTAGTGATTGCCAACTTGTATCACAAACAACTCCTTACCATACTCAACTAATTCATCTGGCTTAACTTCAAATTGTGTTTTACTTTGTTCATACTTAATTCCTCCTTCAAATTATAATGAGGTTATTATGTACTGCCTTATATTGTATATGATAATTTACAACCACCATTACTATGAACATAAAATCTTACGCACAAAAATAAGCTAATCATTGTATATTAGCTTATTTTTGCATTAAAACTATATTTTGCCAACAATACTTTACTACAAATTAATTATAAATCAGCTTCCTAATTTTTCTCCTTCTGGGTCTTCCCATAGGTATGATCTTTTAACTGCTTTTTTCCATCCTGCATATTTCTTTTCTTTATAATCATTTTCCATTACAGGTTCAAAATGCTTATCTATTGCCCACATATCAGCAATCTCTTCTTTACTATTCCAGAATCCAACTGCTAAACCAGCTAAGAATGCTGCACCAAGAGCTGTAGTTTCAGTAACTACAGGTCTATCTACTGCAACTCCTAATACATCTGATTGAAACTGCATCAAGAAATTATTGGCTACTGCTCCACCATCAACTTTTAGAGCTTGAAGTTCTATACCTGAATCCTCTTGCATTACTTCAAGTACATCTCTTGATTGATAAGCGATTGATTCTAATGTAGCTCTTATTATATGATTCTTATTGGCTCCACGTGTAAGACCTACTATAGTTCCTCTAGCATACATATCCCAATATGGAGCACCAAGTCCAACAAATGCAGGAACTACATACACTCCATTAGTATCTTCTACTTGAGTAGCAAAATACTCAGTATCCTTAGCATTCTCAACTAATTTCAATTCATCTCTAAGCCATTGTACAGAAGCTCCAGCTACAAAAATACTTCCTTCAAGAGCATATTCTACTTTTCCATCTACTCCCCATGCAATGGTTGTTAATAAACCACTATCAGAATTAATCAACTCCTGTCCTGTATTCATTAACATGAAGCAACCTGTACCATATGTATTTTTCGCCATACCTGGTAGAAAACAAGCTTGACCGAATAATGCTGCCTGTTGATCTCCTGCAATACCAGCTATAGGTATCTCCGCTCCACCAAAAGTCTTAGGATCAGTGTGTCCATAAATCTCACTAGACTGCTTTACTTCTGGTAACATAGAAGCTGGTATACCTAACTCTTCAAGTATTGTTTCATCCCATCTTAATTCCTTAATGTTATATAGCATTGTCCTTGATGCATTAGAATAATCTGTTACATGTACTTTACCTCTAGTAAGATTCCATATTAACCATGTATCAATATTACCGAATAACAGATCTCCATTTTCCGCTTTTTCTCTAGCACCTTCAACATTATCAAGAATCCACTTAACTTTTGTTCCTGAGAAATAAGCATCTAATATTAGACCAGTACTTTCTTTTATGTAGTCCTCTAATCCTTTTGCCTTCAATCCATCACATATATCAGCAGTTCTTCTACATTGCCATACTATAGCATTGTATATTGGTTTCCCAGTATTTTTATCCCATACAACAGTTGTTTCTCTTTGATTAGTTATACCTATTGCAGCTACTTCATCTGGTCTTATTCCCGATAACTCTAGTACTTCTCTTGCTACTCCACTTTGAGTTCCCCAAATTTCCATAGCATCATGCTCAACCCAACCTGGTTTTGGATATATCTGAGTGAATTCTTTTTGACTTGTATTTACTATCTTACCTTCATGATTGAATATTATTGCTCTAGAGCTAGTTGTTCCTTGATCTAATGCCATGATATATTTTTTATCCATAATTCTTACCTCCATTTTCTTAATAAAGTTATTTAGTTAGAATATCCCCATAATGATAAAAGCACAAATGAATATTGAAGCAGCTGGAGGATCAATGTGTGAGTCAGCATTGGTATTAAAGTTCAATGCTACAATTTCAAAAATTATTGCCGCCAACACTGCAAAAAGTGCTCCTATATAAATACTACCTGACATAAAGCCTGCCAATCCAGCAATACAAGTAACATGATGTGTTGTTGGAACAGAAAATCCCATTTGTACAAATATTAAAGAAGCTGCACTTATACAGAAACCTATTGGTGCTATTTTAGTAATAATAGCAATATAAGAGACTACTATACCCAATCCTAATGCCATGACTATATCATATGTTATTGTTTTTGATGTTGGCAATATACTTCTCTTAGTCTCTGAAGTTGCTGCCACTTCTGCTGTTACTGGATTTCTAACACCTAACAATCCTGTTTTACCAAAAACTAATCTAGCAATTATTCCCGATGTGACTACAGTCATTGCAACAGTATCAGTTTGAAGAGCCCATACTGTAGAGTAAAGATAATTTACTAACTGTCCTAATATCCCAAACAAACCTCCAACAATCAATACACTTATATCTTGAAATTTATTTAATGGAACTAAGGTATTCATTCCATTGTCCAATAATTTCTTTTTATTGGCTGCAAAAGCTGCTGCTGCTACACCACCAGCAAAAGCAATATGTGGTCCCAAGAAAGCCCCAAAAGTAATATCATTCAAAATTGTTGGAGGACCTCCAGCACATACTACCCCAATTCCAATAAGCCCTACAAAACCTGTAAAAATAAATGCTGGTGTTGCTCCAATCAATGCACCTAAAACTCCTCCACCAAACGCAATTAAAATTAACTCTAGACTCAAAAAAACTCTCTCCTTTCAATAAATGTTTTTAATTACCTTTCCAATGTTACCTTAAAACTCAACCCATCATCTGCCCTCCTACCTAGTTTTGTTTTTCTATGTAAATGTCCGCCTCAAAACTTACATATACCAAATCTCTTCTGTACTAGCAGAAATCCCCTCAGCACCAGCCTTAAGACATTCAATTACATCTTCTTTATTTCTTATTAGACCTCCAGCTATCAATGGTATCTTAGTTCGGTCGTATATTTCGTTAATTATCTTAGGTATGGCTCCAGGTAATATTTCTATGGTATCTGGCTTAGTTAAATTTACAGAGTTAATTCCTGTTTCTAATGATTTGGAATCAAAAATAAAAAGTCTTTGAATTGCCCACAAATTCAAATTTTTAGCTTTTTTAATTAGATTACTTTTTGTTGTAATAATTCCATCAGGCTTAATCTGCTTGCTAATATATTCAAGTGCTGTTGAATCCTTAGCAAACCCTTGCAATAAGTCAAAATGAATATATATATCCATATCATTGTCCTTTATTTTTTGTACTATTTCTTTCAAGTTAAAGATACTTCCCGTAAGTAAAAAAATAACTTTGCAAGGTGACTTAATAGCCAAATCGAGTTTATCCAACTGATTAACGGCTGCAATAATAGGGTTCATTTCTGTTTGATTATGGAAACTCTTAACTTGTTTATTATTCATTACAACATCTCCTATACTTAAAAGTACTAATCATAATATTTTGGGCATAAAAAAACTACACTAAGCTAACCTATAAATAGGTTTACTTGTGTGGTTCTCCATTATCTCCAACCGAGTATTATGTTTTCTATGTTTATTTTACATCAGTATATGCTATATGTCAATGTTTTTGCTGACTATTATATTATTTTTATAAACAAACAATAATTATATGTAGTTAACCATTGTATTTATCCACAAATATTTTATATTTTTTTTTATTATTTTATATTCTATTAATAAAAATATATACACTTAAAAAATATTATTTTTAATTAAATATATTTACATATTTTTACTTTCATTATAAACAAGAAGTTATTAAAAAATAACTTCTTTTTTATAATGAAAGGTCTAATAAATAATTAGATTACTAATAAACTTACTCAATCTCTTTTTTAGATATTGAAGTTTTGACTTGTGTATTTGGTAATTTGCCTAATTTACCATTTAAACTATTAATATCATTAATTTCTCCAACTACTGTAATACTTATTACTGAAATTCCTTCTTCAATAAGAGGTAATCCCATTCTTCCTTTTACCATATCTTTGTAAGAAGAGACTATAGCATTAAAGGTATTTTGTGTATCTTCTGGTCGTTCTAATATAGCACTTATTACAGCAACTCTTTTCAATGAAATCTTATCCTTTCTTAATATACATCTTAATTCTATCTACATCTTGTTTTTCACAATTCACTATTATACCATATTTTTCATCTATACCTATTCTATATCTTCCACTTACATAGTTTTTAGTTCCTGTAATGTATGACCATCTTCTTTTGAAAACTTCACAAATAGCTAATTCAACATGGAATTTATTGTGAACATCCCTAACAATATTTTCAAGTTCCTGTCTACACATATAGATCTCTTTCTCCTTGGGATATTCTTTTATAATAATCATTTATTACACTTAATAATTTATTATTTTTATAAAATTCCATGTTATTGATTTCTTCAAATTCTTTTTTAATAAGTTCTTCTCCTATTATCTTAGTTTCTTCTGAAGCATAATCATCTAAGTATTCTCTAAATGTAAGTACAGCATTCAATTTGCAGAATTTACCTTCTGTTCCTGTTTCCAACAGATCCATTATCTTATCTCCTGTTCTACCACATCTATAACCAGCAGTACAGAAGGATGTTATCTTACCCATTTCAGCTAGTTTATTAACAACTTGATCAAGTGTTCGGTTGTCTCCAATAGTAAATTGCTGTTTATCTTCTTTTTCATTGTGAGCGGCTTTATCATATGCACCTATACCTATTTTTGTTGAAGCATCTAATTGTGTGCATCCAACTTTTACAACTTCATCTCTTACCTCTGGACATTCACGAGCAGTAATTATTAATCCAGTATAAGGTACTGCAAGTCTTAGAACTGTAACTAATTTTTTAAAATCTTTATTGTTAACTAGATATTTGGAAGCTATACTAAGTTCTGACCCTGAAGCTGGTGTAAGTCTTGGGAATGAAATTGTATGAGGACCAATACCAAATTGTTTTTCAAGATCATCAGCATGATATAATAACCCCATAACTTCAAAACGCCAATCGTAAAGCCCAAAAAGAGCTCCTATAGCTACATCATCAATACCTGCATCCATTGCTCTATGAAGAGAGTATAATCTCCATCTATAATTGGCTTTTAATCCTTTTGGATGAACTGATTTATATGTATCTTTGTGATATGTCTCTTGGAATACTTGATATGTACCTATACCTACTTCCTTTAACATCTTCAAATCTTCTATGCTCATAGGTGCTGCATTAACATTTATTCTCCTTATATATGAATTTTTTCCACTCCTTGATTTCTTCTTAACATCATATACTGTTTTCATGCTTTCGGCTATATATTTAGCATCTGTCTTTGGGTGTTCACCATAAACAACGATGACTCTTTTGTGCCCTTGACTTAGAATATAATCTGTTTCTTTTCTTATTTCTTCTACAGTTAATACTTTTCTATCTTCTCCAGCATTTTCTTTCCTGAATCCACAGTATCTACAACTGTTCACACATAGATTACCACAATAAAGTGGTGCGAAAAATACAATCCTGTTGTCATATACTCTTCTCTTAACTTCCGCTGCAACTTCGTACATTTCTTCCCACATATCTTCGTCATTAACATTAAGTAATGTTGCAGTTTCATCAAAGCTCAATCTTTGAACTGCCAAAGATTTATCAAGTATAGCTCTGATTTTCTCCTTGCTACAGTCTTTATTAGTATTTAGCTTGTTATGTATTTCATTTTCGTTAATAAAATCTTTACCATTAATTAAGTACTTATCAATTTGATCTTGTTTTATAACTTGGTCTATCCAACTTTTTGTATCCATTTGTATAACCTCCTATAATTTAAAAGATCTCCAGAACAAAGAGTGGCTATTCCCACATAAAAGATTCATAAATAACAAAAAAAACTTCCATAAAGGAAGTCATGCAAATAAAAAACAGCTCAAAAAACTGTTAAATAACAATTCTGCACAAATTCCTATCAAATAAGATATCTCTTTTCTGTAAGGTCTTTGATTTTACCTTCAGTTTAACTAAGATATTTCTCAGAAAAACTGAAATTTATTCTAAATTAATGATATCACTTTGTTTATTTTTTGTCAATACACGTGGTATAAACCTTAATTATTGCTACTAATTCCTTCGATAATATTAATATTTACTACATTTACAAGTATATGATAAAACCGAATCTTCAATAACTGGTTCAATAGTCATATGACATAAATCCCCCTATTAAAATCACTCCTTTTATAATAGAATATAACTATTGTAAAAAGAAAAGGCTTCATATAAAATAGAAAGAAATGAGATATAATTTGTCTAATTGCATCAATTTAGGATGCTAACAATAAAATAATAAACTAATATTAGTAAATATTGTAAGATAGGAGATTTTATATATGAATTTAATAAAATTGGCTTTACGTATCGATTTATTGATTTATGCATTGATATTGAACGTGGTAATGTTTATATACATTCATGTACAACATAGAAGAAAACAATATTCAGAAAAATTATTTCAAAGAGCTCTTTTAGCAATATCATTATTAATAATATTAGAATCAGTTTCTTGGATTTCAGGTGAAATAAACAATGCTTCTCAAATTCCAATTCATTATTGGAGTAATGCAATATATTTAGGATTGATAACATTGCCAGGATGCGTTGGTCTTACTTATTTGGATTATAAGATTTATAGTCAAAAAAAAGCTAATAAAAGAAAATTTTATTATTATATGATTCCAACCTATATAAGTGTTATATCTGTAATTTATAATCTCTTTGTACCAGGTTCTCTATTTTATATAGATGCTCAAAATCATTATCACAGAGGTTTTTATATTTATGCTAATGCATTTTTTATGTATTTCTTTATGCTAGTAGTAGTAATACTGTTCTATAAGGATAAAAAGAGAATGTCTGCACGGGTGTTTAAAGCTGTAGGTCTTTATTTTATCGCACCTATATTGGGAATAGCGCTTCAGCTAAAAGCATATGGTACTTCTTTTTCTATGCCATCTCATACTCTAAGTTTATTTTTAATATTTTTGTTATTAGAAAGAGATGAAATGATGCGTGATTCTTTAACTTGTCTATATACTAGACATAATTTTGAAATGCGCTTAAAAGATAGATTGAAAAAAAAGCAATCATTTTCTCTCGTTGTTATAGATTTGAATGATTTTAAATCCGTTAATGATACTTATGGACATATTGAAGGAGACAAAGTACTGCAAGTAGTATCTGAGATATTACTTAATTGCACTAATGTAGAAGATTTAGTGTGTCGATATGGAGGGGATGAGTTCTTTATGTTGATTGAGCATCGTTATGAACTTACTTATAAGGTAATTGAGCATATTAAAGCTGAATTAGAAAAGCATAACAGTTATAACGACAAGTACAATATAGAACTAAGTTATGGGCAACTATTAGTTAGAGAAGATAATACAATGACTATGGAACAGCTTATTGCTGAAGTGGATCATAGAATGTATGCAGATAAATTAAGATGTAAAGCTCTCAATGCTTCCGGTATTTGAGATAACTGTCCATAATATATACTTTCTCCTTCAGATTCAGCTTTGATATAAGGTTTAATATATAATACCACCAAATCCTTTGATAATATTTTCTCTTAACGAGTTAATTATATTTGCTATTGTTGAATCATGTTATATTCTTTTTTCCATTCTTTTAATATTTCTCGCCATTCTAGCTGTAATTTATCATCATGACAGCTCTCAATAGCTTGAATAAAATTATCTATGCACTCTTTATCTGCTTTTTTATATAGAATATCTGCTTTATCTTTCAAAAAAGCAAATAAATAGAATGGATCTTTACTTTCCCTATATTTATTAATTGCATTTGATATTATGTTTAATGCAACATCCAATTCACCTAATCCTGATTTAATCAATGCCATATTCTTTAAATTCCATATATTTTCTTTATCATACACTTCATCTAATTCTTCTAATGCCCTATTATATTCTTCGATACTTATGTACATTTTAACAAGTAAATTATATTCAAATGGATTTTTCTTCTTCTTAAAATATTTTTCTTTGTATAAAAACCAGCATTCCTCTAAATATTTCAATAATAATTTATAATCATCACCATTGTTTTTACGCAACTTTATTTCAGATATATATATTTTTATTATTGAACTTAACATATCCTTCTTTTTTAACTCTACAGGATGCTCGATGGTTCTAAACCATTCATCAAAAAACTTTCCTTCTTTATAGGAGATTGTTTCAGCTAATTCCCCCATAATATAATATATGTGTTCAAATACTCCATTTTTAGAATATAGCATTACAATTTTCTTAAAATAGTCAAAATTAGACCATAAACAAGAGTTTAAATTTCCAACTGTATTTAGAGGTCGATTCTTTACAAGATTCACCATTTCAAGATAAATAGCGACTGGCATTTTTTGATAATCAGCATTTTCTAGAATATTTTTTACAGCATTATCAAGCTTAGCTTTTTCTTCTCTACTTACATTTTTTTTAGTAAGCCACTGTCTATATACTCTTAAAAGTTGTAATAGTGTTGATGACTCATTTGGTTTTTTTTCAAGAATCTCTTTTAGTAATTCGATTGCCTCGTTATAATCATTGTTCCAATTATAAAATTTCGCTATATGATGCTTTACTAATAACTGACTTTCATCATCAAGTTCTTTTTTCTGTAAATTCTTAAGTTCTTTAATTGCATCTGAAACTTTTTCATTTCTTCCTTGCTTACTTCTTTTATCTTGTACAATAAGTTCTAATTTTTCAATATACAACTTTATAGAATAATAATTTTCTAATTTATCTTTTATTAATAATTTTTCGATATTATTTATATGCTTATCTATATTTTGATGATTTGAAAAAAGTAAAATGCTGTTATAAATTAAAATATTAAACTCATTATCTGTACTAGCTTTCAGCATTCTATAAAGAAAATCTTCATGAAAGGCAAAAAACGAATAAAATTGAAGACTTCTTTTTTCATTTTCAGTTATCAAAAATTCTTTTATTTCTGGTACAAAAACTAGCCCTTCTTTATTACTGTTACTTGAAATTATAGCTTTTATAGAATTTAATATAATATCATGTAAATAGTAATAACCCTCCTCATATTTTAAAAAACACTTTTTTATTAAACAGGGTATCTCATCTAAAATACACTTTTTTAAAAAGCTTTCTTCCAATTCATTTTTTCCTAGATTAGAAATTAAAATGCATATATTATTATTTTTAGAATAATAGTCACCTATAATCTTATTACATATTCTCTCAGATTGAGTCAACTCATCGTCTTTTAATTTAACTAACTTTTTTATATCCTTAAAATCTTCAACATTTAATCCATTATCTTCATCTAGTAAAAACATTTTCAGAATCATCAACATTAATGGGTGATATTCTAACTGACTAAGCAAATCTTTAAATCCGCATTTTTGAAATATTGATTCATAAAATATTTGTTCTGCCTCTTCTTTTTTCATAAACTCAAGAGGTAATTTTTTAGTAGTTCTAGAACCCAATTTCTGTTGTGAAATAATAATCACTTTAGATTCAAACATATTATTCCTGCTAAATATTTTAATTAATTCATTTACTCCATTAAAAGCATTATCTAAAATTATAAGACACTTCATTTCTTTCACTTTACTAATTAAATCAATCTTTTCTCCTGATATCCCCCTTATAGACTTCAGATTTATTACTGAATTCTTATTACACGAAATCCAATATGTTTTTTCGAACATATAGGCAACATCATTAACAATTCTTTTAGTCAGTTCGGTTTTTCCAATACCACTGATCCCATATAATTGTATAATATTTTCATTTTCTAATAATTCCATATAATCTTTTTCAATATCTTTTCTTTGAACATAGTCTTCTCTTACCCTAGGAATTTCATCTAATAATATACTCTCTATCCTATTGTTTTCCTCATAGTAAATATTTACATCTCTTCCTGCCATATTACTATTATGTAGTTCATTTTTATTTTGAAACATTTACATCTCTCCCAGCCATATTGCTACCATTTAATTTATTTCTTTTTTGAATAACTTTATTGTCAATATTTTTTGATACTTTAATTACCTTACTTGCAGTAAAAATTGAAATTATTAATCCTAATATAGAACATATTCCACTAATTAAATTAAATTTTTCCATGTTATCTCCTTTATTTAATATATTAAAATAATAATACACTATCTAATCTACAGATTTTGTATACAAAGCCTAATTAAGGATGATGGATAACGTTTCCCATTTCAGACGTCTCAGAACTGGACCCTCAACGCCCTTCTTTATGTGGGTGCTCCCACTCAGTGAAGAGATGTGCGTAGCGAACAGGAGTATTTTGTTAGACGAAGTTATTTGTGACGATTTGTTAAAAATTCAATCATGTATTTCATTATTTCTAATCTATACTCTTCCCCCTTTATATCATCAATTAATTTAAATGATAACAATATGTTTTGAACATCTAATAAACTATCGTGATAATCCTTAAGCTGTATAACTGATTTATTATAGAGATAAAATAATAAAGCAGTTATTAATTCAATAACTATTCCTGACGAACTTACAAGATATGAAATATTTCTAACCTCATCAACAAAATAACCTACAATAAGGCCTCCGACAATGAGTATAATTCCAATAACACTCATACTAATAGAAATATAAAATGAGCTTTTATTACTTTTCTTCACAAGCTCATAATATTCTTCAAGATTTCGAATATTGATTCCAACTAAACTGTCAAAGTATTGTGAATGTCTCTGTTTTTCGTTATCTTTCATCACAATCTCTTTTTGCTTATTTAGTAAATCGATTTCTTTTTGTAATTTTTTCTGTTTAGATTTAGTAAAGCTTGCCAAAACAAATATAATACTAATAAATGTCAGTATATAATTAACATAAATATTTATATTTACAACCTTTAAATAACCAAGCAAACAAAATATACCCATACTCATGAAAAAATATCTAATTCCTTTACTTACACTAGCATCAGATTCCAATTCAGATTGCAATTTATTGATTTTAGATTCAAAATATTCCAAATTCAATAAGTTATTTGCAGTGTTAGAATCTGGTATAATTATATCCTTTTCTTTTTGTTCCGTTCTTTCATTATTTATTTTATTATTATTTTCTTCCAATTTTACTTCCCCTTTCGACACTACAAAGCATATATTTTCCAGTAAATGATTCTTTCAATGGAGGTCCAATAAATTTCTCTAAATTACACATTTCAATTCACTTAAATCTCCATTATAAATCAACAATATAAAAAGACCAAAAAGCTAGACCTCGATAGCGGATATATACTATAACATTTCATATTTTAAACGTTTCAGTACCTTAGAAGGAGTTGTTCATGCCCTGATTGAGGGCTAATGCAACCACTGTCCCGACGTGCTTAGGTGATATAACCATACGGAAACTACCACTCATTATAAAATGTATACTTTTTGTACTTTATTAATCATTAAAATTCTCAACTATATATTTTCTCTGATTCTCACTTCTAATCATTAAATAAATAAGTAACATAAGCCATAGGTACAGGTATACTTATCCCCCACTTCCTCGCCGTTTCGGCAGTACCGCTCTGTATGATCACTTCGAAGAAACCCAGTTACCTCAATTTCAAATTCGTACTCCTCATCATACCATTTTTTCATGATTAACCTCCAAGTTCTAATTATGGGAGCAGCTTAATAAAAAACTCACTCGCATGTTATCGACGTGCTAGCACCTTAGAAATCGTAGCTAATGCCCTGAGTAAGGGCTAATGCAACGATTGTCGTGACTGCGCTTAGGTGGTGGGATGTATGAGGACAAATCCCTAGAGAAATACCCTTGTTCGAATGAATGATAACACATTGTTAAGTAAAGTTGGCAACGGAAGCTTTGAATTCATCATAAAACTATTGTGGCTATAAGTCCATACTTAGGATGTAGTTCACCGTACAGCACTAAACTGTGGTTTCTCTATAACACTTTTTCCATTTTATATACTTTTAACCCCATATGATTACATATACCCGTGGTCTTATTGAAACCCATCTTTTGATAAAAAGCAACTGCATACAATGAAGCCTCAATACTAATATAATTTGAATTGTATTCTTTCGCTTCAATTTCAAATCTTTCGAGTAGTTTCTTTCCAATACCACTTCTGTGTTGTGTTCCATCCACAAAAAGACTACTTATTCTGTTCGCCATTCCGCATATCATTCCTACTATTTCATCTTCTTCAGCAACATAAAATATAGGCTTCTTACTAAATTTATCAAGAAGCTGTTGTTTAGTATTTTTAGTAGGGTCAAAATAGTCTAATGTTTTAGTTATAGCCTCTTCATCATAAAAATCTAAACTGTTGTATCTTCTAAATGTTCTCATTGCTAAATCAGCAACATCTATTACATCTCTTTCCTCTAATCTTCTAATCTTCATTTTCTTCAAAACCTCTCATCTTATATAATATTAACAGTTATAAAAAACCGCAATCATTTATGATACAATCCACTTTATCTTTAAAAAAATCTATTTAACCCATAAATATGGACATAATAATACCTAGTTGACAATTTAACTTAACGATTCGGTATTTCCAACGTTCTCTCTTAATTTTCCCCAAAGAGAGTAAATGTGCGTAGCGAACGACAATATTTTGTTATACGAAGCAATTTACTGAAATCACCGTATACTATCTGTTAAACCATTCATTCTAATAATGTCTAATTCTTCAGCATTAAATACACCAGCTTTGAACATTTTCATATATTCTCCAGAAAACAGGACTGTCAAATATTAGAACATTATCTGAATTAATAGTTACTTTAATACCCGCATCAAATAACTTTCTAATAGGATTCTTCTTTATTGACTCTACCCTACCTAATATTACATTACTTGTCGGACAAATATTAAGTTGAATATTATTATCAGCTCCAGTTCATAACTTGCGGTGATTGATACCTGACTTTCCTTCAAACACCGTTCCTATATATTTATTAACCCAACTATGCATTTCATTCATGTTCTCAAGTTTATGATTTAAACAAGGAATCTTCATACCAGTTTTTTTATATATATAATCTCTATTCCCTCCAAGGTTAAAGTGATTATGTAAGTCTGCTTTTGGTATACATCTCAAAATTTCTATATCATTCATTAATAATGCACTAATTTTTCATTATCCCCATAGCTTCACCCAATAGAAAGTGAATGTGCGAAGGGAGCTGCAATATAGTGTTAGGTGAAGTTCTCCCACGGAAATCAACCGATACAGACATACTAATAAACGTCAGCTTTCTAATTTATTATTTTTTTACTGAATATTTTAATATATTAACAATAACATTTTTTCTATAGAAAAGTTACCTCAAGAAAATACTACTTTTTTGTTATATACTTATTCAGCCAATCCTTATATACATCCAATTGTTCATTAGTATGAAAATAATGCTCACCTTCCTGCATAATCTCTATCTCGCACTGAAATATCTTAGCAAAATTCTCTATTGTTTCAAACTCACATAAATCATCTTTTGCACCATAAAGGATGGCTGTAGCAATATCCCATATATCTACTGGGTGATCCTTAACATAACTATAATAATCCCAATAAAGAACTTGACCAATAGGTGTTTCAATTTCTTTTTCTTTTTGTAAAATTTCTGGAGTTATTCCAAACCACATCATCATATTGCTAATAATTCGTCCCATATCCACAACAGGTGCCAAAAAGAGACACTGCTCTAACTGTTCTTCCTTGTATGCCAATAAACTAAAGTATGCTCCCATACTGCACGCAAAAAGACTTATATTTTCCCATTTTTGTTTTGCATAAAAGATAATCTTTTTAAGGTCTTGTACACAAAACTGTACTTTACAGGGTGTATTCTCTTCCTTCCGTTCACCATGCTGAGCTAGATCAAAACTTAATACCTGATAATCTTTTTTAACTGCAGTTTCTGCAAGTAATTTAATAACTGTATCTTCTTTATCAGACATATTACCATGCACTGCTATAAAGACATGTGATTTTTTCTCCCCCCATTCAACTGATGGGATACCCTCTATCTTAATTCTTTTCTTATACATCGTGTCTCCTAACTATTTTTTATTAAATTTACTATTAATTATAGTATTAATAATTTACAAATAAACCTTTATTTTTATATCCTAGGTCAAAACCTAGTGGGGTAATTCACCTAACGTCCCGTATTTGCGACGTCCCAGTACCTTATAGATGCTCGCTCATGCTCTGAATAAGTTCTAATGCGTGCGCCATCCCGACCGGGCTTAGGTGGTAGAATGTGCGTAGCGAACGGAAATATATTGTTATCAGACATTGTGCACGGAAACAGTCTATCGCTTTAATTAAAATAGTATAGTTTATTTCTCACAAAAAGCATATATGACAGACATCTTAATATAAATTCCATCTTCTCGTCTAAATTCTTTTAGCCCTTCGTATACATCTATTTTAAAACTATCTAATTGGCTCATACCCATTTTTGCAATCTCTTCTATAATACCTCTAAATGCATTTGAATTCATTTCATCCCACCATTCATCGCTATTCCTATAAATAACATGTGGTTGTTCTTCATGAACTCTTATATTATGAAAACCACTTTCCTTGAGCATATTGATTATACTTTCTACTGTATTGTATTTAATCCCTGTCGAAGAAGTATTCTTATCTATATATTTGTCAACTATTAGAGTAAGCCATTTTTGATCAATTTGTTCACCCCAGGTGCTAAAACTTAACTTGCCACCCTTTTTAAGCATCTTAGATATATTATTCAATTTTTGTTCACTATGAAAGAGATATGTAATAAAAAAGCCAGAAATAATATAATCAAAAGTTTCTTCATCAAATCTTATATTTTTTACGTCCATCATATAAACTTTTGCATTCTCAATACTTTTTTCTAATAATTCTACTTTTGTCTCATGTACCATTTTTCCAGATAAATCGATACCAATTACCCTTCCATCAGACCCTACTTTTTTAGTAGCTGGAAACAGAGATGCACCTCTACCCATACCAATATCAAGTACTACACCACCATCCTTTATATTTGATAGTTCAACTAAGTGTTCTCCAAATACATTCCAATAACTAGGACCTACCTTACTAAATTTAGTAGCAACTATATCCCAAACGTTAGTATGTTGTCGTTTCTTATCCATGCAGATACCTCCTGTTAAATATACTAGTGAACAATGTTTTATAACGTTTCGTATTTCCGACATCCACTCTGACTCACAACGTCTTTTCCCTAAAGAGAGTGAATGTACGTAGTGAACGGAAATATTTGTTATACGATGACTTAACCAAATTTTTTCCCTTCTATAATTTCATTTAGCTTTATCATTTCTTGTTTGTCTAGTTGTAAATTATAATCATTAATTACTTCAACAAAAAGAAATTTTCCTTTAGCCAAAATCTTAACTTTATGTTTATATTCCTTTACTTCTATAATATTTGTTAAAAATATCTTCCTACCAAATAAATATATACAGTCTTTATATACACCATCTGCATTTCTCAACATTGTCATCTCTAATAATAATATCATGAATGAAGTTACAACAATAAATAATAATAAATCATCAAATCTATAAATAATGAATCTCAATGATATAATGCTTATTAAAAGACTAATATAAAATGTACACCTTTTGTATCTTCTATTCTCAATAAGTATATATCTATGCCCTGATGGCTTATTAAACAATATTCTAATTATATTAATCATACTAACTATTACAATAATACTTAATAAAAAATATATATCCCAACTATTTCTTGTTATTAAACTAGGATTAATTATTTCTTGATTTATCAATATTAAATATGCTCCTCTCATTATAGCCCTAATAACAATTATACATATGAATGATAATATAACTTTTGTAAAATAATTAGGTTTAATCAATACAGTCCTCCTCATCAATCTGCACGTAACCATGCCAATTGCTCTGTAGTAAATAGATTATGGTTAAAATATATCTCTTCTAGATTCTGAATTTCTGCTAAGTGAGTAATATTTCCATCTTCTAACTTTTTCAAAGTGAAATATACATATTTAAGAGACAAGCATCTCTTTAATGGCTCTAATGAATTAAGAGACTTGTTACCCACACCTTATCACTATAAATCAACTGTTGGAGTGTTTTTGATGATGGTAACTTATCAATAAAATAATCAAATACTTCCTGCTTTAAACCACTTATTATTATCTTTTTAGCATTTGGATAATTTGAGATTAAATCAATATCTTCTTTGCTACAATTACCTCCCGATACATCATTCTGTCTTAAATCAATAGAATTAATGTCATCAAATTTTCCATTGGAGTACTCAATTAATTTACAATTCATATTGCCCCTTCTATTATATTACGTCTAACGTTTGGTATTTCCCACTTTCGCTCGACCCACAAAAACTTTCCCCAAAGAGAGGGAATTGGCGTAGCGAACGGAAATATTTTATTATGCAATGGATTGAGATGACCTACTCAATTACACTTCGACTATCATCCTATCATATGCAAATTCTACATCAATTCCTTTTTTCTTGTATATTTCTTCTACTCTTAATAAATCATTATAAGATAATCTATCAGGTTCTTCAATATGACTTAAAACGATTTTATCTGCTTTTATATTTTTAACTATGTCTATTGTTTCCAAAAAAGTACATTCAGATTTTAAAGCGGGGTGATTTTCAGAAATATTTTGTTCACCAGTTAATGGATTATTTTTAAAAACTCCTGCTGGTACTATAGCTAAATCTAATTTCCCCAAATTTTTTGGCACTTTCCAGCCAACCAGTTCATCCATTATTATTAAAATTCTTGTAGTTAAGTTACTAATTAGATATCCATATACATACTCTTCACTTAACCTAATAGCTTGTATTGTAAAATTATCTATTACAAATTTAAAATTATCTTTTAATATAGTTCTATTAATAATTCCTAGGTATTCAAAGTAATCAAAATGTTTCATTGTCCCTAATTGTTCCTCTAAACCTGGTTTAACCCCTTCAGGAATTAATAATTCTGTATGCATATTATTTGGTGGAAAATTTCTCCAATCATAGTTCATTTCAAACACTCTTCTCCCCATAGTATGATCAGGGTGCCAATGTGAATATGCACAATATTTCACCGCAGTTATATTACTTCTATTAAGTTGATGTACAATATCCTCCGGAGTATCTATTAATAAGCCAATATCGTGAATAAAAATACTTGGTCCCATTCTTGAATATGGTATACCTTTTATTCTTGCTTCATTACAAACATTACAGTTACATAAAGGCCTTGGAATTGTTATTGCTCCACCTGAACCTAATATTTCTACTCTCATCTCCATCTCTCCTTATAAAATCTCAATCTGTTGCATAACGTACCTTGTTTGTAAAACAGACTGATAACTTTCTAGCCCACCGTTATCAACAATAATACCAATTAATTCATTGTTGGATATCGAAATACCTTCTACACAAAAAAGAATTTCTCTTATATGGTCAAATTCTACATTTTCTATAAGATGATAGTTGCTCCTAATTTAATAATCTCATTGAATTCTGATACTGACTCAATTTCATGGCTATAAAACTGATTTGTTGATGAAAAATTCCATCCATAATTAACTGCATAGTGAATCAAGGCTTTAGCAACTGAAGGTAAATATAGATTACTATCATGATAATCTTTCCTATCAAGATAATATTCACACAACGTATTTTTCAAACTCTTAGGCTGACTCGCTTTGAATTTTCAATTACTATGTAAATTATTATCACTTACAGAGATATCTCTTTTCTCCTTCTTATCATGATTTCATAATAATCCTCCAATACATACTAATTAAGCGATACAGACGATACAGAACAAAAAATTCCACTTAACGTTTCGTATTTTAGACGTTCACTCTGACCTTCAACGCTTTTCCCAAAAGAGAGTGAATGTGCATAGCGAACGGAAATATTTTGTTAGGTGAAGTCATTAACGGAAGCTATCAATAACTATATTTCGAATTTTCTTAATATCTGCAATATAATCTTTATTCATATAAACAATTATTTCTGGTATTCTACCAAAATTATCACTTTCCCTTACCACATTTAGAGCTTCTCTACTAACCACTTCTTTAGTTTTGATTTGTTGAATTCATATGATAAGAATTCATGTTTTTGGTTATAAAACGACCGTCAATTGAAATTACTAAATTCAACAACAATTGACTTTGCACTGTTAAACCACTCTTGCTCAAGATTTCTTTTAGTAAAATTGCAATGTTCATTAGAGATTCAGGTCTTAAATGAACTCTTCCACCATAATTTGTATCACTGGGCATGTATAGAAATGCAGAAATTTGATGGTCTATACAACTTACGTCCTATTTCTTTCAACTGACTCTCTTGGGAGTTATGACCTAAATAGCTCCCCCTATAATACTCATAATCAATATTATAACCACTACTATTATAACTTAATAATCTATTAACATCAATTTCAATTACATATTTATTTATAAATTTCTTTAATGGACTATCCAAATTTAATACTTTCTGTAAACTAATTAAGTCATGAGTATTTATAGATTATTATCTATCGATGTAGTAACATGTGAAACTAATAATTCAAGATTATTTATTTCTATATCATCAGTACTAATCCCAAAATGTTCCTCAAAATCATTAGCACTGATATAATCAGTTTGAGACTAAATCTATTCAATTCATATTCTTCAATCTGAAAAACCTCATTTAAAAACATTAACGATTTTTGTCTGTTTCTTATACCATATATCATTATTTTTTCTACTCATATAATAAACCTATACACTAGTTAATGATTTTACCTAACGTTGCGTATTTACGACGTCCCTGAACCGTACCCACAGTGCCACTGAATTTATATTTGATTATTTTTCCGTAGTCGTAAAAATATATATGCAGATACAGAGCGAACGGAAATATTTTGTTAGAAGATGTAAAATCATGACTAACTGGCATGTACTATAACTTAATTAGCTCATTAAATCTTTTCTTATAATCTTCAATAATTATTTTAACTGGTGGACTTATCTGATTAGGAATTTCATCAACAGCAAAGTATTTTACCTCTTTACCCTCTGATAAATCTACCTCTATTATTCCACTATACCTTTTGCAAATATATGTCACTGTCACATTATATACTTCGTTACCATCTGGATACTGATAATATAGTTCTTTTCCCGAATATACATTAAATAATCTAAGCTCATTGCATTCTAATCCAGTTTCTTCTTTAACTTCTCTAATTGCATTTTCTTCAAGGCTTTCTCCCAGTTCCATCATACCACCTGGTAATCCCCACATATCATTATCTTGGCGATGATGTAATAAAATCCTATTATCTTTATCCATGATTACTACATTCGCTCCACATGCTATTACTGGTCTTGTTCCAATTAGTTCTCGTAAATCATCCATATAATTAGCCATTAGTACTCTCCTTAATAATTCTAATATAAAAGACATCTATACTGCTACATTATCTTATTTTACCATATAAACAGACTCTATTGATAATATTTATAACATATAATGATTCAAATTTATTGGTTTTATCATTCTATCAATGTTCGGATATTATTAGAATGATTTTATGTCTTCTAACGTCTCCGTATTTCCGACGTTCCAGCACCTTAGAAGGAGTTGCTCATGCCCTGCCAAGGGCTAATGCAACGACTGTCGCGACGCGCTTAGGTGGTGGAATGTGTGAGGGCTGACCCCAGAGAAATGACCCTACCCGAACGAAAATATTTTGTTAGAAGATGTTATCCCCTTCAGCTTCAAAGAACTACCCTTATATCTTTCAAATTAATCTATTCAATTAGTCTCCATATGTAAATTCTTAAATTCCTGTTAATTCTTTAAAGTTAGGTAATCCTTCAATCCAATCACAAAAATCTCTCCATTCTGGTAGTCGATGAGTTTTTCTTTGCGAATAAATAGTTTTTAATTGACAGTAATTTGTTGTTAATCTAGCAGTCAATTTAAATCCACATGGATTAGAATATAGTAATTTTAAATAATTTTCCTTACTCTTTGTTTTATTATATGTATCTTGTAATTCTTTCATTATGTCTATAATCCTATTATCTACATAATCAGCATATTGTTTGTCTAATTCAAATGACTTTAGTCTATGCATAGTAGATTGACTTGATACAAATGTTATGAAGTTATACCTTTCCATTTCAACCCAAGCTTTATTTGTAAAAGTCAGGTCAAAAGATACTAATATACCTTTTAAGAAATTATCATGGCCCTCACCTTTATTACATCTTCCTAATTTTTTTGTAGTATTAGTTAATTCACAACTTAATGATTCTATATCAATACTCATAGGATATTTACTTGCTTTAATACTTTCATTCATATCATACACTTTAACATTAGTAATCATTATTATTTCATCCTTTCAGTCTACTATAAACTGTTCTTGTATTGTTACCCAGTAATCTATCTGCATAATATTGAAATTATGATAATTATGTAACCCTCTATTAATAAAAGACCCCAAAACCTTTCTCGAAAGAGAGTGAATGTGCGGAGCGAATGGAAATATTTTGTTAGGTGATGTCCGACAGTTAGCCTATATATATTTATATTTTAACTTCTGATTATCCCATTTAATCTCACTTCTGTGTTTCTTTAACCATGCATTTAATACTTCTTCAACTTCATCTATTTCCATATTCCAATTTATATTGCTAACTTCTTGTAGTATACTTTTCAAGTGTTCATACCTAGTTCTATAATAATAGCTATTCGTAGCAATATTTTTTTTATACATATCAATGTTATTGGGGAACAATCCATACTTGACCTTATTCATATCATATTTAGTAGGCTTAAATTCAGTATCTTTCCAAACTTTTAACTTTCTTATTCTGCCTCTACCCATCATTTGTATCACTTCATTATACCTATTTTCAGGTATAATCCAACCTGCTATCACTTCTGGTTTAATACATTCTATAAAACCATGCAAAGCTAATGACAAATATTCAAATTTTCTATTCTTCTCAGGTCTAACTAATAGCTTATCTGCTTCTTTAGTTAAAATTACAGTTATGGTATTTTGAGTCCTTTCGTTCTTAACCAAACCATAGAAACTATTTAAAAATTCGCTGGTATTAGGACCATAACCTTGAATATAAGTTAGTGTATTACAATAACCGTCTTTAAAATGAAATTTATTATCTTTTATGGTACATATACCCATTTCATCTGCATACACCCTACCCATTTCTACTAAATCAGGATGTCCAATCTCAATAACTGATTCATAACCTGATATTGACACTGAAATAAACTGTTCATCTCTTTTCCTAGGCTTCATTAACCCTACTTTATCCAACTCTTCTATGTACTTAATATCTGTTCCATAATATATTATTCCTTTATCATTTACATTCATGTTATTTCAACCTTTATATACAGAGGATTTTACCTAACGTTACCGTGTTACGTCCCCCAACCTCTAGAAGGAGGCGCTCATGCTCTGATTAAGTGCTAATGTGCCGACTGTACCTTTAGGTCTTAGATTGGGGGATGTTGTAAACACATTGTTAACTGATGCCTCTATGCGACCTATGCCATTACACTTA
>NZ_JAOARO010000054.1 GCF_025211055.1 Vallitalea sp. | reverse complement strand
GATATATTTCTTCTTCCATAAATAGATTAATAAATTCCTTTTCATACATAAAATCAGTATTATTAAATCCAATATTAAACTCTGAATCAATTTTAGGTACATTCTCATCAACATCTACTAGCATAGATAAATAATATGCATTAAAAGGTTTAATATTTTCATATATATCATATAAGAAATATTGATTTAATTTCCAAGTGCCTTTGATGTTAGTTAATGATTTTCTTCCTTGAATCTGATAATTAATATTTGTGTTTTTAAACCATTCAATATTATTAATACTAAATGGTTTTTGTGTAATTATTTGTATAATTTCTCCCATTTATAATCACCTATTCTCCAAAGTATTTATTGAAAGCTTCCCACATATCTCTATTTTGGATTTTATCTTGTAAATATAGGTGTCCGCTTACGCCATCAATATCATAGTTAAGATGTGGAAATGATGAACTACCTACACCTTTTCCCCAGTCACCGTGTCCCCAATAGACTTTCCCTTTTTTTCCTTGCCATCCTATCCATTTACCTGCATCGTCATAAATACGAGTAGCATCATGACCTAATAAATCTCTACCAAATTCTTTTGCATCATTCATATTGTCAAAAAGGTAGTCAATCTTTAAGAATCCTTTTTTTGTTGGGTTAGAAGCTATGATTTTACCTTTTTTTAAAGAAGTAAGAGCATCACTTTTTTTAGCGATATCCATAATTTGGTCAGTAGTTTTTGCACCTTTTTTAAGTGCCTGATCAATAGCTTCAGGGGCAATAATCATAACTGCTAATAGCCAACGATTAGTCTTTTCACCTGTAATTAGGTCTTTGCCTGCAATTAGGTCTGCAAAATCCTTGATAATATCTATTTTACTAATTCCAACAAAATGGGAAAACCATTGTTTAGGTGAAACATATACCTTATTGGCAATGGAAAAGTTATCTCTATCTTCTGAATTAACAAACTTAAAGCCTTTATATCTTTCACCATTACTAAATTTCCATTCTTCAATTTCAATTAAGAATGCTTCTCCATTATTTGCAAATATAAGAGTTCTATCTCCTATATCATATTTTGAAAACTGATTTTCTATATATTCTGATTCTGTGCTACCATTTGATTTTTCACCACAGTATCCACTTGGGTCTATATAGTTTATAGGGTTATTCTGTACGTATGCGTAAAGATTAAGCCCGTCCCCTCTATAACTATCCATAACTATAAATCTATTATATAGAAGATACTTATTATACTTTTATAGATTTTAATATCTCTATAGATTAAGTTAACATAACTAGTTAACCATAGATTTATAGTTGTATATACTTAGATGTAGCATTATAGCTATGCTATAAATGATAATATAGCATTGACTAGCTATGATATTATTACATTATAGCGATGCTATTATTACAATTATAGCAATGCTATAATATTGAATATTATAACATATATCGGATATATTCATAATACTATATCTAAATATATACTCTGGTGATGGGGATACTTGCACTTTTACTTTATCTTTTGATTCATATTTTTTGAACAGTAGATATTTTCATGTTAATTGTAATTATCATATCAATAGTAATAATACAATTAGCTACACTTTGAGTTATTAATACGTTCAATACTATAGTCTTTTTTATACTTTAGCATGTTATAAACAATATTCACTAATCGCCTAGATACACAAACTATAGCCTGTGATTTTGTTTTACCCTCTGATACTTTTTTATGATAGTATTCATATAAAATAGGATTTCTAGGTGTGCCAGTGTTTCTATGATTAGTTAGTTGTCCAAGTGCTATATAGAAAAATATGCTGTTTAATTTCCTGTTACCTCGTTGATTACGAAAGTTCTTTTCTTTACTTCCAGAACTATAAGTAACTGGGGCAATTCCACTATAACGAGCAAGTTTTGACGAGTTCTTAAACCTATTGATATCACCTTCAGACAATAACTGTGCTGATGTAATAAGGTCAATACCATTAAATGATTGTAGATTCACCCCTAAATTATCAATGCATTGTTGCAATAGTTCATCAATAGTAGATATTTCTTTTTGTTTATAACGAATATCCTCAACATAACTTTTAATAAGGAAACACCTTGTTTCATCATGAGATAAAATGTCTTTATCTTCTTTAATAAAATCTAATAATGTTTTTGCCTTACTATCATTAAAAAAATAGTGACTTTCTTTTCTAAGAAACTGTCCTAATTCTTCTATAGATACATTTTCCAAAGATTTAGCACTAGGATAGTTATACCAAAAGGCTAAAGCTGTCTTGCCTATGATATCACTGAAAAACTTACTATATCTATAATAATGATATGATAGTTGCATATGTAATTGATTAATAACCGACGTTCTTTGTTCTACTAATTTATTACGCCTTGTCATTAATTGGCTGATTTTATAGTAGATTTCATTATCTTTAGATACATTTTTAAGCTTGTCAAATTCATCAAGTAAAACCTTTGCAACACAGAAAGCGTCATATTCATCTGTTTTATGAATAATAGTATTCTTTTTTGCTTCTTGCGAACTAAGACTTGAATTGACGAATTTCACTTGTTTATTATTATCAATAAGAAAATGACATAAGGCTCTCCCAACACCGTTAGTATCTTCAAGACCATAAATAGCAGTAACAGAATAAACAATCTCATAAGTTCTTACTAAATCTATTAATTCAGCAAATCCCGAAGGCTTATTTTGAATAGTAATAGAT
>NZ_JAOARO010000053.1 GCF_025211055.1 Vallitalea sp. | reverse complement strand
GAAGATGATGTATTTGTACATTTTTCTGCAATTCAAGGTGATGGATTTAAAACTCTAGAAGAAGGCCAAAAAGTTGAATTCGAAGTTGTCGAAGGCGCTAGAGGACCTCAAGCAGAGAATGTAGTTAAGCTATAATAAATGAACGAAATTAAAAGAAGGTATATTACCTTCTTTTTTTCATGATACTTCTAGATGCTACAATGTCAACTTTTGTATTACATATATCCTTTATTATAATATCCCCTCTATTAATTGGTGCTTTAACTGTCATTTTGTACAACTCGTTGACACATTCAAATATTTTACTTTTTGGTATCTCATAGTTACTGATTACTGGTAATCTTTTTAAATGACTTCCATCTATTTTTACTGTAGTTGTCAACATTCTTTTAGGATTAACATATTCATTTTCTCCGAACACTTTACCTCGATTACAGGTATTTCCTTCTACAATTATATTATCTCCTTTTTGATAAACAGTTAGATGACAACTCATAGGACAAACAATACATGTAAATTCTTTTTTCATAATCTACCCCACCTTTACACTAATGGTTAACTCATTATTACTTGACATTAATTTTTCAGTTTTTATATTTATGGCAATCATCTCAGGTGGTAATACTACGCCATGTTTTTTATTCAAACAAATTTCTCCGTCAATTTCACCAATCACTTTTACTTTTTTCTCTTTTTCTTTTACTCTAAAATATATGGGAAGCTGTTCTTCCAAGTTGTTTTTCCTAATTATCTGTGGTACTACAAAATTAACATTTTCACCAGGAATAACTGATTGATATTCATCTTTTAGATTAAGATTCCCCTCTAAATATCTAGCTGCCCCACGACCTGCAATCTCTCCCGTTATAGATACATAATCTACTAAATCAAACACTGTTACTACATTTCCCGCAGCAAAAACACCTTCAACTGATGTCATGAAACTCTCGTCTACAACTGGTCCTTTTGTTCTTGGATCAATCTTGACTTCCAGTTTTCTTGACAATTCGTTTTCAGGGATTAATCCAACTGCAAGAACCAACAAATCGCACTCGATGTATTTTTCTGTACCCTTTATAGGATTTTTATTACTATCTACCTGGGCAACTGTTACACCTTCCAATTTCTTATTACCATGTATTCTCACAACTGTAGTTGATAGGTGCATTGGTATATTATAATCATCCAAACATTGACAAATATTTCTTGTTAATCCTCCTGGGGAACTCATTAGTTCATAAACACCTTCTACCTTAATACCTTCAAGTGTCATTCTTCTTGCCATAATAAGTCCAATATCACCTGACCCAAGAATTACTGCTTTTTTACCTGGAAGATATCCTTCCATATTGATATATCTTTGTACAGTACCTGCTGTAAGTACACCACTTGGTCTTGTACCCCATATAAATACTTGAGAACGGGTTCTTTCTCTACATCCCATAGCAAGGATAATTGCTCCACATTTTATTCTCATCATACCTTCAGACTCATTCATTGCATAGATTATTTTTTCCCTGGTTATCTCTAGGACTATGGTTTTTATTTTCACATCTATATCTAGATTATCAACTTCTACTATAAAGTTCTCAGCATATTCGCAGCCAGATAATCTTTTTCCAAATCTATGCAGTCCAAATCCATCATGTATGCATTGTTGTAAGATTCCACCTAACTCTACATCTCTCTCTATTATAAGTACATTCTCTACGCCTTGTCTCTTAGCTTCTGTAGCCGCTGCTAACCCAGCTGGTCCACCGCCTATAACAGCTACATCTGTTTCAATATATTTCATCTAATCCCTCCTTTCATTACGCTCTACTATTTTTATTAAGGACATATGAATCTGAACCTTTTAGGGTTATTTCTGTAGGTTCTTTCTTCAACTCCCTAGCAAGTATTTCTAATACTCTAGGACCACAAAAACCACCTTGACATCTACCCATTCCGGCCCTTGTTCTACGCTTTATGGCATCTATAGTTGTTGCTGGTATCTCGTTGTGTATAGCGTCTAATATTTCGCCTTCAGTTATTAGCTCACATCTACATATTATATTCCCATATTTGGGATTCATCTTTATTAGTTCATCTTGTTCCTCATGGGATAAATCTCTGAATTGTACCTTAGGTTTTCTTATAGGATTAAAATCTTCATTTAGAGGTATACCGCCCATATCATCTTTTATTATTCCTCTAACCATTTCTGCTATTGCAGGTGCTGATGCTAACCCAGGTGATTGTATTCCTGCTACATTGATGAATCCTTTTACTTTTTTCGACATACCTATTATAAAATCTTCTTTATAATCTGCTGCTCTAATACCTGCAAAAAAAGTAATTATCTCTGATTTCTTAACTTCATCTGTGACACGTTCACCTAATTTTATTATATAGTCTATATCACTAGCTTCTACCGACTTATCTTCTTTAGATGGAATCTCTGTAGCAGTTGGTCCCCATAATAGATTTCCTTCTGGGGATACACAAGCTCCACCACCTTTTGAGTTAGTACTTTTACTCCGTCCACTTCTTGTTCCAGCTGGTCTGTTAAAGAAGCCTTTTCTATTTTTATCGAATATAGCTATGGCACCTCTTCTAGGATGAATTGTAAAAAATCTATCTCCCGCCATCTTAGCTATGTTATCTGTATATACTCCAGCACAATTAATAACATATTTACTTTCAATAATGCATTTATTGGTTATTACCCCTTTAGTTTTTCCATCTTCTGTGAGTACATCTAGGACTTCTGTATCCAACATGAATGTTACACCATTCTGTACTGCATTCTCTGCAAAGGCTATACATACTTCATAAGGTTCAACCAATCCCATTGTAGACATTAAAAACCCTCCAATAGGCTCACCTTTTAGGTTTGGTTCTAATTTTTTGACCTCTTCTTGATTTAACCATTTTAATCCAGGAACTTTCATAAATTGTCTAGCTGGCTTAATTAGATATCCTAGCTTAGATTTTTTTAGAAACTTAAGTCCTAACATCTTTCTCCATTCACTTTTATCATAAACTACATTCAATGAACCTGATCTAATTAGTTTAAAATTAAGGTCTTTAGACAGCTTTGTATATAACTCATTGCCTCTTATATTAAGTTTTGCTTTTAAAGTCCCTGTTTTTGCTAGAACTCCTGGATGAATATTACCATTATTGGCTTTTGTTGCTTCTTCTGCTATATCACTATTCTTTTCAACTACTATTGTGCTTAGATTATATTTGGATAATTCTCTAGCAATTGCACAACCACATATCCCTGCGCCTATTATTAAGATATCACATTTCTTATGTACATTCTCTTGTAGAGTGTTTTTAATTTTTTCGGTATTATCTTTTTGTGGAATAGTTATCCCCTGTGCTGTTATATCGTTTACCACATTATTAACACCTTTTACTTTTGCAGCAATATGACCAATATCTACCACATGCTGCCATTCATCAACTTTCCCTGTTAGAGTAACAATTCTGTCAGATGAGATTTCTATGCCTATATCATAACAAGACAATTCTTTTACACTTTTTATGGCTTTTATAATCTTATCTTTCATTACCTCTCTCCATTCATTTGACACTTAGATTTAATGATTAACTTCCAAAAACACTTCCCAACCGGACGTCTATACGTCTATACTAACTTTAATTTTGTTATTTGTCAAGATTCAAAAAATAAAATTCTTAATAAATATCTTCTACACTCATAAAAAAGGGGCTGTCGTTAAATAGACTAGCCCACACATAAAAAAAGTCAGTGTAACTCATTAGGAGTTAGGCTGACTTTTTTACAAGAAAAAAAGATGCCTAACGATAAACATCTTTTCTCCGCTACATATACATTGTATAAT
>NZ_JAOARO010000052.1 GCF_025211055.1 Vallitalea sp. | reverse complement strand
TTTAAAGCATAACAGCAGTTATGTCTATTTCTTTTACCCATTTTTCTACTTTTATTTGTAATTCAGACAATATTTACTTGTCAAAGTGCTTTTGTCAGCTTTGCTGACATGATCTCTCAAGATTCCGAGAGATTATTATTAACTAAGTTCTTCGTTTTCTATTTCTACATTTTTATCATCCATCAATACTACCCTATCAGATTTAGCGTTTTTTACTGTTATAGTAAAAGTATTGACCCCCATTGACATATGATTGATGCTTAGATTATAGGATACATTAATCTCCATGAAATCTTCTTCTTGGTCTACATTTATTTTCTTTGTATGGGTATTTATTTCAAAAATACCATATGGAGTCTGATAGTGTGTTATATGTGTTTTGTCTTTTTCAAATACCATATGAGAATTGACTCCACCAAATCTCAATATGGAAATTTGGTCTTTCTCATGTTTTATGGTTGTTTTAGTTTCTTTATCGCCATCAATCGTTGAATCTATATAAGTTATATACACCTTATTATTTTTTTCAACATAGCTACCTGTTGTTACTAATTCTATTTTATCTGATTCAAACATATCTGTCTGAACTCCCTTTACTCTTACCAATACGTCTTTTGTCACTTTATTTCACCTCATTAAAAGTTGAGTTTACTTATTAAATGCAAACTTAATAAGTCTATCTACTAATTCTTCGTTAGACATTCCTTTATCTTCCCAAAGCATCGGATACATGCTTATACTTGTAAAACCTGGTAATGTATTTATTTCATTGAAAACAACCTCTCCTGATTCTGATTCTATAAAGAAATCTGCTCTTGCCAATCCTCTACCATCAACTGCTCTAAAAATCTGCTCTGCACAATCTCTGATTTTTTTAACTGTATCCTTTGGTACATCTGGATTAATTATTGTTTTAGAACCTATATTATTATATTTTGAATCATAGTCATAGAATTCGGCTGCTGAAATTATTTCACCAACATTAGATGTTCTTGGATGATAATTGCCAAGTACAGCACATTCAACTTCTCTACCTACTATGGTTTCTTCAATCAATAGTTTTGAATCATGCTTGATTGCAATCTCAAGACCATCAAATAATTCTCCTTTATTATGTGCCTTGGTAATACCTTTAGATGATCCGGCATTTGATGGTTTTACAAAGACTGGATATTCCAATTGTCTTTCTATCTTAGCCACTACTTCTTTAATATCATCCATTTCTTTTTTATATACTGGAATATATTTAGCCTGTCTAATTCCTAATCTATCAACTATGACTTTCGTAAAAAGCTTATCCATAGATACACTAGAAGCTAAAATACCACAACCTACATACGGGATACTAGCAAGCTCCAATAAACCTTGAACGCTTCCATCTTCTCCATACAGCCCGTGAAGTGCCGGGAACACTATATCAACATCTACTTTTACTATTCCATCTTCCTTGAAAATTATTAATGATTTATCAGTTGCATCCGGACTAATGATAGCATTATCCGAATTACCCACCCAACTATCTACTGTTAAATCATCTATCTTTCCATGATATATTCTCCAGTTACCTTCTTTCGTTATTCCTACAGGATATATATTATATTTATCTTTATTGATGTTTTTCATTATAGTTACTGCTGATATACATGATATCTCATGTTCCGATGATTGTCCACCAAATAAAACAACAATATTTTTTTTATTCATATTATATTCCTCCCCATTTTTTAATTATTCAGAATTAAAATTCAGCAAATTTTACCATTATAGATAAATGGTAGTTGTACAAACTCATGTATTATTAAATATATTAATTATCATCTCCAAATATGATAAATTACTTATCTGTTCTATTTTATATCTTATTGTATTTTTATTCAATAGCTAATTATATAAATATTTTACATATGTATAACGGTCAGGGAGTACATAATTTAAAATGTGCCTATACACAAAAAACCATATATAGTGATAATAACGAAAGTGATTATCACTATATATGGTTTTTCATATAACCGTTGTCTAAATTTCTATTTTTCTCTAATCCCTATTAACAAACACCTTACTATCATTATCCTTCCTATCTCTATCTTCACCCCTACTAAAGTTAAACCACTCCAAAAACTTGAATCTAATCTTTATAGGCATATCCTCTTCAGGTTCTGCCATCACAATAGAATCATACTCTTCATCTGTCAAAACCCTTTTAAGGGTCTCTTTTGTCTCTTCTGGAACTACTCCATGAGTTACATCAACAAAACATAGAGGCGGGAACATTACACACCACCAATTCTTACCTTTCGCTTCACCTATTTCTACCAACAAAGCTTCATATTCACCTGGGGGTAATATTATATCTCCATAAGTCTTCAATGGAAACTGTTCCATCTTCAACTTAACGTTTATATCATAATCATAATTATTTTCTTCTATAACTCTTCTAGCTATTTCCTTAATTTTATCTGTATTATTATAAATCAACTGTCTTGTTTCTTCAATATTATTAGATTCTCCCAAAATACCACTCATTTTGTCTAGAATCTCATCTCTTACCTTCAATTTCAACTTCTGATCCTCTTCACTGTCACTATTTGCAATAACATGAAAACGTATCAAACTATCTGATATTCCCTCAATCACAGCAGCATTTGTCCCATTTTTACCGTAATCATAAACTATAGCTGCCAACATAAGTACCACTATTAGTAGTGATATTATATAGGTTCTTAATATCCTTTTCTTTTCAAATACTTTCATTAGATTCACCTTCATCAATCTTCCCCCATCTTTTCATATTTACAACCTACTATTTCTATTATTACCAACATCATTATTATTTATACATAATCTATCTGTTAAACCGTAAATTAGAAAACATGACAAAAAGTAAATGAATAATGATTTTTATTTTGAAAGTCCCACTCTTCTTATATTTACCTTACATTCTACTTCAATAGCTGCTGCATTAAAGAAATTCTGCCAATCCGATTTAGTTGTTTTCCATATTTTTCTATTACTGGTTTTTAAGTTGTTATATGCATTAATGATATCTATACCATACTCTTCTTGAATAATATTCATTAATTCATATATATCTTCTTCCATGCTATTAGCTACTTCATTTTCAATTTCAGCAATATAACTAGTATTGAATAACTTGTCTTTATCTTCTAGTATATATTCTGATACATCTCCTTCACTACTAATTGAAATTTTAATTTTTAATAATCCATCTTTTAATTCAAAATTCATTTTAGAAGTTAAATCACTTATTTCATAAGGTACTAATACTCCTTCCATATCTACTAAAGCAACAGTTTCCTTGCCTTTACCAAGAATCCAACTGTATGTTGTCATATATTTATCTTCCATCCATCCTCTAAGCTGATAATCCTTAAGAATGGCTAATCCATCCACTATAACCTCATTATCCCTAAATATTACATTTGGCATTACACCATTTCCCTCTGTACTGTACATTTGGGAAATAAAATCTCCAAGTTCAATGGTCTTGGCGCTTATGGTTTCCAGACTATTATTTATAAAAACTTGTGAAAGATATATTCCTGTTGTCTCTTCTCCATTAGGAACCGATTCAAGTAATTTTTTCCCTGTTTCCTTGGTACCTAATAATAATAACGCTTTGGAATATTCTGGATTTCTATCAAAATGATCCAAAACTTTTCTTAGATTATTAGGATCCTCTAAAAAATCAGCTCCAAATATTATTACCTTAGTATGGTCAAAATTGATTCTAAGATTAGATTTTTTACCAAAAGCCCTATTAGCTTGTGTCAAAGTCTCTGCTTTGGTGATTTTAATGAACTTTGTAGCTTCACCACCACTCTGAGCAGTTATAACAGGCAAATTAGGAATGGTATATGTTACCTCTAATAAATCACCAATATCATCTAGTGCAAGACTTATTACATATGCTCTGTCATTCAATTCAACCTTATCCCAACAACCTACTAGAAGTATAGAACATATAACCAATATAGCCATAATTTTAATTTTCATGTTACCATCAACCTCTCATTAATTTCATATATTACCTGTAGGTTTACCTAATCCTCTCATCTTAGCAACTACCAATAAGATTAATGGAATAGGTAGAAGGAATAATAAGCTAACATAACGTGTCATAATCTCTATCCATTTATAAGTCTCCACTATATTATCTGGTATAAGTGATATGAGATAAATAATAGGTATTAGAGGTAATATCAAGAAATTCTGTTCTTTTAAGTTAGCAATTTTTTTAATTAATAATCCTGAAAAAAATAAATAAGCGTTTAAAAGTAAAAACACTGTCATTATCCAAAAACTTACCATTAGAGCATCTTGTCTTTGTATTAAAGCACCCGGCAGATGTATTGTCTGCATAATGGTCATAACAGGCCATATTTGTCTAGAAGTCTCTACAGGTCCAAAAGAACCAATTGTCAAAATGCATATCAAAGCATTTAGAATGCCAACAAATGCTACACTCCGTAATGTCACCTTTGGTAATTTATCAGGATTTATTACAAATGGACTTGATAGTAATAATAGCTCTATCCCCGAATAAGCAAAAGACATTATTAAGCTTCCATAGATAAATTTTTCCCCTGAAATTGAAAAAACAGGTGAAATATTGTATAATTTGATATCAGGAACTGCGAAGAAAAATATTACTACCAAAGGGATTAATATTATAAATATTAACAGCTCTGCCATTCTAGCCCTTGCTTCATAGCCTTTCCTTGTGAGATAGACTACAACCAAAAGCATAGCTATGACAATAATTTCTATTGGTGTATTTCTTAGTAATGCCTGTTTCACCAACTCTCCAAAAACCCTTATTTCTAACCCTGCCAAAATAATAAGTTTCAGACAGAATATGACTCCTATAATAATAGCTATTGTTTTATTGAATATCAGTTCTGTGTATTCTACAATATTCTTATCAGGAAACATCTTAACAAGAGAAGTTATAATGAAGACATATACTAGTGAAATGATAGCGCCGCCTAGAACAATAAAATGACCATCGCCATCTGCTATTTCAGAAGCGACTCTAGGCAAAATTAAACTTGTATTACTGAACATATTGAGAATAATCAGAATCTCAATTTGTCTCATTGATATTTTATTGTTTTGTGAAAACATTATTTTCTCCTTTTTCATCTATATCTAATCTTACTTTATTACTTCTTCTAGCAAATACCGGTCTTAATTTATTAAGAAATATGGGCATTCTTATTAGGGAATCCTGAAGGTCTTCATTATTGACTTCTCTTGCTACATAAGGTGAAAGATAAGGTATATTAATACTCTTAAGAGATACAAGGTGAGTCAACACTATTAAAATACCTAACCAAAAACCAAGAAAACCTAAGAAAGCAGATAATAGTATAATCAGATATTTTATTATTCTAAAAGCTGATGTAAGTGAATAGCTAGGAATGGCAAATGAAGATATAGCTGTCAATGCCACAATAATTACTATAATGGGGCTTACCAGATTAGCTTCTACTACTGCCTGACCGACTATTAAACCTCCAACTATTCCAATAGTATTACCTATAGGTGCTGGAAGTCTCACTCCTGCTTCTCTCAAAAGTTCAAAAGCCAGTTCCATTACCAGTACTTCAATCAATGCAGGAAACGGTACACCTTCTCTAGCTGCCGCAATGGAAAAAGTCAACGGCGTTGGTATCATTGAAGGATGAAAAGTAGTCAATGCTAGATAGAATCCTGGTATAGCAAAAGATAAAAATGCGGCACAATATCTTAGAAACCTCACTAAGCTCATTACATACCATCTTTGATAATAATCTTCTGATGATTGAAAAAAACAATTAAAGGTTGTAGGTAATAAAAGAACAAATGGTGTATTATCTACGACTATAGCTACTCTTCCCTCTAATATTGCAGATGCCACTTTATCTGGTCTCTGAGTTACTTGGGATTGGGGAAATGGAGAATACCAATTAGTTTCTATCAACTGTTCTAATGTACCACTTTCTAATACACTATCTATTTTAAAATAACTAAGTCTTTCTTCTATTTCTTGTAATACCTGTGGTCTTACAAGATCATCTAAATACATAAGAGCAACATCGGTTCTTGTTCTTGTTCCTAATTGTATTTGTTTAACTTTTAATTTGCTATCTCTGATACGCCTTCTAATAAGTACTGTATTAATTCGAAATGCTTCTGTAAAGCCTTCTTTTGACCCTCTTATTACATTTTCTGTATCTGGCTGTTGTACTCCCCTATTTGGAAATCCTTTTGTGGCTACTACTATAGCTTTTTCATAACCGTCAATAAAAATTACAGTATCTCCCGAAAGTACGGCTAATACTGCATCATCCATTATATTAATTTCTTTCAAATCTGCTGTTGCAAACCCACCATCTTTTATAAATGAGAATTTGTCTTCATCAGTTTCTAACAGAGTTTTTCCAACGCCCCTAACTTGAACTAATAGTTGTTCAAGTACAGATTCTTCTATGACCCTCCTGTCAGTCATAACATCAATGTATGCAATATATGCCCATACATCTTTATTTTTGCCTATAGGGAACTTTCTTTTTACTAAATCACCACAGTCAGTAAATAGTTCTTCAAAATTTCTTATATTCGTATCTATTGAATCTGAAAATGGAATTATGACTTTGTTACTTCTTTCATCATGTTTTGACTTTGCTTTTTTTAATCTCACTTTATTCACCTTACTCTTTTTTTAAATAAATCTTCCTATTACAAAAAATACTAATGCTGCTGATACATAAATAATTCCTAGAACAATACTAATAGTGTGCTCTTTTTTCATTTTTTTTCTGTATAGTACTTTCCTATCCCATATAAGTAGCACTAAACCTGCAATTAATAAAAGCACTATAAATTTCACAGAAAAAACATTACCTAATTTTTCCAAAATATTTGTCATTATATTCCCTTCCTTTTTTTACATTTTTTGTATTTATAGATATTTTTATTCAATATACGTAACGATTTTTTGATAAAAAAAAATAAGCTATTGATATTATCACCAATAGCTCATCTTTTTTTATATTGAGATTAATTATTTATTTTTTTTATCGAATATCTCTATCACTGCTATTTCTTGATTAACTATATGCTGCATGGCTATCTTTCTTGCTTCATCAACATCTCTGTTTTCAATTGATTTTACAATTAGGTCATGTTCTTTTACTAATATACCAAAATCAGCAACCTTTCTTATATATTCAACTCTATAACGATAGATTTGTTCTCTTAGGTTATTTATTATTTGAATCAATTTCTCGTTTTCAGTTGAATTAAATATTATATCGTGGAATTCAACATCTTTTTTAATTATCTGCTCTATGTCATGTTCGTCACATGCTGTTTGAAATTTGTGAGTAGTCCTTTTTAGGTCAACCAAAGACTCCTCTGACATCTTTTCACATGCTATCTTAACTGCTAATTCTTCAAGTGCTGCTCTTACTTCTAATACGTCTTTTATATCTTTATGAGTAATTTTAGCTACCTCTGCACCTTTTCTAGGTATCATTACTACTAATCCTTCAAGTTCTAATTTTCTAATAGCCTCTCTAATTGGTGTTCTACTGACTCCCATTCTCTCAGCAAGTTGTTTTTCCATCAGCCTCTCACCAGCTACAAGTTCTCCTTTTAGAATGGCCTCTCTTAACGTATTGAAAACAACATCTCTTAAGGGCAGATATTCATTAAGATTAACTTTCAATTTATCATCCATTACCTTAATACATCCTTTCTTTAGAAAATGTTTAGCTATTGAATATTGTTGTGGTATAAACGAATTTAGCTAGATTGTTTACCTTTAACTTATGGGCTAGATTATAAGCCTTATGTTTGTCCTCTAATATACCAAAAACAGATGGTCCACTTCCAGTCATCAATGAACCTATAGCTCCATTTTCCATCATATAATCTTTTATTTCATTTATTACAGGATATTTTTTTATTGTGACTGTCTCTAAGATATTTCCCATATTCATACAAATCTGATGTAAGTCACCCTTATCAATGCCTTCTATAATTCTATCTGTGTCAGGTCTAACATCTATATTATTCAAATCAAGATTACTATATACAAAACCCGTGGAAACACTAATGCCCGGTTTTGCAATAACAATGTATGCATCTGGGAACCCACCTAGAGATGTCAATTTTTCACCGATTCCTTCACTAAGAGCTGTTCCCCTAAGCAAGCAATAAGGAATGTCTGCACCAAACATAGTACCAATCTCCATCATTTCATTCATGGACATGCGAAGATTAAAAAGTTTGTTCATCCCTACTAAAGCAGCTGCCGCATCACTACTTCCACCAGCAAGACCTGCTGCTACTGGAATGACTTTATATAAATCAACAAAAACTCCAGTTTTTATTTTATATTTTTCCTTGAGATATTTTATAACTTTGTATACTAAATTCCTTTCATCAACTGGTAAAAAGGACAAGTTGGTTTGAATCTTTATTTCATCTTTTCTTATTTTTTTTATATTTATTTTATCGTATAAGTTGATAGTCTGCATAATCATCTTTACATCATGGTAACCATCTTCTCTTTTACCTATTACATCAAGTGATATATTAATCTTGGCTCTAGCCTTAATATTAATTTTATACATAATGACCCTTTCACTTTTTAATCTTTTCCCAACTAGCTTGTACCTTGTATACTTAATATTATATACAATGTATATTTATAAATCAAGAAAAAGAAAAAAAAGAACGCTAGGCGTTCTTAAATTTCAAGGCTATCGATGTTTTTGACTATTATTAATTTATCCCCTCTTTTTACATCAGCCGAATCTAAATTATTAACAGCTTTTATGTCATCTACCTTAGTTGAATATGTTTTTGCTATATCCCATAAGGACTCATTTTCTTTGACAATATACCCTACTACACTTGGAGTGTTTTGAAGTTTTTTCATATCTATTTCAGTCTCTGTTAACCCATTGATTATATTAAATTCTTGATTATCAAACACAATTGTATCTAGATTAACGGAGCATTTAACTTCAACTTCTTTTTCTCCTAACATACTACAATTAATATAGCTTATAGATGGCCTTATAGACATTCTACTGTCATTTTTAATACCTTCTGTATCTATCACCTGATTAAAGGGCAGATCAGCTTTATATACGTTAATAGGATTATTATCATCCGCTGCTACATACATTATTTTGACAAATACAACACCCTCAACTTCTACTTTATCTTCAAATACATCTATATTATCAATATTTACTTCCCCTGTTCCATAATATATCTGCATAATATCTGGAGAAGTAGAATCTATTTCAATAGTTTCTTTTATTTTACACTGGCTTTGATTCTTGCAAAGTAATGTTTCATATGTGATTACTTCTTTATCTAGCTCAATTTCTTTTGATAAAGAATATACATCTGTAAGAATATTATTTTTTTCTTCAGAGTATATATTTATATCCAGCTGGGTTACTATATCTACTGAGAATACTCTCTCTTCTCCATCTAGATCTGGTCTAATCTGAATCTTATCATCTACAATGTTTATATCAATATCAGAATACATATCCTCGTTAATACCATTACACTCAATTACACCATTAAAAGGCATCTCATGTTCAACGAATTCAAGATTATTTTCCCCTGATTCTCCTAGATATAAAGTATCAAGAACCACAATTCCTTTGATATTGATTTTATCATCCAACAGTCTAAATTCCTTGTTCTTAATAGTCCTATCATACCACAATATCTCCATGATATTTGGTTTGCTACTTGGAATAGCTAATTCATCTTTTATTTTATATGTCTCTTTTTTGGATGTATGCATTTTACAGATTGTAATGTCATCCCATCTGCTTTGGATATCCTGAGCACCGCAAATATCTGTAGGAACATACATCTCTTTTTTTTCGTCAACCATAACTTTAACTTGTACAATTGACTTTACATTAATCTTTCTAGTGTTAATTGGTGTTATCTTCATCTCTTCTATGATATATTCTGTCTTAATACTATCGCTTTTGGATACATCATCAATATTAATAGTCTCCTCTAAAGGAATAAGACTTATCATATTATGTACAGGCTTTGAATCATTAAGAGGTACATACAGCACCTTACAACCAAATTCACCTTTAACTAAAACTTTAGAATCATAAACATCAGTACCTGTAATGTTTACCACCGAATTGCTCTGCAATATCTTATCAATGTCAGGCTTTATATCTGGCACATTAATATCTTCATCTATTGTCATCTGAAGAACTCGGCTACCTTTCGGTTTAATTAACGCAATGTTTCTTTGCTCCAGTTCTAAACTCAAAAAAATCCCTCCTAAAACCTTTGTCTATATTATTATATTAAGGTTAGGAAGGATTTTATGACTATTTTTTAATTGTTAGATACAATACCTAAAAATTACATGCAAATTTATTCCTGACATAACGATAATTCAACGTTATTAGTCAATATATCTGTATAACTATATGAAACAGTTCTATAAGTATTTTGTAGTTCGTTTTGGACTTTGACTACAAAAATGCTTGGATATGTGCTCTGTAATACACCCTGTTTAATGACAATTCTTTTTCGTCCCTTATTAGCTTTAACTAAAACTTTACTACCGACATAACCGTCTACACGTTTTCTTACCTCGGTAATATCTTCTTTTGCAATCATTTTTAACCACCTCATCTTTAACAACTACTACTAGTATATCATAATACTAATAGCAGGTCAATAAATTTTTAAATTATATCAAATTACACCATAAATGTCAATAGAATTAAGAGACTTTTTTACTATTTTATGGTTTTTTTATTTAGGACACTACAACTTTATTACTACTTTTCCATTCTCTAGCTATTAGTTTATCCAATTTTTTCATTTTTATACGACCCCTAGAATTTTTATTCACTGTATTATATTATTAATCACATTTAATGGTTCTTTAGTATTTAAAAATATTTACTGAAAACGAAAATCGTTATTACTATTTATTAGTAGCTTTACAATATTTTAGGGGAAAAGTTATCTTTTCCCCTTGATTTCTACTTATAGTAAACTGGTAATGACAAGTCTTCTGTTTTTACTACTACATATGGATACGATAGACTCATGGTAACTGTATCATCTTTTGATGGACCTAACAGCTCAGTTAAGATTACAACATAATCCTTGGATTCATATACTTCTTTTACTTGTATACTATATCCACCTGTTGGCTGTTCTCCGTATCCAACAACTATGTATAAATACTTTCCATCACTGAAACTAAACTTGAATGGCTCCATCTTAGACTCTTCTATCTTTTGTTTTATAACATCTGGTACATCTTTATCTTCGACAACTGTGAATTCAAGATCTCTTATTTTATCTTCATCATTCTCATCTTCAACCTTATTACCACATGCTGTAAATGTAAACACTATAAGTAAACACAAAATAAAAATAATTTTTTTCATGCTTTCACCATAAAATTTCTATTTGTATTATTTTATTGTTTTTGTGTTGAAATTATACCTTGAATTGAAATTATACCCTAATTATTGAATAATATCGTTAATAATTTTCATAACTCCTTTAGAAAATTCTTCTAAATGTTTGTCTGCCTCATCATTGCTAGAATCTTTTATCCCAAAATAGAATTTGATTTTTGGTTCTGTTCCTGATGGTCTTACGCAGAACCATGATCCATTTTCTAAAGTATAGTATAGCACATTAGATTTTGGTAGTTCTGTATCTTCCAAGTAATCTACTGCTTCTATTACCTTGATACCATTAATGTCCTTAGGAGGCACATTTCTTAATGTACTTAATATATGTTTTATTTTGTTAACCCCTTCAATACCTTTCAATGTAATAGATTCAAGTGTTTCTTTGTAGTAACCATATTTTTCATATACATTTATTAGTGCATCATAAAGAGTTAGTCCTTTTAATTTGTAATATGCTCCCAGCTCGCAAACCATCATTGTTGCAACAACAGCGTCTTTATCTCTAGCATGTGTACCGATTAAGCAACCATAGCTTTCTTCAAAACCAAATAGATACTCATAGGAACCTTCTTCCTTGAATACTTTAATTTTTTCACCAATATATTTGAATCCTGTTAATACCTTGAATAGTTTTACATTATAGCTATCTGCAATTACACTTGCCATATCAGTTGATACAATTGTTTCAATGACAGCACCATTCTCAGGTAGCTTATTGTTTGCTTTTTTCTGAGATAGTATATAGTCCAGTAATAAAACACCTATCATATTTCCAGTTAGAGCTACATAATCATCATCTTTTTTAACCAGTACACCTAATCTATCTGCATCCGGGTCTGTCGCTAATATAACATCTGCATTTTTTTCTTTTCCAAGCTTAATTGCAAGTTTGAAGGCTTTTATGTCTTCTGGATTAGGATAGCTCACTGTTGAGAAATTACTGTCAGGTAATTCCTGCTCTCCTACAACATTTACATTTTTAAAACCTATCTCGTCTAATATTCTTCTTACAGGTATATTTCCAGTTCCATGAAGAGGCGTATATACTATAGAAAAATCTTCTGAAGCCTTCTTGATTGCTTCAGGGTTAATAATTTGTTTCTTAAGTTCTTCTATATACCTATCATCAATCTCTTCTCCAATAACATTATATAATCCTTCTTTTGAAGCAGTCTCTTTATCTATTGATTTTACATCTTTGTAATCTGTAACTTTCTTTACTTCATCTATTATTTCAACATCTTTTGGAGTAGTAATCTGAGCTCCATCTTCCCAGTATACTTTGTAACCATTGTACTCTGAAGGATTATGACTTGCAGTTACGACAATCCCTGCTATAGCTCCTAGCTCTCTAACTGCAAAAGATAATTCTGGTGTAGGTCTAAGACTTTCAAAAACATAAGCCTTTATACCATTAGCATTCAATACAAGAGCTGCTTCATCAGCAAATTCAGGAGACATATACCTAGAATCATAAGCAATAACTACTCCTTTATCAATTGCTTCCTGTCCACTTATTTTAATATAATTAGCTAAACCTTGAGTTGCTTTTCTAACAGTATAGATGTTCATTCTATTATTACCCGCACCAATAACACCTCTAAGTCCGCCTGTACCAAATTCCAGTTCTTTATAGAATCTCTCTTGAATCTCCATATCATTATCTTTGATTTCTCTTAGTTCTTTTTTTGTTTCTTCATCAAAATAGTCGTTATCTAGCCACATATTATACTCTTTTAAATAATCCACAAATCTACCTCCAAATTTTCTATATATTATATGAACCTAATTATTGTATACATCATTAGAAAATGGTGTATTTTGATCTTCTTCATTAGATCTATTATTATCAGTATTATTTATATCAGCATTATCAGTATTGTTGTCAGGTGTTGTCATTCCATTATTTGGGTTATTGCTCAAATCCTTATTAATCTTACTTAACTTAGGTAAAGTATAATAAGCATCTTCACCATTATCTTCAATAACTAACTGATGCATAGTAGAATAATATCCATCTTTTCTAAGGGTTATTGTATGTTCACCTGGATTAATTGGCGTAGTAATTGGTATTTCACCAATATAATTACCATCTATATATATATCTACTCCTATAGGACTATCTACATGAATATAAGTTGGTTTTTTCTCCAAGTTTATTTCAAAAGTTGTAAATGATTTATTCACAACAAGTTCTTTTTCCCAATCAACATAATTATCTTTTACAACTTTAACGGTATAATTACCATAGTCTAGTGGAATTGGCTCTGAAAAATCACTATAGATTTTACCGTTAATGGAAAATGAAACTCCTTCTTGTGCTATACTGAATTGAACCATACCTTTCTTTGGAGTAGCATCTTTTACGTTAACAACGACTTTTTGGTCTTTATCAACCATAATTTCTGTTTCATAAGTTAATTGGTCATTAGTAACAATAATATCATGTACCCCAACAGGTACAGGTACTAGGGTCACATCTTTTATATCAACTGTTTTATTAGTTCCAATCTGTAATGTTCCGCCTACGAAATTACTATGGTTCTTTAGTTGAATATATCCATGTCCATTTTCCATGATTATAGTCCAAACAGTATCTTTGTATCCTAATAGGGTAATCTCATCTTCTTCAGTTAAATCGTTGATATCAAATGGGTTTCCATTGAAAATTGTCACCAATTCTCCTGTATAGTTATAATTATCATTACCTATTGTAATAGTATTTTTCTCTTTGTCCACAACTACACCTTTGATTTTATTTTTTTTCCACGTTTTTGCTGTCTTGTGAACATATTTTGGTCTCATTTTATCTTTATCATATTTTGTTTCTATCATATCCCCTTTATTGAACTGTATAAGTGTCATTAATGATCCGTATTCATCTTGAATATCAACAGCACTATCTATGTTCAATGTGGCAGATTTGTTACTATCAATATTAAATATTGTCAATGTATCATTAACTGCATCAACTTTTTGTATAACTCCTAATGCTCTTTCATAATCAATATCCTTGCTTATGTCATTATTATCTACAGGTATTTTATTTTCTTGGTCCACTTTATTATTGGTATTCTTCTTTTTACCACCACTAAATACCATAGTTAATACAACTATAAGTATAATTGCAAGTCCTAGTACACCAATAATAATCATTTTACTAATAATATCCATTTTCTTATTCTTCTTATCATTATTCATAATTACACCTCGTATTCAAATTATATTATTAACATGAACCAAAGGATTTAATCAACCTCTGTAATGTTAATCTTGTATAATTTTGTCATAAAGTTTTTCTGCTTCTACATTATTATCCATTAGCTTTTTTGACATATATAGTCTTGGTATATGTTTAACATTATAATCAGTAAGCCTTTCTTTTGCAAGTTTATTAAGATGATAAGGAATTGCAAATATTAATCTAAGTCTGTCAAAAGCCTCTTTTTCTCTATCATTCTCTACACTGTCTCTTGCCATATCTAATAATATATTACTATATTTTTCTAGATCTTTAATACTCAGAGGATTAAGCTCAACTATCTTTCTTGCAGATGTATAAGCTTTTTCTAATTTCTCATTTTTATAATCAATATCTCTTTTAATGATATAAGCATTTATTGCAAAAGGATTCTGACTTATTATTTCATCAGCTAGTCCATAAGCCTTTATTGGATCTATATCTTTGTATTTATTAGCTAGACTAATCTTAGCTTCTGTATTATATGGATATAATACTAAGGAACTTTCGTATTCTCCTATATAAGCCAAATAAGAGTTTAATCCCATATAGATATAATTGATTAGTAAGATACCAATAATCATTAATGTACCTAACGTTTTCATTCCTGTAATATTTGTTTCTTTTATTTTTGACTCATCAAAAAAAGCTATGGTTATTATCAAAAATGCAATTACTAAAAACTGCCAATCAAAATCAATAACACCATGTCCAAATATGATAAATATACTTAGTTTATCATAAAATGATAATTTCCTACTTAATGTATTATAGACAAAGTATATACCTAACAAAGCAAAACCAACGATGCCAATATCCATAACAATCTGCAAAACATTACTATGTATATATTTTACATAATAAGTTGCTCCTGTCTGATATTTTCTTTGTATATAAAAATAACCTAAATGTCCACTCCCAAAGGGATAATCTTTCATTATTAATATACTGTCCTTGTAATATAACAGTCTTGTCAGCCATTCGCTAGTTTGAGTAGATGTCTCTTCTATTCTATCATACATATGGGAAAAATCACCGAATGTCATGATTATATACCATATTGCTGTTCCTAATAATACAGCAGGTATCAAATATTTTATTTTTTTCCTATCATGGATAATAATAATCAGTAATGTACCTATTGCTATTATATACATGCTTCTGCTAAAAGTTAATAAGAGTGTAGCCCACATTATTATTATACCTATTACATGATAGGCTTTTAGTTTTTTTCTATTAACTACTAATATAATACAAACCAAGATAAAAAGAGCAAAAGTATTAGGGTATTGAAAAAAAGAACCTAATCTTCCTTTCTGTATCAATTCTTTTCCTAAACAAGGTATGAAATAAGCTGATAGACTTATAACTGACATTATTATTCCACAAAAATAAAGGGCATCTGTAAAAGCCTTCTTGTTCATATTTGTCTGCATAATGACCAAATAAAACAAGTATACGACCAATACTTTTAAGAGCCCCATATAAGCCATGCCTTTATCAACAGCATAGAAAATAGAAATTAAATATAATAATACACCTATTAAAATTAGGCAATGATTAAGACTTCGTTCCAAGCGCAAAGTTCTATTAATAATAATGTAATACATAAGAATCATTAATAGAATGGCTCCAGCAAGATATACCCCATGATAAAAATATACTCCTTGTAGAAAAGGACATATCATTACAAATCCCATCAATATTATGTTAATATTTTTCTTACCCATTTTTTCTTTCCCTAACTAAAGTATTTACATTCATATTATCTTTTCGTTTATATTTTATAGTTTATTAGGGTAATTAACAAGGGTTTTTGAAAATTTTAAATTGATATTTATTTAGTAGGTGTTATTTTTCTTTAATTCTCTAACAAATTTTTCTTTTTTATCTTTTTGATTTATTAACTTATTTAATTTAATCAAACTTTGTTTTGGCTTCCATGCCCTATTAAGGTTAAAGTAATAATTACTGATTTTCCAATATTTTTCTGGATACATTATAAGATATAGAAGTATGTTTAATTCTCCTTTACTTAATGAGTTGATACTTATGTATTTGTCAATAGCTTTAATTCCTAATTTTATGTTCCAATCATTTTTTTCTAATACCTTTCTAAGTAAACGATATAAATCTATCACTGGAATATCAATATTACAATATTCGAAGTTCATAGTATATAATTTCTTATTACTTACTAGTATATTATGGTGTATGTATTGTCCATGTATAATGACATTTTTACTGTAATATTTTTTCACTAGATCATTATATTCTGATAATTCTATTAGCGAAAGCGCTTCCACTGCCTTCTGGTAATAGTAATTAAAACTACTCAAAAAACAGATATCAAACTCTGACCATTTACCCATCTTTCTGATCTTATTTCTAATCCTAACTAACTCAACATTATGTCTTTCCAATTTATTTGGTAATGTACCTAATTTTACATAATTCTTATATCTATTCCCTCTTGAAAAATCAGTACCAGATTTATGTAATACAGCTAGATTCTTAACAGAATCAATTATTTCTTCTTCATCATTGAAGAAAATTTCTCTTCCATTAACCCAATTTTTCATTATATACATAGTACCGTCATCTTCATAATAAGGATTATTCTCTTTTGTCAGTGCTAACCTATCAATATTACTAAATCCTCTGTTATGTAAATATTCTTCTATTTCATACATGAATTTTATTTTTTCTCGATGCATTCGGATTTCCTTAAATAATTTTAAACCCTTATTAGTATCTAATATATAAGCCCCTCGTCCTTTATAACCGTTTTTTACTTTAACATCAAATTGTTCAAAAATGTTATTGTATTCCTCAAGCATCTAATCACCCCAACTTAGCCCTAACTATAATATTTTTTATCAGTATCCTAGACATCTATACCTAATGCCCTACTTTAAAATATATGAAGAAGTTAAGTAGATTATGAGGACAGGAAATTAATATTTTGTGATAACAGCCAACCGAAAACAAAAAACCCCAATATATTGTATTGTTTTTTTTCAAACATCAATATATTGGGGTTTTAAAATTATAATTAATTACAATTATTTTTATCTTTTATCTCATCCACTATTCTTAACAACTCTTGCTTATCATTTCTAGATGGTTCTTCTATGACTATATCCAATAGTTTATTAAGTATAATTCCTATCTGACGTCCTTCTTTTATATCATATTCCATCAAATCTCTTCCATTAACCTTAAGTTCTCTTATGCTTATACACTGCTCTCTCTCTTTAATTTCTGCGTATTTCTTTTCAGCATTATCTAGCTTAAACATTCTATCATCCAATTTGTCTAGATTTTGAGCCTTGATATCTGCTCTTTGAACAAGTACGAAGTCATCAAATAGCTCATGCCCTAACTTTCTTAATAATCTTCTTATACTTTTTTGGCTGTTTTCTAACCTAATATTATGGAATTGTATTAGCTTAACAACTTTATTAATAGTCTTATTATCAAATTTTAATCTCTTAAGAATATCTTTTGCCATCTCTGCACTGATAACTTCATGTCCATAGAAATGGTCTATACCCAATTCGTCAGTTGTCTTTACTCTTGGTTTTCCAATATCATGCAACAACATGGTCCATCTAAGGGCTTTGTCTGCTTTTATAGCATTAACCGATCTAAGTATATGCTCGTGGATATCATAGCTGTGATAAGGATGATTCTGAGAATTACCAATACATGGTATGAACTCAGGTATTATATACTCCATTAAATTACAATTATATATCTCCATTATCATATTAGGGTTATTAGATATGAGTGTCTTGTTAAGTTCCACTTGTATCCGCTCCATGCTGACATTTTTAATAAGTGATGAACATTCAGTTATTGCATCTCTTGTCTCACTATCTATCTTATAACCCAATTGAGCTGAGAATCTAATGGCTCTTAACATTCTAAGTGCATCTTCATTAAATCTTTCTATTGGATTACCAACACAACGGATAATACCCTTTTCTAAGTCTTCTATACCACCAAAAGCATCAACCAGTCCAGTTATATGATTATAAGCCATAGCATTTATGGTAAAATCTCTTCTTTTAAGGTCTTCTACTAGATTGTTAGTGAATTCAACGGAGTTAGGTCTCCTATTATCTTCATATTCCCCATCAATTCGATATGTTGTAACTTCAATAGGATGTTTATCCATAAGTATGGTAACAGTACCATGTTGCAACCCTGTATCAATGGTTTTTGTAAATAATCTTTTAACTTGATTTGGCAATGCGGAGGTTGTAATGTCCCAATCATTAGGTTTTTTATCTATGATACTATCTCTTACGCATCCACCAACCAAATATGCATCATAACCATTGTCAGTCAGTTTATCTATTATCTTCTTGGCATAATTTGGCATATCTATCTTAATTCTATTCATAAAAATCATTCCTCTAAGCTGGTTTATCAGTCAATCCTTACACGACTCTTTACTTCATCTCTACTATATCCAGCATTCTCTAATCTACTAATTACATCTTTTTCTATATCAGGAATATATGTTTTAACTAATGATGCTTCTCCTTCTAATTCATAATCATCAAGTGAAGCTGGTATCATAAAAGAGTCTCCTAATCTAAAATCATATTCAATATTATTACATACTACTTTACCCCTACCTGATATACACATGTATATATAAAAATTATTATTTGTTTTTTCTATTAGCTTTCCTTTTAAACTAATCTTCTCTAATGAAAAATATTTGTTAGCCACATAATAGATTATTTCGTTTTCACCATCTTTTATACCTAGCCCTTTTACTACATCTTTACTATGCTTACCTTGAAAATCAATGACATCTAATGATTTTTCAACATGAAGTTCTCTCATGTTACCGTCAAGACCAACACGATTCCAATCATAAACTCTATATGTAGTATCTGAATTTTGTTGTATTTCAGCTAATAAAATACCATCTTCTATTGCATGAACAAAGCCAGCTGGTATATTGATAACATCTCCAGCTTCTACTTCTACTTCATTAAGAACTTCTTCAAAATTTCCCTCTTTAATAGCTTTGGTAAAATCTTCTTTTGTTACATTATCTTTTAGCCCTGCTATCAATTTTGCACCTGGTTGTGCATCTAAGATATACCATGCTTCACTTTTACCTAACTCTCCATTTTCGTATCTCATAGCATATTTATCTTCTGGATGCACTTGAACTGATAATTTATCTTTGGCATCAATAAATTTTATTAATAATGGAAATTTGTCATTACTACTTATTTTGTAACCAATTAATTCTTCTGAGTAATTCTCTAAAACATCTTTTAAAGTCTTACCTTTCAATTCTCCATTTCTAACTACTGAATTTCCGTTATCATGGCAAGCAACTTCCCAGCTTTCTCCTGTATGTTTATACGGAATGGATTTATTTAATTTATCTTTTAATAATGTTCCTCCCCAAACTCTTTCTTTAAAATCTGGTTCAAAAAATATTGGATATAACATATTCTTCTCCTCTCATAACCTATACTGTTTTTATCTGTCGCTTAGATTATATCAAAGCTTATATTTTTTGTATAGTTATCCATTACGCATTCAACATCACTTTCTCATCATTAAACGTAAGAGTTATCAACCTAACCAATATCAAACTAACAACAAATGATGATATAGCTGTCACCAAAAACTGATTCATTGTCAATTCAAATGATAAAGCCGCTTTTAATGCCGAAACACTTCCATATACAGGAATAGCATAGTGGTAAAGTTCTGTTGCTCCTCCACCAAACATAGTTGAAAACGCCGCAATCATAACAATCATGAATACAGGTGTTACATATGTTCCTGCTTCTTTAACTGTTCTAGCTCTAACAGATAATAGACAGATAAGTCCTACATATATACCAACAAGAGTAATCATTATAATCAATAACTGTATTAACTGGAAAGCCGATAATTGTAAAGCTCCAAGATTCATATCTGCTCCACCAGTCAACATTTTTGATGAAAACGGCATTGAAGCTATTATGGCAGTAAATGAAATTATGGCACTTACAATAGCCACTATGCCTAGACCAATTACCTTTCCAAGAGCAATTGTCTCTCTCTTAACAGGTGTCAATAATAATGTAGCCATTGTTCCTCTCTCTTTTTCCCCTGCAATAGTATCCATTCCAATACCCATTGCTCCAGAGAATAAAATAATAGCTATGAGCATAGGCAATATCATAGAAATTCCTTGACCCGATGCTTTTTTCTCATCAACAACAATTGATTCATCATGATTTCTATCAATATCAAATGCAATAACATTGTTTATATTGCCAAATCTATTTGTCAAAATCTGAGTTTCATATTTATTTAAAGTATTATCAACAAATCTTTTCCTTGACTCCTGTGAATATTCTTCAGATGGATTATAAAATGTTTTGACCTCTGGTGGTAATTCTAGGTTTTTATAATTATTAACCTTATCTAAAAATCCATCCTCGAATTGAACCATCATGTCTACTTCTCCATTTTTGATTTGCTCTTTGATAGATGTAGTATCCTCGGTCATATCTATATAAGTAATATTCATATTTAACTCTTCTTCATTTACAACTTTCTGAAACTGTTCTGGAGCATTTTGAATATATACTGTAGATGTATGTTCTTCTATATCATCTATCATATTAGTAAGCATACTTCCCATGATAGTATAAACAATAAAGATACTAAGAGCTGGTAAAATGAATGCTGAAAAAACTAATCTACGATCAGTAAAAACTCTTTTTAACTCTTTTTTCAAGATATCTCTTAACATAATATTAACGTCCTTTCCCTACATATTTGGTTATAATACATTAGTCATCTATACATGATTAACTGCTTTTTTATATAATTGGAAGAATGCATCTTCAAGATTTTCTGTTTTTGTTTCATTCAATACATTTTGTATAGTACCATCAATAACTTTTTTCCCGTTGATGATAATGGCTATTCTATCGCATAGCTTACTAGCAACTGTCATAATATGTGTTGAAACAATAACTAGTTTCCCTCTTTCTTTTAGAGTTACTAGGTATTCTTCAACTGCTCTTGCTGTAATTATATCCAATCCATTAGTTGGTTCATCAAATATAACAATATCTGGATCGTGTACTAGGCTAACAGCAATTGATAGTTTTTGTTTCATACCTGTTGATAATTCACTAATTTTCTTATCTGCAAATTTATTTATCTTAAAGTAATCAAAAAGTTCCTTTTTCCTTAATGTTATTTGTTTATTAGTCATTCCATGAAGTTTACCAAAAAACTCCATTGTATAATTAGGGGTAAAATGTTCATCTAATTTTAATTCATTAGTTAGGAATCCTATTCTTTTTCTAACTTCTGAACTATCTTTTACAACATCATATCCATTCACATTTATAGAACCTTTAGTGGGTTTTAATAGGGTAACTATACTTCTTAGGGTTGTAGTCTTCCCCGCACCATTAGGTCCTAAAAGACCAAATATCTCACCTTGATTAGCAGTAAAAGAAACATCGTTAACAGCTACTTTAGTACTTTCTTTAGTTTTTAATTCTTTTTTTTGTTTATAGTTAAGCTTATATATCTTAGTTAAATTCTTAACTTCTATCATTTGACAAACCTCCTATACGTAATTATTACTGTATATTTTGTATATGTACAGCATATATAGAAGTTACTATTTTGTCAAGACCATTTATCTTTTTTGAGTAAAATCAGATAATCATTACTCATAAATTAGTTTGACGTAACATCTATAGTAAAATAATGCAATATTTTTATTAAAAATTACTATATCTTCGAACATACTTCTCTTTGTTATTTTATAGTTAATTTAATGAAAATTTTAAAGATTAAAACATAGACAATATAAAGTTAGATAACTTTTTATAAGTGAGCTTTATAAGAATAATAATATTAAGAAATTACTGTATTTCCCTAGAGAAGGTATAGGGTAATATTACGTCAGATTAAACGTCCATGATAAACTTGCTAAACTCGCCGTACGTGGCTCGGCTACTCTATATTATCCCTATACTTATATGCTAGGATTGTTATTATATAACTTGATGGTTATTGATATATATTTAATAGTATACAAGGGACTGAACCTATAGTAACTATTTGTTATTCTTTGATATCATTATATCTAGTATCATCTTGTCTGTTTCTTCCATGCCTTTTGAGCCTATGCAGGTTAGATTTTTAATGCAAGTTTCTATGTTTTCATCGATAATGCCTTCCGTTTTGGTTATTTCAATATTTCCAAGAGATAGTATGGTTGAATTGAATGAAGCCTCCACTACAGTAGCTACTTTCAAGGCACAACCTGTCTTTGCTCCATCACATATCATACCACTTACATCACCTATCATATTTTTAATAGTTGATTTGACATTATGTATATCTCCACCTAGAAGGTATGTCATACCACAACCAGCTCCAATACCTGCTACGATCACTCCACATAATGCAGATAGTTTTCCAAGATTTGTTTTAATATGTATTGCTACTAGGTTACTAAGAATTAAAGCTCTCGCTAATTCTTCTTCACTTTTATGTAACCATTCTGCTATAGCTACTACTGGTAAAGTAGCAGTTATTCCTTGATTACCACTTCCTGAATTGGTCATAACAGGGAGTGGACATCCTGCCATTCTAGCATCAGATGCAGCTGCTGATAACCTGATAGCGTAGTTTTTCATATCATCAGCAATCAAATTGTTCTTTATATTTTTTTCAATGGTTTTTCCTACTTTTAGTCCATATTCTTTGTTCAAGCCTTCAAGTGCTATTTTTTTATTCATTATGGCACCTTCAAGTATGAACTTTATCTCGTGAAATGGTGTGTTTTGTACAAATCTGTAAATACTGTCAATACAAATAGCTACTTTATAATCTTCTACTTCAACTACTTCAGATAATTTATCCATAATAACATCATCATTATAAGATATGAATACTATATCAGTATGACCACCTTGTATTATAACATGAGCTTGATTATTTTTTCCAATTACAGTTGCATCAATATACAACTTACAATCTTTGTCTGCTACTTCTATTTTAATTCTATTTTGATCTATAATGTTGTTAGCCTGATTCACATGAGTTTCTTTTACTTTAGATAACACTTCAAGTCCTAGTTTTGATTCACCTACAATAGCACCAAGAGCAGCAGCTATATGAATACCAACTTGACTTGTTCCTGGTATACCTACACCCATGGCATTTTTAATGATATTAGGACTTAACAATAGTTCAATTTTTTCTACATCTTCATCTAATACTTCTTTTGCTTTCGCAACACAAAGTGCTATAGCTATTGGTTCGGTACAGCCTGTAGCTGGCTTTACTTCTTTATTTATTAAATCTATAAACGATTGAACATTGCACATAAATTAGACCTCACCTTTCGTATAATCATCATTATTATTGTACAATAGAAGATACAATAATTACAGTTTTTTAGACTAGCTAGGCTAATAAACTTATTTATTAAACCAAAATACAATAAAATCGTAAAAATGTAAAGTATGATTTTACATATTATATCATTTTTTTGCTATTTATTCTATCTATCATAGTAAAGATACTGTTCCCAGCTAGAATAAAAACTAAAGGCATTGCTACATATTTGTATCTGAAACTTATTTCAATCAAAAAGTGCACCCCTGTATAGATGGTTAATACATAATATAATAAGTATACATAACCTGTTTTATAAGGTCTATAATATTTTATCAATCCATATAAAACAAAACCTATTAATAACGTATAGAAGATTTTTTCAAATTCTTGCACCTGCCTATATATATAGTCAAAGCTTATTCCTGCTTTTCTTATGTCTTTATTTATTAGATGTGGAAAAGTGAATACACCTAATTCAAAATCTCCCCACATATACCTAACTTTTTTAACCATCAATGATAATATTCTTGTTGGAGATATTAATAAACGCTCTTTTATCAATTCTTTTTCCTGAGATAATAATTTTTCATCAATAGGAACATTATACAGCATCAATATCTTAGCATCTTCTTCAGAAAAGCGACCTGATGTCTTCTCGTTCAATCCTGTAACGAGTTTCCAATAAGGATTATTGTTTTTAAGTCCGTTATCTGTTACACCTGTTATAATACTGAGACCCCAAATACTATAGAATATTATAAGATAAGATATAAGACAGACTACAAAGTGTTTGAGGTGTATTTCTTCGGTTTGCCTATAATAATTAAAAATACACATGATGAAAATAGCAATTATAAAAACTATCCCTATAGGACGTAGTGAATTACCTATTGCAATGAACAGCCCTGCAAGAATCCATTTTTTGTAACTGTTCTGGTACTTAACAATACAGTATAATGCTATATAATAAAACAGTGTGGCTATATGCTGGTTAGTAAGTACTGGCGCCATAAAAAATATTGGAATATAGACGGCATGTAAAACTCCAGCAACCCTGCCTGCAAATTCATTAAATATAATTTTACCTATTATATAAACCAAATAATTAGTACTAGCAATAAAAAAACAATTGATAATCTTTAAGAGAAATATACTGTCACCGAATATCTTAATAATTAATCCTTGATAAACTGCAAATATGGTCTGATATGGAAAAGATAAGAAGTATTGAAACTCTTTGAATGAGTAATCACCAATAGCAAATAACCTAGCAGCTCTTAACATTACCTCAAAATCTGATATTGGTGGAGTTCTCACAATTATAATCATAGCAAGCTTAGTTACTAATGAGAATATAAATAGAAGTAAACCAAAATAAGGAATCCTTAGTCTAATAATTAAATAAAGAATGAAGAAAAGAACACAAACAGGTATAATATAGAGAATGTTCAATTTCTCTACATAGATAAAATATATATTTATAACAAAAACTAGTCCAAAGAAAAGTATCATATACACATCAAATATTTTCTGTAACCTTTTCAAATCTAACACCTCTTAATATTATGTTATACTTTAGTACTTTCATATTTATTGATAAAATACAAAGGTCTATTCTTAGTTTCATTGAAAATCCTGCCAACATATTCACCTAATACTCCTATGCTGACCAACTGAATACTGCCTATAAATAACATAATACTAATAAGGGACGCATATCCAGGTAAATCAATCCCTATAATTAATGTTCTAAGTAAAATATATATCATATAGATGAATGCGCCAATACCTGTGATACTTCCTATGAATGTGGCTATTCTAAGAGGCAAGATTGTAAATGTAGTTATACCTTCAATAGCTAGTCCCATCAATTTACAATAATTCCACTTGGTTTTTCCTGCTGCTCTTTCATCTCTATCAAATAGGATTTCTTTCTTATTGAATCCTATTAGACTGAATAACCCTTTTGTATACCTTCCAGTTTCCTTGAACTGCTTTAGAGCATCAATGGCTTGACGATTAAGCAAACGGAAATCACCTGTATCTTCTTGAATCTCAACTTTTGCTAATTTACCTAATAATCTATAAAAACAATGAGCAGTGAATTTTTTTGTGAAGCTTTCACCTTTTCTACTGGACCTCTTAGCATAGACATCATCATATCCTGCTTCCCATTCTTTTATCATTACAGGTATTAGTCTTGGAGGATCTTGTAAATCAGCATCCATTATGATAACAGCATCCCCAGAAGCATAATCAAGTCCAGCAGCCATAGCTATTTCTTTTCCATAATTCCTTGATAAGTCTACATATGAAACCCTGCTATCTCGTAATCTCAAGGATATTATTTTGGCTAGAGTCCTATCTTTACTACCATCATTAATGAATAAAAGCTCGAATCTATAATCTATATTATTAATTACTTTTATCACTTCATCATAAAAGATGTCAATTACTTCTTCTTCGTTATAACATGGTACCAATATGGTTATGGTCTTCAATTCTCTATCCTCCTAAATGCCATTTTATGTGAACTAGAACTTAAATGTTAATATTTGTTTGTTGCTTTTAAAGTCCATAATAGTATTTTTCAATATAGATAATATTATACATTTTAGTAAAGCTTTCTAGTTATTAAATATACTAAAAACTTTTATTAATATCCTTCAATTTATTTATCTCTCTTATTATAAAATCATGTTCTGAATACCAAAAACTGTGAAAACAGGTAATTAAGTATAAGTACTAATACGCTTATGATCATTTTTGATATTATAGCTTCCATTCTCAAAGATGTAAGTACAAATACTCCTCCTATCTCAATTAACATAGTTATACCCCTAGATGAAAAGAAACTAAACGCTTCAATAATAAGTTCCTTGGTAGTACGGCAACTGCTTCTAAAAACAAATATCTTATTAGTAACATAAGCAAATATTACTGCACAAATAACTGATATTATATTTGCTATATTAGGATTCATATTAACTGGATAGGCTAGAAGCCAGAACACCCCAAAGCTGATAAAAGTAGTCAAGCTACCAATAAATACATACCTAAAAATCTTTCCCAACTGTTCATTATGCATTATTTCTTTTATATAATCAATTAGTCTTTTTATCATATGATTTTCCTATCCTTCTTAATGACTCTGAAAAGCCAAAACTTATTTTATATAGTTAATATCATTAATGTTTATTATATTAATATTTTTATTATAATATACATATTATATATTACAACGTTATTTATATGTATATTGTAACTAAAAAGATAGTAATTCAAGTTATATTATAAAAATATATCTTATATTATATTAATACTATATATGCAATTTATAAACTATATTTATAATAAAAGATGAGTTATAATATGAAAAGATTTGTTTTTATTTATATAACATTTATCATATCTTTTATTACTCTAATCTTTTTTAGATTAGAGTTTTATTAATAAATCTTTTCTAATTTCTCCCACATCTCTGGCTTAACCTTTTTTATGTTAACTATCTTAAAATTATTGTCAACAAAAGTATGTTTGGTACTGCCCTTAGCAATAATCTTATTATCTTCCCGTCTTATCACATGGTAATTGAAAACCATCTTTACTGGATTCATTTCTTCTATCCAAACCTTTATAATAAGTTCATCCTCATATTTGGCACCATCTATATATTTACACCATGATTCTAATACAGGCATCAGGATACCCTCTTTTTCCATTCCTCCATAGGTCATTCCTATCTTAGTTATATATTCCCCTCTTGCTATTTCAAACCATGGATAATATTTTGAATGATGTACAACCCCCATCTGGTCAGTTTCAACATATCTTACTTTTATTTTTGTTTCATGCACATACATAAGAGAACCTCCTATTTTTATTTTTTCAGACTCTATTTAATCATATCTGAGTATTAAAATTTATTATATATAAAAACTGTACATATAACAAGAGACTTTTGTTGCTGCTAGGAATTGCTTTAATGATATATTTTCATGAGAAATTAGAAATATACTTGAATATATTGACTTCACAATTATGATAAAGTAAAATTGTAGCTATAAGTGTTATCATAATGAGAGGTGGAAAGTATGGATAATAAAAAATCAAATAGTGTATTACTTGATGGAGTCAGGTCTGCATTAATAGCTTTTTTAATTACTTTAGGTTTTTCTTTAGTAATATCAATAATTTTTAATATCTCCTTTTTTGAAGATTTCAATAATCTTATGTCAGGTAATTTAGGTGGAGACAAAGGAGCTACAGCAACTAGTATAGTAAGAATAACTGTCATGATATTTAACTTTTCATTATTTAATACTGTAGGAACTATTAAATTTGGAATTATTATTTTTATTTTTATACCTGTTATATCTTTTTGGTTAGCTAATAAACAAATTGATAGAAATGGGGATATGGGTTCATCTAACATTATTGTTTATGTAATAAGCTCCTTCATATTTGCTTTGTTACAATTTTTTATTTCCTTAATTACTAAGGGTAATCTAGTAGAAGGTATACCAATTAATTTTGCTACTTTTAATAATCTATTAACTACTTTTATTTTAAGTTTACTGATTCAAATCTTTATAAAACTTAATTATAAGAGTGATACTAAAAATGGTGGAATCAACGCTTTTAAGAATACTTACAGAATAATGGGATTAATAGGAACTGTTATCATATTAACAGGTCTTATCTTGGGATTTGGTAATTATAGTAAGCATGGTATATTAATAATTATTGCTATTATACTAATGTTACCTAATATGATTGCTTATAGTTTCTTTTATATGATAGGTCTTACAATGGAATTTAATGATAAGCTTCAAGAAGTATTGAACAAATATATTAATATTGATTTAACTTTTGAGAACAATATGTATATCAGATATTTAGCAATTATTATTTTTATTTTAATAGTTGCCTATGTTGGGTACAAAATGGATAAAGAAAAGTTAATTAGAAATACTATCATATATTCAGTATCATTAGGTCTTTTTATTGGAACTCTAGGATATTGCTCAAGTATTAATTTTATTGATATTGATTTTATTGGTAGTATTGAATTTAGTATCAGCAGTATTTTATTATCTACTATTATACCTTTTGTTACTGTGTGGATTATAGTTTTAATATATTATTTAATTAAAAAAGTTAAAGATATCATCAAGGAATAGAAAGATAATTACATACCTTGACAAAAATGATATTCTACATTAGAATCATATAATAAATAGTAATAAAAATTAATTATAGATATTTGATGTTGAAGAGAATTAGTAGATATTGATGTATCATTTCAGAGAGGGAGTTATAGCTGTGAAACTTCTATGAGATCAATATTGAACCTATCTTGGAGTTCTGTATGAAAGTGCAGCGGCTGCCTTCCGTTATAAGGACACGAGATAATAATTATATTTTTTGATTATTAACTAGGGTGGTACCACGAATACAACTTCGTCCCTTTTGGGATGGAGTTTTTTTAATATATAGATATAGAAGGAGAGTGAAACTATGGCTAAGAAAGATAAGTTTGTAGAAGCAATTACATCAATGGATGAAGATTTTGCTAAATGGTATACTGATGTAGTTAAAAAAGCTGAGCTAGTTGATTATTCAAGTGTTAGAGGATGTATGGTTATTAAGCCTTATGGTTATGCCATATGGGAATTACTTCAAAGACAATTAGATGACAGATTCAAGGCAACTGGACATGAGAATGTTTATATGCCAATGTTCATACCAGAAAGTTTACTTGAAAAAGAAAAGGACCATGTAGAAGGTTTTGCTCCAGAAGTAGCTTGGGTTACACATGGAGGAACAGAAAAATTAACTGAAAGATTATGTGTAAGACCAACTTCAGAAACATTATTCTGTGAGCATTATTCTAATGAAATTCAATCCTATAGAGATTTACCTAAGTTATACAATCAATGGTGTTCTGTAGTTAGATGGGAAAAGACTACAAGACCATTCTTACGTTCATTAGAATTCTTATGGCAGGAAGGTCATACAGCTCATGCTACAGCTGATGAGGCAATGGAAGAGACAATTAATATTCTTAATCTATATGCAAAATTCTGTGAAGATGTTCTTGCTATACCAATGATAAAAGGGCAAAAAACAGACAAAGAGAAATTTGCAGGAGCAAAAGCAACTTATACTATTGAAAGTTTAATGCATGATGGAAAAGCTCTTCAATCTGGGACATCTCATAATTTTGGTGATGGATTCGCAAAAGCTTTTGATATTACTTATACAGATAAAGATAACAAGTTATCTCATGTTCATCAAACATCTTGGGGAGTTTCCACAAGATTATTAGGTGGTATAATAATGGTTCATGGTGATGATAACGGATTAGTTCTTCCACCAATGATTGCTCCAACACAAGTTATTATCATACCTATCATGCAGAAAAAAGAAGGGGTACTTGATAAAGCTAATGAAGTAAAAAAAGCACTTAGCAAGTTTGCTAGAGTTAAGCTTGATGATTCTGATAAGAGTCCTGGATGGAAATTCAGCGAACATGAAATGAAAGGTATTCCTCTAAGAGTTGAATTAGGTCCTAAGGATATAGAGAAAAATCAAGCTGTTATTGTAAGAAGAGATACTAGAGAAAAATATTTTGTATCCCTTGATGAGCTTCATCATAAAGTAACTGAGCTTTTAGAAGATGTCCAAAAGAGTATGCTTGAAAAGGCAAGAATTCATAGAGATAAACATACTTACACTGCAACAACTATGGATGAATTATCAGATATAATGAATAATAATCCAGGTTTTGTAAAAGCAATGTGGTGTGGAGATACTTCTTGTGAAGAAAAGATCAAGGAAGAAACAGGTGCTACATCCAGATGTATCCCATTTGAGCAGGAAGAAATTTCGGATGTTTGTATTTGCTGTGGTAAACCAGCTAAGAAAATAGTTTATTGGGGTAAAGCGTATTAATAAATTATTTTTTATCTAGCTTAATTATTTGATGATGATTAATATAGAAGGTAGAATCTTTATTTTATGATTCTACCTTCTATATTATATTTATTATCATTTTGTTAACTTAACTACTTCTCCATTAACTTGGATAATTATTTCATCTGGGTCAAGATAATTATTTTTGAATAGAAATAAATTCCATGACTTATTATTTAATGACAAATCAGTTTTCATCTTTCTACCATATTCATCTAAATAAGCATTAATTTCTTTTGTATCCCTATTTATGAATGATTCATATTCATTATCGAATTTTAATTGTAAGTTATCAATTTTTATCTTATCCTTAGAGTCTAGTAAATCTTCTGAATATAAGTCAATTGCATAGAAATAATCAGGCTCTATTGTCATGATATTACTTAATATATCCATTTCATTATTAACACCCGTTATATTATTAACTAAATCCGTGAAATCAAAGTTGTTTGACATTTGTGGTTGAATTATAGCTATGAACTGAATATTGTCCGATGAAAAACCTGAATAAATCACAGAAAAACTGCTTATATTATCTTGTAGAAATATTCTTTTATCATCTATGGATTTTCTGTCAGATTCTTCTATATAAAGGTTATCAAATACTTTACCTATAATATGAGCTTTTATGATATTCTCATGTGTAGGTGTCTTTTCTGCTTTTGAAGCTGCTTCATTGAATTCATTAATTTTTTCCTTAGTAAACTTTTCTATTTTAGTTGTATTTATTTTTTCACTATATTGTTGTCCACTTAATTTCCAATAATTAGTACCATTAATTTTAATAGTTAAAGGAAATCTAGATTCTTCTGTCTCTTCTAAATCAGTTAAAGAATAATTTAGCTCTTCTAGGGTTTCTAATGCAATTTCCTTAATTTTTCTATTTTCTATACTATGATTTGGTGCTTGTGTATCTAAGATGTGTTTTGTATCTATCGTTAGAGTAAGGGATTTATCATCTAATACTACCCATTTACCCGAATAGTCTATAATTTCTCTATCTCTGTCATATTGACTATATTGAAATCTAAAAGTGCCATCTTCATTAAATGTGTATATATCATCATACCCATCTCCTAATTGATTACTGGCATGCCACATACCTATTAATATTTTGCTATAATCAACATTATCATCAGCTGATTCTTCTACATCCTTTTTATCATCATTATTAGTCTTACTTTGCTCTAAAGATGTTACAGAATCTTCTATCCCTGTACCATTTACTCCTTTATTTGCTGATGTAAAATAAACTATAGCTCCAATTATCATAACCAAAACTATACAACTAATAAGCCCAACATATTGCTTTTTCATTTTATTCTCCTTTCAAAAATCTAATCATGGGTATAAAATTTATACCTTTTATAATATTTTTCACTCTCATATTTATCTTTAAAATAAAGACCATTACTTATTGAGGAACTTTTCCCTGCTTGAGCTAGATAAACTCCTTTTTTAGAATTATAATCACTACCGTGAGGTGTAGGACGAACAACTTGAACATGCCCTATACTAGGAGATTCATCAATACACGAAATAGTCATATATCCCTCATTAGCTCTTTTTTGAGCTTCTTCAGGTGTTATCTCTTTCCATCCATAATTTTCTCCTTGAGCATCTAGCCAAATAGCTAATCTATTAGCATTTAACTCAGTAGCTGTTGCATTCTTTTCATCTTGATATAAGATATATCCTTTTTTCAAGTTACGTCCTATGGCTTTTCCTGTGGCATCTTCTAAATTCCCTTTTTGATTTATCTCTACAAATCTAGGTAATTCTACACCCATTGCTATAGAGATATCCCAAGCATAAATATTACAATATGTAGCACCACCTCTAGGTACGTACCTTGGATTAGACTCTACATTAAATTGATCTATCAATTTATTATATGCTTCAGGTGTTCTTGGTCCTGAATTATATGTATATTTCGGTTTTACTGCATTCCATGATGTAGTATCAACCATATTATAATTGGAGTTAGTGTTAATCTTAGTTTCTTGTTGATTATGATGATTATTATCTATCTTAGGTTGTTCATTGGTAATCTTAGCTTCCCATGGTTTTGTTTTATAATACGTATAAAAATTAATATCCCTTTGGTCTTTTTCTGTTCTATATCTGTCAATATTACTCCATGTATTATATCCTGAATATGTTGCTCTTGGAATATTGGATTCATTACGTCTTATTGCTTCATTATATCTATTGAGAGCAACATCTAGACCACATCTTACATTGTATTCCCAATCATTTCTAATATGTTCAAAATCATATTTATCACTCCAAGATTTATCATTAAGCTGCATTATTCCCCAGTCGGTAGATGTGACTTTACCATTTTTATTCTTATTTTCATTTGCATTAGCTAATTTATCTCCTTCATATTGAGTCATTCTACTTTCTGTCCATGCTATTGCAAGCCCAATATCTTTTGGAAGTCCTATTTCATCACAGTACTGTTCTATATAGTTTACAATTTCATCATAATTAGGATTACCATATTTTCTTGTACTATTTTCAACTTTAGGTTTCTCTTGTACTTTATCTTGTACTTTTTCTCCTTCTGATTTATTAATTACTATGGGTTCTGCTTTTACAAATAAGTATTCCCATGTTGTTTCTCCAACCTTTCCTTCATATTCACCAAAATTCCATAACTTATTATTTTGTTTAAATTTTGTTATTTCTTCTAACGTTCTATCTCCAAAATAACCATCTACAGCTAATGGATTTCCCCTTGAGTCTCTATAACCTAGTTCATTTAACCTTTGTTGCATAAGCTTCACATATTCATTATATTTATTATTATCATAAGTTAGAATACCTTCAAGTTCTGGCATGGAAATTAATAAATCTTCTTTTTTTAGCTGTTTATTAGTTATGATTTCATCACTGTCCTTATCAAAAAAGTCTATTAAATGGGCTATACTCGATTTTATAGTAGATTGAATTACCCCGAAGATATCAGCAATTTTACTATTTAAGCTTAGATAATATCCTTCAATTTTATCTGTTAAATCAAGTATATCAGCTTTTGGTTCATCATTCATTTCGTTAAAACTATCCATAAGTTTTTTTTCTACATCTGCATAGGCTGTTATAGCTTGGTTGATATATTCTGATGTTCTATTTATACTTTTCTCTAGATTATTGATCTCCCTACATAGATTTCGAAGTTTTCCATCTATATTTTGCCTATATTTTATATCACTATCTAAACCACTACTTATAGATGCTAACTTATTACCAACACCACTAACTATATTAGAGATATTCTGTATATTAGCTATTTTATCTCCTAGTCCTTCCATATTTACACTTATATTATTCATACTCTTCTCCTTTATTTTATCAAATTTTTTTAATTATTGCTACATCTTAATTATCAATAATTATTTATGTGATGTATTAAAATTTGATTATGAATATATTTCTTGATAGATTTCCCACATGGTTATAAAGCTTTCGTTTAGATTTCTATTTAATTCATTTAATTTTTTGTCATATTCATTACTCATATCATCTGATTGATTTTTATCATTACTATTAACTATATTCTTTGAAGTTATAATTTCTTTATATGCTGTTACTGTCTGTTCTACCATTTTTTTGGTCACGTATAAATCATCTTCTAATTGTAGAATTTCTTGGCTTAGTTTATGAATTTCATTATTAATGTTATCTATAGTCCAATTATTAGTATTATTTACAGTCAACTTCTCATCATCAGAATAACTCATTTTGGGAGACATAGGCTTTAGTTCGATTACTTTTTCATCTATGTCTTCAACACGCTTTGTTATACTAGACATAATTTATTCCTCCTAATTTTTTATAATTGCATATAAATAAATATAGTTAAATTGTAATTAATATATTTAATAAGTATTTACTCTTATAGTATATATTCTTTATGATTTTTTCAACAAATCCTGACCAAATGCATGTTTTATGGGATGAAATGCAATAAATCAATTATTTTGGGTTATATTTGATCATAATATTGTTAATATAAGAACTCCAATCACTGTTATTTTTTAGTAATTGGAGTTCTTATATTTCAATAACTTTGAGTTGCTGTATTATGTTGTATTAGTACTAGTTAATATATTTTTATACACTTAAATTGATTTAGCTTTTTGTAATTCCTATACTTTTACCTTTTAATCTACACACTGCTGAATAAAAAAATGGTATCTATTAAAGAGTTCTTAATATTTTATCTGCTTTTAATCTTTCGATAAAATCTTCTAATGCTTTACTCTTATCTTGATACAATTGTTCTGAGATTTTGCTACATCTTTCATCAGAAGTGAATACGCTCCAATGGTCATTTACTTTACTAATACATATCTCATTTGGACTAACTTCATGATCATTAAACCAATTATAATTTTTCAATTCTTCATCCTCAATAATTTTCATTGCTTGCATATTATCCATTATTAATCACCTACTTTATTTCAAATAATATTTTTAACTCAATTAACATGTCAACTGGTAAAGGTAATTCATATTGGATACCTCCTCCTGTAGAACCAAATCCTTTTGCAATATTACCTTTTTGTACTTTTAACTTATCAAATGTTAATTTATATTTTGTCATATATGCATCAATTTTAGTTTTAAGTCTTTGATTCGTACACTCATTATAATATTTCTTAATATTATTGAAGTCACCTTCTACCTTATATTGATGATATTTAGAAGAATCTTCAATATATGGTAATGAACGCTGGTCATAATTATAGGGTTTTCCATCTATCACAGGAGATGTATATCTACCGTTACTAGGTCCATACCTATCTATTATCTCACCTTTTGATGGTATGTAATCATTTTTTATTGCCTTACCTCTATCATTAAGTACATATCCTCCTTCTGGTACCTGAGCCCAATCAATACTTCCATCTGCTTTTAAAACCTTTGGATCTTTTGGAATTTGAATTTCATCAGGCCATTTACCAGTTGATAAAAATTCCTCAGCATAATTGGTACCTTTATAATCATCAATTTTCTTAAGATATGAACTAAGATCATGAATGTCACATTTAGTTAGTTTAAGTAGTTTACTAGAAGTTTTTTCCGTAATTTCAACCATATTATTAAGTTCTTTAATTTTATCATCAGGCAAATCATCAATGTCTATTTTATATATAATTCCTTCTGGTGTCACTACTTCAAAATACTCTTTTGTTCTAGTAATGCTTCTAATAAGGTCTGGTAATTCATCTAACTTAGCAGCTATTATCTTATTTAGTCGTTTTGTTGTCTGCATTACTCCTTTTATGGCTTTTTTAAATCCACCACTTTTAACGAATTTTACTATACTTGCGGCAGTTTCTCCACCTTCAATTGCTGCACATAGGACTTCCCCTATCAAACTACCTATCATACATCCTTTATCAAAAGGTTCCGCTTCATTGTATGTATTCTTCCATTCTTCTATAGCCTGAGTTATCATCATTTTTAATGCATCTCGATATTCTTCATATACTATAGCTTTTGCCATAAATGCTGCAAAGACCTTGAGTTGAGCAGGATCTGTAATAATACTATATATTCCTTCAATAGTATCTATAACTGTTTTTAATGGCACTACAGATATTCCCCAAAACAACCCCACTCGAAATTCTTGTCCCTGTTCTTTAGCACTAGAACCGTATGTAAGTCTAGCCCAAGTATAAAAGTTATTTCTTTTTACTTCTTCTGGAAAATTCCAATGATTGATTTCATTTAAGGCATCTAATGGATAATAGTATTTAGCATAGTATTCATAGGCAGCTGAACTTTCGTATTTATTTTCATTAGTTATTATACCAAGTTCATCATCTTTAAGTGGAATAGGAGGAATGTTTTCATAGTATTCTTCAGGTAATAGATTAGCAACAAATTCAAAGGTACTATAGTCATTTTCGGTCATATTAACCCAATGTAACAAAGTCTTCAGTTTATATTCTTTTGGTAAAGCTTCGTAAGTAAAGATTAAATTATTCCCTCTATGGTATTCTTCAAATCCAAGTAAAAATTTGTAAACTGCTTCATCCAAATCTTCATCTATATTTGGATTATAATTACCATTATGGTCTGTTAAATCTACTTCAAAACCTTTATAATTCTTTAGAATATTTTCTAGTGATTTTTTCAAGCCTATAATGTCTTTTGATTTAATCTCTTCGGCTACTTTACCTTGATAAATATTTTTCTCTAATACTAATCCATCAAAATCAAGGAATTTAACTGTCTTTTCATAACCAAATTTATTATAACTTATATATTTATAGTTGTCAGTATTATTAATAACCTTTTTACTAGAGAAAAAGTCACTTAGATTCTTAATAGTAGTAAAAAGCCCTCCAAAGATTCCAAAGAGCCCTATTTTAGATAAGAAATTAAATCCTTTTAAAATAGGAATATCATTGTTGTAATTATTTTCTATTTTATTATGTTGAGTCATATTATTAAGATTACATACAAGACATTCTAATTCTCTTTCTGTTTTTTCATATTGATTTTTTGTATTCTTAACAAAATCACTCAATTCATATAAATTTCTAGCAATTTCATCTAAATTTTTTTGAATGTACAACATCTCACTACCTATACTATCTCTATATTTTATATCACTATCCAGAGAATAATTAAGGGAACGAAATGAGTCTTCAATTTCTGATACATTATTCGAGCATCTCCTCAAGGTGTGTTCATTTTTACCAAGATCCCTGGTTTTTATCCACATATTACCCAAAAGCCATCACCTATAATTCATATCTTATTTTTTCCATGTTCTTATATAAATATTTTTTCCCTCTTCAATAACCCCTTTAGTCACTCTCGACATTGTAATTTGTTCTTTATTTAGTAAAGGGCATGATTCTACAGTTTTTATAATGTTTAGGTTAATATTATTGATTGTATCTTTATTTTTTTCTACTAATGAATATACTTTTTTACGCTTATTTGGAGATTCATTTTGTTGATACATTTGATACAACTTGTTAATCTTTTCTTCAGATTTTCTATACTCGTCACATGAATATACAAGTAACTCCTCATAATTCTTAGTAGTCAAAATAATTCTACTAAGATTTTCATCTACTTCCCTCATCAAATTATTGATATTACCTATATCTTTGATTTCTTCATCTAGATTATTTTTAGTTGTTTCGTAGTCATAAGCTATTGACTTAATCTTTCTCTGTATATCATTAATTTTTTCTGCTAGAATGCTCATGTGTTGTAGTTGAGCTGTTATTTGCAACCATGCCACCACCTTAAAACTATTCTATGTGTTAGAAAATGTTCCTAGTAAAGTCTAATAGTAAGACTCTTTTCGTATAGAAATCTTCTTTTATAAAAAAGCAAAATAGAGGACTGCCAATTAGTCCTTTAATTTAGCTAGATAAACGGGTAAGGGTGTAAAGATATAATATATGGATATATTAAAAGCTAAATTATAAATAGGCAGTCCTTTTAAATATTTTATTATGAGAATAAATCTGCAGTTGCTTTATCTATAGCAGTTTCTGCTGAAGAGTAATCATTAGCAGCATTAGTTAAAAATGTTGAATATGAAACTATAACTTGTGAATAATTATCAAAATCGTTTTTTAAACCTCGAAATCTGCTTATAAATTGTTCTGCTGCATCACTTTTCCAGTTTGCCTGTAAATTATTCATTAGTCCAGTTATATCATCCATGATTTCATTAAATTGTGTGTTAATATTTGCTATATTAGAAGATGTATCTTCTAACATCTGTGTAGTAACCGTAAACTTTGCCATATATATCCTTCCTTTCTATTATATATTTTTAATTTATCTTGCTAATTTACCTGCATTACTTACAATATTTTCTTCTGTTTTTCTATATACATTTGCAGCTTTCATTAAAAATTCAGCGTAATTTCTGAGAACTTTTTCTAATTTTTCAAACTGAGGTCTGAAATTAGTAATTTGTTTAGCATAAGCGGCATTACCTTCACCTTTCCACTTACTGTCTAGATTATTTACTTCAGTCATTAATTTCTCATATAATGTTTTATATGCATCTACCTTTTGAGTTACAAGCCCTGATTGTTTTTCTAATTCTCCTGGTGTTACATCAATTGATCTTGACATAATATAAACCTCCTTTTAATTATAAGTAATTCCTTGTTATTTCTTTCATTCATTTTAATCATAATAGTCCGATTGTCTTTCTAACCAATCGTAATATGCATCAAGTCTTCTATCATCCTCTCTTTTAATGTCATAGGCAACATCAGATATTCTAGTTGCTATCTCAGACATTTTTTTGGATGTAGAATTTATGTCTCCTTCTAGCATCTCACCTTGACCGATAAATTCTCTGGATGCTTCACCTTTCCATATGTACACTATATCATTAATGATATTATTCAAATCTCTTGACTCATTACTTAAATCACTTGACAATTGTCTTATTTTTCTTACTTGATTCATAACATGTGAATAATTGATTCTTCTTCTAGGTCGGACCATTTTTTTCCTCCCTTTGCAATACTTTACTTATCAATATATTGATTTGTTTTTTATTATGTTTTCTTACAAGTACTATGATATAGAATATTTGATTTATTTTCAACAAATCCTGACGAACGACATGTTTTATGGGATAAAATGCATTCAAAAGTAAATATGACCAAAAAAACATATTTTTCTTTATGAAATATTACCAATAGAAAATTGTCATATTTTGTAATATTTTTAGAGTGGTATATGATGATATCCCATATGATATAATTGATGATTCAAGATATTTTTCAACTAAAACTTAAGTCTAAAATATATTTTATACCCATAAGAGGAGCTGCAAATATAAAAGTCAATCCACTTTTATTTTTTTTGGGATTACTTTGATTCATCTTTCTAATAAAGTTCTTTATCATTAGTACATTTATTTAATAAAGTATTGCATGATTATAATTGTCTTTAATCTATTCAAATATCCGCAAGATGATCTGCTTCAGGATAGTTTAGATATAGTATTTCTTCATACAACTCTATTCTGGCGCTGAGTCTGATGCTTCAACACCCTTAAATACCATTGTGTCAGCATTTGCATTCACAGAAAACGAACTTTAAGAGGACTAAGATTACCATAAATATCAGATCTGAAAAATCTTACTTTCAGTAGTTTGCCATTGTAACGTATAGAATCAGCTGCATCATCAACTGTTTGAGCTATAGCGTTTTTACTAACATTTTGTAGTGATAGAACTATACCGAGGGTGGTACCAGAAACAGAAACATATGTTCCGGTAAAAAGCAGTCCAGCACTCAAACCTGCTAGTCCAATATCCATAATCATTGGACTGATTTAATTTATGAGATTTTACATTTACATAATCACTATCATGAAAGGGCTAATCTTAGCCCTTTTTATTGTATTAATGAATACCACGGGCTATGACTGTGGTTCTGAAAAGCTTATATCTATGAGTAAAAAAAATGCAGTTGGCAGACTATTCAATGAGTCTTGAAACTCAGCTAGTAATATACCCTTATAGGTTAAGTGCAAACCACCCGTTTTACGGGTGGTGGTGATTAACTTAAAAATTAAAAATATTTTTATGTTTTATTCTCTATTATTTGATATAATAAGTATTATTTTATGTATTTCATACAACCAAGAGAATGAATACTTATTCAAATTATTAATATTACTTTTTGATGAATTATGCCCATATGCTTTTTTTCATCTATGTACACTATATCCTCAATTTACTATTGAAAGGAGTACCTCATGTTCCATGATACGTTAAATTATCGTGAAGTGTTAACTGATGTTCAAATTTTTAGTTATATGTTTATTTTGTTAGGCATCTTTGTGTGTTTTTGAGTTGTATCATCTATGTATTTTCGCTATTTGATAAGAACGATAAAGATATTTATAAAAATAGAATAAAATATTTTCTTAAAGCAAGTGCATTTTTTTTAATAGTAGCAATTGCATTGTTAATAGTTTTCTAGAAAATTTATTTAAGGGTATTTACCTAAAAAATGTCATCGTATTCATGATAAATTGCTTTAATTTTATCATGTGTTTTCAATTTTTGTGCATTATAAACACCCCTTCGATTTTTCAGAAAGTTATAATAAGCATTTGGACAGATATTAAATTTATTAAGTAACCATCTAACACCAAATTCATGGTGATTTTCTTGAATAAATCGATACTCCGCTAATCGATTTCCTTTGCGAAAAATGCCGCTGCTTTTTTTAAGAATTTATTTTCCTTTTCAAGTTCTTCTAACTTTTTTCGCAAATTCCTGTTTTCTAACATATAATCATAATCTTGTTTACTTTCGGGAGTTAATTGGCATTCTTCGCTAAATGTTTTACACTATGTGTTAATGGCTGATTTTGATACGTTGTATTCTTCACAAATACTTTTTACAGTTCTACCTTCTTCAAGTCTTAATCTTACTATGCGTTTTTTGAATTCATCATCATAATATTTTGACATAATTGGCACATCATTTCTTATATTAATGTTATACCAAAAAGTCATCTTTGTTACAACTATATTTTATCACAACAAAGTAAACCTACAATACTGAATAAATATTTCATATCCATTCACCTTCCTATAGCGATAGCATTCAGCTTTTACATTGACTAGCTTTGGGTTATCATTGGGTTTATTCGAGGTCAATGACTATTTTAAATATTTTTTTATTGTTTTTTGCTTTTTAGCATTGATATAATATAAGTTAGGGAGGGAAGATTGATTTGAAGGTTAAAAGCAATAAAAAGAAATCATTTATGTTATTAGTGGTTACATCAATTATCGTCATTACATACAGTATAATATCCTATGGCTATATCACATTATTTTTTGCATTTGGACTTGATGATACGAATAATAATATTAATCTCGTTCAACTTCAAACACGTGTTATTTCATTTTTTTCTTTGATACCGATTATAATTAATATTGGCAACCTTATTCTTATATGGATATTAAGCATAAAGGTCACAATAAATAGAATATGGTATATTATAATTATTGTATGGATAATACTTTGTCCTTGGATATTTTACTTGTTAGGAACTCAGTTTTTAACTTGACTATGTTATTCAAAATAAACCCCTATAGATATTATACTTATCAATAGGGGTTATATAATTCATATTGTTTAATTAAAGCTATCCATCATGATTACAAATGTATTAAATCTTGTTGCCATAGCTTTATAATAAAATGTATCTACAGGTCCACCACCTAATTTTCTCAAAGTATTTTTTGCAATTAAGCTATTATCTGTCATAGTATCTGTAATTTCTTTTTCCATCTTTTCTTTTCCACCAAAAGAGCTAATGAATTTTGTGGTCTTATGTCAAGAAAAAGGAGAAGTTAAATTCGTAATAATTGTATTTAGCTAAACACAGGATTTTACGAGTTTGAGTTGTCCTATTTATATTCTAGCATCAACTATTCAATGCAAGCACCCTCTTATTATAATGATTAGACATATAGAATCTACCTATATTAATACTTACAAAGTATGTTGATTTTCTATGTGTAATCATCGTATTATCAACAGTACCTATAGGATAGGATAATGTTATCAACATAACATATCTTATATGTACAGAAAATACAGCATTATGTTAAAATGTATCTAAGTGGTTTATTATTATGGATAGTTACAGAGGTGCAGTAAAGTATCATATATATGCTCATAATAACGCTATTCATTTAATTTATTGGGAATGATATTTGCATTGAAAGGATATGTCTGATAATATTATTTTATTATCGAAAATTTGTTACTTAGATGAAATTGGCTCATTCATTTCTAAGTAATTATTATAGTGATTAAAGATAATCAATAGATCTATTACAGAAATTTTATTATAATTGGAGGTATCATTGAAGATGGGGACAATATATATTTTCAGAGGAAAGGCGGCAACTGGTAAATCAACATTAGCCAATATGATTGGTAAAAATCTATCAATTCCTGTTTTTTGTAAAGATGACATTGTAGATGCATTGAAAAGTAGTACCAATATTGATAAAAGATTTATTAGAAATGAGATTTGCTATAATATTCTATTAAGAATGATCCAAAGAAGCCTTGATTTAAATACTGATATCATATTAGACATTGCTCTTGGTGACAGAAGGCATGCGAAAGCCTTTTTTGATAGGTTAGACTTTAAAGACAATAAAATTATGAAATTTTTTCTTAACTGTAGTGATGTAGATGAATGGAAAAGAAGACATGAGGAAAGGCTTAAAAATCCCTTACCACATCAATCTTTTAGGTCAATTGACCATGTATTTGAGCATTATAAAAAGTTAGATGTAAATCCTTTTGATGATGAATATATAATCGATACTAGCAAATCTGTTGAAGATAGTTTACAACAAATTGATAACATCATAAATACTTATACATAATGTGTAATGCTTTAACATTGTATTCTTATTTGTTGGGGGTAGGCTATCCTTCTAAGGTCACCGCCCTCCATATGAGGCATGGGACGTTTTGAGCGACTCACTTGATACAATATACAAGGGGATGACATATTTTAAAGTAACCATATGATTAATAACAGATGTAGTTACTTAAGGGAAGCCAGAGCCCCGTTATCACTAAACGTATACTTATTGTCATAAGAACCCAATCATTTTTATAAACCCGAGTGGACATCTGCAAGAGTAATATATGATTCCGAAAAATATAATTGATAAAAGTAGTTCTCTTTTATTTTCTTAAAGCAATATTTAGAGATACATTTATAACAAACAATGTTCTTGAAAGACAGTATATCAATATTAATGAATGTAATTAGAAATGATTATATGCAATGTAAATATATTTTAGAATCTGATTCTATATAAATAACTTAGATATTGTTATAGAGCAATAGTCACGTTTCTATAACTTCAAATAAAAAAATAACCATGAGCAAAGCGCAAGAGCATTGAGGTCAATCCCTCATAATTGTATCTATTGAGAAGTGCAGGTATCCTTATAGAGTATATA
>NZ_JAOARO010000051.1 GCF_025211055.1 Vallitalea sp. | reverse complement strand
TATATAGCATGACTACTTCTGTTATAACTCTCCATACTTATCACCTCTAGCTAAAGTATGGACATTTTACAATAATAATAAGGCTAAAAGCGTATACCGTCTAAAGACGGTGGAGTTAGACCACGCCCCTGTAATTTAAAAATATTATATATTATTTTACAATACTAATATACCGCAATATTCGACATTATAAAAATTAATTATTCATTTATAATATTAGCTTTTAACAGCATTACAGATATTATTGCGGTAACAGGAACAGTCAAGACAATCCCAATACTCCCTGACAAACCTTGGATAATCTCAGTGCCTATAAAAGGAATGTTCATGAATTGTCTTCTTCCCATTTGATATCCCCATATAAGCATGATACTATTAAGTGAGCTACCAGCAAAAGCCAGAATAAGTGTGTTGGACATGGTTCCCATAACATCCTTACCAATATTCATTCCTGATTTGAATAATTGTTTCTTTGATAATCCTTTATTCGTTTGATGTATCTCAAAAATTGATGATGTGATAGACATAGCTACATCCATAACTGCTCCCAGAGAAGCAATTAATATAGCTGAAAACATTAATCCCCTTACCTGTATTTTATAATCCTGAGCTACATATACCAATTCCTTACCTTTATCCATAGTAATTCCCGATAGATGTGCCAGATTACCAGATACATAAGAGATAACCCCTGCAATAACTACTCCTATAATCGTACCTATAATAACAGTCAATGTCTTTAGATTAAATCCACTTATCAATAAAAATGATACTATTATTATAATTGATGCAGTCAGTATGGTCACTACGATAGGATTATTTCCTTGAAAAATTAGGGGAAGCATGAAAAATATTATCATGATGCCTGTAAATATCAGGGAAATAATTGAATATACTCCTTGCATGCCTCCAAGTAGTATTAACAGAATGAACAGCAAAGCAATCAGAATATATAGTATGTTTTCCCTTTTGTAATTATAAATCCAAACATTAGCCTCTTCCAGTGAATCATCAATACTTGCAATTACCTTGTCATCAGCTTGTGCATAAACGTTATGGCTCCTGCTAAGGGGATTTTTAACCTCAAATATTTTACCTTTATATTTACCTGTCAATATTTCTATCTTAACTACTTGAGTACCTAGATATCTTCCCTCAAAGGTAGGGTCTTCATCAATTTCTTCACTTACAACTTCAACTACTTTAGCATCTTCAAAATCCTGTTTAAAGTAATTAGGTTGTTTTATATTCATTTTAAATATTGGAGATAAGATTATAATTAATGCTGTTAATAATATAAATGAAATAATAGGTAAGTACTTTTTCATAAGCTTGTCCTTTCTTGTATATTATACTAATTAAGATGGTTAAAAGAGGCTGCGTGGCAGCCCCTTGATTTTTACTTATTATGATGCTTTTGGTAACTCCTTGGCTTTATTTTCTTCTAATTTACCTTCTTCAATCAGTTTATTAACATTGATTGATTTTACATTAGGTGTTCTTCCATCTTCGGATCTTGGAATAGTAAGATCACCACTTTTTATCATTTCATATACAGTATCTTTATAAGGACTTTCTAGGTCTATGCCTATTATTTTCCAGTTATTATCAACTATTGGTACAGCTTTACCTTCTTTTTCTTCTTTTATATATTTGACTATTAAAGCACGTATTCTACCAGCGTCTTGCATAGTTTCATAAGAATCGTAGTATACATCTTCATCCGTAACAAGCTCTAATCCCTTTAATGTACCGAATCGATAATTATTAACAGCCAATTTGTATGTTTCATCATCCTTAACTGGCTCACCATTAAATGTCAGGTTTGTAATTCTGTTATTAGGTTCTTTTGAGATATCAATATCATAGTTCACTCCAGCGAACATATCATAATTATATCCTCTGATATCAGGGTTGAAGCTTACTGTTACATCACCTTCTGTATATGTATTATAATATCTGGCTGACCATTCCATATATTTTTTCAAATTCTCACCAGTAATATTTACACCCATCAAAGTATTGGAATATTTATAGATGTTAGCTACATCTTTTTTCTTGAAATCACCTTTTACTAAGTTCATATCATTCTTAAATGCTGCAGCTGAACTTATCTGTGCATCAGTATAGAATAACTGCACCTCATTGATTAAATCCATTAAAGGTGTATCTTCTATTTGAGCAGTAGGCATTGTTGTAACTTTTGCTTCTCCAGTAATATAGTCTACATTTTCTACGTAATCATCTTCAATGTGTCCAACAACAATATTTGCATCTTCTACAGATTTTTTATGTACAAATTCAAACTCAGATAATATTTCTTTATCTTCTTCAATCTCTCTTGTTTCTATATTTTCTACTGTAACATCCTTAACAACATATCCATCTTGTGATTCATCTAAAGTAATTTCAGCTTTTGCAAGCGCCCATCCATAACATCCAGGTTCAATTAATTTTACTCCATTAGCTTCTTTATCAGAAAATCTTGAATGAGCATGTCCACAGAAAATAACATCAAATTCAGGAACGGCTTCAGCAATCTCTAATGCACCTTGACTGCCATACTCGCCATCTGGACCTATATGGAATGCTCCAACTAGAACATCATATTTTCCTTCTAGTTCTTTTACAACTTTCTTAGCTTCTTCCAAAGGTTGTGTAAAACTTAATCCTTCAAAATGTTGTGGTGAACTAGCTTCCCATCTAGGAATATGAGGTGGTAATAATCCAACTACTGCTATACGAATACCATCTTTTTCAAAGATTTTGTAAGGCTCTACAAAACGTGTATCATCTGTTTTATAAATATTTGCAGCCAATACAGTATTATTGAATGCTTCAATATTTCTATCTAGGAATGATTTATCAAAATTAAACTCATGATTTCCTAGTGTCCATACATCATAACCCATAGTATTCATGGCTTGTACCATTGGATGTATTGGTAAATCATTGAATAGTTCAGCGCTATTATCTTGTACTGTATCACCACAGTCTAATAATATCGCATCTGGTGCTTCTGCTTTTTCTTTATTAATAAGTGTTTGAAGCTTAGCAAACCCTGCATCAGCATCTTTGCTATCAGTTGCATATTCATATGCATATATACGTCCATGTACGTCACTAGTTCCAAGTATTGTTACTTTTTTAACTTCAACTGCTAAATCTTCTTCCTCATTTTTTGTAACTGTCTCAGCTTTACCAGGTATTTCTAATTCCTGTTCTGGATAAATCATATGTGGATTAGATAATTGATTAACTTCTGCAAGTTCTTCCCATGTTGTGTCATATTTTTCAGCAATCTTCCATAAAACATCTCCTGGTTTCACAGTATACACTTCATTAGCTAATGCAGATGTTGCCAAAATGCTTACTAGCATTAATACAACCAGTAGAAGTGTAAAGGGCTTTTTGATTTTCATTAAAAATCATCTCCTTCAATATTTATTGATTACATAAACCTTTATACTTTTTTGATAGTTTTCGCTATCATTCTAATTATAGTACTAATTTTAATATATATCAATGTTTTGTTGTTTTATCTGACGATATTTTTGTATATATTTCATCTTATTTTGTTATATTTCGACTTTTTAACTTTAAGTTATATTCTTTTCGACTTAATTTCTTTTTAATTTCAAAAGACGAATATATTATTATATTAATATATTCGTCTTCTAATTATTATAATTTTACATCTACACTTTTCCCTATAATATGTTTATTTTGTTTCTCTTCTACATTTTTCTCAGGATTAGTGTAATTTATTTTTTCTTGTTTTTCATCTTCTTCTACCTGACTATTAATCTCTTCATTCTTCTCTTTGACTTTTTCTAATTTTTCACCTGCTTTTTTGATTAATTTATTAACTTTTCCCAAAGTTTCTATTGCTTCTTTTTCTATTCGGTCTGCTTTTGTCTTAAATGATATTGATTGTTTAATCCTAAAATCACTTACATCAACATCTTGACCTCTACCTCTATCAGCTTCAATCTGCTTATCTAGTATCTTCGCATCTTGTCTCATCTTTCTTGCTGTATTAAATCTATTATTTGCAATATCTAATGCTCTAGAAGCTTTTATCATTGATTTTGAAGATATTTCTATTCCTAATTCAGCTTTTATTTCATCTAAAGGAGTAGGAGGCTTTTCTGCTTTTTCTTTTTTCTTAGCTTCAATTTCTTCTGTCTTTTCAATTTTTTTCTCTACTTCATTCATTTTTTCTTTTATTTTCTCTTCATAGATTTTTTGTAGTATTTCTTGTTTTTGCTCTTCTAGTTCTTGTATTTTCACTTGTTTCTCTTTAGCAGTCAATTTTTTGTTTTCTCTTATATCTGCGATGTTCTTATCAACTCTTACTATCTGCTTCTGCAATCTAGTAATGGGAGTTTCCTTTTTCTCATTATTCCTAATAGCGTTATTATATACATTAAATCCACTATTAGTATTTGTATTGATATTCATATTTTTCACCTCTTAATAAATTACATTCATCTTAGTAACAATACACTTCATATATATATATCGTCAATTGTTAAAAAAACTTAAGCTTCTAGCTTAAATAATAAGATTTAAATTATGAAATCCTCATCAAAAAAACAGTCAATATATAAAATTTATCCAAATAACATTGATATAAACAGTTAATTATGTTATTATTTATTTAAAATTATTATATATATAGTTTTTTCTAATAATCGAACTATATATTATAAAGAAGTAGTGTTATTATAAGAAAGATATTTGGTATATTATTAATTTCAGTATTAATAATGTCAAATGTAACTATTTCCAGAGCTGATACAGGACCTATTGTAGTTAATAATTTAATTAATATTGGTAATGGCTATGAAGATGAAGCTTTTTGTGTAACAACAACTATCTATAATGATAGTGTAGGTTATAGAAACGTGCCTATATCGTTACTTGGGATCCAGTAGATCATGCTATACATTACTATCTAAAATCCCTACAATTTAATACTGATGGTGAATGTAAATGTGTAAAACAAAAATTAGTATCTACTAACAAAGCTGAATTTGAAATGGATAATCCAGATGTTGGATTCGTATTAAGACTACAGGCTAATGGTAAAAATTATTTATCTAATAATGATTGCGTAGCCTATCTGCAGCGACAAAGTGGAAGAAGAGGTTACAAAACTGTAACAACAAGTTATGATAAGTTTATAGAAGAGCATATTAACAGACGTCATGTTACTCATAGAGATAGTAGAAGACGTGATTATACTAGACGTAATAGAAATTAGTGATTTGAAATAAGCCCAAAATGGTATTATCAACCACTAAATAAATAAGTATTATTTATGTATAATAGGTAGAGCGTAGAACGCTAGATAATTAATAGATAATTATAAGTGGCTATTTGATAGTTGTTAACATTTTTCTATAAACATTTAATTTATCTTTCTGTTTTATGCGTTCTCTTTTGGGAATACTTATTTCTATTTCTTTTTTGATTTTAACTGGTCTGCCATCTAATATGTATATCTTGTCTGATAATAATAAAGCTTCATCTAAATCGTGGGTTACAAATATAACAGTTCTATTATCCTCTTCCCATAATTCTAGAAAAGCATTAATCAATTCAATCTTCAGATCATAATCCAACCCTTGAAATGGTTCATCCATAAGTAGTATTTGTGAACCATAAGCAAAAGCTCTTGCTATAGAAACTCTTTGTTTCATACCACCACTTAATTGTTTTGGATAATAATCACTGAACTTACTTAACTTAACAATATCTATATACTTCTTAGTTAATTGATCAACATTTATATTCTTATTACTTTTTAGTACAAACTTTATATTATTCTCTATTGTTGCCCATGGTAGCAGCCTAGTATCTTGAAAAATATAGGATACATTACTATCAATACCTTCAATAGATCCCCTATCATATTCAAGAGTTCCTGAAATAATATTAAGAAGTGTAGTTTTACCACACCCTGAAGCACCTAAAAAACATACTATTTTATCTTCATCAATAGAAAGATTAAAATCTTTCAGTATAGTCAAATCATCAAATGTCTTATTAATATTGTTAAGTTTAATCATTATTATTACACCTACTTTTGTATGCGTACTGGCAGCATTTTTCTAAGTAAATACTTGAATAAATATTCTAACATTAAGCTCAAAATAATAACAACTATTGTGAGGGCAAATAGCTGTTCTGACTCTATATATACTTTTGCGTTATATAGGTTTGTACCTATAGAAAACTTAGGACTACTAAGTACTTCAGCAGCAACTGTTACTTTCCACCCTAGACCAAGAGATGTTATCATAGCAGTTGTTATATATGGAATGATTGAAGGTACATAGATATCTTTTATTATATATCTTTTATCAACCTTATATACATATGCCATTTCTATCAATCTTCTATCAATATGTTTGATTCCCCCAACAACCGAAGTCCATATAATAGGAAAGCACATCAAAAAGCATATAAAAATAGGTACATTCTCTGATTTGAACCATACCAATGCAATAAGTATAAAAGACATAACGGGTGTTGATTTTACTGCAACTATTATCAGATTAAGAATTTCATACATGAAGTGGTTAATTCCACATATTATTCCTACCAATATTCCCACAATACATGCTATTATAAAACCCACAGCAACTCTGAATATTGTTGCAAAGATTGTCTGCCAAAACATAACTGTTTTGATTTCTTCCAATAATACCTTAAAAGTATTATAAGGAGTAGGAAGATATATTTCCTTATTAATAACTACGGCAATAATCTCCCATACTATTATCCAAAATATTAAAGCTATTATTTTATATACTCGTCGTCTATTTTTGGTAATAGAAGTCTCCATCAGGTAATTTTCCTCCTAATGACTTTGGATTGAAGTCAAATAGTATTTCATATAAGTTCTGTAATGTATCTTTTGCATCAGTAGCACTCATATAAACTATATTACAATTAGGTATAGCTTTTTGTGCAATAGCAGCACTAGGTAAGATTCCATGTTTTTCAATTAACTTACCAGCTTCTTCATTATTAGTATTAACAAAGTCTACTGATTCTTTATATTCTTGTAGAAATTTATCTACTAGTTCTTTATTATTAGTGGCAAATTCTGCATCTACTATGATACACCCCATTGCAAGCGGACTATCTTCACCTTGTATCTTTTCCCACTCTTTTGTAATATCAAGTGCAATTCTAGCATCTTTGTTTTTCATTAATACAGTAGTTACAAATGGTTGTGGTAATAAAGCTATTTTGTTATCTCCTGATATTACAGTCGTAGCAACTTCTGCATGTTGCATAGAAAAATTAATATCTACATCTTTTTCAGGGTCTATAGAGTTTTCCTTCAATACATATTGTAATATATAATCTGGAACTGATCCTTTTCCACTTGCATAGATTTCTTTCCCCTTAAGGTCATTGATATTATTAATCTCATTACCTACTTCCATAATGTATAGTACACCAAGTGTATTAACTGCTGCAAGTTTCATACCACCTTTTGTTTTATTATATAAAACAGAAGCTAAGTTTGTTGGTAAGCATGCAAAATCTACTTCTTTATTAACAATTTTACCTACCAATTCGTCTGGTGCACCAGTTATAGTAAATTCGCAATTAACATCTGATTCACCTGTAGTTATATCTTCCATTAGTTTTACCATACCCATTCCTGTAGGTCCTTTTAAGGTAGCAACTCTTATAGTTGTATCTTTTAAACTTGTTTCATCTGAGGATTCAGCTTCGTTTTCTTCTTTATTATCTACTGATTCTTTATCTTCATTAGCTTCTTCATTATTTTCTTGTCCCTGTGTATATACATCATCCTCAACGTCTTTCTTCTTATTGGATTTACACCCCGCAAATAAAGCAGTAACTAGTACTAGTGTCAGCATCAAACACAATATTTTACTCAAATTCTTCATTATTATTTATCCTTTCTTATCTCTTATCAATTTTTTAATTAGTAGCTATTATATGATTAATTATTATAACATAAATTTACTCTTTACAATATTAATTTTAAAAATTTTTCTGTTTTATCATTAACATAATAAAATAATTAACTATATTATTTTACAGCAAAAAAATATAGCTCATCTTATTATTATAAGGTAAGCTATATTTTCTATTATATTATTGTCTACCCATAGTTTGACCGCTTGATCTCAAAACGTTACAAGCTTCAATAACTCTTTCAGCCATACCTGTTTGAGCTTTCTTTAAATATGCTCTTGGGTCATATGCTTTTTTATTCCCTACTTCACCCTCAACCTTAAGTACTTCATCATAATGCTTAAACATATGTTCAACTACAGGTCTAGTAAATGCATATTGAGTATCTGTATCAATATTCATTTTGATTACACCATATTCAAGTGTTTCTTCGATTTCTTCTTTTGTTGATCCTGAACCACCGTGGAATACTAAATAGTAGTTAGCATCTTCTCCATGTTTAGCTTTTAATGCATCTTGACCTTCTTTTAATATGATTGGCTTTAACTTAACATTACCTGGCTTGTATACACCATGTACGTTACCAAATGTTGCAGCTAACATATAACGATCACCAACATCTTTTAACGCTTCTTCAAACATAAGCATATCTTCTGGAGTTGTAAATAATTTATCTGCTGCTACATCTTCGTTATTAACTCCATCTTCTTCTCCACCAACTACACCAGCTTCAACTTCTAATATAATCTCATTCTCTGCACATAGAGCCATAAGTTCTTTAGATATTTTGATATTTTCTTCTAGTGGGATATCAGAACCATCAAACATATGGCTATTAAATAGATTAGGTAACCCTTGTGCTCTTCTTCTCTTAGTCTCTTCAATAAGAGGTTTCATAAATGGCTCAACATTAGCCGCTGTACAATGGTCTGTGTGTAAAGCAATGTTAATATCATATTTTTCAGCCATGAGATGAATATGATTAGCAAGTGATATAGCACCAATTGCACTATTGGCAACCATACCTGATGCATGCTTTCCTCCACCTATGGATACCTGAATAATCCCATCTGATTTCGCCTTAGCGAACGCCTCTAAAACTGCGTTAGCTGTTTCAACATTTGAAACATTTACTGCTGGATAAGCAAACTTATTTTCTAAGGCCCTATCAAGCATTTTACAATAATTTTTGTAATCAACTACTGGCATGAAATTTCACTCCTCATATATTTATTAATACTTTGCCAATTCAAAGTATTCTTCTATTGTTGTGTTACACATTCATAATAAGATATTATTTATAATCCGTCAATGATAATGACAAAAATATTTTATTTTATCATCCATATAATATTACAGATAGTAAATTTTTATTATATTTTTTCAAAATAAGTTAATTTATATTGTTTAGGTGTCATATTATACTTATCTTTAAAAAGCCTTATAAAATATGAAATATTAGCATATCCCAGATTAAAAGCTACATCTGTTACACTTTCATTTCTTAGAAATTCTAATGCTAACTCTAATTTTTTATTCTTAATGTATTCAACTGGTTTAATACCAACGACTTTCTTGAATAGATGTGAGAAATTTGATTCTGACATATGCAAATCTTTTGCTAGCTCTTTTATATTAATCATTTCTTCAATATTCTCATTAATATACTTTACCGCAATATTTATTGGATGAGAGCTGTTTTTATTAAGTATTTGATATGTGGACTTATTCTTTATCAAATCAAATACTAATTTTTGAGCATATAAGTCAATCAAAAATTCATTATTGCTATCTTTACTCTTAGATGCAGCAAATATATTATTAATGTCTTCTAATATATTATATTTATTTTGCCCTAAGAAATAGTTGTTATCTGTTTTGACCTCTTCCTTTATATTATCTTCTATATTCACCTTATTTAGTACATTGTTTACTAGTTCATCATTTAATTCGAATACCAATGCTTTTGTATCTGTATGTATATCCATATGCACTTTTGAATTAGAAGGTAATAATAGATAGTTATCATTTGTATACATGAATTTTCTATTATTATTTAATGTTACATGCTTTCTTCCACTTAGAATTGTACAAAAGCGAGAATAATTATATGTTTTATATTCACCAGAAAAATTCTTTGGTAAATCATAATATAGTATTTTTACATAATCTGTCTCAAAACCATCAAGTTTTTCTAGTTTTTTATCAAAGAGATTCAACATATCTTCACCTACCTTTGTTAATATTTTGTCAATATCAGTCAAAAAAGTACTACTTTTTAAAATTTAATGTTAGTTTTTTTTAAAATTTCATATTATAATGTTTCTCATAAGTGCATTAAGTACATGATAACTAAAACTTAGAAGAATGTCAATGCTAGTATCCCGCCATTTTTTTGAAGTAATTTAGAAGGAATGAAAACTAAATGTCTAATTATTAACAATCACAATATTATAACGAGGTGTCAGAATGTACAAAATCTTAGCTAAAAGTAAGTTAAATGATTTAGTTGAACTTATGGAAATCCATGCACCATATGTCGCAAGAAAATGCGAACCTGGTCAATTCATCATTCTAAGGGTTGATGAAGAAGGTGAACGAATTCCTCTAACTATAGCCGATTATGATAGAAAAAAAGAAACAGTAACTATTGTATATCAAGTTGTAGGATATTCAACTAAGAAATTAAGTCTAAAAAAAGAAGGAGATTCTATAGAAGACTTTGTTGGTCCTCTAGGTCAAGAAGCACCTCTTCATAAAGTAAAAAGAGTTTTAGGTATTGGTGGCGGTGTTGGTATTGCTCCACTTTATCCTCAGTTGAAAAAAATGAAGGAATTAGGTGTAAAAGTAGATACTATACTTGGTGGCAGAAGTGAAGAATTCATAATTCTAGAAAATGAAATGGAATACATAAGTGATAACGTTTATTATGCTACAAACGATGGTTCAAAAGGAATCAAGGGTTTTGTAACAGATAAACTTAATGAACTAATAGAAAATGGCGAAAAATATGATTTGGTTATTTCAATTGGACCTTTAATCATGATGAAAGCCGTTTGTGAAATAACAAAGAAACATGATATCAAAACAAATGTTTCCTTGAATCCTATTATGATTGATGGTACAGGTATGTGTGGCGGATGTCGTGTAACTGTAGGTGGCGAAACAAAATTTGCATGTGTTGATGGTCCTGATTTTGATGGTCACCAAGTTGATTTTGATGAGGCCATGAGACGTCAAGGTATATATAAAGAAGAAGAAAAAGAGCACGTATGTAGACTAGGATTGGAGGACTAGAAATGATTAATAAATCACTAACAAAAACACCCATTAGTGAACAAGAACCTTTAGTCAGAAATAAAAACTTCAAAGAAGTAGTTCTCGGTTACACAGAAGAAGAAGCAATCCAAGAAGCAAGAAGATGTTTACAATGCAAACACAAACCATGTGTAAGCGGATGTCCTGTTAATGTACCAATTCCAGAATTCATTAATGCGGTAAGCCGTGGTGAATTCGAAGAAGCTTATAAAATAATCACTACTGAAAACTCACTACCTGCTATCTGCGGAAGAGTCTGTCCACAAGAAAATCAATGTGAAGGTAAATGCATAAGAGGTATAAAAGGTGAACCAGTAGCAATTGGTCGTTTAGAAAGATTTGTAGCAGATTATCATATGCAAAATACAACCGCTAATGAATCTGTAGACATTGAAAAAAGCAACATCAAAGTAGCTGTTGTAGGTGCTGGTCCTTCTGGACTTTCATGTGCATCCGATTTAGCTAAAAAGGGTTATGACATTACATTATTTGAAGCTCTACACAAAACAGGAGGAGTATTATCTTACGGTATTCCTGAATTCAGACTTCCTAAAAAATTAGTTAGTAATGAAATTGAAACTATAAAAAAATTAGGTGTAAATATTAAGACTAATGTACTTGTTGGTCGTTCTATCACAATAGATGAATTACTTGAAGAAGATTACAAAGCTGTTTTTATCGGTAGTGGTGCTGGTCTACCAAGATTCATGAATATTGAAGGTGAAAATCTTAATGGAGTCTACTCTGCCAATGAATATCTAACTAGAGTTAATCTGATGAAAGCCTATGAAAAAGATTCTCCAACACCTATCAAAGTTGGTAATAGTGTTGCAGTCATTGGTGGCGGTAATGTTGCTATGGATGCAGCTAGAACAGCAAAAAGACTAGGTGCAGAGAATGTATATATAATCTATAGAAGAAGTGAAAACGAACTTCCTGCAAGATTAGAAGAAGTTCATCACGCAAAAGAAGAAGAAATCATATTCAAGCTTTTAACAAATCCAACTAAGATAATTGGTGAAAATGGGTATGTTACTGGTATTAATTGTATAGAGATGGAACTTGGTGAGCCAGATGCGTCTGGAAGAAGAAGACCATGTCCAATAGAAAATAGTGATTTTGTAATTGATGTTGAAACAGTTATAGTAGCAATAGGTCAAACCCCTAACCCACTTATCAGACAAACAACTGAAGGACTTGATACTCAGTCTTGGGGCGGATTAATTGTTGAAGAAGAAACAATGGAAACCAGTAAAGAAAATGTTTATGCTGGTGGTGATGCTGTTACAGGTGCAGCAACAGTTATACTAGCCATGGGTGCTGGAAAAAAAGCTGCTGCTGCAATAGATAATAAATTAAAAAACAATTAAATATAAGGAGGAAATTATAATGAGTTTACAATGGTTCAGAGTTCCAAAAGATATCGTATTTGGTGAAGGTGCATTAGAATATTTATCAACTTTAGAAGGTAAAAAAGCTACACTTGTTACAGGTGGTAGTTCAATGAAAAGATTTGGTTTCTTAGATGAAGCTAAAAAGCAATTAGAAAAAGCTGGTATGGAAGTATCTATAGTTGATGGTGTTGAACCTAATCCATCTATTGATACTGTAGTTAGAGGTGGAAAAGAAATGGCTGAATTCAAACCAGATTGGATTATTGCAATCGGTGGTGGTTCTGCTCTTGACGCTGCAAAGATTATGTGGGTTTACTATGAATATCCAGAAACAAAATTCGAAGACTTAGTTGCAGGTAAATTCCCAAGACTTAGAACACAAGCTAAATTTTTAGCTATTCCTTCAACTAGTGGTACTGCTTCAGAAATTACTGCTTTCTCAGTAATTACTGATACAGAAAATCATATTAAATATCCATTAGTATCTTATGAAATAACACCTGATATTGCATTATTAGATGCAGCACTTCCTGCAAAAATGCCTGCTCATATTACAGCTAATACAGGTATGGATGTTATGACACATGCAATTGAAGCTTATGTCTCAACAGCTGCAACTAGCTATACAGATCCACTTGCTATGGAAGCAATTAAATTAGTGTTCAAACAAATTCCAGTAGCTTATGCTGATGGTAGTAACATGAAAGCAAGAGAAGATATGCACAATGCTTCTACTCTAGCTGGTATGGCATTTACAAACGCTTCACTAGGACTTGTTCATAGTTTAGCTCACAAAATTGGTGGAGAACTTGGTATTACTCATGGTTTAGCTAACGCTATCTTATTACCATACATTGTAGAATACAATATGAAAGCTACAGATAAATTTGCTGAGATTGAAAAACAACTTGAAATTAAGGACTTAGTAACTGAATTAAAAGAATTAAACAAAAAAGTTGGTATCCCAACTACTCTAAAAGAAGTTACAGAAGTTGAAATAACAGAAGAAAAATTCAATGAAGTTTTAGATAGAATGAGTAAAAACGCTTTTGCTGACCCATGTACCCTTACTAACCCAAGACAATCAAGTGCAGAAGATGTAAAAGAAATATATAAAGCAGCATTCTATGGTACAACTGCCAAAAATATTTAATCAATTTATTAACTAGCTTACAACCTTATATATAATGTAAAACCTCTCTTGAGAGCGAAAATCAAGAGGGGTTTTTCTGATAAATTAAAATTTGATATTGACAATCATTATCATTTTTAGTATAATATAAGAAAATAAGTTAAAAAGGTGATTATTATGAGTATAGTATTAATTGGTGGCCACGACCGTATGCATAGAGAATATAAAACAGTCTGTAAGAATGCTGGACACAAGTTAAAAGTATTTACCCAAATGTCAGGTGGATTAAGTAAGAGTATTGGAACTCCAGATGCTTTACTTATATTTACTAGTACAGTTTCACATAAAATGGTTAAGATTGCTAACAAAGAAGCTAAAAAGAAAAACATCCCCGTTTTAAGATGTCATTCCAGTAGTATTGATGCCCTACATAACTCTATAAAAAACTTAGAATCTGTTGTTTAATAGATTCTAATAATAAAAAGGCTGTATAATAGCCTTTTTATTATTGCTTAAATATCTATCGCATTAAACCCTATATCTTTTCTTTTCACCCATACCAAAGAACTTATCAAGTATAATTTTATTACCATTTTTATCCTTGATGTATCCTCGAAATGTTCCCATAGGACCTTCATAATCTGAATAAATGATACCATAATTAAATTTCAGCTTAAGTTTGGCTAATGGATAAAATAATATATTTACCATACCATACTCATCCCTTATTTTCCACACTTCTTTATCATCTTTAACTAATCTTTTAAATTTGATTGGTGGTAGTACCTGCATATTACCATTCATCCACAAACAATTCTCATTATATTTTTCATGATCCTTGATTTGATTATCTGTTAGATTAAACCCTATAAGTCCTGTATCTTTGTTATTAATACATCCTGTAACCCAGTCATATTTTACACTATTTGGATAATATCCTTTGTGGTCATCAATGATAGTAAAAGCTGTATTCTTATCAAAGAGTATTTTCTCCTTTCCAAGATAGAGAGTTCCCTCCATATTCATTAGTGCTTTATGAGAATATAGCCCTCTATTAGTATCAAAAGGTTGACAAATAACAATAGGTTCTGTTAAATGAAAAGCGGTGATATTAAGTTTTATATTTGGCAATTCATTCTTACTTCTTATTTTCACAATTATGTTAATCTTACCTTCTTCAAGATTGTTATATATTGCCATCATAAAATATTTTGATATATATTTACTTTCACTCTGATACATGCTTGTACTTAATATTTGTTTCCATGGAATACAGTATTTTCTATAATTATAGAGTTTATTATTTCTTTTATCATAGATAGATAATTGATTAAGAGCAGAAGTTTTAGTATTATAAACAGCTCCAAGCATAAAAACATCCTGATTCCCTGCTTGAAATGCTTCCCATTCCTTTAATCTTAGATTTTTGAAATGCTTACCAAATGGAAATCCTAATGGTTTCTTAGCATCTAACATATTTAATTTTTTGATTGGTTTATTGTATGTTCCAAATTGAAATTTTCCATCTTGATCCACTAAACTACTGATTTGATTTTTTACTTCCCTTGTATAACCTTCCATAATAGAACCTCCCAAAGAATATATTATCTTTACGTAATACTCTATTGATGTCATAAATTATAGCAAATACAAGTCAGTGTTTTATAATGATATTATAAAAGTCATCATGAAATTTATCAAATTCACAACAAATCACATAATAGTCCTTAACTTTAATTATATTATATAATTATTTCATCTTTTAAACAAGCAAATTATTTACATACGAAAAACAATACGTATACTATCTTACTTTCAACTCATATATTAGTTATGAGTATAATTCTATGGAGGATATATGGATAATAAGGATATATACTATAACGAAATGCCTTTCAAGAAAATCATGGATAAAATGAATCTTAAGAATTACCAAGATAAAATGGTCATGATAAAATCAAAGATGGGGTTCACTCATATGTTTCGTCTCAAAGAATGTAAAAAAGATTGTATTACTGGTGTAATGTATACTGGCAAAGAGTTTGAACCTGTTAAAATCCCCCTTAAAAATATTGATTGTTTTTATGCTGCCAGATCAGATTATAATAATATTAAATAAATCCATTATTCTACAAGAAAAGAGGCTACGCCTGATTTCTGTATAAGATAAAAAAAGCTTTGTATATAAAATATGGCCTATGGTTTTATATGCAAAGCTTAATATATATTAATTCTTAGCTAGTTCCTTCAATGTCTCCAAAATGATATTATAAGCCTCTTCAATATCCTCAATGTTAGAAACTGCATTCTCAATTGGACAAGTACCTGTACCTGTACGGTTAATTATTCCTGGAACAACGTCCTTATATTCTACATAAACATTATATTTATTGGCTAATTCTAATGCTTTTTTACTGATTATAGGAGTAATTATTTTCTTAGCTTTACTTTTTATAGCTAAACACATGGCACCTTTACCTATAATCCTATCAATAACCGTAATATCCATATATTCATGATTTTCATCAATATAATCTAATAAAGGTTTCACTCCTCTTTCAGTTGAAGTAAATACCACTTCATCACTATTTTTCACAATACATGTGTAATTGTTTTCATTTAATGTATTACTATTAAGCTGTTGCATATTGATATCCTACTTTCTTCATTATAAGCATCACTGATGGAATAACAACTATCTGTAAGGCTATGCCTGGTAAACCTGCTATTGTCATCCCAACTACATTAATAAATGGTGGAAGGGTTATACCAAATAAACTTGTTGCACATATAATCATTATTCCAACAACTATTCTACCTGCTACCATTGCTAAAATCAATGATAATATCATGTTCAATCTGAATTTATTAAATAATAGACCTGCCATCAATCCATATACAGGTAACTCCGCAATCATAAAAAATAAAATTGGTACAGGTGGCATTCCTGTGAAAACATGACTGACCAGTACAGATATTAATCCAACAAGCAACCCGCTGATAGGTCCACATACGAATCCAGCTAATAAAACAGGTATATGCATAGGTAACAAAACTCTACCAGAAACACTTCCAAAAACATGAAACATCTGAGGTAATATAACCCCTAAAGCTGCAAATAATGCTGTATAAACTAATTGTTTGCTCTTCATAAAAATTCTCCTTCCAAGTTATATGTGATATTTATCATTACTCTCTATTAAACAAAAATAAACACCAAAAAAGTATAACAACCTTCTTGGTGTTTAAATATATCTTAGTACTTCTTGCACTAATTCTTCAATAATTTTATTTAATTTTTTACCTTGTACTCCTGCAATAACCATATTGCACTTATTAAAGGGTAAAAGTATTTTTTTTGCTTCGCTGGATGAAATTGATAAGGCAATTTCAGTTGTTATTTCACCCATCATAGAATCAGGCACCATGATTGCAAGTGGTCCTAAAATAATATCAACTCTTTTACTCATTACTTTTATAGCATTTTCACCAGTAGCACCGGAGTTCGCTCCAGCTTTTATCATACCAGTAGTTGCAGTTGAATTCGTTCCAAGTGCAATTAATTCATGAGTTTTATCAATATTATTTTTTAACTTATCAATAATAATCTTCCCAATGCCGCCGCCCTGTCCATCAACTACAGCTATCTTCAATTAACCACCTCTTCTCCTATTAAGACTCTTAGTAAATTCTTTATAGGTAATTTCTTTTTACCTGAACCATAACCAATCTTTCTAATGGTCATTTTAGGCATTGAAATAAAATCTTCTGCTATGGTTTTAATAATAGCAGCACCAGTTGGTGTTACTAATTCAGTTTTTATATTAGTCTGATACACTGGCACATCTCTCAATACTTCCATTGTAGCTGGGGCAGGTATTGGTATAATACCATTTGCACATTCTATGAATCCAGTACCTAAATGAATAGGAGATGCATATATTTTATTAATATCAAGTAAATCAATACAAATTGAAGCTCCAATTATATCTACCATAGAATCCAATGCACCTATTTCATGGAAGAAAATATCTCCTATAGGCTGCCCATGAACCTTTGCTTCACTCTCAGCAACTAAGATAAATATTGATTTACTGATTTCTTTCGCTCTTACACTAATTGAACTATCATTTATAATATTAATAATATCATTTAAATTCCTTTTTGGATAGACTATATTTTCATCAATATGTACATAAACATCTGTCGCACTAATTCCATCTTTTCTTTTTTTATTAATATCAAGGCTGAATCCCTCAACACCAAGCTTATTCAATTCTCCAATTAGAATATCTTTATCAACACCCAAATCAACAAGTGCTCCTAATGTCATATCGCCGCTTAGACCACCTAAACAATCAAAATAAAGTACTTTGTTCATGTCTATCACCTCCGTTGTCCAAATTTGTACCAAACGTTTGGAACAACTATACTTTATCATATGATACTAATTTAGTCAACCTTTTCTAACATAAATTTAACCATTTTACTATAAATAAGTGAAATGGTTAAATAATATTACTAAGAATTATTTTTTGTATATTTTATTTTAGATACCCTTTTTCCTTAGCCCACTTTTCTTTTGAATCCAATATATCTTGGTATTCCTGTGGCGCTTCTCCATATATCTTTTTCAGATAGTATTCTGCCCTTTTAAGATCATTATATGTCACTAAGGGATAATCATCTATCTTATACTTACCCTCTTCTGTAATACAATAATATAAATCTCCATTATTCTTTATCCAACCATCTTTTGTATTCAATATACTCTGTAAGAATTTCTCTGCCAACTCCAACATTTCTTTATCATCATATAATAAATAATATCGATATAATACCGTCATTTCTGAAAGCATGTGGTTCAATGAGCAATGAGGCATCTTAATGTTACCATTATAATCCATATAGTCAGCTACAAAAATATTTTCATCAACATAAAAACTATTAGCATCAACAAAATCAGTATAAAACTTAAAATAATTATCTAATACTCTCTTGATTTCTTCATCAGGATATACTTCCTGCATATGTAAAAAACTACTTACAGTATCTGTATTGAATCTTGTATCATAAAAGTACTCGTTTATACCATATTCTTCATATATCCAATTTGACCTTGGTTCAGTAGGAATGTAATTCTTATCATTATATAACTTGGCATAACTATACATTAGACTTATTCCATAAGTTGTAAAAATACTTCCTTGATCCAATACCCAATAACAAGCTCTCATATGTGTTGCACAAGGTGCTCTAAAAAAATCATTTTTAGCAGTAGGTCTATAAGTACTAGGATTATCATAATATACACCATCAGTCCATATATATTTTATATTAGCCAAATCCATTGCAATCAATGTGTCAATATTAAATTTGACTTTCTTATCAATAATTAGCTTCTTTAATGATAGAACTCCTTCTACTTTTGTTGAATAACCTTTTTTAACAGGTAATTCATATCTATAGGTTGTTTCATCATCAATGACCATATTGATATTTTGTTCTATTTCACTAACAGTTTTTACACTTCTTCCCAGCTTTTTCTCATGAAATACTCTTCCCAGTTTAATATGACTATTCTCTCCATCAATAAAATTAATTATATTTGAAAGAACTGTACTTGATATCACATCTTTATCATCAAACTTTAAAGTCTTATCTTCATAATATCCTTCAAAAATATTATAGCTATCTGACTTACCTGCTTCTACACTAAAAGATAGTGCTTTACTTGAACTACTGTTAGGAATATACTCTACATAATATATCATCCCACTATCAAATACTTCATGGAAAGTTAATAATACCTTACCATAATCACTGGATAAATTTACTTCATATTCATACTCATTCATATACTTATGCTCTATACACTTTCCACTAGAAACAGTAGGTTCTATCTTATCTCCACTACCACCATCAAACATAAGAACATAATCAATATTGTCATCATTATCTAAATCCAAATCCAATTTTAATGATGTTTCACTTAACTCTTTTTTAACTGTATTAGTTAAAATCTTGCCAATATTTTCATCAACACTTTCATCAATTAATGACTTATCATTTAATTCATTATTCTCTCTTATATTATTACTAACAGCACTAGTATCATTACCAAAACCATGAATAACCAATACAACTGCCCCAGCAATTATACCCATAATTAATATAACTCCAATAATCTTACTAAAAACATTTCTTATCATTTATAACTCCCCTCTTGTCATATAACGTTATAACATATTAATCATCCTTATAATTATACATATTTACTAGAAAAGTTACAATACTATCAAACCATATAGCACTTTATTTATAAGTAGCTGGCGTAACATACTATATAAGAACCTAAACCCGCTGAAAACATCACTGACAAGGCTATAATAAAAATTACTAATGGCATGATAAGTGCTATTGAAGCAAGTACAACAGAACTGATAAAAGCCACAGCTATAATATCATTACAAATCTTATTTAGTATTTGTAGATTATCACAAATTGATTCTGTAAGTTAGAGGCATAAAATAAAAGGTACAAGTCATAAAATCTGTTTTTATGACTTGTACCTTTTACAACTTTTCATTAGATATGTATATGATAACATCATCTTTTTTTATTTTCCTGTCTTTATCTGGATTTAAAGATACTTTTTCATTAGCGATACCAACTACAATTGTATTATAGTCATTAATATATTTCATTGATAATTCTTTGAACGATATTCCGATATCATCTTCTTTAACTTTACATTCATACAATTCATTACCGTAAGAGTTAGTCAATAATTCTTTTAATACAGAACTTACATTCTTATAGACTGCACTCCTAACCATAACTCGGCTGCTCATTTGGTTACTGACAATAATATCATTTACATTAGCTCTTTCAAAATGAGGTATATTCTCTTCATTAAGGACTTCTGCTATTAGATGAATATTTGTATTGAATTTATCAACAGCTAGACATACAAGAACTGATTTGGCATCTGCCATTCCATCATTAATCATCAAATTCTCATCAGCTACAACCATAACAATATCTGCATAAGCAATATTTGCTCTTATAAGTGTCTCATCTATAGTAGGATCTCCATGAACAAAATAGGTGTTTTTATATGGGAGATTCAATCTTTCAACATCAGAAACTATAACTATTTTACGTTCTTGACTATCTTCAACTAATTCCTTTAACATAGTTTCACTTTTTTTATTCCAACCAATGAGTACGATATGATTTTCAAACTTGATGTCCATAAGTCCCATACCTTCTTTCATTTTATTATCTATAAAAATCGATGCAATAGCTGCTGTTACAAAACCAAATGTACTAATACCTATTAACATTAAAGCTATGCCGAATAAACGTCCAAGAACAGTTATAGGAAAGTAATCACCATATCCAACCGTTGTGGTTGTAACAAATCCCCACCATAAAGAATCACCATAGCTTAAATTAGCATTAGCCTTACTTTCAAAAATATAAAATGCCGTTGAACAAACAAATAATGCGACTAAAAAAATTCCTATCAATTTATATATCTTGCTTTTTTCCATTGATATATGAAGAACCTTAATTGCATTTATTAATACTGATATCATTTCATCGTCTCCTATATCTTATTAATAACTGTCCCATGCTTTTTGATAATATCCAAATAAAACAGGATTGGTGAGGCTGTTTATCTCTACTTTATCTTTAGATTTTTTCTCATCATCCCCAAAAACAAATAAAGCTTTTACCATATCATCATTTAGATACTTAGTTGGGACTGATAGATTAATATCATCTTTATCAAATTCCTGATTCGAAGCTAAAGTAAATCCCCAATCTCCAAAAGAAGGAACATACAAATGATATCCAGTAGTATATAATCCTTCAGACTCAACAGTTTTACGAATGCACCAATAAGCTTCTTCAGCATAATAAGGACTTGTTGACTGAATAGCAATCATACCTCCATCATCTAATCTACTATATATTAGTCTGTAGAATAGATTAGTATATAATTTATTTAAAGCTTCATTGTTAGGATCTGGTAGATCCACAATGACAACATCATATTTATTGTTTGTTGTTTCAAGAAACTTGTAAGCATCCTGATTAATGACATTTACTTTATCATTATCCAATGATTTATTGTTCAATGATTTTACTAAGGGATTGGTCTTACAAAAATCTACTACTTCTTTATCTAAATCAACTAGAGTAATTCTTTTAACACCATTATATTTCAGAATCTCCCTAGCAGCTAAACCATCACCGCCACCAAGGATCAAGATTTCTTTACGTTCTTTTGCAAGGCTCATTGCAGGATGAATTAGAGATTCATGGTATCTATATTCATCCTGTGAACTGAATTGCACATTTCCATTGAGAAACAAACGTAGGTCCTCACGATGTTTTGTTACAACTATTCTCTGATGCTTGGTTTGCTTTCTATATATGATTTGATCTCTATAAAAACTATCTTCAATTCTATTTGCAGTCGAATCAGCTGTTATAAACCCTACAATAATAATTAGTACAAATAATCCAGCTATAACTTTAAGTATATCAATTCTCTTAATATGCTCGCTATACTTATATATAATAATATTAGCTACTACTATATTGATAAAACCTACTAGAAAAGCAGTTTTTATATACCCTAGATGTGGTAATAGAACCAAGGGAAATGCAACGGAACCTATTAGTGCACCAATATAATCAAAACTAAGTACATTAGCAAGTGTCATTCTAAGATTGTTTTCTTTTTCTTCAATGATACGGGTTAGTATAGGGATCTCTAATCCTACTAAAATACCAATTGTAATTATTGTCATATACATAACAGGCATATATACTTTGGTATACCCATATGCAGCAAATAACAACACTGCCGATATACCACCTACTAGACCTATTGTTAACTCAATGATTACAAAAACATCAAATAAGTTACGCTTGAACTTCTTAGTTATATATGATCCTATACCCATAGCACTCATATATAATCCTATAGTAATAGAATACTGCTTAACACTATCTCCCAATAAATATGAACTGATTGCACCAATAATCAGTTCATATATTATTCCACATATAGCTATAATAAAAACAGCAAACATTAGAGGGGCAGCATTAATTTTTCCATTACTCATATTTTTTTTAATGCTATTTTCCTTTGCCATATTAACCTCCATAACTTTTCACAAAGCTATAAAACCTTATATTATTGCAGCACTTACAACTATTGCCACTCCAATAAATATTCCTGCTACAGCTAAACCTGCAGCAACATTGTGATCATCAATCTCTTTATTCAAATCAAATGGTGTAATTATATCAAACACTTTATATCCTATTGCACAGAAAAACATACCTATTGCAAAATATATAATACTAGAAATGATAGGATTCATTTTTCATACCTCCTTTAATTATTAATTAAAAATTCATATTGTTCTATATGTATTAGATAACTTATGCTATAGCAGCTTTTATGATTATTGCTACTGCAATAAAAATTCCAGCTATTACTGCTCCCACAGCAGGATTTTTTTCCTTAATCTCTTCAGCGAAATTATAAGGTGTAATCATATCAAATACTTTATATCCTACAAACATTAATACTAGTGCTAGAATAGCATAAATAATAGTCGCTACAAATTCATTATTTAAGAAATCCATTATTGTCTCTCCTTTCTTCACATGTTTAATTTATTTACCGAAACTTGTTCCTCCACCTAATCTTGATTTGGAACCTACACTTCCTGAACGGACAGATTTTGTTCTTGATGAACTACTATTACTAGTTGAGCTACTTGTTGAAGAGCTTTTACTAGTTGAACTACTTTTTGATGTTGTATTACTATTTGTTGTCTTACTGGATGAATTTGGTTTAGAATTATTTGTCCTAATTTTACTAGATGCATTTTTATCTGTTTTGATCTTGGTTGAACTAGGATCAGTTTTATTAGTGGTAGTTTGACTTTTAGTTGATGTAGTATTCACATTATTAGCTGGTTTACTATATCCATTTCCATAACGATGATTATCCTTAGTATAATATCTACTTGAAGTATAACCAGTATCGTAGAATAATATAATGTTATTTCTATATGGTCTATACAGCCCGTAATATCCATTATTATGTATGTACTTTCTTGATGATATCTGTGTATATGTCTTTCCATCTTCACTTTGATAGATTAATATATAATAATCATCATATGTTAATTGTATAGCTTCTTCATTATCTAAATCAGTATAATCTTCAGGTCTGTCTTCATTAATTAGATACAACGCAGTTTCTTTTACACTCATATCCGATGAATAAACCTTTGCTTTATCTGATTTATCATAATTACTTGTTAAGCTAGTGGAATACTCAAAATTAGAATTATTATCTAGCTTTTTCGTTATAGATTTATGGGAACCCAATGAACTGATTGTCCCAATAATCAATATACACACAAGAATACCCAGAAATATCTTTATACCTTTGCTCATGCAATCTCCCTCCTTCCTATACTATTAACAAGACTAACTTCTTGGATAAATTACAACATTGTAATCTTCAATTTCTCTACCAACTGCCATTTCTACTTCACCATTCCATATCTCTAGAGAAAGAAGATTTTCTCCATCTTCATCACAATACTCATAGTAATCAACTTCTTCACCTTTTACAGCATTTACTTTACCTTCTACATATTCAACTTTGGCATCGCTACCTTCTTGCATATAATATGTAACTCCCTTATATTCGTATACTCTTGGAGCGTCAGTGATTATAGCAACTACTTCCTTATAAAAACATATTTCCACACCGTCATCTTCTTCTACACTTAACCAGTAGTTTTTTCTAGAATCTTTTAATTTGTACTCTGTCCATCTCCATCCATGATCATTGAACTTCAATATACCTTTTACTTCATAATCAACTTCTTCAATAGAAACTATATCACCAACCCTCATATTAAAAACTGTGATTTCAGTACTTTCCTTTTCCATCTTGGCAGTTTTGTTGGCTCGTGATATATTTTTAATTCTATCAATAAATCCCATTAATATTCACCTCCTTAATTACATCTAGTCTATATTATCACATATTTTATTATTATAAAAGTTATATTGCAAAACTTGTATTATTTTGCTTAAAATATGTCTTTATTGATAAGTTACTATTGAAATTTATATGTTATAATGTATATAATATATAGAGTTAACTTATTTATAATATTTAATGAGTATACTACTTAATATTTAGAACCAATAATACATAAGGAGGTTATTACAATGGATATAAAACAAAGAATTGAAAGTTTCATGCTAGACATGAATTTAGTTTTTGAAGAGTTAGATGAAAGCACATGGAAATTAGAAGATGATTTATCTCATATAGATAATATCGTAGTAAAATTAGTAGAACCAATAGTTTTATTTAGAGTAAAAATCATGGAGTTACCAAAGACGAATAAAGAAGAATTCTACAGAACAGTCTTAGAATTGAATGCTAATGATTTAGTTCACGGAGCTTACGCTATTGAAAATGACAGCCTAGTAATAATAGATACTTTACAGGCAGAAAATCTTGACCAGAATGAATTTCAATCAACAATAGACAGTATAGGTCTAGCTCTAATACAACACTATGATTTATTAGCTAAATTTTCAAATTAATGACTATAACACTATAACCTAAAAATATCTAAAGGAGGTAACTTATAATGGGTATATTTAATCGTATAAGTACAGTATTTAAATCAAATGTTAATGATCTTATTTCAAAAGCTGAAGATCCTGAAAAAATGTTGAATCAATTGATTATTGATATGGGTGAACAGTATAACAAATCAAAAGGAGCTGTTGCGTCAGCTATAGCTGATGAGAAAAAACTCAAGAAATCTTTAGATGAAGAAGTTGCAAAAGCTGCTCAATGGGCTAAAAAAGCTGAATTAGCTGTTGCTAATGGTAATGATGCTCTAGCATTACAAGCTCTTAACAGAAAGCAAGAATATGATAACCTTGCTGAACAATATCGCCAACAATGGCAGGCTCAAAAAAATGCAACTGATAATTTGAAAGCAGGACTTAGAGACCTTAGTAATAAAATAGAAGAAGCAAAACGTAAAAAAGGCTTATTGATCGCCAGAACAAAACGAGCTGAAGCTCAAAAATCTATCCAAAAAACTATGTCAAGTGTTAATGATACAAGTGTATTTGATACTTTTTCTAGAATCAGTGAAAAAGTAGATACAATTGAAAGTGAAGCTGAAGCAGCTACAGAATTAAATAGCTATATGGCTAATGATGATTTAGACAGTCAATTTGCAGAACTTGAAAATTCAGATTCTGAGGTAATGGATGAACTTGCTGCACTAAAAGCTAAACTTGGTAAATAGTAATATATAATCTTAATGAATGAATATGGGGCTTGGGGATAATACATCTAAAAATGTATTATCCCCCAAGCCCCATTAATATTATTTTTGTCCATAAAATATAGAATTCAATTCATTTTTAATTTTCTCTATTATACATTTGACTTTTTTATCTTGTAGATCTTGTTCTTTTAAGTTAAATAAATGTTTATCTATTTCAAAATCATCATTTCTCATTTTGGTATAATATATATTTTCTTTTGGTAAATTAAAATCAACCAACTCACAAAATAACTTATTATCATCTGAAATAAACTCTTGTATAGACTTTATATTATTATCATTGTAACGTTTTCTTCCGTTAATATCTCTGTTAAATCCTCTAACCCTAAAATCTAGGGTTATAATATCTGAACCAAATTCTTCAATTAAGTAATTGATAGCCTCTAAAGGTGATATTTCACCACAAGTACTAACTTCAATATCTATTCTTACTACAGATATATCACTATTATTATTTTCTGGATAAGTATGTACAGTAACATGACTCTTATCTAAATGTCCTACTACATGCCCATTATTAGGTATGACATTTCCTCTGTTACATGAATCATCAATCTTAACAACTGGTATCTGACCTTCTGAAATCAGTAAATTGACACTAGCTCCTTGTGGGTCATAATCTTGCTTTGCAATATTTAATATATTAGCACCAATCATTTTAGTAACTTTTCTAAGTACTTTTGTTAAATTATCAGCACTATAGTTACAATTAATATAATCTATATATTTTTCTTTTAACTCATTACCATCTATATAATAAATATTATAAAAATTCATATTGAGAGTTTTAGTCAGGTTATTAAAACCATATAATTTATATTTTTTACTCAATTAAATGCCTTCTCTCTAATGTAAAACTAACATATTAAATAATTTGTTTCTTCTTATTTTTTTGTACTATGTATATATATACCATCCCTACAAGAGCACCTAATATATGACCTAATTCTGAAATATTATTAGTTACAAATAGTCCATTATATATTTCTTTAGCCAAGAATAATATAGCTATAAAAATAAATGTTAGGGGAACTTTTCCATCTTTCATATTAGTGAAGGAAGTTAATATTATCATCATGAATACAATACCACTAGCTCCTAATATTCCACCACCTAAAATAATTGCTTGAAAAAATCCTATCACTACTGTTGCTATAATAATTAGTATTAAAACTGTTTTTGAAGAATATTTCTCTTCAAGCATTGGTCCTATCAATAGAATTAAAGTAATATTTCCTAGCAAATGATCTATAGAAGCATGTCCCAAAGGCCATAAAATCATCTGAATCAAACTTATTAAAGAAAATCCACCTCTATAAACAAATAAGGAATTTATAATATTAAGAGGTATAATTTTATCAATAAAGAAAATTGCTGTTGCTAATAAAGAAAATGTGAGAACCACTGGTGAGTTATATTCTATTTTGTTTAATATGTTTTTCAAGTTACTCCTCCTCGCTATTTCATATACCATTGTTATTATTATAAACATTTATGTAGGTTCCTGCAAGATATTCTTGATTTATGGTAATTAAAATTTTCTAATAATAACTTTAAACCTAAATATATGATAATTGTATACCAAAGCTTATAATTACAAATGAAATATTTCATAAATTATATTATTCTAATATTAAAATATGTATTGTAAATATTACCAATTTATGAATTAGTTTTTATATTTAAAATAACTAAAAATAAAATTGTCTATAACCTTTTAGATATAATGAATCTTATATAATAATATTTATATATAAAAATATACTGAAAATAAAATTTTTGATTGATAAAATGTATATCAATGGTATAATATCTATTGTCAGATCTGATAAAAATTATAATATTAAAAAGAATCATGAAACTATGAAAAAAATAATTTTATCATTAACACTAGTTTTTGCTTTACTTGTACTACCTGTTAATGCTCATGCTCAACAAAAAACAATCAAATCAGAAAAAACTCCAGACGAACTAGGATACAATTAATATTATTAATTCTAATAAATATAGGAATAACCTAGTCAATACAATTACTATTGATGTAAAATAATAAAATAACACTCACATCTAATCTTCATTCTGCAAAAAAACGAGCTAAATTTAAACGTCAAAAAATAGAAGCTGGAAAAAACGTGATGAAGGATTAGATAAAGATTCTAAAGGGTATAATTCTATTGTACCTAAAAACTAAAAAACTAGGTGAACTTATAATTATAACTAGTTTCAGACTATCGACAAAGCCTATTATTCACTAATGGAATAATGGGCTTATTTTCATTTATTAAGCTAACTGATAAATTATCATCAAAATTTACTTATATTAAAATAATAACCTCTTATCTTTTTGCCAGTTTTTTGAGACTCATACAAGCATGGATTATCACTATATATGGTTTCAATATTCGACTGTTGTCTGTTTTTAGCTTAATACTTTGTCGACAGTCTGAAACTAGGTTCATTTACAATTATTAGTTCCCCTAGTTTTATAAAGATCTTCAATACAGCCTTTTTATAAATTTATTGAGCTACAATCTCTTCATAACTTCTGACAGTATACTCCCTTCCTTCATCAGTCAGTTTAAAAATTCCATTAGTCTCAATAATGTAATTATTATTTTTTAATCTCATTACAATACGTTCCAAGAAATCTTTCTGCCAATTCAAGTGATTACATATACTTACTATACCATTTTCTATATATTCATTTTCATTACCTTCGTGATTATAAACATGGAATAACATTGTTTTTGCAGCAAAATCAATCTCTTGGTACTTACGCCTTCTCATTATAGTTATTATTCCACGTTTTGGTGCAAAAACAAATACTAACATGAAAGTTAAACCAGTAACAGCTGCCATACATCCTGCAATAGATACATCAAAAAACTCAGCTATCTGATACCCTACAACAGCATTAACAGCACCTATTATACCACTTAATACCAACATTTTCTTAAGATTATCAGTTATCAAATATGCCGATATAGGTGGACCTACCATAAATGCAATCACCAATATTGATCCTACTGCTTCAAAAGCTCCTACTGCCGTAACTGAAACGGAAGTCATCAATCCGTAGTGAACCAGAAAGGGTGAAAAACCTAGAACTGCTGCCAACCCTTTATCAAAAGTAGCCAACTTTAATTCCTTAAAAAATACAATTACCAATACTAGATTTATCAACAATATTGTTCCCATAGAATAGATTGCTTTTGCTCCAATGTCAACTGAGCCAATAACCATTCTGTTAAATGGTGCAAAAGCCAACTCTCCTAATAGTACTGAATCCGTATCTAAGTGAACTGAACTAGCATATTTTGAAATAATGATTATTGCAATGCTGAAAAGTAATGGAAATACAACACCTATTGCCGAATCCTCTGATAATAATTTAGTTGAATTAAGAAGTTCCACCAAATACACTGTTAGTAATCCAACTATTGCTGCACCTATTATTAAAACAGGTGAACTCAAATCAAATACTATAAAATATGCTCCTACTATTCCTAATAATATTGTATGGGTTATAGCATCTGACATCATAGCCATACTTCTAAGAACTAAAAATACCCCTGGAATAGAACAAGCTATTGCAACTATTACTGCTATTATTTGAATCTCTAATTGTGGTGTCATATCTACTGCCCCCTAACAACTAAACAATTTTTTCTATTGTTATGGTCTTTTATCTTTTTCCATATTAATCCTCTGTTAGGTGCAATTAAAATACTGACTATTACTATTATACTTATGACTAGTACTATAGATGGTCCTGTAGGCATATTGGAGGTAGATGAACTGATAATAGTTCCAAGTATACCACTTACTGCACCAAAGATAGATGCAAGTATAATCATAATAGACAGTTTATTAGTCCATTGCCTTGCAGCTACACCTGGTGCTACTAACATAGCACTCATTAAAATTACTCCTACTGTTTGCAGTCCTATGATTATTGTAGTAACTATCATACTAGCTAACAGAAAATCTAATTTTTTTGTTGAGAAACCAATACTTCTTGCAAACTCATAATCAAATGAGATTATTTTAAGCTCCTTCCAAAAAATAATTACCAATGTAATAACAACAATACCAGCAATAAATATTATCTTAACATCTCTACTAAGTAATGTTGAAGCCTGCCCGAATATAAAATTTTCCAGTCCTGCTTGATTTGCATTTGGTATTTTCTGAATATATGTCAATAAAGTTAGTCCAATACCAAAAAATACTGATAATATAAGTGCTAGAGCTGAATCAAATTTTATTCTAGAATGCTTATCAATTAATCCCACTAGCCATGTAGCTAATAACCCTGTTATTAATGCTCCAATCAAAAGAATCAATGTATTTTTACTTCCACTGAAAATAAATGCAAGAGTAATTCCTGGTAATGCCGCATGTGATACTGCATCCCCTAACAAACTCTGCTTTTTTAGAACAGCAAAACTTCCAACTACTCCGCTTATTATTCCAAGAAGTGCAGAACCTAATGAAACTATTTGTAATGTGTAATCTGTAAATATCATTCTAAAATCAACCATAACATTACCTACCTTTTAACAATGTGCCAGTACTATGATATGTTTTAACTAAATTCTCTTCTGTAAATACTTGCGAAATGGGACCACATGCTATAAGCTGAATATTAAGTAGAGTTACCCAATCAAAATATTCTTTTACTGTTTGCAAATCATGATGGACAACTATCACAGTTTTCCCTTGTTTTCTCATTTCTTTCAATATGTCAACTATTGCTCTTTCTGTCTTAGCATCTACTCCTTGAAATGGTTCATCCATAAAATATATATCTGCATCTTGGACTAAGGCTCTTGCCAAAAAGACACGTTGCTGTTGTCCACCAGATAATTCGCTTATTTGCCTATGTGCAAAATCCTCCATCCCTACTTTGATTAAAGCTTCCTCAGCTAATTCTCTTTCTTTTCTTCTAGGTCTCTTTATCCATCCAATATGGCCATATCTTCCCATTAGAACTACATCTAACACAGTGGTAGGAAAATCCCAATCTACACTACCTCTCTGAGGTACATACCCTATATTCTTTCTCTGCTGTCTATAAGAGAGTCCATTAAAAAGTGTACTACCTGAAATAGGTTTTATTAACTCTAGCATAGCCTTAATCAAAGTAGATTTCCCTGCACCATTAGGTCCAACTATAGCCATTAAAACTCCTCTTGGAATTCTTAAATCAATATCCCAAAGCACAGGTTTTACCCTATATGCAACTGTCATATCTTCAACTTCTATTACATAATTATCTGTTTTAACCATATAATTACCCTCTTTTTTTTGGTGTATATTGCTTAACTTTCCCACCTTTAATTTACATCTATATTATTATTCTTCAAATCATTTTATTATGACTCATAGTTTTTTATAGTGAGAAAGTAAATATATTATTTTAGTGCATCAACTATAGTATTTACATTACTTTTAACAGTTCCTATATAGGTTTCTGCTTCTGTTCCTTCACTTCCTAGTGAATCAGAGAATAGTTCTCCACCTATTTCAACTTCAAAACCTCTTGCTTTTACTGCCTCTTGTAGAGCTTCAACATTTTTCTTAGGAACTGATGACTCAATGAATATAGCTCCTATCTTATGCTTGACAATAAACTCTGCCAATTCCCTTACATCTGCTGTACCAGCTTCAGAAGCTGTTGAAATTCCTTGCAATCCTTTAACCTTAAACCCGTAAGTACTTCCAAAGTATTCAAAAGCATCATGAGCAGTAATCAATATCCTCTTGCTTTCTGGTAATTCTTCTACTCTTGATTTTACATATTCATGTAGTTCATCTAATTCTTTTATATAAGCTTCATAATTATCATTATATGTGCTCTCATTTTCTTTATCAAAATCTATAAGACCATCTCTGACTACTTTCGCTGCATCTTTCCATAGTAGAACATTGAACCAAATATGTGGGTCATGCAAATCATCTTCACTTACTATTAAATCCTCCTCATCAATACCAGATGCTATTTCAATAACTAACTTTCCATTTCCGTTTAGATTCTCAAAAACTTCACCCATCTTACCTTCAAGATGTATACCGTTATAGAAAACCATGTCTGCATTCTGCATCAATGATACATCTCCAGCACTAGCTTTATATAAGTGTGGGTCAACCCCTGGTCCCATAAGACCTTTAACATCTACATTATCTCCACCGATAATATTTACTAAGTCAGCAATCATAGTAGTCGTTGCAACTATATTATATTTTCCATCAACCTTTGATACTTTTTTGCTATTATTACAAGCAGTAACTCCTATTGATAATACTAAAACCAAAAACATAATAAACAAATTTTTTTTCATTAATTTGACCTCCTAATTATTATTTGTTCCCGACTAATCACTAAGGATAGGTATATAACTACCATGGGGACATTGCTCAGGTTTACCTAAAAATTCATAGAGTCGTTCTTCTAATAAAAATGAAGTTACATGTTCTAATTTTTCTGCTTCTTCATGTACTTGATCCCAAGTATATCCTAACTTTTCATATAAAAAATACTCCCATATCCTATGAATTCTGATTAATCTTATGCCTATCTCTCTGCCTTCTTTCGTTAATTTACAGCCTTTATACGGTACATATTCTACTAAATTTTTATTGACTAATTTTTTAATTGTTTCATTAACAGTTTGTGGTGTATGACCAAATTTTTTTACAAGTTCTTTGCTACTAAGATATTCTTCTGTGTTTTTATCTTCTAGGACTATTATTACTTTTATATAATCCTGTTCTGCTCTGTTTAACATTTCATCACCCCTTGATTGTTAAGGTTAACCTTAACATTTGTTAATACTATTATATACTTAATGATAATGATTGTCAATATCATTTTGTTAATAAACTAATAATTTTTTTATATTATTATTATCATAATTAATACGATATATGTTTCATTTTACAATCCTTGACATAATATAATAGCTGGTCCTGTCTTTTGTAGAAACTTTTCTATAAATAAAAAAAGCTCTCAACAATATTGTCAAGAGCATTATCTTTTTGGTTATTCTCCTGCTACAGACAAACTACTGATTTTTAAGGATGGTGAACCAACATATCCTCTACTAGGCATTGCGAATTCCAAATCATTTCCTATGTCTTCAATGTTCTTCATCATCTCTATATAATTACCGGATATGGTAATCTGATTAACTGGTCTATTAATTTTACCTTGTTTAATTTCATAACCATAAGCAGAAACAGAAAAATCTCCTGAAATAGTATTCAATCCTGAATGCAAACCTTGCACATTAATAATTAACAAACCTTCTTCTACACTTCCAATCAACTCATCTAAGTTCTTCTTACCTATTTCAATATACATGTTAGTAGGTGCAATATCAATAATGGAATTGTAAGCTGCTTTATATGCATTACCTGTAGACTCCACACCATCTATGGCAGCCGTCTTAAGATTATGAAAATAAGTTTTTAAAATACCCTTACTAACCAGTTTCTTATACTTACTAGCAACTCCTTCTGCATCAAATGGCTTAGTATATGCTCCACATTTCATAAAAGGATCATCTACAATAGTAATTGATGAATTAGCTATCTTTTCCCCTATCTTTCCTTTTAATAATGATAAATCTTTATGTATATTATCAGCTGAAAAAATTGGTGAAAATGCTCTTAGAATTTGTGCTGATACATCAGCTCTAAGGATAATTGGATATTTTCCTGATTTTATTTGAGTGGCTCCAAGCATTGATATTGCTTCATCTACCATTTCTGTAGCTATACTCTTACCATCTATTTTGTTTAGATTATCAGCAACTTTATATCTATATGCTGCTTTTACATCTTCATTTTCTTTTACATCAATGAATGCATATGTTTCTACACGGTTAGATTTATATTCAAGATCCAGTCCTCTAGTATTACTGATTATTGTACGATTAGTAGTCTCCTCAAGTATATTATAAGGCATGGCAATTACTCTATTATCTTTTTTGAATATTTCTTTTTCTAACTGAATCAAATAATCAATCTTTTGCTCATTACTAATTTTTTCTGAATCCCTATTATAAGTAATTATATGTTTATATTCCTTTGAACCTTCAAATATGATATCAACATCATCGTTATCAATTATCTTAGCATTTTCCATGGCTTCAGCTATAAGCATGTCAATACAGCTTTCATCTAATTTTTCTGTATACGAGTAACCCATTTTATTATTATACAATCCTCTAAATGAAAGTCCTTCTTCAACGGAATTTTCAAAGGTATCAACATCGCCTTTGAATACCTTTATACTAAGCCCTTTTTTATTAAAAATGTATACTTCCATTTCCTTGAATCCAGCTTTTTTACCTTTATGAAATAACATTTTAATCATTTTCTTATTATCCATTATTTATCACCATCCCTTCCACCAACAGTCATTTTACTTACTCTAATTGTAGGCTGCCCTACATTGACTGGTATACTACCACTTATTGAACCACACATACCTTGACCATGATCTACATTATTTCCAACCATATCAATTTTTCCAAGAACTTCTATTCCAGTTCCGATCAAAGTAGCTCCACGAACAGGTCTATCAATCTTACCATTTTTAATAATATAACCCTCAGTTACAGCAAAATTAAACTCACCTGTCGATGTATTTACTGAACCTCCGCCCAGATTTTTAGCGAATAATCCATATTCGGTATTGGCTATTATCTCTTTTCTTGTTGACTTACCTGCTGCAATGTATGTATTAGTCATTCTTGAAGTTGGAGCAAAGCGATAGGATTCTCTTCTTCCAGAACCTGTAGACTCCATATTCATACGACGTCCATTAAATTTGTCTATCATATAACCTTTTAGAATGCCATCTTCTATTAATACGTTTTTCCTAGCCTTTGTACCTTCATCATCTACATTTATTGAGCCCCAAGCATTAGGAATAGTTCCATCGTCAATAGCAGTAACTAATTTTGATGCAACCTGTTCACCAAGTCTGTCAGCGAATACTGATGATTTTTTAGCTACACTTGTAGCTTCTAATCCATGACCACAAGATTCATGGAATAATACTCCTCCAAAACAATTATTAATTATAACTGGTATTTTACCGCTAGGACAATAATCAGCTAATAACATTGTTTTTGCCATCCTAGCTGAATCTTCTGCGTATGCATTCACATTAGTCTTATCAAAAAATTCATAGCCCATTTGTGCTCCAGGACCATGTATCCCCGTTTGCATTTCTCCATTTCTAGACGCTATAGATTGAATCATAATTCTAGAACGAATTCTGTTATCTTCTACAAAAGTACCTTCTGTGTTAGCAATAAGAACCTTTTGCTGATGGTCTAGATACTGTACTTTTACTTGTGAGATAAGAGGGTCATATCCTTTTGCAGCTTCATATGCTGATCTCATTAAATCTACTTTATGGAATTTTGATATTGAACTTGGATTAATTTTTATAGAATGGATATTATCAAATTCACCTCTATTAAAGTTAAGTACCAAATTATATTTCGCACCCTTAATAGCAGATGCTGCTTCTTTAGCTACTTTTATCAGATTATCTCTAGTAGAGTTATTAGTATAAGCATAAACACAATTTAGTCCATTGAATATTCTTATCCCTATACCATATATCTTACCCGAAACACTTTTTTCAAGTTTTCCCCCTACTAAGGTTAATTGTGTATCATTCCTGTCCTCTGTAAATATCTCTGCGAAGTCTCCTCCAGTAGAAACTGCTGCTGTCAATACGTCCTCAATTAACGTTTTACTTAACACTTAATTCCCTCCTCATATTAAATCTAATATTATAATTAATTATTATATACCATATATATGGTGAAATTAAAAAAATTATATATTTTATATTATCATATTTATTAAATTAGTGGAAATATAAGTACATTATTCTAATTCAACTAAACTATTCTCGCATTTTACTTTTATTAATATTGACATGATAATTAACTAGTGTTACCTATTATTTATTATACCTGCAAATTCATTGATGCTTTCTATAATCATACCGTTATTTCTATGAGTGCTGGAACTATCAGTTTTTGATACCATCTTTACAATTAGTCTATGAAAAAATCCAGCTTTTTCCTTATTGATTTCTCCTCCAAAACACCCTTTTACAATAGTTTTTCTACATAACTCATTAGGGAAAGCATCATTCAATTGCTTAATCGCTATATCCCCACCTACAGAACACGTTACAAACAATCCAATTTTTTTATCTAACAGAATCTGCAGATTATCCAAACAAAATCTCCGTAGTTTTTTCTGGAGTCTTCCTACATATATAGGTCCTCCAATAATAATCTTATCATAGCAGCTTATGTCTTTAATTATTTCCTGTTGAATATTAACTATCTTCACTTTACCTTGCAAATCATTACGTAAAACTTTAATACATTTTTCTGTAAAACCATATTTGGTACTAAAGACTATTAAAACACTCATATATGTATCTCCCACTCATAAAAATTTTAATATATATATTATATCTTAATATTACAGATTAGATTCTATCTATTTGATACACAGCCATTTGATTATAACACAAAAAAATTAATGGTAAAAGAAGTTGTGAATAAATAGTTCTTCTTTCACCATTAAATATAATTACTATATACTATTAACAATTATTTATAGCATCTGCAAATCTTTTTACGTTATCTATACATATTCCATTATTCCTATTTGAGGTATTATCATCAGATTTTGATACCATCTTAATGATTAGGCGATCAAAAAAACGTGCCTTTTCTAGATTGACTTCTCCACCAAGATAGTCTTTAATTACTGCTCTATTATACAGCGTCTCTGGAAAAGCGTTTTTTATTTGTTTTCTTGCGTCATCACCTGTCATTGAACATGATATATATAATCCTATTTTTTTACTCAATAACATGTTAAGGTTATCTACACAGAATTGCTTAACATTTTTACGAAGCTGACCCGCATATATAGGACCTCCAATAATGATTTTTTCATAATCAGATAAGTCCTTTATACTTTCATTCTGTAAATTGATAATATCAACTTTACCATTTAATTCATTCTCTAGAGCTTTTGCACATTTTCCTGTAAATCTGTATTTTGTTCCATAAACTATTAAAGTACTCATAACAAACCTCCCTAATTATATTTATTGTTGGTCTTTACTCAATGCATCTTCTATGGCTTTTTTTATAGTATTACTACTAACTGTAGCTCCAGTTATACCATCCACCTGTAACGATTGTTTTTCAATAATCTTATCTGTCATAGCTTCAGCTTTTTTCCCTAGACCTGTTTGATGTTCATCAATAACGATAGTTTTGATAGTATGATTTTCAACTTCCACACTAACCCGTACCTTGACTAATGTAGAATCATGACTTCCTTTATATATACCATCTTCCAATGTATTAAGGTCAATATTACTAACCTCAATCTCCTTTACCTGAATTGATTTTACTGCGAAAAATGCTATAACAAGAATGCCTAATATTATCAATAAAATTTTACTGCGTTTTTTTAGCTTCTTCATCAAATCACCTCTTATTATTTTTTGATTCCACTTATTAGAATATCTAATTGCTGATTGATTAATTTTTCTTTTTGCTCTATATCAATCTCCCCTTCAATAATCAATCGCACAGTTAATCCAAAAATGGAAACCCATAAAGCTTGAGCTGTAAGTTCAACGTTACATTCTTTGAACTGATTTAATCGTATCCCCTTTCTAATGCTGTTACATAATATCTTAATTGATTTTCTGTCTTCACTGACCCCTTTATGAAGTATACTTGTATATTGCAATATAGATGCCTTGTCACTTAGGACTATTGCTAAGTAGTAATCGGAAAACTTGAGAACAGCATTAATATAACTTATAAATCTCTCTCTTATTTCTTTCTCTGGCTCCTTTTCAGAGTCTTTTACATCCCTAAGACTGTTTAAGATTTCTCCATAGCCTTCTTTTAATAGTATTTCTGTAATCTCATCTTTATCCTTGAAATAGTGATAGACAATACCTGGAGAATAATCTAATGTATTGGTAATCTTTCTTATGGATATTTTATCAATTCCCTCTTCTACCATTATTTCTCTTGCAACATTCAATATTAATTGTTTTATTTCTTCTTTTTTATTTATTTGCCTTTGTCTACTCATAATTACCTAACTCTTCCAAATTATATTAAACAATATTTAATTATTAAACACTGTTTAATTTTATTATATATTTTTATACCCCTGTAGTCAATAGGAAGAGGTATAAATTTTATAATATTAATATCTATTATTTAATTTGAACTTTTTTTGCCACAAATAGATTGACAAGGGATAAGGTAGCAGCAAAAAAGAATATGTACTGTGGTCCCCATGCACTCCATATTATACCACCAATATAAGCGCATAATATAGAAACAACATGGTCCATACTAATTCCCATTGATAAGGTGGGTGTTATATCTGACATATCAACTGCTATTGAGCGTAAATATACAGTCTTTACCATTCCCATTTGCATGGACATCTTATCTATTATTATTAGGCTATAAGCTAGGATAACTGGCAAACCAATAAGCGGAAGTTTTCCTGTATCAAACCCAGTAGTAATCAAACCATACGCAACATATACACCAATAAATGATAATGCATCAGCATATAATAATTTTTTCACTCCAAAACGGTCCAGCCATCTACCAACTGCTGGTATAAAGAAAATTCCAATGAAGCTGCCTATCATCATGAGAATAGCTAATGTATCCGCTTTTTTATTGAGAATGTCTATAAGAACCCATGGACCATAAACTACCATTATTTGTTTCTGAACCCCGTGCATAATAGCTAATATATAATAATATTTATATTCTCTACGAAATACGAATTTTAAATTTTTCTTTTTCACCAAAGGTCTTTTCAATAATTTCAATAGATATACGAATAAAACAATTATCACAAGAAATATTACAGCATCAATAACAAATATGTACTTTATCTTAGTAGTAAAACTAAAAACATTGGTTCTAAAGCCTACAAACACCATAATAGCTGCAACCATACTGAAAGCAGTAAATACCCCTTTATACTGCCCCATTCTTTTACCTATCTTTTCATCATCAATCAAAGAGATTCCAATACTGTCTTGTAAAGGAAAGAATAAATGCATCCCCATAGAATTGATGAATAGAAATATTAACATCACAGAAAATGTTGGTGTAATGAATCCTAACACTGTAATACCTATAAAGCTCAATATCTGTGCAATGATAGAAAGTCTTATATCTCCCATGAAAGATAATGCAGTAACAACAAAAATACATAACATTCCAGGCAATTCTCTAGGAAATTCTATTATACCACGTTGATAAGCTGTAATATTATACGCATCCTTAAAATAATTAGAAAAAATATCATTGGACAATCCTAAACCAAGTGCAGTGAGTGCTAAAATAATAAAATATAGAGCCATTTCTTTTTTTATTGTAAAAAGTTTCGTCATAACTTATCTCTCTTCCTTTAATTTAGTTTAGATATGTTCATAAATAATAGTATCGTACTTTTATATAAATATTTTCAATGATTATATCATAAATCTGTATAATAATAAACATAAATAAGTTATAAGGATTCAACATAATAATTTAACATAATCCATCATGTTAATTGATAAACTTTTTAACAGTAATGTCTATTTTAGATTATGCCAAATTACTTAGCAGAATCTATACCATTTTATTTCATACTTGACTTAAAAAACCTATTAATTTATAATAATACCTAATTAATAATAATTATTATTTATTCTCATGAATAATATATTAATATTTACTTAACTATAATATAAGAGGTGATAGATATGTTGAAAATAGCATTTTTTGATACTAAACCATATGACAAAGAAATATTTGATGTTTTAAATAAAGATTATGGTTTTGAAATAACATTCTTTGAAGAACGTTTAAGTGATAAAACAGTAAAACTTACTGAGGGTTTTGATGTAGTTTCTATATTCGTACAAGACAAAGCTTCTTCCTTTGTTGTAAATAAACTACATGAATATGAAGTTAAATTGATTGCACTTCGTTGTGCCGGTTATAACAATGTTAATTTTAAAGCAGCAAAAGGAAAAGTACATGTGGTTCATGTTCCAGCTTATTCACCCCATGCAATAGCTGAATTCACAATCTCTATGATGCTGACATTAAATAGGAAAATACACAAATCACACAATAGGACAAAAGATCTTAACTTCTCACTAAGTGGTTTATTAGGATTTGATATGTACCAAAAAACAGTAGGTGTCATTGGTACAGGTAAAATAGCTAAGATTCTAATTAAGATCCTAAAAGGCTTTGAGTGTAATGTTATCGCTTATGACATATATCCTGATAATAATTCAGCAGAAGAGTTAGGTTTTAGTTATGTTCCTCTTGATACTCTATTTAAAGAAAGTGATATCATTACTTTACATTGTCCTTTAACAAAAGATACTGAATATATTATTAGTGACAAAAGCATTAATAAGATGAAGGATGGGGTTATGATTGTTAATACTGGTAGAGGTAAATTAATTAATTCCAAAGATTTGATTGAAGGTCTTAAAGAACATAAAATAGGTAGTGCTGCCTTAGATGTCTATGAAGAAGAAGATAAATATTTTTATGAAGATTTCTCTGTAGAAGGGGTTAATGATGATATATTGTCAAGACTTATAACATTCCCTAACGTATTGGTTACATCACATCAAGCCTACTTCACAAAAGAAGCTCTAAATAACATAGCCACAACTACTTTTAATAGTATTAAACAGTTTAATGAAGGCAAATCATTAGAAAATGAGATAGCCTATATATGCGATGAAAATGGTTGTGTAATTAAAAAAGTTAACTAGAAGTAAGAGGGGCTGCTAAGCCCCTCTAGGTTATTCTACTACTTGTACTTTCATCAAGTTAGTTTTACTTCCTTCTGCAAGAGGAACACCTGCTGTTATTACCACCAAGTCTTTTGAATTAACTATGCCTAGTTCTCTTGCCATGATTACTGATTTGTAAAATAATATGTCTGTAGATGTTTCCTGTTTTAAATATAACGGTGTAACACCCCATAATAACTGCATCTGTCTTCTAACTTTTTCATCACTTGTCACAGCAATTATCTGCACATTAGGTCTGTACATAGAAATCATTCTAGCAGTATTACCACTATAAGTAGGACATATTATTGCTTTTGCTTTTAGATGTATTGCAGTAGTATAAGCCGAATAACTAACAGCATGTGTAATACTTGTCTTACTTTTTTGGCAGATATTTCTCTGTTCGTGGTCAGTCATGCTTTCAGAAGCATATGCAATCTTACTCATAACTTTTACTGCTTCAACTGGGTATAGTCCAGCAGCTGTTTCCCCTGACAACATAATAGCATCTGTTCCATCAATAATAGCATTAGCAACATCAGAAACTTCAGCTCTTGTTGGTCTTGGATTTTTTATCATAGAATCAAGCATCTGAGTAGCTGTAATTACAGGTAACTCATTTTGATTACATTTATCTATTATCATTTTTTGTACAATAGGTATTAATTCAGTTGGTGTTTCCACACCTAGATCACCACGAGCTATCATAATCGCATCAGATACTTTTATGATTGAATCAATATTGTCTACTCCTTGCTGGTTTTCAATCTTAGATATTATCTTAACATCCTTACCACCATTATCATCAATAAATTTTCTGATTTTTAGAACATCTTCCTCTTTTCTAATAAATGAAGCGGCTATAAAATCAATATCATGTTCAAGACCGTAAAGAATTTCCTCTTTGTCTTTTTCCGTAATAGCAGGTAGATTAACATTTACATTAGGAACATTAATACCTTTTTTATTTTTTACTATACCACCATTTTTTACAATACATTTAATAGTTTTCTCTTTGGCATCAACTTGTAGTACTTCAAGTTCAATTAAACCATCGTCAATTAATACTTTACTACCTTTTTTGACATCCTTATATAGTGTAGGATATGTTATACAAAAACCTTCTTTGGTACCATCAAAATCCCCATTGCATATTGATATTTGTTGACCTACTTCAAGCTTCAATTGTCCGTCAACAAAATTTTTAGTTCTTATTTCAGGACCTCTTGTATCCATTAAAATAGCTACTGGAATATCTAACTCTTTTCTTACTTCTTTTATTATATTAATAATCTTCTTATAATACTCTTTTGTTCCATGAGATAGATTAAGTCTAGCGATACTAAGTCCATTCTTTACAAGCTCAGTAATAGTTTCTCTATTATCACTGGCAGGTCCTATCGTACAAATAATCTTTGTTTTTGCTTTATACAATATTAAACCTCCTAAATTTATATTAATATTATTGTTCTATATAATCATGTAAATTTGCAAAAAAAATTTGTAAAAATATATTTGTGGAACAATATTTATTAACTACTATATATTTTGTTATATACAAAAGTTTTTCCCATTATATTATACGCACAAAAGTTCCATTTGTAAAGCGATTATTTTTCTATAATAATATTAATTATAGTTTTTCTATTGCGAGGTCCATCAAATTCGCAAAAATATATTCCCTGCCAATTATCTTAGTTATCATATAATCACCTATATTCTATTATTTTTTATTTATTTCAGTTTAAACCAATCATTAGAAATAATCAATAAAAAGAGAATAATACATCAACCAATTAAAGGTACGCATTAAAAAAAGAGATCTAATTAAACTCCCTGTTTTAGATACCATTCTTTATAAAAAATATTAAATTAAATTGTTCCAAAAATAAATAGCCAAAGAAAAAAACACACTAATTAATAATATATGTATAATGATATCTGTTATAAAAATCCCTAGGAAAACCCAGTTATAAATAATAAATCTTTTTTTCATTATTGCACTGTTGCAATTTCAGATCCTAAACAGATTACCCAGATGATAATTAGTACTATTGCACATGCATTAAGCACTATTCCTGCAATACCCATACCTTTTGATTCATTGTTTTTTGCTCTTCTTAACTGTTTCAACTATCCCTAAGACTATTATGTTACTATGTTATAATTACTCATTAACCATTGAATGTTTTTAATTCTATCTTTATCTAAATCTTTTATAAAATCATCATAATATATTTCCCATTCTTTTTCCCTATCACCTATATCAATCAACAACAGGTCAATTCCTTCTCTATATCTTAATTCTTCATCATAGACTACCTTACCTAAAATAGCTAATTCCATATCATTCAATATATTAAATATACTATAAAACGTTTCTTCACCAAAAAGACAATCCGCTTTTAAAATATCTATAAAATCAATTAACGATTTTACATTATTCTTAATAATATTAATAATATCTTGTGTATCATTACATTCTTGAATTGTATTAACCAATTCTTTGAATGAATCATCATCCATCCTATCATCTGTGTCCAATAAATTTATCTCTTGCAGTTTTTGTGTATCATCAACTATAACCATATATTTTAAGCTACCATGCTTGATATTACTAATCAGCCTGTCACTAAAAACGCTCTTATACTCCTTAATATAATGTATAAGCGCCTTATCTTTAATATCTAAATTAACAGCTATCTCCTTAAAAATATTATCCAACAGCTTATTAAGATCTTCACTTTCTAAATTACTGATTTTACTTACTATCATTTCATAATCAACCTTGGATATATGGATACTAATTCCTTCATTTTCAGCTATTAAGAAAAATATATAATTATTGATTACTATTTCAAACACATTTATTAACGCTTCTCTATAATTCAACTTGTATAACTCTCCATAACAACTTAACACTTCATCTATATCATTAATAAAATAATTGCAGAATTTATTTTCTAACATAATTGTCTCTAGATACTTTCTAATATAAAAAACTCCCTGTATATCCATATCATCAATTGCTAATGGATAATCAATACAGCAAATAGTTTCATGAGCATTATACAAACAATTATAATCCCTTAAAAAATATGGTATAGCTGTGTGTAAAGTATCGTTATAAGCTTGTATATTTATTTGTAGCTTATTATCAATGACATTTTTGTATAGCTCTTTACATTCCTCTAAAAATAATTTTACTATATTTAATCCTTTTTCATATATTTCTGTAATTCCTTCACTTTGTAAGGTAATTAATCCCTCTTTCTGTGAACATTCACTTACATAAGCATCAATTGAGTAATGAATAGACTGTAAAAGATTCTCCGCAACTTCTACTTTCACCGACGAACTTTCACCAAAAGTGTATTTCGCTATTAATTTCTTTAATATAACTAATGTCTCTATATTATTTTTATTAATTAGCTGTAAAGACAAATCATTATTCATTAAAATGTCACCCCCTTCAAAAAATCAGACTCTTGATACTTGATTCGCTGATTCCTTGCAAAATTCTCAATTTCCCTTCCTTGCAACAACTCAATAGACCCCTTACAATAATCCTCAAAAAACTCTCTTAAGATCTCTATAATCTCATCATCACTCAGATTATCTTCTGTCTCATTCTTCATATAATAAAAAACTTCTTGTAATTCCATTAGAGTCGACATATACATATCTTGTTGTATATAAGAAGAATTATAAAAACTCTTAATTAATTTATTAATAACTTCTGTACCTAATTCAATACGTCCATATCCTCTTAACAAATCATTCCTAACATCAATAATCTGCATAATCTCATGCTTAGAAAGTGTAAGACCATATTTTACAGTCTCTTCATTAAGTCTAATAATCTCATTGACCTGCTGCTCCGTTGAACTATTAATAATCATAATCGGTAATTTCATAACGACCTCCTAAATAAATTCATCCAAAAACCTTGACAAAAAAACCAAAATATGATATAGTAAAGTTGATTTATTATGTCTTTTTGTATAATTAAGCTTTAAATTTTATTATATATCATTCTTTAATTCTTGTCAACATAAAATATTTACCCATAATAATTAAAATTTGATACAGCCAAGAGTTATGAACACAGAAGAAAAAGGATTTTGTGATTCGTATTGAACGTCACTACGCGCAAAATAGTATATGTATATGTGAAGTAGTGAGGCAGGACGCCGAACCCAGCTTTTAATCTGACAGCTCTACTGGACTGTCAGAAATAATAATGGACTCGATGTCCATTATTATTTGTTGAGCTCAGGACGAGCAAGTAGCTGGCGAAACATATACATATACTATTTTGCAAATACCACGTTAGAACAAAACACTTTTTCTGACTTACTTACCATAGAACTTCATACAATTTCCCAATAAAAAAAAAGGCATATACCTATACCTTTTTTATTTTTTATATCAAATCATATTTTATTCTTCATCAATACAATCACTATTCACTATTCTAATAACTAAATAACTCAAGAACAATAGAAAACATGAAAGAAATCCATATTTAATTAGTTTTTTAATCATGTCCATTCCCCCTTTGGTAATAACATATTTATATTATACCAAACACCAACCTATAAAAACATTCATTTTCCTTACAAAATTTATGTACAACCTTACAAGTATGTAAGATTCCATATCTAATAGGTTTACTCAGTTATTGTAACATGTTCCTTCTCAACATCAGATAAAGCTTTGAAGATTTTTTTGATACTATCTGGAACCTTATCAAAATAACGATCATAAAATGCAATTGCATGTTTCTCTCTTTTATTAGCTTCCATCAATAATAATTCATCAGTATTATGCTTTGTATAATCCATTTTTCTAAGACTTGGTAATGCAGCAAAACCTCCAAAATTTTTATGAACTCTTGCATGCATCATCTCAATATTACTCAAGTCCTTAAACATTTTTTTCAATTTCTCATCCTTTGCTTGTTTACTAGCTTCAGCATAGAAATCACCATTAAACATTTCTAATTTCATACCCATATCCAATACTTTCCTAGTTTTATCATCTAAGTCATCTGGATTAAGATTGATGTATTCCTCATCATCACTTAGATATTCTTTTGAAACACCACAAAAAGGACACCTAATTATATAGTCTGCTTCATTTTTATCAATAAATGTAGAATCATTCATATTATAGTTTTTATCATTTATGATCATTCCACATATTAAACATCTCATTTTTTTCACAGTAAATCATCTCCCATGTTATAACTAAATAATATTATATCATACTTTGTTTCAAATACAACGAGCCTTTTACCTAATACTTAATATCGACTTCCCTACAAGAAATATTTAACTATTTCATCTTTCTTCAAAGTATTTATAATATCACTTTTTTCTAACCAACCTTTTCTTGCTACATTTATACCATATCTCATATAATCAAATTCTTTGATGCTATGTGCATCTGGAGATATGACAAACTTACACCCTTTTTCTTTTGCATTTTTTATATGTCTCCAATCCAGATCTAATCTATAAGGATTAGCATTGATTTCAATAACAACACCATTCTCACTACAAGCCTCAATAATCTGCTCTATATCTATTTTATACCCTTCCCTGCTAAGAAGCAATCTACCAGTTGGATGTCCTAATATACTCATATATGGATTAGAGATTGCCTTAATTATTCTGTCAGTCATCTTGTTTTGTTCCATTTTAAAAGCACTGTGAACAGAACCAATGATAAAATCAAAGGATTGTAAAATTCGTTCATCATAGTCCAACCTACCATCTGGAAGAATATCTGATTCAATACCTTTTAATATCTTAAAATCTTGATATTTTTCATTAAGTAGAGCTATCTCTTCGTGTTGTCTTTTTATATCCTCTTCTGTAAGACCACCTGCATAAATGGCTGTTTTACTGTGGTCAGTAATTCCTAGATAAGAATATCCTCTATTGATACAATCTATTACTAATTGTTCAATTGTAGCATTACCATCACTATAATTAGTATGTGTATGAAAAACTCCTCTTATATCTTCATTAGTTACAAGAACAGGCAATTCATTACTCCTAGCAGCCTCAAGTTCTCCATAATTCTCTCTTAATTCTGGCGGAATATACTCCATACCAAACACATTAAAAATATCTTTTTCATTATGACATATAATTAATTCATCATCTTTGAAAAGACCATATTCATTCATTTTTATCCCTTGTTTCTTAGCTAGATGCCTAAGTGCTGTGTTATGTTCTTTGCTGCCTGTAAAATGATGAAGTGCATATGGAAATTGTGAATCGCTAACAACCCTAATATCAGCATTCATTCCATTTTGCAACACTACACTAGACTTTGTTTCTCCCTTGCCAGTTATTTCTTTTATATAATGATGAGAAGTAAATAAATCCATGACTTTATTAGTTTGATCACTACTTACTAATAGGTCTATGTCTTTTAATACTTCTTTTCTTCTTCTTAAACTCCCTGCTACTTCACATCTTTGCACAATACCACTTTCTCTAATATATTTTAACAACTCGGAGGATAAAACTTCACCAATAGGGTAATGGAACTTTTCAGAATATTCATTATAACTCTTTATCCCTTCTAAAATCTTATCTTGAGTTTTTTTACTGAATCTTGGCAAATCCAATAATCTATTATTCTCACAAGCTTCTTTTAACTCTTCTATAGTACTTACACCGAGACTATTATATATAGTCATTATTTTTTTTGGTCCTAATCCTGATATACGAAGCATACTCACGAGTCCCTTAGGTACGGTCTCTTTCAATTTTGTATAATATTCCAATTCACCTGTATTAACAAGTTCAGTTATTTTACTAGTTAATGCTTTTCCAAAGCCTTCTATACTTCCTAATCTATTCTCTGAAACCAAAGTCTGTATATCTTCTTGAATGACTTCCAACTTGTTAGCTGCATCATAATAGGCTCTGGATTTAAAGAAATTTTCACCTTTCAATTCTAATAACAACCCTATTTCATTGAGAACTTTTATTACTTCACTTTTTGTCATTATGATACCGCCTTTTTATCTATCAATTTCAGCTTATAAATTAGTTCCATCTATAATTAAACTTGTTTTAAATATTAGTATTGGCACTTAATAAAATATATATACTGATGAGTAACTAAAACAGATATAATGTATTGTGTAATCAATCTAATCCCTTGAATCTATAATTTTATTTGATATAATGTACAATATATGATTATAAATCTAATAAGAAAGAAGGATTAATATGTGTGGTCGTTTTGTTTTAACATTAGATTATGACATGTTGGTTGATATCTTAAAAGGTAGATTCGACATAGAAAACATAGCTTCCAATCTTGACTATATTCCTCGTTATAATATTGCTCCCAGTCAACAAGTTCTATCTGTTGCATCAAATGGCAAAAAAGATAGAATAGGTTATTTACGATGGGGTTTTGTTCCTTCTTGGGCAAAAGATACAAAAATAGGATATAAAATGATTAATGCAAGAAGCGAGTCTGTAGAAACTAAACCATCATATAAAAAATCCTTTATAAACAATAGATGTGTTATATTATCTAATGGGTTCTATGAATGGAAAAAAGAAGAAAATAGTAAAAAGCCAATGTTTATCACTATGAAAAACAACAAACTATTTTGTATGGCTGGTCTATATAGTATATATTATACTAAGGACAAACAAAAAATAAGTACATGTACAATATTAACTACTACACCCAACACTTTAATGTCCAATATCCATAACCGAATGCCTGTAATATTGAATAAAGACGATGAAAAAAGTTGGCTGAATCCTAATATAAAAGATATAGCTTATCTAAAATCATTACTGAAACCATACCCAACTTCAGAAATGGAAGCTTATGAGGTATCCAGTCTAGTCAACTCACCGAATAATGAAAGCCCGTTATGTACAAAACCTGAATCTTCTTGACTTCGAACAGACAGTAAAAAGAATTAGTAATTAGTTTTTTATAAGGCGTCGGATAATACTTTTTTGGAGATAACATATTATCCGACAGTCCCATCAAAATATATTTCTATATATTCTTCAACCAATTTTTTAATTTGTTAACAGACTCAGTCTTAGCTTTTAGAGGATCTTTTATTTCAATTTCTCCAATGAATCTGTTGCCTTTTAATCTCTCTTTATAATGTTTAAAAGCTTTTCCTTCGCCTCCACCAGCATGGCAACAGAAAAGGGCAATATTTTTATTTAGTATTGCATTCTCTGATAAAAAAGTATTAACTGCTGGTGAAAAATGACTAGCCCATATAGGTGAACCTATAAGAATTGTTTTATACTCATCTAGGTTAACATCATATGGTAATAATTCTGGTTTTTTATCCGTTATTGCTTGTTTTCCCCCTATTAAATATTTCAGGAATCCTTTTGATTTAATGTCTTTTTTTAGTTTTAGTTCTAATAAATCAGCCTTTTCTTCTTTTTTTATTTCCTCGGCAATAAATCTTGTGTTTCCACCTAGAGAGTAAAATACAATAAGTTTCTTTCCATTATCCATAAATATTTCCACCTTTCGTTTTTTATAATCTTGATAAAAGAATCCTTTTCATTTGTTCATAACTTAGAGTAATAGGATTATTTTTATTACTAGTTGCTTTTACAATACTATCTAAATCTTGTTCTATGATACCAAATTCCTTAAGTCTTGGTATCTTTAGTTCATTTATCCAGTACTCTAAGATATTTATTAGTTCTTTACAAGATATATCTATATCTTTCTCATCACTTCCAGTAAGTATGGCACCTACTTTAGCATATTTCTTCAGATAAATCTTATCTTGTTGTTCTTGTAGTAATTTGATATTAAGTTTAACTGCCTCAGGCAATAATGTACCGCATAAAACTCCATGTGGTATATCTACATAACCACCTACACTTGAAGCAAACCCATGTACAATACCAAGGCCTGCATTTGCTAATGTAATCCCTGATATATAAGAAGCATAAGCCATACTAGCACGTTTTTTTATAGAATCATATTCGTCCTTACATACTGATAGAAAAGATTTACCAAAGTATTCTATACCTGAAACAGCTAATGCATCTGTCATGGGATACGCTTTGGTGGATACGTAGGAACCTATTAATTGAGTCAGTGCATCTAACCCACTAGCAGCTGTTATATTAGATGGGCAGTTAATCATTAGTTCTGGATCTAACATAACTATATCTGGTACAAAATTCTCGTGACGTATGGATTTCTTGAATCCTTTATTACCCACTTTACTTAAAACAGCATTTTTCGTTGTCTCACTACCAGTTCCTGAAGTAGTAGGTATTGCAATCAGAGGTATTTTATCCCCATTATGAATCTTTCCTTCCCCTACTCCTTCTATATATGCCATGACTGAGTCTTTTTGAGTCAACATTGCAGAAATAGCTTTACCTGCATCCATGACACTGCCTCCGCCAATGGCAATAACTAATTCAATATTATGATCTCTATGCTTGTTTACTTCATTATCTATACTTTCTGGAGAAGGCTCTCTTACTACTCTTGTCTCATATATATTAGTATTTACCATCTTATCCAATAATTTTCCATAATGATTAGAATTTCTAAAAGAACTAGCTCCTGTGACAAGCAATATATTTTTTGCACTTTTTGCAATATTCAAAGAATCTATCTCGTTAATACTTCCTGGATGAAAAATCGTTTGTGGTACTTTAGCAAAATTGAAGTTTACCATATAATTCATTCCTTTGCAGTGTATTTATTATCTTATTATTCATCTGTTAATGTTGTTTAAAACGTGTAGTTCTATTAATTATATTCTATATCAAAATATCTATTTTGTCATTTTTTATTTCAGGAATATTTTACTAAATATTAAATATTCTAAATAATTTTTATTATTTTTTTCTCTTGACAAGCATATAATATGAGCATATAATCTTAGTTAATTCAATTTGATTGTTAAATATATTTAAAAACTGTGATAAGAATTAGTAGGATCAGTAGCGTTTTCAAGAGAGTTGCCGGTTGGTGAGAGGCATCAAACAAGCTGATTTGAATACATCTTTGAGTTTCCTATCGAAAGTTATCGAGTAGACTAGTGACGTTAGGTATACGTTATAATACCAAGGCATCCTTTTGGAATTACCAAACAGCGTGCTTATTAAGATTGTCATAGTAATATGACAATGAATCAAGGTGGTACCACGTGAGATTATACTCTCGTCCTTTTATTAGGATGAGAGTTTTTTTATTTGCATTTTTTATATATTTTAATCAATTTGAATATTAATGAGGATATATCTTAAGGCCTAAAGATTATTTATAAATATTTTATTTTATGGAGGTAAGAAAAATGGATAGAAATGTTTTTGAAACTTTACTAGAGAGAGGTTATGTATACCAATCTACACACGAAGAAGATATTAGAGAATCACTGAACAGCGGTTCACCTGTTACATTTTACTTGGGTATTGACCCTACTGCTGACAGCTTGCATATAGGACACTTTTTTGCGTTAATGATGTTTAGATATTTACAAGATGCTGGACACAGAGGTATTCTAGTTATCGGTGGTGCAACTGCACTTATTGGTGATCCTAGTGGTAAGAGTGATATGAGAAAAATGCTTACGAAAGAACAAGTAGCACATAATGTGGAAGAAGTTAAACGTCTTGCAAGTAGATTCATCAAGACTGATGGTGATAATAAAGCATTAATCCTTAGTAATGCAGAATGGATTAATCCTTATAATTTTATTGATTTCATGAGAGATATAGGTGTTCATTTTAATGTTAATACTATGCTGTCAGCGGATGCTTATTCTAAGAGATTAGAAGAAGGCGGACTTACATTCTTAGAGATGGGTTATATGCTTATGCAGTCCTATGATTTTGTTTACTTGAATAAAAAGTACGGTTGTACTTTGCAAATCGGTGGCAGTGACCAATGGGGAAATATTGTTGCTGGAACTAATCTTGGAAGAAAACTTAATATAGCTAATAATGATGAAAGAGATATTATGTTTGGACTTACTTGTCCTCTCCTTATGACAAGAGAAGGTAAAAAAATGGGTAAAACTGAATCTGGTACATTATGGGTAGCTAGAGATAAAACTACTGTTTTTGATTTTTACCAATACTTTTACAATGTTAATGATGATGATACTGAGATGTTATTGCGTTTGTTTACCAGAGTACCTATGGATGAGATTGTAGGTTTATGTAAAGAGGATATTCGTGGTGCTAAGAGGTTGATGGCTTATGAAATAACTAAGTTGGTTCATGGTAAGGAAGAGGCTGATAAGGTTCTTAAGACTATTACTGAATTATTTGATAAGAATAAGATTTCTAGTGATATACCTGCTATTGAGATTGAAGAGAAGTTGATAAAAGATGGTATTTCTGTTATTGATTTATTGTTTGAGTGTGAATTTGTAAGTACTAAGTCAGAAGGCAGACGATTGATTAAGCAGGGTGGTATTAGTATTAATGGAATTAAGGTGGAAGATGTTGATTTAGTTGTTGGTGAAGATAGGGTTGAGAATGGTGAGATTGTTTTGAAGAGGGGTAAGAAGAAGTATTTGAAGGTTGTAGTGAAATAAGTATAATACAACTCAAATTCATGTGGCTAAATTAGCTTTGACCACATGAATTTGAGTATTATACCAATTGACTTAAGTCCCACAAATTTTTATATATTCCATTTTGCATAATAAGTTCTTTATGATTTCCTGATTCTACCATTTTACCATCATCAATAACCAAAATACTATCTGCTTCTTTTATACTTGATAATCTATGGGCAATCACCACCAAAGTTTTATTTTTTACAAGCTCATTAATTGCCTCTTGAATAAACAGCTCATTTTCTGGATCGACACTTGATGTTGCTTCATCTAGCAGAATAATAGGGGAATCCTTTAGTATTGCTCTTGCAATTGATATTCTTTGTTTTTCACCACCAGAAAGGGTTGCACCTCCTTCTCCCACCACTGTATCATACCCATTTGCTAAATCCGATATAAACTCATGGCATCTAGCTTTTTTTGCTGCTTCAACAATTTCCTCATGGGTTGCTTGTTCCGCACCAAAAGCTATGTTATTAGCAATTGTATCTTCAAATAAATACACATTTTGAAAAACCATACTTATTTTTGATAATAAGGTATTTAAGGAAATTTCTTTAATATCTACCCCACCAATGGTCACTTTACCATTATCAACATCCCAAAATCTGGAGATTAAATTAGTAATCGTGCTCTTACCTCCACCTGATGGACCAATTAAGGCAGTAAATGTTTTTTCTGGTATTTTAAAATTTATGTCTTTTATTACATCCTTTTTATCATATGCGAATCTTACATTAGAAAATTCAATATCCAAGTTATCAAGTTCAATGTTTTTATGGGTGTCTTTAAGTTCCTTTACCGCCATTATCTCATCATATCTATCTAATCCAGCTTCAAGGATATCAAAACGTGTTACCCCATTTACTATAACCATAATTGAATCTAAGGAAATAGGTGCAAATATCATCATTCCAAGGACAAATTCCAAACTGATATAACTTGAAAAGTAAAGTATTAATGATAATGAAATTAGTAAAGCAATACCTATGTAATGAGAACTTTCTGTTAGTATCCTAGGAAGTAAATATGCTTTTTCAAAAATAATTGCCTTGTTTTTACTTTTTTCAAAATTCTTTTCAAGATCTATATTGTCTTCGTTTTCCATACCAAATGCCTTAATAGCTCCAACTCCTTTAATAAACTGCACTACAGCACTAGATAAATTAGCGAACTGCTCTTGTCTTATGGCTCCATGTTTCTTATTTACTAGATCCAAATAATTAATAGTTAAAAAAGCTATGAAAACTATGATGACAAATCCAAAACCTAACCACATGTTTATATAAAACATAAATATAGAAGTAAGCAACAGACTAATGTACGCCGAAATTAATTGTCCTAGAAAAATCATACCATTTTCTTCTGCAAATATAATATCTGTCGTTAACACAGAAATAATATTCCCAATATTCCCCTCTGAAAAATACCCCAATGATAGTTTTCTGAGGTGTTCAACTAACTTTAATCTTTGTTTTGCAAATATATTTAATCCCTTTGCACTTTGTAATCCATCAACAATTCTTCTAAATATACACCGAAAAATAATGCTTACCAACATTGCTATACTTACGTTCCTTATACTATTATAGGTTAAATCATCATTCAGATAATTATTCAAGGAATAAAATACAAGCATATATGGTACAAATATAGTCATATTTTCAAGTACAGAAAAAATTATACTTATATAAAGACTTTTTCTATCTTCTTCGGCTATGATAAATATTCTTCTTATTATCTTTAACATACTATACCTCCCTTACTTTGAATCTATAATCTAATGTCATATTGTATCTTTCCCAAAGATTTTTATAGATGTCATTATTTAATAGCTCATCATGAGGCGCAAAATCGATTAATCTACCTTTATCTATCAACATGATTTTGTCAGAGTTGCTTACACTTGATAGTTTGTGAGCGACTGTTATAACTGTCTTATCTTTCGTTAGATTCCTTATGGCTTTATTTATAAGTGCATCATTTTTCGCATCTGTAAATGACGTTGCTTCATCAAGAATCACTATATTTGTATCCTTTAATATTGCTCTAGCTATAGTTATCCTTTGACGTTCTCCACCAGAGAGTTTATTCCCACTATCACCTACATTCGTATTATATCCATTGGATAGGCTCATAATTACATCATGACAACTTGCAGCCTTACAAGCTGCAACTATCTCATCTTCAGTAGCATCTGACTTTGCAATTAACAAGTTTTCTTTAATAGATATGTTAAATAGAAAATTATCCTGTGACACATAACTGATATTTTCCATTAGCTTTGTTAACGAAATCTCTCTAATGTCTATACCGCCAAGTTTAATTGCGCCATTATTCACGTCCCAATAGTGCATAATTAATCGACCTATCGTACTCTTACCACTTCCACTTTCACCAACAATACCAATTTTCTCTCCCTCATTAATTGTAAAAGTCATATTATCTATAACACGTACCTTATCATAAGCAAAAGTAACTTGTTCGAAATCAATTTTTGTAGACACTATGTCTTTATCTCTAGGGTTTTCAACAAGCTCAGCCTCATCAAATTCTACTTCAAGTTTTTCAATTTTTTTCACAACATTATACATCATAGGCACAAAGTTCATTATCTTTAATAATGGCGTACTTATACTTAATGCGAGAATTATACCAAACAATAATGTTGATAGTTCCATTGTATTGTTTAAAACCATCATCATACCAACTGGTAGCATAAAAGCAATTGTTGATGGCAATACAGATTGGAACACAGCCATATAATTAAAATTAACCTTATACCATTTTTTTGTAAACTCTTTGTATTCGCTTATTGAATCATCAATTTTCTTATTAGATATTGAAGTCTTATTAAATATTTTAACAACTTCCATTCCCGATACATACTCTACAATAGATTTATTAAGCTTAATAAGACTATTTCTATATTGTTTACTTTGTTCTACTCCATCTTTTACCATTCCAACCATTGCAACTACAGCAATAGGAATCGTAACCAAACTTAGTAGTCCCAACCTAACATCAACAATAAACAAAACTACGTATACACTAATACTTGAAATCACATATGGTAAACCCTCTGGAAAAGCATGAGCAAGTAATAGTTCTATACTTTCTATATCATCAACAAAGTTTTGTCTATACATACCTGCTCCCTTATTTGTTATTGTACCAAGTGGCATTTTCTTCAGCTTTTTAGCTAATGCCTTTCTAATATTACATAAGGTATTAAATGCAAATACATGAGACTGATCAAGACCAAAGGAAAACAACGTTGATTTTAATAAGTAAGCAATAAAAATTCCTACAATGTATATTGATACAGAGTTAAATGCACTTAATCCACTAATTAATTCTTTAATGATGCAATACACTAAATAAAATGCAGTAATTTCACTAAGTACACTTAGTAGAATTAAAATTACAGCAGTATATCCATTTCTCTTGTATTTTCCTGCATAAGAAAATATTTTTTTCAGCATATAATTAACCTCCTTTAAAAACCAAACACCTTACTCCAATTAAAAAATTCTGCTATAGTTTCGGATTTTTTTAGTGCCACTTCCCTTGAATCACTGTGAATAATTGATTCAAATATTGTAGTCCAATAAGCCGTTAATAGCATATGAAGTGTATCCTTGTCCATCAAGGAACAACTTAAACCTCTTTTATAAATTTCTTCAGTAATCTCATAAGTTAGATTTGTAATCTTTGTAACAAATCCATGTAAAAACCCACTATGCTTGGTTCCTTCTGATGAACACAGAAGTAACCTCATACCTTCATAATGATCATATAAATAATTTATTTGATACTTATATGTTTCAATTGGATTTGACCAAAATTTTTCTAGCTCTTTGCTCTCTAATATTTTCAAGGTATTGCTTATCCTATTATCTGATAGTTTCTCAAGTTTGTCATATATAGGCTCTATAATAGAATCGAATAAATCTTCTTTCCCCTTGTACCTCTTGTATAATGCACCTGTAGTCACTCCAGCATTCTCACATATTCTTTTCACTGAAGCATTAAGATAGCCGTACTCTAAAAATTCTTTTATAGCACTTTCAGTTATTTTTGGATTTAAGCTAGTATCCTGTACAGACATAAAAAACCTCCTTCTATTCGATAATTTGATTACCGATAATCCGATTATCTATTTGTTAGTATATTCCTATTCATACTATTTGTCAACTGTGTTTTGCTATCATTTCAACATAACGCTTACACAAGAATTAATGAAATCTCATTAGTATTTAATGATTTAATTGATTTTGTTTATTGAAGAATGTTTTGTATCCTAGGTGGAGCATTATTATGACGGTTAATGATACAGATCCGAAAATGCCTAGCATGATGGCTATTTGGTATGTTATAGCGGTTGTTGGTATTACTCCTGCTAGTATTTGACCGGTCATCATACCTGGGAGAAAGATTATTCCCATTCCCAGCATTGAATTGATTGTTGGGAGTATTGCGGAGTCGAAGGCTTTATTTATTACATTTTTGGAAGCTAGTTGTGGGGTTGCACCTAGGATTAGTGCTTCTTCTATTGTGGCTTTATTGGTTGTCATTCCTTCTATCAGTGAGTTAATTCCTAGGGAGATCCCTGTCATTGAGTTTCCTATGAGCATTCCGGCTATGGGGATAAAGTATTGGGGTTCATACCATTTTGGAATACGGATGACTACAAATAAAAAGTAGGTCAGGCATATTAATGTGCCGATGCTCATGGATAGTGCTATGACTTTTTTTAGCTGAGTTGATAATTTTGCTTTGAATTTCTTGAATATTGTGTATACTGCAAAAATCTCCATTATTATTATTATGGCTATGGTAATGTAGGGATTTGGATTGTTAAAGACAAACAGTAGTACGTGACCAGTGAGGATAAGTTGTAGGGTCATTCTTATTGATGAAATTATTATTTCTTTTTCTCTGCTAATTCCTCTGAGTCTAACTATGACAAGTACGAAAAACACAAATATATAGGCTAGTGCTACTTGTATAACTGTTAAGTCTATGATTCCATCCATATGTCTCCCTCCATTCTGTGTTTTCCTTTATTTATTTTTATTATTGTATCAGAATATTTGTTTGCTATTTCTTTGGAATGAGTTACCATTATAAGGGTTTTATTATTTTCTTTTACAAATCCTGTAACCATCTGTATTATAATGTCTTCTGTACTGTCGTCTAAGGCTGAAGATGGTTCATCTAATAGATATACAGGTGAATCAAGGAGAATGATTCTTCCTAATGATAGTCTTTGTTTTTCTCCACCAGATAGAAGTTCTACATTATCATTAAGGTTTTTATTCAATTGGAGTTTTTGTAATATTTCTTTTAGGTAATTATCATTCGGTAATTCTTTATCTTGGAATTTTAATCCAATTAATAGATTATCTTTGATATTACCTTCAAATACTATAGGGGTTTGGGATAGCATTGAGACTTGTCTGCGATGTGTAACTGAATCTATTTCGTCAAGCGGTTTACCTTGAAATAAGATTTTACCTTCTGTAGGTGAAATCATTTTGTTTAACAATTTTAGTATTGTTGTTTTTCCTCCTCCACTTTCCCCTACTAATGTTGTAATCTTATTTTCTTGGATTTTTAATGATGGTAAATCTATTATGTGTTTAAATTTCACACCTTGTAGTTCAAACATTTTTATTCCTCCTCTTCAACCCTATATACGCTATAAGTTCTACCATATTTTGCAAAAGACACACCAGAACCAATCCTGGTTCTACATGCATCTTTTCAACCCCTTTAACTTATTCTTATACACAAAAATTTACTGTTCAGCTATACTTCTTGCACTTTTCCTTTCGATTAATGTTGTCCCAATTTCAACTTTCTTAACTAATGCTCTATCACCTTTAATCTTTTCTAACAAGCATAATACTGCCTCCTTACCCATTTCCCTTGTATTGACTTTCAATGTTGTTAAAGGTGGATAAGTATATTCTGTTGTATAATCTCCATTAAAGCCTATAATAGACATATCTGCTGGTATCATAATACCATTATCTTGTAATGCTTGTATAACACCAATTGCTGTAGGATCATTGGCTACAAATAATGCTGTAGGAAGATTATCTAATTTAATTAGCTTTTCAGCCATCTCATATCCTCCTTGTGTTCCTTTATGTCCAAATATCACCCATTCATCTCTATATAAATTATTTTCTGTCATGTATTTTGTAAATATCTTTTTTCTAGAATCCTCGTCCTCTAATACTGAGAATTCATTCGCACCTAAACATCCTATTTTGGTGTGTCCTAAAGCTATTAAATAATCTAAAACTTTGTATACGGCAAATCTAGTATTAAATGAGATATGATCATATTCATCTGGAAAAGGATTATATAAACCTACAATAGCAAATTTATTTGTACTTGCATTATTTCTTATTAATTGGTGTTGGTTTTGAGTTAAATTCCCAAAAATTATCGCACCATCATACTGTTGTTTTGTTGTTGGCAATTGAGTAATTGGTACACTAAACACATTAATTTTTTTCTTAATACATATTTGTTCAATACCATTTCTAATTGAAAAATAAAACGCTCTATCAACTTTACTTGTAAAAGCTTCATCATTATGTATCATTACAATACTAAATGTCTGTTTTTGTGTTTTATTTTTTCTTTTTCTTAATGGTTTATACCCCATTTCCATTACAACTTTTTGAATTTTTTCTCTTGTTTCATCAGTAACAGATAGAGTATCATCATTATTTAAAACACGTTAAACTGTAGTCTTTGATATACCAACTTTTTTTGCGACATCTTCTAATTTAACCATAGCATAACCCTCACTTTTTTCTTATAGCTATATAAAATATATCATAAATTCTCATAAAATATTTAATAGAATATAAATTATAAACTATAATAATAATAAGAGCAAGATATACTTATCACTTTCACTTCAATTTATTAATAAAAACTTGTTCCAACTAAGACATCATGGTTATCAGAAATCTCAACCTGCACACCTACCATTTCTGCAAATATAACAGCAGCCTTATAGTCCCATACTTCTTGGTTTTTTCTATAAAAGCAACTAGCCTCACCTATTGCAACCCTTATCACTTCAATAGTACAAACCTCTAAATATCTAATACCCATAAACTTTTTAGAAAACTCATCATATTTTCTTTCTTTTAGATATGATGGTGTTAAATGAATAATTCCAAACTCTGGAGTCTCTGGTCTCTCAAAAGGGACTCCGTTAATAAAAGCACCCATTTTAGAATGAGCACTATAAAGAATATCATCCTTAACATCATAAACCAGCCCAAATTTTTCACTTTCACCCTCAAATGCAATAATAATCTTTTTTGTATTCTATTATACAACATTGTTTTCCCTCATTTCTTTAATTTTTTATTAAGTAATTTACCATATACTAAATACATTCTTGATGATGCAATGATCATCAATATGGTTGAATAAACAAAAATTATTGCTTGGGCATCCCCACTTGCTCTTTCAGTGGTATATCGTTTTATCATCAATCCTAAAGGTTCTTTTAAAGGATGAGATAAAAATGCAGCTACATTATAATCAGTTAATAGAGCATTAAATCCTAAAACCACTAAAGAAAGTACTGAAATGCTCATATACAAACTGCCAATCAATATCATGTACACTTAATCGTTCCATAAAAGCTTTTAACTCTCCACCAATAGCATCAAGCGCTTCCTTATTTGCAGGTGCATTTCCAAAAGCACCACCCCATTTTGTTTGTACTTCTTTGGAGCCCCACCAGTTTACAAATTCCTCTGCATATTTCATCTTATTTTGTTTACCTGTATTTATTATTGCTATATTAGCTGGTAAAAATGGTGTCCCTACAGGAGTCTCCATTACATCTAATTCAATACCTTTACTTTCTGGAATAGTAACTACTCCTCCACCCCAAATAAATCCACCTACAACCTCACCTTTTAATGCCTCACGAAAATCATTTGGGAATGGATTAATAGCATTTGCATGAATGTCCTCAATCAACTTCCACCCTTCTTCTGAAACCCCTAGAATCCCATTATCATCCCTATGACGTACAAGCATGGAGGCAAACATAACCCCTCCCGTGGTTCCTGTAGAGCCAAATACATAGTACTTCCCTTTATATTCAGGTGATGTTAAGTCATACCAATCATTGGGAACTGGTAGTTGACCTTCTCCACCAATCAAAGCTGTATTATATGTGAAGTGAAATGTATCAATCGCCCATGGCCAAAACTTATTATCTACTCCCACCAAACTTGTATCAACAGTATCTGACCAATCCGGTGTAAACGGTACTAATAAATCATTTTCGACTAAAGCTAAATGTTCCAGAGTTGATGCTCCCAAAACAACATCGGCTATAGGATTATTCTTTTCCGCAATCAAACGATCTCTTATATCCCCTCCACCTGATTGAACAAATACGACATCAAAATTGAAATTCTGTTCTTCTACTAAAATCTTAAACAACTCTTCTCTGTCTCCATCGATTTGATTTGTGTAAATAACAAGTTCAACCTTATCTTCTGATTTAGTAGTTTCTATTTTTTCTTTTTCTTGTGGTTTTGGTATCTCATCATCCTTAACGGAATTAGAAGTTTTTGACCCACATCCCACTAATATAAGTACAAAAATCAAAATAACTAGAAAAAACTGTTGCTTTTTCATCTTACCAATCTCCTTTTCTTATAATTTAGTATGATTAATTGAAAAATAAGATTACTTAAAAGCCATATCTGTTGGATAGTTTAAATGATATTGACTATTCCTCTAGTTTTTACCACTAGACTTAGAATTATTATGCTTATTCATGATCACATAATCACTTAACAGTAAAAATTAAAATATTATATTGGAATTCAACAAAATCTTTCATATAAAAAAGGAGATTGTATCACAAATATTAATTTCATGGTATAACCATAAAAAATATTTACGATACAACTCTCCTTTAATATTCAAATGTAGCTTCTACCATAGCTACTATACTCAGCTTACCTGATTGAATAGGTATTCCACCATCTCTATAAATAGCGGTTTCATAAGGTTTTATCTTATCACGCTTTGTCTTTTCTATAACTTTTATAGGACGTGTATTAATTCTTGTTCTAATTGTCATTCCTATATTTTCAGCTTTATCCCTAGCGTTAATTACTGATAATTCCAATGCATCTTCATAGTATTTATCTGGATCATCCACGGTAAAACTTAGTCCTTGTTGATAGTTTACCCCATTTTTAACTGCATTTTGTATAATCATACCTACTGTATCTATATCAGTAACTGTTATTTCAATTACATGCCTTACTTCATAACCTCTAAAATCTTGTTTACCTTCTATATAATCATATTGTGGTACTACTGTGTATTGGATGGTCTTAATCTCTGTTTTGCTAACACCATCATCTACAAGCCCTTTGATTACTTGATCCATGATATTTTTATTTTCATCTTGTGCCATCACTACATCTTCATTTTTTGTAATAACACCTAATTTAAGAATTGCTGTATCTGGTTCTACTTCAATCTTACCAATTCCTACTACAGTTATCAATCTCTTATCTTCACAGTTTATCTTTTCTTGATAGGTGGGAGGATATCTATCGTAACACATATTTGGTACCATATTTTCTCCTCATAATATTATTCTTATATATAGTATGTTATGTTGTAATGAAATGTACTTATTGCTTTATGTGTTTTTGCATTAAAAAAGATTGCCATCAGGCAACCTTTTTTTAATATATGTTATTATAATTTTAGATCGTTTTATTTTGCTGTAATATATCCTTCAGCTGTTAATAATTCAGCGATTAAAACTGCTCCACCTGCTGCACCTCTTAGAGTATTATGAGATAAACATATGAATTTGTAATCATACAAATTATCTTCTCTAAATCTACCAACTGTTACACCCATACCATTTTCATAATTACGGTCGATTTTTGTTTGTGGACGATTATCTTCTTCCATGTATTTCATAAATTGTTTTGGCGCTGATGGAAGTTTCAATTCTTGTGGTTTACCTGAATAACTATTTAGTATACTAATAACTTCATTAACTTCAGGTTTTTCCTCAAAACTTATAGAAACTGCTGCTAAGTGACCATCAGCTGCTGCAACTCTAATACACTGTGCAGAAATTACAGGCTCTGTAGCTGAAACAATCTTATCATTCTCGATTTTCCCCCATATTTTCATTGGCTCTTGTTCACTTTTTTCTTCTTCTCCACCAATATATGGTATTACATTGTCAACCATTTCTGGCCAGCTGTCAAATGTTTTACCAGCTCCAGATATTGCTTGATAAGTACACACATTAACTTGTGTAGGTTTATATTTCTTTAATGCATTGACAACAGGAACATAACTTTGAATTGAACAGTTAGGTTTTACTGCGATAAATCCTCTTTTTGTTCCAAGTCTTTTCCTTTGAGCATCAATTATTTTTAAATGCTCATCATTAATTTCTGGAATTACCATAGGTACGTCTTCAGCCCAACGATTAGCTGAGTTGTTAGAGACAACAGGTACTTCAGCTTTTGCATAAGCTTCCTCTAATTCACGTATAGTCTTTTTATCCATATCTACTGCACAAAAAACAAAATCAACCATTCCACTTATCTCTTCAACATTAGATGCATCCATCATAGTCATATTACCGAATTTTACTGGTATTTCTATTGATTGTGCCCAACGACCTTTTACTGCTTCATTATATGACTTGCCTGCTGATCTTGGACTTGCAGCTAAACATACTACATCATACCAAGGATGATCATGCAATAATGAAATGAATCTTTGACCTACCATACCAGTAGCTCCGATTATACCAACACGTAATTTACTTTCCATATTTTTATACCTCACTTTTTTAATGTTTTTATTGAATTAATTAAATATATCTTATATAATAAATAAACATAAATAATCATTTGTCTTTCTGGTGTAAACATTTGTTTTTACTATGCGTAGATTTTATCACGATTTTAATAAAAAATCAAGCCTTTTAATAATTTATCTCTGTATTTTAGTAAAGTATTTTATTCTTATAATATATATATATTCTCAGACATCAAAAAATCACTGAAAATTATCAGTGATTTTTTTTAATTAAACATACATACTTGTAGTTATAATTTTATCTTCAATTTACTTACATTAGATAAGTAATTCAAATATATATACCGTTAGTATTGCACTAACTGCTACTTTTATTAAACTTTTATCAAAATAAGCTACTACCAACGCTATTATTAATCCTGCAATGGCAGAATACAAATGTTGTGTTGAGTACAGAATGCTTGGAAATGTCATAGCTCCCAATACTGCATACGGCACATAACTTAAAAAAGATCGAATGAATCTAGATTTTATCTTATGTTTAAAAATCACTAAAGGTGCTACCCTTGGTATGTATGTAACAAAAGCCATAACTATTACTGCTATGAATTGTTTGGTAACCGTCATCTAATCATCCTCCTTAGGAAACAAAAGAGCACCAAAAGATGATGCGATTATAGTTGCTATAATTATTCTCCAACCTGATGATATATGATTAAATACAGGAAGCCATGTCAAGACACAATTAATTACTACAGCTATAACAACTACTTTCAAAGCTGACTTGGATTTTTGGGAAGCAGGGACTATTAATGCAATAAACATAGCATATAGTGCTATCCCCATAGAGTTTTGAACATTTTCTGATAATACAGAACATGATAAAGCTCCTAATGCCGTTCCTAGTCCCCATCCCAAAAAAGGACCTGTAATCAGACCTAACATATAGAGAAAAGAAATTTCTCCATCTTCCATAGCTGCTAAAGTAAATGTTTCATCTGTAATTCCAAATGCTATTAAATACCTTCTGAAAACACTCATAGGTTTTTTGAGCTTTTGAGATAGAGCTAATGACATGAGCATATAACGTATATTTATAACTAATGTTGTCACTCCGATTTCCAAATATGATGCTCCTGCTATTATTAATCCAGTTCCAGCAAATTGTCCAGCTGAAGTAAGATTTGATAAGGATATAAAAATAGTCAGCCATATAGGTATTCCACCAGTTACTGCCATCAATCCAAATGTAAATGAAACAGGTATATAACCTAACGCTATAGGCATTCCCTTTTTCAACCCACTATAAAATTCATTATCCGTTACGTCTTTGTTGCGTATCTCATTATACTGTCTTGTTGCTGCATAATCTTTCAGTTTTCTCACCCACTAATTAAAATACTGTCATTTTACTGTATACATTGTAACAATATATATATTAATGGATGGATTATATTTGTCAAGATTTTGAGAGGAATTTATGCATTATTATTCCATAACTGTTAATATACTTCCAAGAGTCATCATGACTGATGATGATTTTGTTCTTTTTGCAAGTCCAGGTCGTTTTTCACCAACCACTTTTAGAACTGTATCTGCCATAGTTATAGCAGCTCCAGATTTTTTCCAATACCGGCATTCCTGCTGCTAAAGCAATCCCATAAGAAGTAATTAATAATGCGATAAAGGGGTGATTTTAATTTTAGATGTAGCTAATACAATAAAAGCAATACCTAGTAGTAAGATTAGAATTAATACTGGTCCTTGAACCATTCAAAACCCTCCTAATATTAATATATTTTTATTTAGATAATAAACAATTATAGTCATTATTCTACACTTATATATACAAATAAAATAAAGCTGTTAGTTTGAATAATCAATTATATACCTTTATTACCTTCATGATTCTTTCTATTGCTTGAAATAATAATATATCTGCATTTTTCATTGCATAATAAAGATTATTTGGTCCGTCCATAATTGTAAAAATAGAATCAATACCATATTCATAGACTCTATCTGCATCCTTACCAATTGAACCTACTACAGCAATAACTGGTACATCATATTTTTTTGCTGTTTTTGCAACACCAACAGGTAATTTACCATTGACAGTTTGATAATTGATTTCACCTTCACCTGTAATTACTAAATCAAATTTGAAATCACTGAAATACTTTTCTAGATTGATTATATCCTTAATTATTTCAAATCCTGGTTTTAACATAGCATCAAAAAAAGCTAAAAGTCCCGCACCTAATCCTCCAGCTGCTCCAGAACCTTCAATATCCTTCACATCTTTACCAAAATCATTTTTAATAATTGAAGCAAAATTAGCCAATGCATCATCTAGTAATGGTAATTGCTCCTTAGTTGCACCTTTTTGAGGTCCATAGATGTAACTTGCACCATTAGGTCCACACAAAGGATTATTAACATCACAAGCTACAAGAAAATTAACATCATCAAGTCTCTTATCCTTATTACTTGTATCAATATGGTGTAAATCTTTTAAACCTATAGCACCTCTTTGAATCATATTACCTTTTTCGTCCAATAGCTTGAAGCCTAGCGCTTCCATCATTCCTGCTCCGCCATCATTAGTAGCACTACCGCCAATACCTAATATTATTGTATTACAACCTTTATCGATAACTTTTTTTACTAATTCTCCTGTTCCATAAGTAGTTGTGTATAATGGATTCTTTTTGTCTACAGGTACCAGTGGTAAACCTGAAGCACTTGCCATTTCTATAACTGCCGTTTTATCGTCACCTAATAATCCGTATTTAGCTTTTACTGGCTTTCCGATAGGATCAGTAACTGTTTCGTATAATATACTTCCTTTTGTATTATAGACTAGAGCTTCAACTGTACCTTCACCGCCATCTGCCATAGGACATGTAACAACATTGGCATTAGGAAAAATATTGGTAACCGCTTTTTTGCTATTTCACAATATTTCTCTGCTGACAAACTACCTTTAAATGAATCAGGAGCAATAAGAATATCCATTTCCCACCTCCTTTACTTAATTATATTTTTTTAAAACAATTAACAAAACTATCATTCGTTCTCTAATATTATAATACATTTTTACCAATTATTCTTTATGCACCCATTATAAAAAAGCACATAAATTTTGTTTCTTGGGTACAAATATTTAATGGTCACATAAGATGATATGTCTTGCTTATTATGTTTTTTGTTCCCACTTGCAATGATGACACCTGATTCATTCATAATATTTATGTTATATCCAAGATTTTTCATAATGTTATCTATTAATTAATATCTAGTCAAGAACTTAGAATAAAAAAAATCCATTTACACATATTAAATAATATTATTAATAATACCTAAGGAAGATTTCATGAAAACAATTATATTTATTATTATTTTACAACTACTATACGTTCCCCTACTTACTATGAGAACTATTTTTATGGTCAAACATAATAGTTTTATAGCCTCAGCATTTGGTTTTTTTGAAGCCGCAGTATATATCTTTGGTCTATCCCTTGTTATCAGCGGTAATCAAACATTTTTAACCATGTTCATTTATGCTCTTAGTTTTGGCGTGGGAATATACATCGGTAACCTAATAGAAAAAAAACTGGCAATCGGACATATCACCTACAATATAAGCTTAAAACACGAAAACCAACTATTCATTGACAAACTCCGAGAACAAGGATTCAGAGTCACCATCTTCGAAGGTATAGGAAAAGAATGCAAACGCTACAAATTAGAAATCCTCATAGACAGACATCTGGAAGACGAATTATGGAAATTAGTAAAAACATATGAACCCGAAGCCTTTATAACATCTTACGAACCCCGAAAATTCAAAAGAAGACACAGCCAACTCCTAAAATAATCATAGTCAACATATCTACTATCTCACCTCACAAATAAAACGTCTATAAATCAATAACGCTGTACAAAATAAAAAGTGTTATATGGTTCTTACCAACATCATTCAATATATTATAATTACCTATAATTATATTAAAATTTTGGCTAGTCCTAATTATATTATTAAGACTAGCCATATTATCTAATCATTTCTATCAATTAAATCTACCAACATATTAATATCGTCTTCTATCATTCCCAGTCCGCCTCTGAAGAATCGGACATTAGTTAAGTCAATTCCAACACTCTGACCTATACCATAGATCGAATTTTTGCCCGTTTCTCTAAGCAATGTATCATATTTTGATAAGAAACTGTCTCCTTCATTCTCATACATAGCATATAATCCTTTTGCCAATAATAGTCCAAATGCATAAGGGAAGTTATAGTAGTTCCTGCTAGCATAATAATAATGAACTTTATTTACCCACATATATGGGTGATTAAACCTATAGTCTAAAGCATCACCATATGCTTTTTCCTGAGCATCAGCCATAAGGTCACATATTTGTCCAACTGATAATGTAGCGTTTTTTCGTTTTTCAAATAATGCTTTTTCAAATACGAATCTACTATAGATATCCATAATAATACCAACATATCTTATAACCTGATCATTAAGTATTTCAAATCGTTTCTTATCATCCCAACTGGCTAATGCAGATTTTATGATGATTGTTTCACAGAAAGTTGATGCTGTTTCAGCTATTGGCATAGTATAACTTCTATTTAATAACTCTTCATCTTTCAAACAATGTCCATGATAACCGTGTCCAAGTTCATGAGCAAGAGTAATAACATTAGTAAGAGCACCATCAAAGTTTAGTAATACTCTACTCTCCCCTATTGGAAGATTAGAACAAAATGCTCCTCCTCTTTTACCAGCTCTTGGCTCCACATCAATCCAGTTCTTATCAAATGCCATCTGAGCAAAATCAGCAAGATTAGGATTAAAGGATCTAAAATTGTCATAGACAATATGTTTTGCTTCTTCATATGTAATCTTGGAAACCTCTTTTCCTAATGGTGCATACAACTCATACCATGGAAGTCCGTTATCGTATCCTAAGACTTGAGCTTTTTTCTTAAGATATTTACGAACAATAGGTAACCCTTCTTCTATAGCTTTTAATAAAGCATCCAATATCTTATTATCCATCCTAGAATAGAATAGTGTCATATCCAATGGTGATGAAAAACCTCTAAGTTCTGTTTGTGTAATAGCCTCACCTTTGATACCATTAAGACACGCTGACATAGGAAGAGTAATCTTCTTATAAGCTTCTAACTCACTCTCATAGGCACGTTTACGTACATTCTCATCTTGTGAATAAGCCATGTTTCTTACAGCACTAATAGGCTTAATTTCTTCTTCCAAACCATATTTAGCTGGTAGTTCAACTTGCAGTGTAGATAGTAACTGCTGATGCAGCTTAGTCCAAGCTGAGGAACCTGTATTCTTCATTCTTGCAATAATACTCTCTGTATCACTATCTAAGCTATGTTTATTGATTTCTACCATTTCTTGCAATATGTATTTATGTTCTTGTAGATATGAAGAAGAAGATATTATCTTATCAAATTCAACTATTTTACTTATATAATCTCCAAACATCACTTCTAATTGTGTATAATCTGGATATAATGCTTCTATAGTATTGAGTTTTTCCAATGCTGTCTGGTTAGTTGTATCTGTAGCAGATTGCAGACGTGCATAAGCAGCATATCTATCCATTTTATAATCTATGGATGTCATTTGTCTAAGTATATATGTTATTTTATCAGTATCATTTAGTTTATTATCATTTAAATCTTTATCAAACCATTTTTTTAATGATTGTATCTCGTCTTTTACATCTTGTAGGTCCTTATCCATCTTAGGATCATCAAAGGATGTATATAGAGATGTCAAATCCCAATGTGTACTCATTATTTTACTCCTTTCACAATATATTATCTTTTATATCCTCATTATAAATTAAATAAAACAATTTATCTATAGAGAATTGTTATTATTATATATATTTTTTGTATAACTTAATTCCTTAATAAAAAAAGACCATCGAATTTGATAGTCTCTTTGTTCTTATTCATATGCTTCTCTTTTTAAAATTCCTACAAAAGGTAGATTCCTATATTTTTCATTAAAATCAATACCATATCCAACTACAAATTCATCTGGTATATCAAACCCTTTATATTTTACATCAATATGAGTCTTCCTTCTATCTGGTTTATCTAATAAAGTACAGATATCTATGCTTTTGGCACCTCTTGATTTTAGATTTTCAGTTAAATAACTTAATGTAAGTCCTGTATCAATTATATCCTCTACTACTAAAACATGTCTGCCTTCAATATCTTCATCTAAGTCTTTTAATATCTTAACTACACCAGAGCTTACTGTAGAACTTCCATAACTAGATATTGCCATAAAGTCTAATGCCATGGGAATGTTAATCTTTCTAATTAAATCTGCAACAAATACATTAGCTCCCTTCAATACACCTATTACAACTAAGTTCTTTCCAGTAAAATCCTTAGTAATTTTATCAGCAAGTTCAGTAACTTTCTTGTCTAAATTTTCTTCTGATACAAGTACTTCTTTTACATCGTTTAACATGATTTTTCCTCTCTTTCTCAATCTGGGTCAAAGACATTATAACATCTATCAAGATAAAAGTGAACATATTTTTTAATTTAAACACTAATGTTCGATGTTATTATTTGTTTAGTTTTTCTATAAATATCATCTTATTTTATAAGAATACCTTTAAAAAAACTGATGAACCCAATTAAGTTCATCAGTTAGTTCATTAGTTTTTTGTTTTATTTACCTTGTCCATATTTATATTTTGCAAATTGTGCCATTGCCTTAATATTATCTTCTGACAAAGGCATAAAATCTTTTCCAATTGATCTTATCATCTGATATATTTGTGCAGTTACTTCTAAAACATTTGCAACTTTGAAAGCAGCTTCCATATTTTCACCTATGCATACTGCTCCATGAGATTGAAGTAAACAAGCATTCGCTTCTTTGCCTAGAGCTTTTATACATTCTTCTGCAAGTTCTTTAGAACCAGGCAAAGCATAATTAGCAGTTTTAATTGGTGCTCCTAATGCTTGTGCTGCCTCATCAATTAACAATGGTATACCTTCTCCTATACAAGAAAATACAGTTGAATATATTGGATGTGTATGTACAATAGCTTTTACTTCTGGTCTATTTATGTAAACGCTAAGATGTAATTCTGTCTCTATTGTTGGCTTTCTATGTCCTTCAACAATCTCACCATCAAGATTACACACAACAACATCATCTGTAGTACAATTACAATAATCCATTCCACTTGGTGTTACATAAACAAGTCCTGTTTCTTCATCTTTAGCACTTATATTCCCCCAAGTTTCAATTGTAAATCCCGAATCAATTAATTTTTTCCCGGATTCGATAATTAGTTTTTTATAGTCCATTTCTTTCATCCTTTCACCTATTATTTTAATTGCTTTTTATATTAAAAAGTTTTTTGTTAACAATGTTATACTAATCTTGAATACCTATCCACTATACCGTTATCTTCTATCTCAACTTGATATTTTTCTAGAACAATAGATTTTTCAACAATCTGTCTCATATCTTTTAGAGCTATTTCTTTTTCAAAATACTTTATTTGAACAACAATATTACCAAGAGATGTACTTTCTTTACTACAAGCAATAATTTTTTTACCAGTTCTTTTTGCAGTCAATTCATTTACTACAATATTTTTGGAGCCTCCTCCTACAATAAATATCTCTTTGAACTCTTTTCCTATTACTTTTTCAAGACTATTTATTGTTTGAGCATAACAACAAGCCATTGATTCCTGAACTGCTTTTATTACAATACTCCAATTGAATTCACCTTTATATTGATTTGTTTCTATTAAATAACTATGTATTTCATTACCCATATGCTCTGGATTAAAGAATCTGTTATTATTAATATTAATAAGTGGTACTTCACCAATGTACATATCTGCAATATTATTTATTTCTTCCCACGAATTATCTCTTTTTGTAATTTCATCATATTCTTTTTTTATTCTCTGAATAATGAACATTCCAGCACTATTCTTTAATATGGTAATCTTATTGAATGCACCTAATTCATTTGTCAAGTTACTTTCTAACACTTCTTTTGTTACTACCGGTTGGTCTAATTCTGCACCTATTAATGACCAAGTACCTGAACTTATGAATGCAAAATTATCTTCCATTGACGGTATTGCAACAACCGCTGAAGCTGTGTCATGAGAAGGTACAAGAATAACTGGAATATCATAATCAATACCTATTTTATCCTTTATTGAAGGAAGTAAATTACCTATAGTATAACCATGTACACCTATTTCACTAAACAACTCTTTTGGGATACTGAATTTGTTACATACTTCTTGGCTGATATCTTTTGTTATAGAACTTAACAATTGTGTTGTACTTAACTCGCTAGGTTCATTTATCATTACTCCTGTCAACATATAATTAAGAATATCGGGTATCATAAGCAGTTTATCTGCTTTTTCAAAAATATGTGGCATTTTTTCTTTTATTCCATTAAGCATGAATACAGAATTAATTTTGTCACATAATATACCAGTGTCATAAAACATTTTATTCTTTTCATCTTGTGAAAGATTGTTCAATGATTTTTCACCGATTGTATTTCTATAACTTAATGGATTACTTAGCATATTTTTATCTTTATCATATAACGCAAAATCCACACCCCAAGTACAAACACCAATAGAATCTATTTTATTTACTTTTTTAAGTACTTCTTTTAAACTTTTTATAAAAAAATCAAATATCTTATGTAAATCCCAATAATAATAATCCTGTACTTTGTTCATACCATTGGACTCTTGTGTAATAACTTCAGTTGTAATTTTATTACCGTCGTATTTACCAAGAACAACTCTATAAGAAGAATTACCACAATCTAACGAAATAATATTTTTGATAGTATTCATATTAACCTCCCTTGTATTTTTATGTTATACGATTTTTACATGAAAATCATAATCTTTAAACATATGACTAATACATTTTAGAGCGTTTGTCGTTAATGACTTCATATCACCCATCTCGTATTTTCTTCCTAACCCTTCATATTTTGGCATTCCTAATCTGTGATAAGGCAAGAAAACAGCTTCTTTAATATTATCTAATGTTTGGATGAAATCTAAAAACAGTTTTATTGAATCAGCATCATCATTGCATCCTGGAATGTAAGGATATCTTACAGATAATTTACCTTTATAATTATTTGATAGCCATATTAAATTATTTATGATAAGTTCATTATCTATACCTGTCAATTCCTTATGTTTATCACTATTCATGTGTTTAATATCATAGAAAATGTAATCCACGAAATTACATATTTCTCTTATATTCTTATTATCTATATGTCCACAAGTTTCTACTAGTGTGGTGATATTATATTCTTTTAATATTTTGCTACACTCTTTTATGAATCTACTATAGAATAATGGTTCTCCTCCGCTGAAAGTAATACCGCCACCTGACATCTTATAGTATTTTTTATCTTTTAGAACTTCCTTAATTACTTCATCAACACTCATATCTATACCCACTACACACCTTGCATTATTGATACAATAATCAACGCATCTTTCACAGTAATTGCATAGACTAGTATTTGTTATGAAACCAAACCCTTCTCTTAGATCTATAGCTTTTTGATTACATACTTCCATACATTTACCACAATTAGTACATGGAGCTTTTTTCAATAATATTTCTCTTCTAAATGCTTGCGATTCAGGATTAGCACACCATTTACACCTTAACTCACAACCTTTTAGAAAGACTACTGTTCTTATACCTTCGCCATCTTCTGTTGCAAATCTTTCAATATTAAAAACTCTTGCTGTCTCCATATAAATCAGCTCCATAACTTAACATTATATTTCTAATTCCGTTCTATTAATCACATCCAACTGAACTTCTGGTACTAATGTAGTAAATAGTGCACTATAACCAGATACCCTTACCATTAGATCATTATATTTTTCTGGATTTTTCATTGCTTCTTTATATATCTCACCATCAACAACATTAAATTGAATCTGCTGACCATAGTTATTAAATAATACTTTAACCATATCAATGATTCGCTTTCTATTTTCTTTTGTTGCAAGTGCTGATTTGGTAAGTCTCATATTGAATATTGCACCTTTTTGGAACCATATACTAGGCAATTTAGCTATTGAATTACATGCTGCTGTTGCTCCATTTTTTTCTGTACCATTAGCAGGAGATATGCCATTATTTACTGGTTCTCCACTTTTTCTTCCATCAGGAGTTGCTCCTATACACCTTCCAAATGCAATATTTCCAGTAACAGGACTCTGACTATACGAGTAACAGCAAGGTATAGGTCCTTTTCCATGCTTTGAACTTTTATAATCATTTCTATATGAAGAACCTATAAAATCTTCTAATTTAACTACCCAGCTATCGACAATATCATCATCATTACCGAATTTTGGAGCTTTATTTTTTAATATTAATCTGATTTCTTCTCCTTTTGGTGAAGTGTTATTATCTTGAAAATTAGTTTCTAGTGCATGTAATAACTGTTCTATTGTTAATAATTTTTTATCAAAAACAATGGTATCAATGGCTGCTAATGCATCACCCGCACTAATGGTTCCTGCTGTTGGTCCTCCATCTGCCGAATATAGTGAACCACCTTCAACAAGATCTAATCCCCTGCCAATACAGTCTTCAACTAGAGAAGCTCTGAATGCATTAATATCATTAAGCACATGAATCTCATCGTTAATATGTTCGGTAATTACTTGAAGGTCCATAAAAAACTTAAGCATTTGTTTATATTCATTAAATATTTCTTCTGTTGATTCACAATTTCTAATGTTCTTAGAGGTTTTCTTAAACAATATTCCTGTTTTTTTATCAACACCATCGTTCAATGTTATTTCTAATATCTTTTCAACATTTAACCAAGGTCCTTTTGCAGCAAAATCCCATTTACCAGGTATTGAAGCTTCAATACAGCCATCTGGCGACCAATCTACCAGATCTTCTTTTGCTATACCCATATTTTCTAAAGTCCTCATGAATGCTTTATCATTATAAAATGCCGGCTGTCCTCCTTGATGTACCATAACCGCTTCCAAAGCTTTCATCATAAATTCATCATCAGTCTTATTAAACCATTTTATTGAAATAGAAGGTGTAAATAACTTTACATCTTGACATGCCTCAACACATAGATATGAAATATCATTTACTGCATCTTTACCATCTATAGTCTGCCCTCCTATAGCTAAGTTAATAAACATTTGATATCCTAGGAAAAATTCAGTATCAGGCCATGAACGAAGTTTATTGAGCTCATTACATTTAATGAAAAATGCTTCAATAATTTCTAACCCTTGTTCTCTTGTCAAAGTACCTTTTTCTATATCATTTTTATAAAACGGATAAACATATTGGTCGAATCTGCCTAATGAAATAGCGTGACCATTTGATTCTAGATGCACTGCCAATAATATTAAATATATACATTGAACTGCTTCATGAAAAGTTTTTGCTGGATTTAATGGAACGTTTCTACATATATTTGCTAAATCTAATAATTCTTTTTTTCGATTTTTATCTTTTATCTCATTTGCTTTCATCTCACATTGGTAAGCAATTCGATTAGAAAAGTTAACTACTGCCTGATTTCCTTTTAATGCTCCTTCCAAGAACCACTTTTTCTTGATATTTCCAGGTTCTTTTAGGTCTAGTTCAGATATTTTTTGCTCTATCCTTGCTATAACATCTTTTAGACCTTTTTCCAAAACTAAATTATAATCGACAATGACATTACCCAATCCTGCTGCCGATACCCAAGTATCATCAATTATACCTGCATTCCAAGTATCGTTGATCTCCTTAGGAAGTGTTTTCCTAAAATTCTCATATAATGATTTACCTTTCCAATAATCAATACATGTGAGAATTTCTTGTTTTGTTTTCTCTTCATAATAGAATTTATCTCCAGGTCTTTCATTAAAATAATAGGGACTACCATGAAACTCATCTATCAACCATTCATATGAATACTCAAGATAGATTGGTGATGATTTTGGCCATTTGGCTTGATTACCTACAATAATCTCATCATCAGATATAACAATTGACATTTTATCCAATACCTCATAGAATCCATCTGCTCTTCTTATGGCAATAGGTAATCCTTCAGATTTTTTCATTGAATCAGTAAAAATAACACATCTCTCAGAACAAATCTTTGGCTGAGTTTCAAATAATCTTTTTCTCAATTTTGTTATTCTATCATTCACATAATCAGCACCTTCATATGTATTTTATTTTAATGTAACTTGTTACAATTATTATTATATGCTTATTTAAATGTGTTGTCAACAATTTATTGTGTATTACTATATATTATTTTCTTGCTACCCAGTTATTTTATACATTTCGATAAATGATATGCTAAATGTTTCTATTTTAATTGGATTATTATCAATAATTTAATTTCCCCCAAATCCACTTGCATTATCACTATTTTTATAGTAAACTTGTTACATAATTAGAAATTAAATAGGGATGATGATTAAATTGAGTAGTAATGAAAAGAAATATTTCGGTATTAGAGACGTAGCTAGAATTGCAGGTGTTTCAACAGCAACTGTTTCAAGGGTTATCAATTCACCCGATTCCACATCTGAAGCAGTTAGAAAAAGAGTAATAGCAGTTATTCAGGAATATAATTACGTTCCAAATCAGATGGCAAAAAATCTTTTTTCCAAGACTTCAAATTCAATAGCCATTTTTGTTTATGATATGGAAAATCCATTTTTTACATCTTTAGTAAAAAAACTTAATAAGATTGCCTTCAAAAACAAATATACTCTATTAATCTGTGATACAGAGAATAATATTGATAAAGAACGTGAATATCTTAATTATTGTAAAAGCATACGTACTTCAGGAATAATACTTACTGAAGGAGTTAATTATGATCTTTATTCATCTTCTGACAGCCAGCAGACCATTGCATGTTTGGATAGATCAGTAGATACCAAATTTTCAACTGTACGTTCAGATAATGTGAAGGGTATTAGGATGTTAATTGATTATCTATATAATCTTAATCATAGAAGAATTGCTTTTGCTGGTGCTATGGATGAACTTCAGACAGCAACCGAGCGTAAGAACAGTTATATCAAATCATTAGGCTCTCATGATATATATATTAATGAAGATTATATCTTTACTGGTCACTTCAATTATGAAACTGGAGTTAAAGCACTTAATTATTTTTGGTCACTTAATGAAAAACCAACCGCCATTGTATGTGCTAATGACCAAATTGCAAAAGGACTAATTATGGAAGCCTATAAACTAAATATTTCTGTTCCAGATGATTTATCTGTTGTAGGTTTTGACGGTATCGTATCACCGTATTTTTATCCAAGAATTACAACTGTTAAACAAGACATAAAAAAAATAGCTAAGTCATTATTCGAAGCTATAACTTTAAAACCATCTAATCCTGTTCATGATATAATTGATGTTTCAATTGTAATTGGGGAATCTTGTAAGAAGATTGATTTCGAATAAAATCCAGCCATAAGCTGGATTTTACTCTTTTCACAATTATTATGGTGCAATATCGAATAGATTAGCATATATTCTTGGGAATTCTCTCTTTTGTGTGTATGTCAATATACCTTTATTAGCAGTATCTAGTGTACCATCTGAGTTAATAGGTATTATTTCTCCAGTAACTTGATATGATTTTAAGATTATTTTATAAATTTTCTTTATTAATAATTTTTTATGGCATTTATATATTTCCAAATAAAAAAAGCACCTAATTGATACAATATATGTATGAATAATCATAAATAATCTTATCTCAACTTATAGGTGCATTTTTTATAGAATATGTATTAAATTAAATCTAACTTAGAGTAATCTATACTTCCATCTTCATTTACAATATTTTCATCTGCATTAATATTTTCTATTTTTCCTATGAACATTTCATGTGAACCTGTCATTATTGAATCAACAACAGTACATTCAATATTTACTGGACAATCTACTAATATAGGTGCATTAACTTTGCTGGCATCAGCTGTTTTTATATTCATATTAGCTAATTTATCTTCGTCTCTTGCACTTACACTGCCTAAATAATCAAATTCTTTTTGATAATCTTTTGTTGGTAAGTTTACAACAAAACATTTAGTATCTTTTACCATTTGATATGAATGTCTTGATGGAACAATTCCAACCATAACCATTGGTGGATCATAGCTGCAGTTACCACAATAAGCAACAGCAAGAGCATTATCCTTACCATCTTTATCTCTACAAGATACTAATACCTTAGGTGCAGGTTGTAAACTGGATTTTGTTACAAATTGTTTTTTTCTCATATTATAATAACTCCTTTTCTAATTAAAATGCGTAAATATTAATTTACTTTAAATATAATGTTACTCCTTTAGATATTTATTGTCAATTTGTATTTTATCCATAATTTCTCATATTATATAGGCTAGATTTATTCAAATAGGTAGATAGTTATTTAACTTAGTTATATTAGTTATAATTTTATTATATTTTTCAGCAGATTTACTAGTTAAATAATACCAGTTAATAATTGATATTGGATGTCATTATTTAAATTGTACTAATTTGATAATTGAAATAATTGCAGGAAATAAAATTTTTTATTTACTTTTATAGTTTATCATTGTATAATTTTTTATAGAAGATAAGTGACTATGTTGCATTTTATAGTAAGCATCATATGTCATAAGCAATAAAATTTGCTACGGTTATATAAATTAATAACATAAATCAAGGAGGTATATATGAAAAATATAATTAGAATCGGTATTGTTGGATACGGAAATCTAGGAAGAGGCGTTGAATTTGCAATTAAACAAAATCCAGATATGCAATTGACTGCTATTTTCACTAGAAGAGACCCAAAAACTTTAGAAGTCGCTGATAATAGTGTAAATGTATTATCTATTGCTGATGCAGAACAATATAAAAATGATATTGACGTATTAATACTTTGTGGTGGTTCAGCTACAGATCTTCCTGTACAAGGTCCTCAGTTTGCAAAAATGTTCAATACAGTTGATAGTTTTGACACTCACGCTAAGATTCCTGAATACTTTGAATCAGTTGATGAAGCAGCAAAATCAAATAATAATCTAAGTATTATTTCAGTTGGATGGGATCCAGGTTTATTCTCAATGAATAGATTATTATCTCAATGTGTTCTACCTGAAGGTAATGATTATACTTTCTGGGGTCGTGGTGTCAGCCAAGGTCATTCTGATGCAATCAGAAGAATAGAAGGTGTACAAGGTGCTGTTCAATACACTATTCCTATTGATAGTGCTTTAGAAAAAGTTAGAGCTGGTGAGAATCCTGAACTTACTACTCGTGAAAAACACATTAGAGACTGTTATGTTGTAGCAAAAGAAGGCGCAGACAAAGCTAAGATAGAAAATGAGATTAAAACAATGCCTAACTATTTCTCTGATTACGATACTAATGTTACTTTCATCAGTGAAGAGGAGTTAAAAGCTAACCATTCAGAAATGCCTCATGGTGGATTTGTAATCCGCAGTGGTAAAACTGGAGAAGATAACAAACATAATCAAATCATTGAATTCTCATTAAAATTAGATAGTAATCCTGAACTTACTGGAAGTGTTTTAGTTGCTTATGCACGTGCCATTCATAGATTGAGTAACGAAGGGGCTACTGGAGCAAAAACTGTTTTTGATATTCCACTAGCTTACTTATCACCTAAATCTGGTGAAGAGTTAAGAAAACAATTACTATAATTCATAGAACAAAAATTGTTATAATAAGTATTCATGTATAGTTACATTATACTATGTATATGTAGCGGAAGGAAGATGGTTATCGTTAGCCATCTTTTTTCTTTATATTGAAAAGCCAGCATAACTCTTACGAATTATACTGACTTTTGTTGGGGCTGTCTGTTTTCCCACTGCCCCGTTTTTCTTCATTACACTTATTAAAATCCTTAAATATATTTAAAGATTCTATTGAATTGGTATTATCATTTCAAACCAGTCATATTCAACGTTGTCAAGATAAAACATTTCAAATTCATCTTCTCTTCCAGCATAAAGTTTTTTTATCACTGGATTATTTTGAATAGTGTTTAATTTAGTTTGCATGTCCTCTTCAATAACTACATCGCCACTTATTCTCAGTGTTGATGAATTTTTAGACTTTGTTATCCATTCTGCATAAGGATTAACTTTTAGCTGCTTAATAGTCCTTCTCTTGTTTGATGTACCGAAAAGTATTCTATTATCCTCGGTAATCATAAGCCCAAAGCCTCTTACTCTAGGCTTTCCATTTTCATCTACTGTTGCTAAGAATCCCATAGGGTTTTCTTTAATAAAATTTAATTCTTTACTCATAATATTAATCTCCTTTTTTATTTTTTGGTTTTTTATCTAATTATATTTTCACTTTCTTACGTAACAATGCATCTTGTACAATTCATATTCTTATATACCCAGAGTAATCATAAATTACATACTTAAATTTGTAATTATATTAATTATTGTATAGAATATAGATATAATATACAATGGTTAATATAAGTCAAAGTGATATATAATAGACATATATATAATTAGTGACTATTAAATAGGAGGAATTTATGGGTAACAAGATAGATTTAAGGATAGTACGAACGAAAAAATCTATAAAAAGAGCATTTTTAGATTTGCTTAAGGAGAAAAACTATAATAAAATCACTATTCAAGATATAGCAGAAGAAGCAATGATTAATCGGAATACTTTTTACCTACATTATTTAGATAAAGATGATTTACTAGATCAGCTTACATCGGAGTGTTTAATCAAGTTAAAAGAAAGTATGAATGCTAAGAGTAATATTGATACAATTGACACTTTAGGGTATGATGATTTCTATGAATTGATTAAAAAGGTTTTTGAGACTATTGAAGAAGATATTGATTTTTATAAAATTATACTAGGAGATGAGAGTATACCGTATTTATCCATAAAATTCACAAATGTAATCAAGAATCATATGAGTGAAGGATTAGATAAATCTACACAATTAAAAACTGGGGTGAGAAATGTAGACAATAGAAAAATCTACGTTGAATACATGGCAGCGGGGCTTATAGGCGTCATTCGTTTTTGGATTAATAATATGAATAAATATTCTATAGGAGAAGTATCAGAGATAATAATTAATATGTATTCGAAAGATATACTAGAATTACTAAAAAACTGTTAGAACTTAAGATAGACTAGGTGTAGCTAATTTATTATTGATAAAATGTATTTTTTTTACAATAACATAAATACTAGTGAATAATTACCATCAAAGGCGCAAATAATAATCTAAAACTTTATGTAAAAGGGTGATTATATGCGTCAAAGGAAAAGAATGTCTTCAGATGTTTCAATAACTCGTAATGCAAATGAAAGTCAGGCTATAACAGAAGGACTTAATAATATTACTGCCAATCAATTGATTAATAACAATGATGTCGTTGTCATAACACCTAATTGGGTTAACCTAGATAAACCTAATCCTTCATTAGGCGTTGTTGTTGGTGGAGACAGTCTTAGAACTATAATACAATATGTCAAAGGTTCTAATCCCAAGAAAATTATTATTGCAACTGGTTCTGGTGGTCAACCTACTAGTGATGTAATGAAAAAAGTTGGGTACGACCAAATAATCCAAAGCGAAGGCATAGAGTTTATTGACTTAAATTATGGTCCATATACTACTATAAGCCTTAATAACGAAAGACCTTCATCAACAAAGATTAATCAGATAATAAATGAAGCTACCGTTCTTATATCTTTCACACAGTTAAAACATCATGAATCAGCTACCATGTCAGCATGTATAAAAAACATTGCACTAGCATGGCCTCCAGCAGAAATCCATGGCTACCCTAAAAAAGCTCTAGGGATACATGATAATATTCACAGCTTCATAACAGCTATGGCAGAAGCAGTGCCTATAGATATATCAATCTTGAGCTGTAATCCTACTATGATTGGAACAGGTCCAACTGGCGGAATTCCTAGACATACTGAGCTTGTTATCTGTGGAACAGATCCTGTTTCTGTAGATACTATCGGCGCTAGATTCTTAGGTTTCAAAACTGAGGCAGTTGGGTACTTAGATAAATGTGATAGACTAAAAATCGGAGTGACTGATCTAAAACAAATGAATATGACTGGCTTGGATTTAGTTAGTGCTGAGCAGCAATTCAGCAAGACTGTCTATGGTGAAACAATAGCTATAGATAGCAAATAATAAGAATTAAAACTAGACTATGTAAAAAAAAAGGACTTACACCTAATAGCTTTAGCTATCTTGTGCTAGTCCTTTTTAATTATTCTATTTTTTGTTGCATTTTCGATTATTCCTCTACCTAATTCCAATACTCTACTTAACTGTCTAATACTAGCACCAGTTTCTTTTCTAATCTGAAATATCATCATATCTCGATTACTCTTAGAGATGTTATTTATGTCTTCTATATCATATTTTAATTCTAACTGTTCCCTTAATTCATTATCAGTTAACTTTGTTTTGTTATAATACTCAAGACATTCATCAGCATTAGATTTCATCATATATTCTTCAAACTTTTCTATGTTATTAAAGTAATTCAGTATGTTGTCCGTATCTAGTTGCACATTATCACCGTAAAACTTATCTATATATTTATTGTAACTGCTCCAAATATATACAGATGGTGATTTTATAATATTTGCTTTCACAGGGTTTTGGTGTATGTATCTAGCAACCTTCAAGAGATAATTATCACTTTCTACAACCTCACTTTTATACCTGTTTTCAAATAAATGTCCTGATCTACCATACTTATTGTTATGCCACTGAACATAACTTACAGTTATTCTTTTAATGCTATTCCCTATCACTTCATTTTCTTTGATTAATAGATGTACATGATTATCCATAAGACAATAAGCGTATAAAGAAAATCCTCCTGATTGTTTGGCTTTTAGTAAAGTATATAAGAATTTCTCTCTGTCCTCATCATCTAAGAAGATATTACGCTTGTCTATTCCACGTAACATAATGTGATATATACCTGACTTACTTCTTTCTCTTCTTTGTCTCGCCATTTGACATCACCATAACAAATATATCATATTTACGGGAATGTGTCAAAAGAAACGTCCCCTAGTCATATAATTACATATAATATCTGTAATACAAAAAAAGGAGATAATTCTATCATTGAATAATCTCCTAGGATATTATTAATTAGCTTTTGCATTAACTCTGCAATTTTTACAATAGCCAAATATTTTTAATTTGTATTCTGTACACTGAAATCCCTTCTCTTCCAATAATCTCTCATAAAAGTCATCCTTTATCAATCCTGAAGCTTCAATAACTTTACCGCATTTTTTACATATGAGATGATGATGATTTCTAGTATTCTCTATCTCTATTTCATATTTAGCCGCACTATCACCAAAATCATGTTTTATGACAACGCCTTTTTTTAATAACATATCAATAGTCCTATATATTGTAGCCATTCCTATTATATTTTCTTTATCTTTTATTAAAGTATAGATTTCATTCGCAGAAAGATGTTTGCCAACATTGTCAATCAAAGTATTAAGTATTATTTTTCTCTGATATGTCAATCTTATGTCCATTTTTTCTATTAAATTATTCATAATAGGATTTACTTCTGTACGCATATAAACCCCTCCATTTTCTTATCACTATTTAATTTTATGTTTAATAAATTCAATTATTAACAAAAAATTCTGCTACCATATTTGTTAACTTATAATTAATCTATTACATATACTGTTTTGATTGAATGTTACTTCCATCAATAACTATTTCATCTTCCTCACCTAAGAAGCCTGTCACAACTAAATCTATAGCTTGATCTTCTGTTAATCCTCTACTTCTAAGATAGTTAAGAATATCTTCTGAGATTTTACCAACTGATGCCTCATGTGTCAGAGATGCATCTTTGTTTCTGTTAACTAGTTTTGGTTCTGCCACTATGCTACCTGAATCAGATAAAAGCAATCCCATACAATCCAGATGCCCTGTTCCTGCCTCATTACCAATCATATTACTATAGGCATTAATCTGTGATTTATATCTTGAAATCATCCTTACTCTTGAAATACCGTTAGCATCTTTTCCATTTAGATAAGTATCATCATACATATCCACTTTTCCACGTTCAGCTAAAACTGTAGTTACAAAGTTAAGAGAGGCTTTTTTATCTAGATAGTTAGAATTTCTTATATTCATCTGCATAGGAACTTCATGGCATTTATTATTATATGAAACTTGTGCATTTTCTTTTAAGATAAGTTCCATACTTGATTCAACAGTGTCATATTTACCCCATGAATGATAATTATTGATTTCAATCATTGCATTTTCTTTAGCAACTATTTTTGTCTCACCGATGTGCTTACCATATAGATATTTCTTTTTTGCTGCACAAACACTTTGTAACTTAGCCTCTACATTTTTTTCTACTACAACTAGATTATTTGTATTCTGAACAACATACATAGAACACATAAGTATATTAGTTATTATAGGTTTATCAATAGATTTCTTTACCCATATGAAATATCCATTTTCCGGTTTCTTGCAGTAGAATCCTTTAACCCAGTCATAGGCATCAAAAGCTTTAACTATAGGCAGAATAATTAAATCTTTTTCTTCATGTATCTTTACATCATTATCTATCTGATAATAACTTACATGATTTGCATTTTTCATAGCCATTCTCCTCAATTAATCTCCATATTTTTTCCCAGTCCTTTGATGAGCAACTAATTTTCCCATCTAGCATTACATGTGCATAATCAGGTTTAAAATAGTTAAGTGCCTTACCTCTATGAGTAATCAATAGTATCGTTTTGTCGTTTAACTGTTCTTTTATCAACAAGCTTAATCTTGCTAGATTCTCTACATCCAATCCAGCATCTAATTCATCTAATATGATTAGATCTGGATCTAAACTTATAACTTGAATTACTTCTGAGAATTTTCTTTCTCCACCAGAGAAACCTATATTTACATCTCTCTGCATCAAAGATTCTATTCCTTCTATCTTAACGTTTTTTTTTCTTATTTTGTCCAAGAGTTTAGATAATTTCACATTTATTGCAGGTGGATTCTGATAGACTGCCGCTATACCTCTTTGTGCTCTTTCTTCAATCTCTATATCTGATATATCCTCATCTTTAAAAAGAATCTTCCCTGCCTTTATTTTATATTTAGAAAATCCTAATAATGTACATAGTAATGTTGACTTACCTGAAGCATTAGGACCTAATAATACATGGGTTTCTCCTTTTCCTATTTCTAAATTTAATTTATTCAAAACTTTTTTTCCATCTACCTCAACTTCTAGATTATCAATCTTAAGTAAACTCATTATATCACCTCTTTCTTTAGTTTCTATTAATTTATAAATAATCAATAAGTTAGCTAGTGGTTAAATCTTAATTAATAGCTATGAATATTAACTATGCTATTATTTTTAACCTTTATATTATTAGTATTAACTATAAATGGCTAATTAAACTTATTGTTCTTTTAATAATGATAGTCATTATCACTTAATATTATAAATAATAGGCTTGAACATATTCAAAGCCCTTTATGATAATTACTTATAACTTCTAATTATAGAATATTTACTATATTTTAACATATCACATAACCTTATTCAACTATTCCCCCGCAAAGTTTTTTACTACTATCTTTTATAATTTCAGAAGACCTCCTAAATCATTTCCATATTTTATAAATATTTCCTCTCCAAAGTCAGATAGCATCTTATTCATATAAATATCATGTAATATATAATTATTTAATATTCTTATGACCCCTTTGTTATAAGTATAGTAGCCTTCTCTTTTATTCTCTTGGTTTTCAAAAACAAACACTCCATATATGTTATCTACTACTAGAATAAATTCTGAACTATGAATATCCTCTGCTATTCCTAATGGTGCATGTTTGTACACTTTACCTAGTTCAATTATTTGATTATTCATCTGATTGCTTATTATCTCAACATTACGTTTTGAAGCATCCTCTAATTGGTCTTTTACTATAAGCCCATCTTCATACCAGAAACTAATAATTATTTTTTCTTTGGCTTCATTAATAAATTCTTTAGCTTTATCCATTATATTATCATAGTTTTGCATTTGCCATAGCCAATTGGGATATTTGTTCTCGCTAATTACATCTTTATATTTTAACAGATAATTATTGATGTTATTATGTCGCTTATTATTAATATTAACAAAGTCTTCAAGTGGTAGAGGCTGATATCTTATAGGTCTATCTCCTGAAGGGTATACCAAGCCCTTATCTATTAAGGAATTTATGGTTTCATACACTTTAGGTCCAGGAACACCTGATAACTTCTGAATTTCACTACCATAACTAAGATTATTTCTTAACAGAGCCAGATAAACTTTACCTTCGTATTTTGATAATCCAAGCTCATTAAAACAATTAATCACTTCATCATTAGAATAACTACACTTACTATTAATAATTAACACCTCATTCTCGTTAACTACTACCTAAGTAGTAACTTCTATATATATAATATATAACATGTTATAAATAGTCAAGTTTTTTTATCAATTATATTCAAAGATAACGTATATACGATATACGTTATCTTTAAAAAATTTTTATGCACTACATAAATTTCTTGATTCTGCACTTTTCTGCGCATCCCATAATTCCTTATATAATCCATTATTGTTAAGTAGTTCATCATGGCTACCAGTTTCAATTATTTTACCTTTATTGAATACCACTATTTTATCTGCACTCCTAATAGTTTTCAGATGATGGGCTATTACTATGACTGTCCTATTAGCAGCTAGATTGCTAATAGCTTTTTGAATTTTTCTTTCATTTATAGTATCAACATTACTTGTCATTTCATCAAGAATTACAATAGGAGCATCTTTTAGAAAGGCTCTAGCTATAGAAAGTCTCTGTTTTTGACCTCCTGATAAACCCACACCATTTTCTCCTAATCTTGTTTCATATCCCTCTGGCAGAGTTTCAATAAAATCATGTATTTCAGCTTTCTTAGCCACTTCTATTATCTCTTCTCTTGTTGCATCATTCTTACCAACTTTAATGTTTTCATATATTGAATCTGAGAATAATATCACGTTCTGCATTACAATACTTATATTAGATAGAAGATCATCATAATCGATTTCTCTTGTATCAATTCCTCCAATTCTAATTTCTCCTTTTTGAGGGTCCCAAAATCTTAATAATAAATTAGTGATAGTTGTTTTTCCTGAACCAGAAGGTCCTACTAATGCAACCATACTGCCTTCATCAATGCTTAGATTAACGTTACTTAATTGAAATTCATCTTTCTCATAATTGAAATACACATTACCAAAGCTTATATCAAACCCATTCATTTTCTTAGGTTGGTCCACTGTCTCAATAACCTTAGCATTCAATATTGTCATTACTCTGTTATAACTATCTTTGACTTTAATATAATTAAGCCAATGAGATTCAATATTAGTAAATGGCTTATAAAATTCTTTGCTAAAAATTATAAAAATTATATAGTTAGATATATCTAGCTGTCCATAGTACACCATAAATGCTCCTACAATCGCTAATACCCCAAATGATAGTTCTAAAAACACAAAATATTTTCCTATATATTTTGCTATGGATTTAGATAATCTCTTACTGCTTTCACTAAACCTATTAGTACTGTCTTTTAGTTTGTTTTCAAATGTTTCACTTTCATTGAAAGCTTTTAATAGAGGAATTCCTTTGGTATACTCTACAAATAAACTAACCATATCAGCAAGATTATCCTGAGTATCTTCTTCTAATTTACTATTAGATTTTATTCCTGATATTAATAATAATAGACCTATCGGCAAAAATGAAATCATTGCTAATCCCATCTTCCAATTAATAGCAAAAAGTAATCCTCCAATAATGATAGCAGTAATAAAATCACTAAACATTCTTGACCACATATGAGCTGCAATACTTTCAATATTATCTACGTCTTTATGAATAACCGTACTAATCTCTCCTAGCCTTTCCTTAGAATAAAACCCTAGAGAAAACTGCTTTAATCTTAATGTTATCTTGGTTCTTATTTTGGTAGCAATTTCAAATCCACTGAAATGTTTTGCAACGTCTGCGATTGTATTAAACAATCCATTTAATAATATTATACCTAAAAGAGCTATCCAATACATATGAAGATTATCTGTCCTACCATCTATTATTTTATTAAGCATATCCAAAATGACTAACATCATAGATGCACCTAATAGAGATTTTATAGTAAAAGATACTATTGATAATATAAGCATACTTTTACCTTTTTTAGTCATATATTTAAAAATAGTTGATATCATGAATTTACTACCTCCTTAATAGCCCAATTGTCAACACAGGCTTGTTCTTCAATCATCTTTTTATACAGCTCACTATCTAGAAGTAGTTCTTCATGACTACCATTACCTACAATCTTACCATTTTCCATAACAATAATTTGATCTGCATCTATTACAGTATTGAGATGATGAGCAATTGTAATGATTGTCTTATTTTTACCTAAGTTATCTAATGCTTCCTTTATCAGATGTTCATTGGCTGAGTCTATAGCTGAAGTTGCCTCATCTAATATAATTATGGGAGAGTTTTTGAGAATCATTCTTGCTATTGATAATCTTTGCTTCTCTCCTCCTGACAACTTAGCTCCTGATTCACCAACTATTGTATTATAACCTTTTGGAAGATTCATAATCATATTGTGAATCTGCGCTTTCTTAGCTGCTTCTATAATTTCTTTTTTGGTCGCATCTTTCTTACCTATTCTAAGATTTTCTCCTATACTAATGTTAAATAAAAAAGCTTCCTGCTGAACAATTGATACTAGTCTAGACAAATTATGTTCACTAATATTACTAATATCTTTACCATCAATATTTATTAATCCACTAGTCGGCTTCCAAAAACCCATTATTAGATTAGCTATAGTTGTTTTCCCTGAGCCAGACGCTCCTACTATTGCATTTATTGAATGCTTTCTGAAAACTAAGTTAATATCTTGAAGTATTTTTTTATCCTCATCATAACTAAAATTAACATTCCTAAATTCTATATCACCAGCTTTTATATTATTACTTATTATATTAGCATTATTAGGTCCTACTCCCATTACAGAGTTGATTTCTCTTAGAGCATTTTTAAAGATAATACTCATATGATGGAATATAGGAAGTTTAGCAAAAGTATTACTAAAGATTCCTCCTAAGATTATTGCTAAAACAAAAGTATTAACATCTATTTTATTATCTTTTAGCAATATAGAACCGATAATTGCTAATACTACAAGACCACCTTCCATAAGCATTGTTGAAAAAGTCATAGGAAAAGAGATACTGACAGTCATTTTCTTTACCCATGAGATATAATCATTTATTCCATCTAGTAATTTTTTGGTTCTTTTCTCTTCCTTACTAAATGCTTTTATCACTGGAATGGTAGCTATATACTCTATTAAATCTTCTGACATCTTTTTAGTACTTTTAGCATAATGCATAAATTTACCTGCAATAAGTTTGTTAAGTACTTTTTGGTATAAAAACACTATTGGTACAGTTGATATCAAAGCTAATCCCAGACGAACATCCATAATAAGTAAACTAATCGCTATGACAAAAGGTATTAGCATAGCTATAGTTATTTCGGGCAATCCATGTGCCAAATATAATTCTGTCTGATCAACATCATGATTTATAATATTGGTTAAATCTCCAATTTTTCTTTTCTGAAAAAATTTGAATGATAATTTTTTCAGATGTTCAATCATGTTTATTCTAATTTCTGATAATACTGAATATGCAAAATCATGTGCTTTCCACATAGATAACGCATAAAAAACTGCTTTCATAACTTGACAACAACATATAATTCCACCAAGTATAATGATCATCTTTGTTGTAATTTCGTTACTTGAAAGTAAACTCACCATCTTCATAACTATAATTATAGGTATTATACCAACTGTTACACTTACAGCTATCAATATTCTTGATGGTAAACTTCTCCTTTTGTACTCATTTACTGAAACGCTACTATCTTCTTTCATACTTGCCTCCTTATAATCTTAATATTCTCTCGGAATCTCTAAGCCAGTAAATTCAACGCTTCTAGATTCCTTTTTATTAAAACCCCCCACTTTTTTGTCAAAAACCATTGACATATTCATCGAAAAATGTGCGCTTCGCGCCTTGATTATGAAATATAT
>NZ_JAOARO010000050.1 GCF_025211055.1 Vallitalea sp. | reverse complement strand
TCTTTCAACTGAGGTTCAACTGAAAAGAAAAAATATATACATTAGCAGTGCAATGAATCAATTATCATATACTCAGAGCTCAACAGGCAATTTTTTTAACTATGATTTAACGGACGTAAGTTTATTGGATTATGGTGCCAGGATGTATACACCAGAATTAGGTAGGTGGTTTAATGTTGATCCCCGTGGTGAAGAGCTGTATTCGTTGTCATCATATAACTATGTAGGAAACAACCCTATTTACTTCATTGATCCAGATGGAGAGATGATGTCTACACATACAGATGAAGAAGGGAACGTAGTTGCTGTTTATGACGATGGAGATAAAGGTGTATATAAGCATGAAGGGAATAAAGAAGAGGCAAAGAAGAGCGTAAAAAAGAATTATTCTTCAGAAAACACATCTGCAGGAGGTCAAAAGATGGGAGAGAGTGTTCATATATATTCTTTTGCTGATTTTGAAAATGTAGAAAATGGAATTATTGGTGAAGATGGAAATATTGCTGCAGAAGGAGCAAAGATTGATTTTGATAGTACTTGGGCTAAAGATAAAATAGATAAAGGATTAAATGAGTTACCTAATTTTTTTGAATATATTAAATATGCAACTGGAGAAGGTAAATACAATTTAAAAGTCCATCATAAAAATGGGTACTATGGAGGATCTCAAGTAAAGAAAGGCTTGTATGGATCAGCTAGGGATGCTGGAAATATTCTTGCAGGTGCAGCAGCTGTAAAATTTGGATTATCACGCGATTTCGCTTATACATCTTTTGGCGCAGTTAATCAGGGAGGAAATAATTTAATTGTATCAGGGATAATTTCTTTTTTTAATGCTCTATCAAAAGCACCTGCAGGAAGACGAAATATATCAGGTGGATTTTTAGATAGACATCCAACAAAAGGAGAAGACAAAGGGTCCTATAATGGTATAGTATATGGGTATGATAAATATTAATAAACCGATAAAGAAATATAGCTTTGTTTCTTTATGTATAATTGTTGTAGGGTTATTCTTGTATCAAGAATTTGATGCGAGTTATAAATTTGAGTATTTATACTCTATAGAAAAAAAGAATGTTGTGACTAGAATAGAATATGAATCACTTTTTGAAGAAGCAACTTATTTTACAACAGGATATTATTGTGAGAATGAAATTCCAAATTCTTATGTAAAACCAATATATTCAGGTTTTACATCTGGATTTCAGCTTGTTTTTTTCTGGAAAAATGACACATGTGTTTTTAATCATTGTTATGGAATATTTGAAGTTGTAAATCCAGAAGGAAGATTTCTTTTTAAGAAGGTTATGGTTGATGAATTGATGGATATGAAGAATGATACAACAGGAGATTATCATTATGAAATTGAGAAAGCTCTATTCTAAGTAAGGTGAACTCTGTTTTTTTTATATAAAAACCCCACTTTTGTAATATTACGAGTGGGTTTTTTAAAGTCTTATTAGTCACAAAGATGACCAAAAAGGAACAAATCTGAGATATGTAATTTTATTTAATTTAGAACCGTTCTGTATAGAGTCGGTATTTTTATTAAAGAAGTCTTTGAGTTTTTTCTTTGTTAGAAATGTCTCAATCATTTTAAACACCATGTTATGATTAACGGTAATATGACAGTTGATCCAAACAAAGGCTTGTCTGATATAAAGTACAATAACCTTAATCTGCCATACTCAATAACCAAAGGCTCGGATAAGATAAATTATATCTATGACGTTACCGGACGTAAACTGGCAAACAAACTGAGTGGTAAAACAAAATACTACCTTGGTAACTTTGTATATACCGATTATAAACTTGAATATATGATATGCTCATAGGTTCTTGTTAAAGAAACTGTCAAAGGAGCTGAAATTACTAAATTTTAAAAGATATATTATGAGAAAATTTCCCAAGATAGAAGAAAATCAAGTTTTATTAGTTAGAGCCGAAAATAAAACAGGAATTATTTTAGATGAAAAATTAGAATATTTAGTTAATGATAATCAAAAATGGTGTACAGTATTTTCATCATTAGAATATGCAAAAGAGCAGGCTATATTGTTTGTGAGGAGGTCTAATGGAAATGTTGAATGTGCAATTTATGATAGTAAAGAAGAGTTAACTTTATTTATTGACAATAATAATATTGATCAATTTTAATAAGAATAATATTTCCCATGTTTAAAGAAGGGAGTCTATTCTTTATATTTAAAATAGCCTCCTTTTTATTATTAAATATCCTCACAGTGTAATAGAGTTTATGGATAATCTAACATACAGATACAATAGCAGTAATCAGCTTATAACAGTAACCGATGCAGGAACAACAGAAGGTTTCAAACAGGGTTCTGGTGATTATCTGTATGATGCCAATGGTAATATGACAGTTGATCCGAACAAAGGGCTGTCTGATATAAAGTACAATAACCTTAATCTGCCATACTCAATAACTAAAGGATCTGATAAGATAGGTTGTATATATGATGTTACAGATAGTAAGTCAGCCAATAAGGTACTTGAACTTGGTTGTAACTGCCAAAAATTGAAGAATGATAACTAATAAAAAAGGTTTTACAAGATTAAATATTACATTAATCATATTAAGTATTATACCGTATCTGTTTACAATAGCAAAGAAAGAAGGGTGGCTGCATTTTAATTTAAAAATTTTATATGTATCAGGTTTTGCTATAGTTTCTTACCTTCTTGTTGTAATGTTATTCTCAGGTAAAAAATATCTTGGGAATGAAGTTAAGTCTGAGATTAAGTTTAGAAAGTATTGTGTTTATGGTTTAAATAAAATAATAGTAGCCATTATAATAGGCTATACTTTAATAGATGATAAGCTTTTGCCTGAAAAAAGCACTATACATTATTTATACTTTTTACTTTTAAGTCTTTTCTTTCTATTGCATCTTAGGTTAAGAAAAATAGAATAAGTTAAACATGATTTGTATCTCAAAAGGTTAGGCATAACATTTTGTTTGTTTTTATGAAAAAGAAAAAATGAAGTATATAACAATATTAGGGTTACTATTTATAGGTATAACCCTTTCCGCACAATCAGTACATTATAAATTAGATAATAAAGGTAGAGGTTCTTCCGGTAATCATGTAGATATTAGTATTCTGACTTTAAGTGCTGATTCAACATACAGATATCAGAATTTGCGGTTTGCAAATAAATGGAGCAGAAGAAAATATATTGTATCAGACAGAGTAGTTGAGTATGGTAAATGGATAAAAGATGCAGATACAATAAAATGTTATACAGAGTACCCTTTAGAGAGAAAAGGAGACAAAACATACTATTTTTATGCAAAGAATAGAATATACTATATGAGATACCCTTTCTGCGAATATACATTTAAGTGCAGTAAGAAATTTCCGTGGAAAATGATAAGTGAGGAAAAAGCAGATATATTCCTTAAGTAAAAATGAATAGATTTTAGTAATGAAGTATATATATGTTGTGACTTTATGTTTACTGTTAATTAGTTGCAATGAACATAACGGATCAGAAGAGAATAAAACCTTCTTAAAAGGAGTTGACAGAATCGATAAAGATGAACTCGAATTTATTGATGTAATCTATAATAATAGGCTAAGAAGTAGTGATTTAGAAATCTACTATGATTATAAGAGTAATGAGGAGTATTATGATTCATTAATAAGAATCTCATTCAAATCAGATTCAAATATAGAGTCTAAGCTTTCTGGTGCAAAAGAGAGAGTTGATAACTACATCTCTTCAAGAATTAACGAAGTAAAAAATGAGTATTACAACAGTGATGTTTTGCCGGGAGGAGAAGAGTTTTATAATCTGTTTGAACTTGAAGATACTGTATTCCTGAATTTTTTACTGAAAGTTTTAGAAGAGCATGATTATAAAGATTATGATGGTATAATAAAAGACTTTTTAGAATACTATCCTAATTTACTACCTGACAGTGTTAGATACGATACTGTATTGTTTAATTGATATACATGTAGCAACTAATGACCAAAGAAACAATAAAACATTCTGTGTAATTGTTATGATTTTGTTTTCGGTTAATGCATTACTTCTGATAAATTTAAAAAATGAAAAAATTAAGGTTTTTTATTTTAGCAGTTATACTTATTGGTTTAATATTTCTGGGGATAAAAAGTGTTTCATATCTGCAAGCAAGATTAATAATTAAGGACATTAATTTAAAAAGCAGATATATAAATAATGTTCCGGAAAGTATGAGTATACAAAATATAACAATTAACAACTCCATAAAACTTGATTCATTACAGATACCAATATCATCTCTTGATACTTTCTTTGCAAGATTTAATGACAATACACATTTAGCTAGCAGAATTCAACTGACAAATGCAACATTCTGATTAAACAATAATTTTTCCATTACAAATATAGGCGTTTCAAAATTATATCTTTTTCTAGGCCTATTATTTAGTTTATCTTCAATTGTCTTAATGAATTCATCAGATAGC
>NZ_JAOARO010000049.1 GCF_025211055.1 Vallitalea sp. | reverse complement strand
TACCCACCTGCTAAAGCAGGTGGATTTATGGCATAAATGCCGAGGACTGAAAGTCCTAATTGGTCCTGGGCTAAAGCCCACTAAAGTTCTAAGCTAGAAGCTTAATTAATATGTTGAGTAAACTCAATCCTCCAGCTTAAATATAGCATCTTTTTGATTACTACCTTGATTAGCTATATAATTCCTTATCATTTCTTCAGTAACATTACCTACTGTTCCACAGAAATATCCCCTAGCCCATAAATGTTGCCCCCAATATCTCTTTTTTAACTCTTTGAATTCTTCTTGCAATAAACGCGAAGATCTTCCCTTTAGATATTGAACTAACTTACTTGGAGCAATACTCGGCTTACATGATACCAATAAATGTACATGATCTTTTCCTATACTCCCTTGTAATATCACTACATCCCTAGCTTCACATCCTTGCCTTATCAAATCTCGTAATCTTTCCGATATAGGCTTATACAATACTTTATAACGATATTTTGTTACCCATATTATATGATATTTTATATCATATATAGCATGACTACTTCTGTTATAACTCTCCATACTTATCACCTCTAGCTAAAGTATGGACATTTTACAATAATAATAAGGCTAAAAGCGTATACCGTCTAAAGACGGTGGAGTTAGACCACGCCCCTGTAATTTAAACTCTCAAATCTATGATTGAATATGATTAATGTAGATAAAGATCTATTCTCTCTTTCAACTTCTATTAGCTGCAGATGTCTACAATTTATTATTATATGTGCACTAAGATACTTTCTAACATTCCTCCCATTATCCAAATACCTAAACCGCCTTGGCTTCTCTGACTCTGGTAAATAATCTATCCTATAACTTGCCTGAACACCATATGTATCTCTCAATTCATTCAAAATCATCACCATATTATACAAATCATTTTGCACATATAGTACATCATCAGCACATTCAGTAAACTCCAAAGACTTCTCATTGTATTCACTTAACCCATCCCCTAAGGAACGCTCGCACTCTTCCAACTGAATCCTCTTTGTTATCTTATCAACCAGCTGATTCTCATTAGTAATCTTATGATTCTCATATGCCACATCTATTCTCTGCTCAAACCTAGTTTTAGCTATAGACATCTTAACAATATCAGTATCCTTCTTAGCCCCTTTTTCTTCATCAATGTTAACATCTTCTGGTTCATATGCAATAAATGTATACTTTTTAGGCTTTTCTTGCTTTTGAGCAACGTATTCTGCCACATTCTTAATAAATTAACTTTTCAAATGGTAGCTGCATATTAAGACATGCATAGATTTGCTCAATTCTTATAATATTATCAGTAATACTATATCTTGCATCAAGAGAAAAAGGCTTATCTATATGAAAATCAAACTCAAATCGTCTTAAGTTAATATAATTATGATAGATACTATTGAAGGTTTTATAAGCTTTTTTATCTGCCAGTAACCATCCTAAATATATTGCATGATTGCGATTCCTTAATAAGGAGTCAGGATACTCATGAATCTTCTCTATGGTAAATGTTTTACCTACATAACCATATCTAAAATATCTATCCAAACTATTTAAGGCTTATCTCCACGTTCTTTGAAATCCTTAATAACTGCACCTGGTGTTGTCTCTTTTATCTTAGTATTCACAGTTAGAAACTTTCTCTCTACAATACCTTTTAGGTCGCCTCTATAGGGTGGTGTATTCAATATCTGTACGTGTAAGTTATTAATAAGATTATGCACGTTATACCCTTCAAATTCACCTCTATCGGCAACAATCTTCATAGGTAAGTAACTATGTGGCCATTCTTCTTCAGAAATATCAATACCATAATCTGCACAGAATTCTACTTTATCTTGGACCACATTATCGAGAGCCATCATGACACCAATCCAACTTGGTCCTTCTAGACCTACATAGATACCTACTACCATTCTTGAGAATACATCTATAACAGCGTAGACAACAGGTCTACCAATAATATTACCTTTGATAGATTCCGATAATAGGTAGATATCAGCTACTGTTGCATCAATCTGATATGTATATCCTGGTCCCATGACTTTTTCATTGGAGGAACTTTGAAATTCTCGTTTAGTCCCTGAATACTTATTCTCACCTTCTCTTTTTATGAACTCATTTTTGCATCTTTGAATTTGTGACACCAGTAAACGAATTGATTATACGAAGGGATTCTATTCTGATCCCATACTTGGTAAGTAACTTTAGCATTCTCTACAACTTTATCTGAGAAATACTCTTTTAGTAGGTAGTAGTAGCATTCTTTGTATGATTTTTTCTGCTTGCTAAGATATTGGTTCTTATATATTTTTTTTATAAGGTTCTTAATTGTATCATCTATGTTAATACCTTTCGATATCTCTTGTACTTCAGCTGGTCTACCTCTTTTGCCAGTCATTCTAATTGTCTTTTCTTTCCCTTTACCCCCTGAGTTAACATAATCAGGCAGTAGAGCATTCTTATTCATACCTCTAACCAAATATCTAGTAAGCAACCGTCTTAATGTATCTGTTGACATATTGTGTTTGTCAGCAATTTCTTTAAACATACTCATCTTATTTTTTGCTTTAAGAAATTTCTTCTCTTCTGCTTCCCATAATTCCAATACAACCTTATATTTTCTATCACGGTCATATATATCCCTATCTGATAACGATTTTTCATCAATACTTTTAGCAAAAGGATCTTTAACTTGAATCAATATTTCATAAAGAAGCATTTCTTCTAACTTGCTCAACATCATTTTCTTAGGCATAGATTTAACATCTAATAACTTTACATAGTAAACTATACCTTTATCTAACCAAACCGTTCTAATTTTTGTGTTTGCATCATCATTAAATTGAAGTACCATATTTACGCATATACTCATCCACTTTTCACCTGTTTTTCTATTTTCTCGATAATGCTGACAGATTGATATTTATTATAGTCCAGTTTCTCTAGAAGATTAACCTTCAGCTTTTTCTTATAGACTAAATGATTAAATAATGTAATACTCGTACCTAATTCTAGACTCATACTTTGGTCAAAAGTAAATAACACATCTCTCAAAGTCAGTTGCTTATTTTTAGTAACAATGTCTTGTAATTTATCTAGTAGGAATATCTTATTTCTCTGACTCATCTTACTAATCGCTACTTGGTTATTAATATCATAAAAACCACGTAGATACAAGGTTGAAAGATGGGCTTAGTGAATATAATGATGAAAATAAAACAGATTATAAGATTGTCGATACTGTAGTACAAGGTAGTATTGCAATGTCTACTACTACCCAAAATGATAGTAATGATTATGATATTGATGTTGCCATAATATTTGATAAAGATAATATTCCAGAAGGAACTACGGCTACAAAAAATTTAGTTGTAGCTGCAATCAAGAAAAAATGCAGTCAATTTTATAAAGAACCAGAATTTAAAACTAACTGTGTTAGAATATATTATCAAAGTGGCTATCATATTGATTTTGCCATATATCGTAGATATAAAGATGAGGATGGAAATTATAAATATGAGCATTGTGGAAGTGAATGGCGACCAAGAGATCCAAGAGCAATAACTAAGTGGTTTATGGATGAAAATAAGCTAAAAGACTATCGTTTAATTAAAGTAGTAAGACTGTGCAAAATGTTTTGTAAGTCTAGAGAAAATTGGAGAATGCCAGGGGGGCTAATTCAAACTGTTTTAGTAAATGAATGCTATGAGCATAATGATAGAAGTGACGTTATGTTTTATAATATACTAACAGCTATAAAAAATAGATTAAAAGAAAATGACGATAATGATGAAGTTAGAGAGGTTAAAAATCCTGTTGATCAAAATTTAAGCCTTTTAATGATATTACCTGACTATCTGTGTGAATATCATTGTTATCTAGCTCAAAATATTCTTTTTGTCGATTTAACTTCTTCTCACCTAATCTATTATCTCTAATGGCTAATTGCCTACTTCTATCGCTTTCGTTGGTTTCTATGGCTCTCTTCTTAGCTTCACTAACTAGCGTATTAATCTTATGATTTAGGTCTACTTTCTGTTTGGTCTGCTCATGCTTGTAAGCAGCTGTTTGCTGACGGTCAAGTTTCATCATGTATTTAATCTCGTATAATGATAGATCTCTGAATATATTACAAGCTTCTGTTAATTGACATGTCATGTAATCAGATCCATCTTCATTTATGATATAAATACAGTTCATATTTCTTGGATCATAGACAAATTCAACCTTGTTATTGATGAGTTTAATAAACCATTGTTCTTCAATAGCCTTGGAACAGCTGTAATAGATCTTGGTTGAAAATCGAAGTCCTCTTCTTGTAATCGTAGCAGTTCCACGAGGTAGTAGATTCAGTCTTACGATATCTCTTTCTCTACTAACTAGTGCTGTTCGACGATTCTCCATACCCCATTGCCATAATTCTATAGGTCTTGCTAAAACATTATCTCTCAACATCTGGCGATCTCTTTGGTAGTTATCAATAATGTCTTTGTTATGATCAAGTACCAGATAGATAAGCTCCTTGGTGAAGTCATGTAATGTTAATTTGGCATCTAAGTAATATGGCTTATCACCACGCTCTCTATATTGCTTAATAACTGCTCCTGGTGTTGTCTCTTTAATCTTGCTATTAACAGTACGAAACTTCCTTTCTACTATACCTTTGAGGTCACCTCTATAGGGTGGCGTGTTAAGTATCTGTACATGGAGGTTATTAATAAGATTATGGACGTTATATCCTTCAAACTCTCCTCGATCGGCTACTATCTTCATTGGTAAATAACTCAATGGCCATTCTTCAGATGTGATACTAACCCCATAATCAGTACAGAATTCTACTTTATCTTGAACGACATTATCAAGTGCCATCATAGCACCAATCCAACTTGGTCCTTCAAGACCCACATAGATACCTACAACCATTCTAGAGAATACATCTATCACAGCATAAACTATAGGTCTACCTATAATATTGCCTTCAATGGATTCTGATAATAGGTACACGTCTGCTACAGTTGCATCAATCTGATATGTATACCCTGGTCCAACAATTTTTTCGTTAGATGAGCTTTGTATTTCTCTTTTAGTACCTAAAAATTTGTTTTCGCCCTCTCGCTTAACAAACTGATTTTTGACATCTTTAAACTTCTTACACCAGTAGACAAATTGATTGTATGTGGGTATTCTATCTTGATTCCATACTTGATAAGATACTTCATCCTCAACAACTATTTTATCTGAGAAGTATTCTTTTAGTAGGTGGTAGTAGCAATCTTTGTAAGATTTTTTCTGTTTACTAAGATACTGACTCTGGTAGACTTTCTTAATCAGAGCTTTAATTGTATCATCTATATTTATGCCCTTTATATCCTGCTTTATTTCAACAGGACGCCCTCGTTTTTCAGTAGTCGCTTTTCTTTCTTTCCCTTTACCTCCTGAGTTATTGTAATCGCTAAGTAAAGCATTCTTATTAAGTCCTCTAACTAAATATCGTGTCAATAATCGTCTTAAAGTGTGAACAGACATATTATATTTCTCAGCAATTTTATTAAACCTAGTCATTCTCTTCTTATTATCAAAAAGCTGTTTCTCTTCACCTTCCCATAATTCTCTAATAATCTCATATTTTGTATCTCGATCATATCTTGATTTATCAGTTAGAGAGTTCTCATCTATGCTCTTGGCATAAGGATCTGGAACAATAAAGTATTCATCATTCTTTATTGATTCCTCAATCTTATTAATTGCCATCTTCTTAGGTAGTGATTTTATATCTGATAACTTAACATAATAAGCATTATTATTATCCAACCACACAACTCTAATCTTTGTATCCTTATCATCATTAAATTGTAATACCGTATTTACTACTATACTCATCCACTTTTCACCTGCATTTCAATAGTATTAACCTTTTCAATAGGCTCATAACATTCTAGGTTAATTTTATGATTTAAGTCCATTTTAATCTTCTTGGTATATAGCAAATAATTAAACATTGTTATACTTGTTCCTATTTCGAGATTCATATTTCTATCAAAATCAAACAATATTTCTCTAAGTTTCTGCCCTAAATTAGTTACTAATATATCTTGTAGCTTAGATAATAGAAACAATCTATTTCTCTCGCTTATATCACTAATTCCAGTATGATTATCAATATTGTGAAATCCTCTTAAATACTCAAGATTCATTGCTAAAGGTTTATTGATTTCTTCTCCTGTAACAATACCCCAATCCACACCTTTTTTACACCAAAAGAGACGTTCAATCTCGAATTTTTCTATGACCCGCTTATTCTCCAATTCATCTCTTCCCTTTACCGTTCTAGCTTTAAATAAATTCTTGTCGCTAAATTGCTCAGTAACTAGAAAATCTGTTGTCATAACAATATAATCTTTTGAGGATATGTCAGAGGGATGCTTAATGCCTATCTCCTTAGCTATAGCTAAGGTATCTTCTCTATAGAGAAGAGGATATTGCTCTCGTATATCTATGACACTATCTGCAAATTCCAATAAATAAAAATAATATAGTTCATTATTAGATAGAAATTCATGTTGTCTACCCGTTTTGTGACTATATACTCTGGTAACATTCCCCATAGATGAAACATCTTGTATTGTAAGCCAAGGTTTATATGTACTCTTTTCACCTTGTCCTCTACCCTCTTTTAACCACTTTTCATATTTATTATCTGTAAAACCTCTTTTACGCTTTGCCATTATCTCACCATTCCAACAATTTATAATATACTCTATTATTTATTATTAACAAAAAAAATCCAATATATGGTTCTAAATCATATATCGAACTTTTTTGTGACAATCTTTAATATTTTATGGCAGTCTTTATTATTTCGTGGCAATCTTTATTATTTCCCCACAATGGCAATCTTTTTTATTCAAAACCCTACTCCACTGTAACACTCTTAGCCAAATTCCTAGGCTTATCAACATCATTCCCAAGTCCCACAGAAATATAATAAGCAAATATCTGTTGTGGAATATTTTCAAGTAGTGATGTAAACATCCAATGAGTTCTTGGAACATATATAACATCATCTGCAATCTTGCCAATCTCATCATTGCCTTCTAGTGCTATTGCTAATACCTTAGCTCCTCTAGCTTTTACTTCTTTTATATTACTTACTGTCTTTTCAAAAAGCTCTTCATGACCTGTTAATCCAACTAGCAATGAATTATCTTCTATAAGTGCAATTGGACCATGTTTCAACTCACCAGCTGCATAAGGTTCTGCATGAAGGTAAGCTATCTCTTTTAACTTCAATGCACCTTCCATTGACACAGCATAATCAAGACCCCTGCCAATGTAGAATACGTTCTTGGAATTAATATATTTATCAGCTAATTGTTTGATTGTATCTGCCTGCTCCAATACTTTACTTACCTTATCAGGTAGTAAATACAACTCTTCTCTTAATTCTAAGAATCCCTCCTTAGATATCTTTCCTAGTTCCATAGCTATCTTAATAGATAGTAGATACATAGCACATAACTGAGCTGAGTAGGCTTTCGTAGATGCTACAGCGATTTCTGGACCTGCAAGGGTATATAATACATCGTCAGCATCCCTTGATATTGTTGAACCAACTGCATTAACTATGCCAATAACATATGCCCCTGCTTTCTTAGCAAGTCTAAGAGCCGCAAGTGTATCTGCTGTTTCACCTGATTGTGAAACAACAATCATCAATGTGTTTTCATCTAGTATTGGTTCTCTATAACGAAATTCTGATGCTACCTCTGCTACTACTGGTATTCTAGCTATTCTTTCAATTAGATATTTTCCTACTAAGCCTGTATAGGAAGCTGTTCCACAGGCAACTATATATATCTTGTTAATTTTCTCAAGAACCTCTCTTGATATATTGATATCATCTAGGACTATATCATTGACGTCAAGAGGTAATCTTGGAGTTAATGTGTCTTTTACTACTCTTGGCTGTTCATATATCTCTTTTAACATATAATGATCAAAGCCTTCTTTTCTAGCGGCTTTCAAATCCCATGTAACATTGAATATCTCTCTAGTTACTTCGTTTTTATCTGTATCTATTATCTTTACATTATCTTTAGTTACAATTGCTATTTCCTTGTCCTCTAAAAGATATACGTCTCTTGTATGTTCTAGAATGGCAGGAATATCAGATGCTATATAGTTCTCACCTTTACCTATACCAATAATTAATGGACTATCTTTTCTAACTGCAATTATTTTATCTGGTTCATCATTACAGATAACACCAAATGCATAAGAACCTTCTATCTTATCTATAGCTTTTAAAACAGCATCTAAAAGATTATGGTTTTTGCTATAATAATAGTCTATCAACTGTACTGCTACTTCAGTATCTGTTTCTGATAAAAACTTTTGTCCTTTTGATTCTAGTTTCTCTTTTATTGTCATGTAGTTTTCTATAATCCCGTTGTGAACCAATGATATAGTATTAGTACTATTCATATGTGGATGAGAATTAATGTCTGAAGGCTCACCATGAGTAGCCCAACGGGTATGACCTATACCTAAGTTACCATGTAACATGTTATTGTTCAATCTCTCTTCTAGATTAATTAATCTTCCTTTTGTCTTGACACATTCAATTTTATGATCGTAAATGGATACACCTGCTGAATCGTATCCTCTATATTCTAAGCTTTTCAACCCATCAATCAATATGGGGGCAGCTTCTTTATCTCCAATATAACCAACAATTCCGCACAAAATAATTACCTCCTATTTATTAAATATTCTCTCGGAATCTCTAAGCCAGTAAATTCAACGCTTCTAGATTCCTTTTTATTAAAACCCCCCACTTTTTTGTCAAAAACCATTGACATATTCATCGAAAAATGTGCGCTTCGCGCCTTGATTATGAAATAT
>NZ_JAOARO010000048.1 GCF_025211055.1 Vallitalea sp. | reverse complement strand
ATTTATAAAAATATAGAACACTAACAAGGAGAATTAGAATGATAGAAAATAAAGTATTAATTGCCAAAAAACTAATATTGTTGCTTACTGTTTTATTAGTTTTTATATTATTATCTTCAAGTTGTACTAAAAAAAGGGTGAAGGATTTAAAAAATCCTAAATTAAACAATAAACAAACTCTCATAACTTCTAAACAAAAACAAAGTTTACCTAAAACAACAAAAAATACGAACATTAATCAAAATAACAATTCTTCATCTAATGAAACAAAAGAAACAATAAAATTAGATACTAGTAATACTGATAATGAAAGCCAAGGGGAAATAAATTTATTAAAACATATTTCAAATAACATTGAAGCCATTAATAATCCAAGTGATAGTATTAATTTTAAAATAAATGATACAAATTATTCTTCTTATCGCTACTATTCACCTAATTATTCAACATATATAAGATGTGAATTTTATTACGAAGATATGGATTACTTTGTTAAAAAACTATATATTGAGGATTCAACTGAACCTTTTAATATAAAAAATTTAAGTACCGAAGCTTCATTAAATCCATATCAGAAAGATTCAGTACTATGGATTGATAATCAATATGTTATTTTATACGGTGTTTGTTTATATAATACTACTACTAATAAATTTTGGAAACTTAATCAATTATCAAACATTAATTACAACTTATTGTATGACTATACTATTAATAATAATAGAACACATATAACATATTATACCGATAATACAATTTTTACTTATAGCATATATGATGATACTATTATTAATATTTGTAAGATTTCTAACGAAACAAATAATTACCCCAATTATATTATTTTAAATGATGTAAATGATAATATTTATTTTGAAGAATCATATGAAGTAATTAAGGATGGTTATTGTAATGAATACAGGAAAATATATAAGACAAATATTCAATCAGATGAAATACAGACACTTTACAATGGAGAATATCACTTATTATCAAGCTCATTTGATGGCAAATATATCCTTATAGCAGAGTATGATAAAAAGAAAAAATCATGGATTAACATTGTATTAGATACAGAAGCAAATGTTGAAATTACCAAGTTACTGGGTAGTTATAAATGGTCAATCAAAAATTATAACCTATTAAATATTAGACCATATGATAAATTATGTGAAATTTTAACCTTTGATAATAACAATACAATACACTCAATAAATATTAACAAAAAAGATTTAGTTAATTATTGGATATACTAATAATCTATTTATAAAGAATGAAAACAATTTTATTTAAAGAGTATTGAAAAGACCTCCTTGGTAATAACAATATACTATCAAGGAGGTTTATTAGCTATACTCTCGTGTTATGATATATAAAATTAATTATACTAGTTTTAGAATTTTATGCCATAAATTAGGCTTATAGAATGTATCATCTTTATATGTATAATATCCCTTAGGTGCATAAAAGGTTTGTTTTCCTTCGCTATTTAAAACCCTATTATATCCATACTCTGCACCTTGTGGTGAAGCTGTTCCTGTGTAAATCCCAAGATGAATATGATCTCCCATACCATTACCAGTATTAACGCTAGTAGTGTGACCCATAATTCCAATAATCTCTCCTGCTTCAATTTGATCATCTTTTTTAACATTGATGGAATCTGGTCTTAAATGTGCATAAAATGAATAAAATGTTTTTTCCCCATAAGTATGTTCGATTTGTACAACATATCCATTAGCACTTCTTCTTCCACGGCTATAGGATATCCCTGCATAATGTACTTTACCAGGGTATACTGCTCTTGCTACAGGTTTTATAATATTTTTAATGTCTATACCTAGGTGTCCTAAATACTTATCTCTACTTGTAAGATCGTTGAATTCTTGATTTACTATCCAACCATCATATGTATACCACCCATTAAGAATTTTAGGAGTATATCTAGCTTTCATCTGCTTAATATATAACTCTATGTACTCTTTACCATCTAGATGCGATAATGGTATGTAGGCATCTTTAGTTCCATTGGAAGTGCTATATGTTATTAAAGCTACTTCATTTATTATAGATTTAACCGTAACTATCTCCCCGTTAGAAATTGATCCTATTTGTTTAGTTAATGTCTCATCCTCGTATGTTGGTAAATTTTTACTACCGCCATTACCTTCATAACAAGCCGTTTTCTTTAATAAATGACTATATTTATCATCTGTGGTATAATTCTTACATCTAACCTTATATTGACCTGAACCATCATACCCTTTAATTTTAATATAATATATAATTCCTGCAATAACAGGCTTTTTCTCAACTAAATCCCATTGACCTGCAGGTTTTGCAGATTGACCCACTACCTCTCCACTAGTACTGCCTTTATATACTGTGATATCAACATCTAATTGACTATTTAATGGTTCAACAAAAAAATTAGCTTTACCATCTTTATTAAATCGTACATAGTACCAATGTTCTTGTCCTTTACTAATATTTACTGGTGGGTTATAGTCATTATCTTTTATTTCTTTTGCATTTGGCGTTACTGAACCTCCTGATTTCATTTTACATGAAAGTGTAAAACTACCTGAACCAGATTGATGTTGTACATCAAGCTTTATCCTTTGACCATTATTTACATTTATTTCTATCTTCTCTGGGATACCATGTCCATTACTGTTTTTTACTTCTATAGCTGTCATCTCATCACCATTCCATGCAGAAAAGTTGACGTCTAAATTACTTGATGGGCGAACTTCAAAAACCGCCTTACAAGCTTGATTAAATACAATATCAAACCATTGATCCCCATCATTTGATGTTACTGTTCCTTGAAAGTCTTGATTCAATCTAATTCTTGTTGGATTATAAAAATCTTTTGACATTATTATCATCCCTCCTTGTATATTTTTTTTATAAATTTTATATAACAGTAATTCGCAAGTTACTTACATTTATAATAGAGATAATTCAGCAATAAAATGTAAATCTTAATTTAAATTATTTTACCAAATTATCAAGCAGCCTTTAATAAATTACCTAGGTTTATTGACTTGATATAATACTATCATAGACTTTTACGACATTACCACGACATATTATTATTTTATTTTAAATAATCCTTAATTAATTTTATCCCTTTATTTTTATGTCTTGATACCGTTTGCCTTGATGTCTTTAATTTCAATGCAATTTCAACATCTGAATAACCGTGTATTTTATATATAATAATCCTTCGTTGGATATGTGACAGTTGATTTATTACTTCATTAATGTATGCTATTGTTTCGTCCGCTTGATTATGAAAACTTTCATTAAGAGGTATGATATTTAATTTCTTGTTATTACTTTTTGAAAACCTAATATAGGTATTTTTAATGGATTTATTTATATACGAAATATTCT
>NZ_JAOARO010000004.1 GCF_025211055.1 Vallitalea sp. | reverse complement strand
TGTCCTTTGTATAGTAACTCACGAACCATGTGAATTCCAAAAAACCTTGTACCACCTAAAACTAATATTTCCACTTAAATTCCTCCTTTAAATTCAAAATGTAATTACACTCCATAATACTAGTACATAATGTTGCCTAACTATAATATTTCCGACTGTCGCTAATACCTCCAAATCAGATATATTCCCGAATGTCGTAAATACTTACTATCTGACTCTTCTTTTTCACATAATATCATCCAATGGACTTTTAATATTCATAATATTCTTATTTGTAACATGTGTATATATTTCTGTAGTTTTTGAGCATGCATGTCCTAATAATTCTTGTATATATCTAATATCAGTACCATTTTCTAATAAATGGGTTGCAAAACTATGTCTAAGACTATGCACAGATACTTTTTTTGTTACACACCCTTTTTCACATGCATTTTTAAATATTCTTTGTACAGTTCTTTCTGTTATATGCTTATCTTCATCAGCCCCTTCAAATAACCATTTATTTGGTCTATATTCCTTATAATACCTCCTTAATTGCAACAAAATACTTTCTGATAACATAACATATCTATCTTTGTTACCCTTACCTTTCTCTATCTTAATCAACATTCTTTGACTATCTACATCATTTATTTTTAATTTTACTACTTCACCAACTCTTAATCCCGAAGAATAAATTAATGCTAATAAAGTTTTATGTTTATTATTCTTTAATGATGTTAATACACTTTTCACTTCTTTTTTACTTAATACATTTGGTAGTTTTCTTTCTTTTTTTGGTCTTTCAATATATACTGTTAATTTTGATTTATGTAATACATATTCATTTAGAAACTTTATACTACTTATTGCTTGATTAACATAACTATGGGAACATTCTTTTTCCATTAAATAACTTAAATACATTTTTACATCATTCTCAGTAATTTCAATAATATGCTTATTAATATAATTATTAAAACGTTTAATGTGATTTATATAACATTTTTTTGTCTTACTTGAATAACCCTGTATTGTTAACTCTTGGGTATATTTCCTTAGTATATTATCATTACTATTTGTTGTCAAATGTCATCATCCTTTTAAGTAAGAATCTCCCCTGATTATGCCTTAGTTATCATAAATCTAATTTAAATTATATGTATTAACTAATATTTTGTCAATTATTCTCAAATCCACTAGAAAACTGTAATAAGTTATTATCTATATTCTTTATCTCCTTGAACAATATTCATTTAATTAATTGGGGATCTTCTAATCAATAATTTTTTTCTCTGTGTATTTATCTTATATGTAGAACCTATAAAATAATTATACATCACATATATTAATAATAAACTCTATAATCTATGGCAATCAATATATATTATAATACTTTTAATTAGCTATCTTCTTTTACAAAAAAGCTGTCTACAATTAGACAGGCGTTACTTAATAATATAATTTTTCATATTACTTATTTCAACTAAATCTTTGATATTTTTTATACCTTATTCGCATTTATTAAATAATGACAATAATTTATCTCCCATAGCTTGTTCTTTCATTTTTATCTCTCCTACTAATATTTACTTTCATATTATATTTATATTAATAGAAATTTATAAGTAAAAAACAACTACCAAAACCTAAAATAATACACTTTGGATTTTGGTAGTCATCAATTATTATATATTAGGCACGCCCAAGTTTTTTCTGAATATCATTCATCTTCTCTTTTGTTAATGGATATTTCCACATTATTATGATTGCTACTATTAACCCAGATACAGCTGGAATTATTGAAATCAAGAGTTTAACACCATTACTAGCTGCTGCTGTTTGAATCTCTGCAGCTGGAACAAAACCAATAATAGCTAACAAGAAATTAATTAACGCTCCACCTATTCCACCAGCAGCCTTCTGCATAAATGTTGATGTAGAAAATACTATTCCGCCTTGTTGTTTGCCTGTTGTAAGTGTAGCATAATCAACACTGTCTGCAATCATAGACCAAATAATAATCATACAAAAACCTAAACCAATACCCCTTATTACATTAAAAATAACAAATCCTGAAATATTAGTATTAGGAATAAAGTAGAAAATTATAGATGCTAAAGCATATATTATCATTCCTGCTCCCATAATTGTCTTTTTCTCAAACTTCATTGCTATAGGCATTAATATCATTGAAATCAACATTGCGAATGCACCTGTAAGCGTATATATCATAACGATATCTCCTCTACCTAGAACATCAACAAAGAAATAATTAGATGCACCAATTAGAGCCTGTTGAATAGATATTAATAAAAGAGAAATTGCTAATAGAATTAAAGCTTTATTGTTAATAACTGCTGCTACTCTTTCTTTTATTGTTATCTTGACTTCTTTCTTATCTTCTACATATTTATACTTTTCTGTAGATTTATATGTAATACCCATGCATACAATAACCAATATAGCTCCAATTATTCCTGAAATAAGAAAACCTTCCCCATGAACTCCATCTTGTTTTATAGCTAAACCTGGAACAATAACTGAACATAAAATAATCCCAAACATTGTAAATATATTTTTCAATGTAATTATCTTAGTCCGTTCATTTGAATCAAAAGATAGTGTAGATTGCATTGACATATAGGGTATATTTGCAAAGGTATAGGACATACCCCATAGAATATATATAATTGCACCATAGATTACCTTCCCCATATTCCCAATATTAGGTGCGTAGAATAATAATATAGTTGTAATAGCTAAAGGTATCATCCCCCATATCAAATATGGTCTATATTTCCCTCGTGAAGTATTGGTTTTATCAACAATGGAACCCATTATTGGGTCATTAATCCCGTCCCATATCCTAGCAACAAGCATTATAATACCAACTGCTGCAAGAGATATTCCTAAAACATTAGTAAAAAATATATTAACATATGCAGATGTAAGCATATATACAAAATTGTAACCTAGGGCAGCTGCACCATACCCCATAATATTTTTTAACGGCATTCTTTTAGTAGTATCCATAGTTTTCACCTTTCCTTTTGTATGATTATATAAGCCAATAGCAATTTTAATATCTTCTCTAAATCTCTATCATTTGTTTCATAAACTTTAATAACATCATATTCATAGGTTCTGGTATTACTTTTTTTACAAATTGCTCAATATGTTTAATTGTAACTACTTTAGCTTTCATTTCTTCTAGCATACCTCTAAAAACTATTATCATTTGTTCCCTCTGCTCTTTTTTGGAATAACTTAATATAAATAAGAGTGCTTTTTCAGCTTCTCTGTCAAATATAATATTATTACCTAACTCAACCTTCTCATTATTTATTTTTTCTATTTCGACTCTTTCTATCTCCTCTACAGTCATATCACCATTAGCTTTAATACCAATTCTTTCATATTGTTCTACAGGTGCATCATTAAGTTTCATCAAATCTCCCATTAATTTGATTAAATCTTTTTCAACTTCATAATCTCTGTATCCATTATGTTGTTCAGGGTCTTTAGATAGATCAAATAGCATAGTTCCATACCAATAAGGATTAATATAATTAGTGCTATGTAACTTCATCAATCTACACTGCTTTGAAAAACTAAATGGTTGTGACAATTCCATGCCAATAAATTCATTAGCCTGAAATAATTGATTCATATGAGTAGGCATTAATGTATATTCAAAATGAGGTGTATTATCAGTAGATACTGGGGCTCTCATATAAATATATCTTCCATCTGTAACATTAATGTGACCACCTGCCATTCCAAATAAGGCACCTTCTCTGATTTTTTTATCAGATCTAATTGTTTCTTTCAATGGTTTGCCTTCCATATCCTTTGGTATCTGTACATTGAAAAATTCTAATAATGTTGGTGCTATATCAATAGTCTGTGTTAAAGCATTCCTAGTAATATTTTTAATCTTTAATCTTGGATCCCAGATAAAAAAAGGCAAATTGACAATTTCATTATAAAATGGCTGTATATTTTTACCCCACCATTCATGTTCACCTAATAAAAAACCATGATCTGTATTCACTATAAGCATTGTATCTTCCCACATACTATACTTATCCATCATATCTAAAACCTTACCTAGATAATTATCACACATACTTACTAAGGCGGCATATTCATATTTTACATGTTGTATTGTTTCTTGATTCTCTATAACTTTTGAGTAATCTGGCCAATCATGATGTTTCCCATTATAATCATGAGGATACAAATCTTTATAGTTTTGTTGTGTAAAAAATGGTTCATGAGGGTCAAATGTTTCAATCTGCAAAAACCAGTTATCTTGTTCTTTATTTCTCTCAATAAATTCAAGACCATTTTTAAATGTAAGTGCTTGAGGTTGTTTTTCCTCTTCATCAAGATATTGTCTATTAACCCAATCTTGCCTCCACAAATCAGATAATTTATAATTACATATAGAATCTGGTATATTAGGATCAGCAACATTACCTTTCCAGTGATCTCCTTCCTGCCCTCTTGATATTTCCCATGTATTATATCTGTTGTGATATGTTGCACCACCATCTTCCCAATAATGTGTATGGTCACTAACAATATGTGTATATACATTATTTTTCTTAAGTATCTCTGGCATTGAATCATCAAAGGGTTCAATAGGTCCCCAACTTCTGTGTAAAAAATTATAACGTCCTGTATGTAATTCTCTTCTAGCAGGCATGCATGGTAGACTTCCTGCATAAAAATTGTTAAACATTACTGTTTTCTTTGCTAACCTATCAAAATTTGGTGTTTTTACCCATTGATTACCATAAACTGATAGGTATTTCTTGTTCAATGAATCAAACATAACCATTATTGCTTTCATATAGAAACACCTCTTAGAATCATTTTCGGGAACGTTCCCAATAACATGTAAAAAAATACTGTTCTAACTAGGCCTAGTATTAACGGGAACGTTCCCATTAATACTATTATATAACATTTATACTAACCAGTCAATATTTTTTTGTTAATTATGTCAATTTTTTTACAGATTCTCTTTCAATTATATGAGGTTTCAACAATATTTCTTTATCATTTACTTTCTTATTCTCTAATATATTTATTAATAATGACGAACTTTCTTTTCCCATTTCATAATTAGGTATATTAACAGTAGTAATAAATGGATAAATTGAACTAATATCATTTCCACCATGTTCAATACTTATAATCGAAATATCACTAGGTATTTTTTTGCCCATCTTATATAGTATGTTCATAACTTCAATTGTTAAATAACTATCTTCTAGATATAATGCTGTACAACCATTTGCTATTTTATCTTCAATTACATCATATAAGTTCTTCTTAATTTTGTTAACATCAATTATATTATTTTCATCATATATAATCGAGTTTTTCATACAAAAATCTTTATATGCATCATATTTACGTACCCCTATTTCCCATATAGTACCCCTATTTGTCAAAGATACAATATTGGTATGCCCTTTTTTATATAAATAATTATATACTTGTTTATTGAACTTCAAATAATGGACATATATGTTATAACCTCCATAGTCTTGAAATCTTTCTCCAATATATACTATTGGTTTATATTTTTTAATAGCTTTTTGCAGATTTTTGTCATTATTTCTTTTTGCTAATATTATTAAACCATCAATTTTATTTTCCCTAAAATACTTCTGATAATCGTGTTCATCATCTTTAAACTTATCTTCATCTGTTACTAATTCAAATATCAATAAAAGACTATAATCTTTCTTACCTATTATTTCTTCTATTCCATTAAGTATGGCTAATGATTGTTTTGATTCGAAAACAGAAGATGTTTTACCTGTAATCTTAGGTATAATTACACCTATAATATGATTTGATTTACCTTTTAATCCTCTTGCCATAGCATTGGGATAATAATTAAGTTGTTTGATTGCCTCATATACTTTATCTCTTGTTTCTGGCTTAACTGAACCACTATTCAATACTCTTGATACTGTACTCTTGGAGACCCCTGCTAACTTGGCCACATCTATAATAGATTTACTCATTTTCTTCCCTCTTTAATATTATATTTTTTAATATTTTACATTAACAAGTTAATATATATCTTATCATAATTTTGATATAAAATCACTTTAATAATGTTTTTTATATCTGGAATTAAATAAAAAGGTCTGAAAACTTTTCCACACTCTATTACATTTATGAAAATTAATTTAATGCAGTAAAAATTAATCCCAAAAGCAATTTAAACTATATAGGATTAATTTTTGGATAAGATGTTTTAAAGTAGAAAGCTACTGATATCTTTACCAGTAGCTATACCAAGGAGTAGAAATATTATTTGCTGTACTTATTTTTTTTGTCTTTCATATTATTATCGTACATGCTGTTGTTCATATTTTCCATGTTTTCCATGTTTTCCATGTTGTTGTTATACATATTATTGTCCATGTTTTCATTTCTCATGCAGTTATTACTGTTTTCATTATACATGTTGTTTTCCATATTATACATGTTGTTTTCCATATTTTCGTTATTCATGTTTTTTGATTTATTTCTCTTAGCCATTTAATGACCTCCTTTTAAATTTACATCTTACAGTTATATTATTTGTTATAATAATTATTTTATGCATATAAAAAAACTAAAATTAGGTATAAAAAATTATTTTCATAATTAGCAATTTTTGGTATAATATTAAAAAATAAACTGGAAATATTATTGAAAAGAGGTTTATTGATATGGAATATAAGATAAACAGAATAGGTATTCATAATTTGGAAATAGGTATGGAACTTGCCAACGATGTACTTACATCCAATGGTCTAATATTGATCCCATCTAATACTATTATTACCCAAAATCATATCTTCAAATTGAATTTATATCAAATACTAAGCGTAGATATAAAAGAAAATCTTATAAAATATAATTATAGTTATAATAACGACGATATAAAATTCACCAAAAACTTTTTAAAATTCAAAGACAGTTATGATACCAGTAAAAAAAAGTTAACAAAGTACTTAGATACTATCGGTAACGGTGGAAATGTTAACATTAGAGACCTTTTCAGACTTAGTAATGATCTGATAATATCTCTCAAAACTAAGAGCGAGCTTTTCAATTACCTTAATCATTTAACAAGTATAGATAAATACATATATTCCCATTCATTGAATGTATCAATGCTTTGTAATATATTTGGTCAATGGTTACATCTAGATAAACAAGATATTGAAAAACTAACTGTTGCAGGACTACTTCATGATATAGGTAAACTATTAATTGATACAAAAATAATTAATAAACCAGGCAAACTAACGGATGATGAATTTGCAATTATAGAAAAACATCCAGAAATAGGTTTTAATCTTGTAAAAAACCTTGATCTTCCAGAAGAAATAAAACTGGGAATACTTATGCATCATGAAAAGATAGATGGCTCTGGATATCCTTTTCACTTGAAAGATTCGCAGATTCATGATTACGCTAAAATAATAGCTATAGCAGATATATATGATGCTATGACATCAGTTCGTTCATATCACAAAAAAACTTCCCCATTCAAAGTTATAAGATTATTTGAACGAGAATCCTATGGATTACTTGATACCCAGTATCTCTTTGTATTTCTAGAAAATATTGCTTATAATTATTTACATAGAACCGTAAAACTATCTAATGGGGAAGTAGGAAGAATAATCTTCATTCATAGGACAACTCCTTCAAAGCCTATTGTAGATGTTGGCATTGCGATAATTGATATGGAAGATGAAACAGACTTAGATATAGAGGAAATTATGTAAGTAAAACCTCTAAAAATACGCCATTTTTTATATGATAACCACCTTTAAAACATTTTTTTATTATATTTTTAATAAAAATTTAATTTTTTTGTTGAATTTATATAAAATATATACTATAATGTGAGTATATGATTGTGTTGTTTACCCTTCTTTTTTTAAGGAACGATACATATCATATACACTATATAACCCCTTATTAATTATTTATACTCCCCTCATCAAAATAACCACATGGTGACATGTGGTTATTTTATTGTCTAAACCCTTATGAATTAAGATAATACCTGAAATTTAACACTATGATTTTCTTCTACCTCTACCATTTTTTTCATATATTACATAAAAAATACATCTTAATAATATTCTTAATAATATTTTTATATTTATTTAATGAAATTTTTATTTAAGTAATATTTTTGTAATATTACCTATTCTTCCCATTCCATAGCTCTGGTAACGGCTTTTTTCCATCCTTCATATTTAATTTCTCTTGTTTCATCATCCATCATAGGTTGGAATGATCTATCTATGGCAGTATCCCTATTTAGTTCATCCTTATTCCAGAATCCAACTGCAAGTCCAGATAGATAAGCAGCGCCTAAAGCAGTAGTTTCAATGACTTTTGGTCTTTCTACAACTACCCCTAATATATCGGCTTGAAATTGTAATAGGAAATTATTAGCTGAAGCACCACCATCAACCTTTAATTTCTCCAAGCTAATACCTGAATCTTCAACCATTGCATTTATAACATCCTTTGATTGATATCCAATTGATTCTAATGTAGCTCTTATTATATGATTTCTATTTGTTCCTCTTGTCAATCCTACTATTGCACCTCTTGCATACATATCCCAGTAAGGTGCCCCTAAACCTGCAAATGCTGGTACCACATATACACCTGCGGAGTCTTTTTCTTTCATAGCAAAATATTCACTCTCATCTGAAGAGAATATCAATCTCATTTCATCTCTTAACCACTGTATGGAAGCACCAGCAATAAATATACTGCCTTCAAGAGCATATTCGACTTTTCCATCTACTCCCCAAGCAATTGTTGTTAACAGTCCGTTCTTAGAACTAATAAGTTTATCCCCTGTATTCATTAATATGAAACTTCCTGTACCATATGTATTTTTTACCATTCCCGGTTCATAACAGCCTTGTCCGAATAGAGCTGCCTGTTGGTCTCCTGCTGCTCCTGCAATAGGTATTCTAGCTCCGCCTAATGTCTTTTCATGAGTATATCCGTATATACAACTTGATGATTTCACTTCTGGCATCATTGAGATTGGTATATCTAACTCATCTAATATTTTCTGATCCCATTGTAGTTTATGTATATTGAATAACATGGTTCTTGAGGCATTAGAGTACTCAGTAACGTGAACTTCTCCTCTTGTCATATTCCAGATTAACCAAGTATCCATAGTTCCAAATAGTAATTCACCATTCCTAGCCCTTTCTCTCGCACCTTCCACATTATCTAAAATCCATTTAACTTTAGTTGCAGAAAAATATGCGTCTATTATAAGACCTGTATTTTCTCTAATATAATCTTCTAACCCTCTTGCTTTTAATTCTTCACATATATCTGCTGTCTGTCTTGATTGCCATACTATGGCATTATATACTGGCTTACCTGTATTCTTATCCCATACAACTGTAGTTTCCCTTTGATTAGTTATCCCTATAGATGCTACTTCATAAACACTTACACCAGCTGTTTCCAATACTTCTCTCATAACACCACTCTGAGTACCCCAAATTTCCATTGCATCATGTTCAACCCATCCTGGTTTTGGATATATTTGTTCAAACTCTTTTTGAGCAGTTTCTACAATATCTCCTTTTTTATTAAATAAAATTGCTCTACAACTAGTAGTTCCTTGGTCAAGTGACATTACATATTTCTTTTCCATAATAAAAACCTCCTAATATATTTGCAGCAACTATAATTAGCTATAAATAAATTGTACAAATCAAGTACATCTCCTTATTAAATATTATACTATATGAACAAATATTTTCATAGACCAATTAAATAAAGTTAGTTTCTTGATTTTTATCCATGCTGTTTATTCCTGCTTGGCTTTCTGAAAAACGAATATATTGCAAAAGGATAAAAAAGATAATTTTATTTTTAAAAAAAAATTGAAAAAATTTTTTTATTCTATAAATCTTAAGGAAAAAGGTTCTAATAGCTTTTTTCTTTTTAATATCAATAATTGTATTCAAGTGGTTTTTTTTGTTTGTTTATTTCATCTTTCTTAGCATATATTATTTATATAGAAAAAAATAAAAGGATGAATCAAATGACTGACATAATAAGTGAAACAGAACTAGAAATCAAACTCAATGAATTTCGAGATGTTTTAATCAACTATGATTACTCTGAAATTGAGAACGTCATATTTTTTGATATTAACTCTCTTAATTATTATATTGAAAACAACGAAGGAAATCCTTTTGAAAAACAATATGATGCAATTGAAAAAATATTAAATAGTATTTACCTATACTTGCCATGCAGTCTTTCAGATGATACTATAAATGTAATCTCAGAAATACTAAATGTTAAATATGGGGATGAAGCTATAGTTAAACAGAATGTTCTATTCAATATCAAGTTAGAGTTCATTGATATGGTAAAGAATATATCATCAGAAGAAGAATGGAACAAATTAGTACAATTATGTAAAAAAATCAGGAATACCAAAGAAAAACTTGAAAGGAATGAAAAAGAATATGAGTATTTGGGGAGATAAGCCCTATTATTCATTAAATTACTATTTAAGAGAATTATACGGTGAGAAGATATATAAAATTGCAATAGATGGTGGTTTCACTTGCCCTAATAGAGATGGTAAAATTGATACTAGAGGTTGTATTTTTTGTAGCAAAGGCGGCTCTGGAGATTTTGCTTCTTCAGCATCATTATCAATATATGACCAGATTGAAGAAGGTAAGAAAAGATTATCTTTTAAAAAAACAGGAAATAAATATATTGCTTACTTTCAAGCATACACTAATACTTATGCTCCTATTAATCATTTAAAGGTGCTTTTTAGGGAAGCAATATCCCATCCTGATATAATTGGTCTATCTGTAGCAACAAGACCTGATTGCCTTGATAATGAAGTTATAAAACTATTAGCCACCATTAATAAAACTAAGAAGGTATGGGTTGAACTAGGATTACAATCAATCTATACCTCTTCTGCATCTTTTATAAGACGTGGATATGAACTGGAATGTTATGATAATGCTGTAACACGGCTTACAGAGAATGGTCTTGAAGTAATTGTTCATCTGATATTAGGACTACCCAATGAAACAAAAGAAGATGTTCTTCAATCAGTAAGATATATATGTGGCAAGAATATTGGGGGAATAAAACTTCAATTATTACATGTACTAAAAAATACTGACCTAGCAGATTATTACTATGAACAAGGGTTCAAGATATTATCAATGGATGAATATATTGATTTACTAATTTCATGCATAGAGATTATACCACCGAACATTGTAATTCATAGAATTACGGGAGATGGTCCTAAAAATCTATTAATTGAACCTCTTTGGAGTGGTAACAAAAAAGTAGTTTTAAATACTATATTAAAAGAATTCAAAAATAGAAATACTTGGCAAGGTAAAAAACAACCTCTAACCTAATATAATATTAAATACCCACTTGTTTATTTTCTTTTTTTAATATACAATAGTTGTTAATATATAAAGTGTTTAAATATATACTTACCACTATATGTTGTGGTTATTCAATATTATATATTTAGCTAAATACATATTAGATCGGTTTATTAAGGAGGTTTATATGAAGGGTTCAAATCATGAATTAAGTGTAAATAAGTTAATAATTCTTTATATGATTGAGAAATTAGACATGCCTATGTCATATACTCAGATTTCAGAATTTTTGTTAGCTCATGAATATATGAATTATTTTTCCCTACAGCAGTATTTTTCGGAACTAGTTGAAACTAATTTATTAGCTACCAAAGTAATAAATCATTCTACTAGATACTCAATTACTGAAAATGGCAAAAAAACGTTAGAATATTTCGAAAACAGGATACCTGAAAGTATTTGTACTGAGATACTTAACTATCTAAAAGATAAAAAGTTAGAGTTGAAAGATGAATTTGAGATAACAGCAGAATATTACCCTAAGAAAAATGGGGATTTTACTGTTAATTGTATCGCAAAAGAGAAAAAAGACCTACTTATGGAAATTAAGATTAATGTTGTGTCTAAGGAACATGCTCTTAAGATATGTGATAATTGGAAGGAAAATCCTCATGTGATTTATGGGAAAATATTGGAGGAGTTGTTGAAGTCATAAATAAGTATTTACACTTTAATAAGCCAGCAATTAAACATAAAGTATAATTGCTGGCTAAATTATTCTTATCCATCCTTAATCTATATATATATCAGCACAAAACTAAATAAGTTTATTCAAATAACAAAAAAATATATATACTAATAATATTGGTTTTATTTTATAATTATTTAACATCTACTATATCATCAATTATATTCCATAGAGTATCTTTTCCCTGTTTTGTGGTTGCGGAAAAAGGAACAATTTTATTACGGTCTTTTATACCTAATGATTTTCTTATTATGCTTACGTGTTTATCTATTTGGCTTCTTTTTATTTTGTCTAGTTTGGTTGCGATTACTATTGGGTCAAAACCGTTATACACTATCCAATCATATAACATTTTGTCGTTATTACTTGGTTCATGTCTTATATCTACTAGTAATAGTATTTGTTTTAATTGTTGTCTTTTATAGAGGTAGCTTTCTATGAATTTTCCCCAACGTTTCCGTTCCGTTTTGGAAACTTTTGCATAACCGTATCCTGGTAAGTCTACGAAGTAGAGTATGTCTTCAATGTTATAGAAATTGATAGTTTGTGTTTTTCCAGGTTGGGAGGATGTTCTTGCGTAGGATTTTCTGTTAATTAATGCATTAATAAGTGAGGATTTTCCTACATTGGATTTTCCTGCGAAAGCAATTTCTAGTAGACCTGTATCAGGAAATTGAGAAGTATTTCCTGATACAACTTCTAGGTTTACATTATTTACGTTCATATTATCTCCTGCCTCTTTAATTAGTATTTATAATGGCTTCATCAATAACTTCATTCATGTTAGTTACATAAATGACTTCTAGTCCTTTTGTAATCTCTTTATCCACCTCAGATATATTTTTCATATTATCTTTTGGGATTAAGACTTTTTTAATACCTGCTCTTTTGGCTGCTAAGAGTTTTTCTTTTAGACCACCGATAGGTAGTACACGTCCCCTAAGGGTTATCTCTCCTGTCATAGCAACATCATTTTTAACAGGTTTGTTAGTAAGAGCAGATATCATGGCAGTTGCCATAGTAATACCTGCTGAAGGTCCATCTTTTCGGACAGCTCCTTCTGGAATATGAATATGGATATCAGTGTTTTTATAAAAATCTTTATCAATCTTAAGTTCATTTGTCTTGGAGCGAATGTAACTGATTCCTGCCCTAGCAGATTCTTTCATTACATCTCCTAGTTGACCTGTTAATTCAAACTTGCCTGTACCTTTCATAGTGTTTACTTCTATCGAAAGTGTATCGCCACCAACAGCTGTCCAAGCTAGACCTCTAACAACACCTATTAGAGATTTGTCAGCTATTCTATCAAAAGTATATAAGGGAATTCCCAGATACTTTTCAATATTTTGGTCTGTAATTTTTATTGATGGCTTATTGTTAACTAATACTTCTTTTGCAGCTTTTCTACATATTTCACCAATTCTTCGTTCTAAGTTTCTGACTCCAGCTTCTTTTGTATAACTGCTTATAAGAGTTTTTAGTGCATTTTTACTTATTGATAATTGTTCTTCTTTTAGACCATGTTTTTCCATTTGCTTCATTATAAGATGTCTACTGGCTATATGCATCTTTTCATTAGCTGTGTAACTTGTGACTTCAATAAGTTCTAACCTGTCTAATAGCGGTCTAGGTATAGTTTGTACAGAGTTTGCGGTCGCTATAAACAATACATCAGATAGATCAACTGGTAACTGTATATAATGGTCTCTAAACTTATTATTTTGTTCTGAGTCAAGCACTTCTAATAATGCAGATGATGGATCTCCTCTAAAATCAGAACTCATCTTATCTATTTCATCAAATAGCATCAATGCATTACTTGAACCTGATTGTTTTAATCCATTAACGATACGTCCTGGCATAGCCCCTATATAGGTTCTTCTATGTCCACGTATTTCAGCTTCATCTCTTACGCCACCTAGAGATATTCTAACATAATTTCTATTCAAAGCTTTTGCTATTGACTTGGCTATGGATGTTTTTCCCGTACCAGGTGGTCCTACTAAACATAAAATAGGGCTATCTGTTTTAGCTGATAACTTTCTGACTGCTAGATGTTCAAGTATTCTTTCTTTTACTTTTTCAAGTCCGTAGTGATCCTTATTCAATATATCTTCAGCTTTAGTAATATTCTTTGATTCTTTTGTTTTTTTATTCCAAGGTAATTCCAATAAGCATTCAATATAATTTCTGACAACTACACCTTCTGAAGAGCCATTGGGGATTTTTTTCATTCTATCAATTTCTTTTTCTACCTTTTCTTTTACATTTTTAGGTGCTTTTAGTTTCTTAAGCTGTTTTTTATATTTTTCTACTTCTTCGCCCAAACCATATTTATCGCCTAGTTCATTTTGTATTACTTTGAGTTGTTCTCTTAGATAGTACTCTTTTTGATTTTTGTCTATTTTTTGTTTTACTTGGATTTGGATATCTTTTTTTATTTTACTTAGTTCAATTTCACTCTTTAGAATTGACATAGTCATCTTTAACCTTTGAGCTGGGTCAATCTCTCCTAATATTTTCTGCTTATCTTCAAGTGAAATATTTATATTGGATGCAATACTATCTGCTAATTTTCCAATATTCCTAATTCCCAACATATTTTTTATAGTTTCAATAGAATACTGTGGATTTACTTTTGAATATTCTTCTAGACTCTCAAATGTTATTCTAAGAAGAGCTTCTTTTTCTTCTTCACTTATTTCTGCTTTTGTTTTACCTATTTTTTCGACATTTGCCATTATAAAAGGTTCTTCAGAAATAATATTCTTAATTTCTCCACGGTCTAATCCTTCAACTAATACTCTTATTATATTTCCTGGTAGCTTGATTAATTGCTTAATCTTAGAAATGCTACCAAACTTATATAAATTATCTACTAATGGTTCTTCTTCCTTTGCATCCTTTTGAGCTACTAGAAAAACTAACTGTTCATTGGTCATAGCTTCTTCTAAAGCATTAACTGATTTTTTTCTGTTCACGTCAAAATGTATAATCATATCAGGTAATACATTAATGCCTCTAAGGGCTAATAAAGGAAGTTTTATTGTAGTTTCTTCCATATTTATGTAACCTCACTCCTTAAAGTATTTTAATCACATGAAATTCTTAGTTTTAATAAAAATCCCCCTACTAGGCAGGGGGCATTTATGTTAGGAAACAAATCCTAAGCAGTTTCATTTTCATTTTTGCGTTTTGTTCTCTTTTTAGCTACAGGCTTTTTTAGTGATTGTATATTTTCATTGATGAGTAGTTTAGGTTTTTCCTTACCATCAATTACCTCTTTTGTAATAACACATTTCTCAATCTTATCATTTGATGGTATTTCAAACATAACATCAGTCATAATTTCTTCTATTATTGCTCTAAGCCCTCTTGCCCCTGTTTTTCTATCAAGAGATTTTTTAGCTATTGATATTAGGGCATCATCATCAAATTCTAACTCCACACTATCCATATCAAATAATGTTTTATATTGTTTAACTAGAGAATTTTTAGGTTTTACAAGTATATCAACTAAAGTTTCTTCCGTTAAGTTATTAAGAGTAACATTAACAGGTATACGACCTACAAATTCTGGTATTAGTCCAAATTTGATCAAGTCTTGTGGTAATAGTTCTTTTAATACATGACCTATTTGTTGATTCTTGATACTCTCTACTGTTGCCCCAAATCCCATGGATTTCTCTCCAATACGTTGTTGGATAGTTTTTTCTAAACCATCAAAAGCACCAGCACAAATAAACAGAATATTAGTTGTATCTATTTGAATAAATTCCTGGTGTGGATGCTTTCTTCCACCTTGTGGAGGAACAGAAGCAATAGTACCTTCTAGAATCTTTAATAGTGCCTGTTGAACACCCTCACCACTTACATCTCTTGTTATAGATGGATTATCAGATTTTCTAGCTATTTTGTCAATCTCATCAATATATATAATACCTTGTTCAGCCTTTTCAATATCAAAATCAGCTGCCTGAATCAGACGTAGTAATATGTTTTCGACATCTTCGCCAACATAACCTGCTTCAGTTAAGGAAGTAGCATCTGCAATTGCAAAAGGAACACCTAACATTTTAGCCAATGTTTGAGCCATGTATGTTTTACCTGAACCCGTAGGTCCAACCATTAGTATATTACTCTTTTTAAGTTCTACATCCTCATTTTTAAAATCACTTCTTATTCTTTTATAATGATTATATACAGCAACTGCTAATGTTTTCTTAGCATCTTCTTGACCAATAACATATTCATCTAAAAATGTTTTTATCTCGAGAGGCTTAGGTATATTTTCAAGATCTTGTGCTTCTTTGTAATCTTGAAACTCTTCTTCTATTATTTCTGCACATAATTCAATACACTCGTCACAAATATAGACGTTAGGTCCTGCGATAAGCTTTCTTACTTGATCTTGAGCTTTGTGACAGAACGAACATCTAAGTTGTTTCTTGTCATCATATTTATTAGCCACTGCTTCACCTACTTTCGGCTATCTTTTTTCAAACACTTTGTCAATAAGACCATATTCTTTAGCAGCTTCAGCTGTTAAGAAGTTATCTCTATCAGTATCTCTTTCAATAACCTCTAATGGCTGACCAGTCTTTTCACTTAATATTCTATTAAGTTTCTCTCTAATTTCGATTATTCTATCTGCATGTATCTTAATATCAACAGCCTGCCCTTGAATTCCACCAAGTGGTTGATGTATCATTATTTCTGCGTTAGGTAAAGCATATCTTTTCCCTTTAGCTCCACCAGCAAGTAAAAATGATCCCATACTAGCAGCCATACCAATACATATTGTTGATACATCTGGTTTAATGTATTGCATAGTATCATATATAGCCATTCCTGCAGTAATTGATCCTCCTGGACTATTTATATATAAATGAATGTCTTTTTCTGGGTCTTCAGCTTCTAGAAATAATAACTGTGCTACAATTACACTAGCTGCTGCATCAGTAACTTCTTCTCCTAAGAAAATAATTCTTTCTTTTAAAAGTCTAGAAAAAATATCGTATGATCTTTCTCCTCTGCTAGTTTGCTCTATGACGTAAGGTACTAAACTCATATTATTTACCTCCTCTATCTTTTATCTTACGCAAATGATATACTTATTATTACACTTCTTTCGCTTGTTCAGCAATAAAATCAAGTGCTTTACGATTCTTTATATCATCTTGAATAGATTCTTTTTCTTCTTCACCAATAGTATCGGCTATTTTGTCATATTCCATATTGTATGCTTCTGCCATTTTTTGTAGTTCTTCTTTTAATTCATCTTCAGAAACTTCAATCTCTTCAGCTTTAGCGATAGCTTCTAATACTAATCTAGATTTGATTCTCTTTTCTGCATCAGTTTTCATAGTTTCTTTTAATGTTACCATGTTCTGACCAGTGAATCCAAAATATTGCTCTAATGATAAACCTTGATATTGAAGTCTTGTAGCAAAATCATTAGTCATATTTTCTGCTTGTAAATCAATCATAGGATCTGCTATCTCCATTGTAGCATTTTCTATAACTTTTTCTAAAACATCTTCTTGCTTTTTACTTTTTGCTGTATTTTCTTTTTGCTCTAAGAGTTTTGCCTTAATATCTTCTTTATATTCATCAAGAGAGTCAAATTCAGATACGTCTTTTGCGAATTCATCATCTACTTCTGGTAATTCTTTGTATTTGATTTCGTTAACTTTAACTTTGAATAATGCTTCTTTTCCTTGTAGATCTTCTTGTTGGTAATCTTCTGGGAAAGTTACATTCACTTCTACATCTTCACCAATACTCTTTCCAATTAATTGTTCTTCAAATGTATCAATAAAAGAATGTGAACCTATAGTTAATGAATAATTTTCTGCTTTGCCACCTTCAAATGGTTCTCCGTCTACAAAACCTTCAAAATCAATCATAACTTGATCATTGTCTTGAACAGCTCTGTCAGTTATATCAACTAATCTTGAATTCTTATCTCTTACTTTTTCGATTTCACTAGTAATATCTTCATCTGTTACTTCTATATTATTCTTTTCAACTTCTATATTTTTATATTCACCTAAAGTCACTACAGGTTTTACAGCAACTTCGGCAGTAAAAATCATTGAATTTCCTTTTTCTACTTGTTGTACGTCAACTTCTGGTCTTGAAACAACCTCTAAATTATTTTCTTCTATAGCTTTATCATATGCTTCTGGAATTATGTAGTTGACAGCATCCTCATAAAAAATTTCTGCTCCATAAGTCTTTTCAATTAATTGTCTAGGTACTTTACCTTTTCTGAATCCTGGAACAGTAATCTTACTCTTGTTCTTATTATATGCATGCTTCATGCCTTCTTCAAAGCGATCTGCATCGACTTCAATGGTTAGTTTAACCATGCTTTTCTCTAGTGTTTCTACATTTACGTTCATTTTAAAATTGTTCCTCCTTAATTTATATAGTAGGAAAGTCATTTCTTCCCTTTTTTATTATCTTTGAAGATGAAGTGTGCTTTTCTCATATTATTATCATTCTATATAAAAGGGCATAGCTATTCCTATTTAACCATTTGTATATTATACCATAGTGATTCTGATAAATCTACACATTTTTACTATTATCTTAATTTACTAATTAAGACTTTTACCATAAATGCTGCTGTAAAGATTTATTAATGTTAGATTAATCAGTCACATTAATAAAGTATGGTTTTTTCTAGAAGGTTTTATACATCTTTTCTAAATATGTACATATAAAAAAATCCCAGAAATACTATCTCTAGGATTTTAAAATAATTTAATTATCGTAGTTAAGTGATTAATAAGAACCACCTGATGACATAGATTGCTCTTGTTGTTGAATCATTCTCTTAACCATTTCTCCACCTACTGAACCAGCTTGTGCAGAAGTTAAATCACCATTATAACCTTGTTTCAAGTTAACGTTAAGCTCGTTAGCTATTTCATACTTAAATTTGTTAAGTGCTTCTGTTGCTTGCTTGTTGTATGCCATTTAAAATCACCTCCGTAATCATAGTATTAACTATAATGATTTTTTTACTATGGTATTTGTAACCAGTAAAAAACCATTTATTACATATGATTTTGTATGCATAATAAGTTATAATCTATTTAGATAAAACTTTATAATAATTACTTAATATAGTATTTACACTTTTGCAAAAAAGTATTTTAATATTTTAATTTTTCCAGGAGGTTTTTAAATGGCTACATATCTTGATTATTATAACAATCATCTTTCTCCTAAACTAAAAAAAATAGATTTATTTTTAAAAACTGAGGAAAAGGATGCTATTAATATGGATGCTGCATCAGAACTATTAGATATCTCAAATCATGAGATAAAAAAAATTATGAAAAATAATGATATTGATAGTATAACAAAACATTCTTTTATTATGATTATGTTCTATGGAAGTAGCGACATATGTAAATTATTTTCTAGAGAAGTAAAAAGAAAAGTACCTAATTCCTATAGTCCTTTGGATATTTCGTATATTTACCAATTGCCTTATGAGAGTGTTATACAAGCTGTTGAAGAAGCAAGTATTGATAATATTACTACTAAAAATATTAATAAATTGTTTTCATACATATATGTTTAGAATCAGAAAAAATAGTTTTCTATAATTAACTAAAAATAAGACTACATACATTCTATGTAGTCTTATTTTTAGTTTATCTATACATTGCGTTCCATTTTTCTATTTCTTTTTCATTACCATATATAAAGTGACCTGGATCAACTTCAACCCATTCTGGTAGGTGAGTTGAATAATCATGTTCTTTTTCTGGTACATAAGAATGACGTCTTCTAGTTCGCTCATTAATAGGGTCTGGTAATGGAATAGCTGATAACAAGGATCTTGTGTAAGGATGTAATGGTTTTTCAAATAATTGTTTACTTGTTGTAAGTTCCATTATCTTACCTTTATACATAACTGCTATTCTATCACTAATATACTTAACCATTGATAAATCATGGGCGATAAATAAATATGTTAAACCTTTTTTTTGTTTTAATTCATTCATCAAGTTTACAACTTGGGCTTGAATTGAAACGTCAAGGGCAGATATAGGTTCGTCAGCTATTATGAACTTAGGTTCAACAGCCATAGCTCTAGCTATACCTATTCTTTGTCTTTGACCACCTGAGAATTCATGAGGATAACGATCAGCATGTTGCTCATTAAGTCCAACAATTTTTAACATTTCTATTACTTTTTCTCGTCTATCTTCTTTGTTCTTAGCTAATTTATGAATATCTATTCCTTCAGCAATAATGTCTTCAACCTTCATACGTGGGTTCAGACATGCCATTGGATCTTGGAAAATCATTTGCATGTTTCTATTAACATTGGCAACTACTTTTTTTGGAACTCTACCGTCAATTCTGTCCCCCTCCATAAATACTTTTCCACCTGTAGGGTTATATAATCTTATCATAGTTCTTCCTGTAGTTGATTTCCCCGAACCTGATTCTCCAACCAAACCAAATGTTTCACCTTTATATATTTTGAACGAGATATCATCAACAGCCTTGACAACACCGCTTCTACCTATTTTAAAGTGTTGTTTTAGATTTTGTACTTCAATTAATACTTCTTTTGAACTCATTAGCTATTCACCTCCTCTAAACGTTTTCTTCGTTTAATTATAACATCAGGAGGTGTTATTTCTGGTGCATTTTCATGTAATAGCCATGAGGCTACTTTATGAGTGTCACTTATATCAAACACTGGTGGTTGTTGTTCAAAATCAATTTCCATTGCATATTTACTACGAAGTGCAAATGCATCTCCAATTGGTGGTTTAAGTAAGTTTGGTGGAGTACCTGGAATTGCATACAAATCTCCTTCTGTATCAAGATCTGGCATTGAACCTATTAACCCCCATGTATATGGATGTCTTGGATCATAGAATACTTCATCACTTGTTCCAACCTCAACCATTTTACCAGCATACATAACAGCAACACGATCAGCAACATTTGCTACTACACCTAAATCGTGAGTTATAAATATAACTGAAGCACCAATCTTTTGTTGCAAATCTTTAACTAAGTCTAAGATTTGAGCTTGAATCGTAACATCAAGTGCAGTAGTAGGTTCATCAGCAATTAGGATGGTAGGCTCACAAGCTAATGCAATAGCTATAACTATTCTCTGTCTCATACCACCAGAAAATTGATGAGGATACTGTTTCATTCTTTCTCTTGGACTTGGTATTCCAACCATATCTATTAATTTAACAGCCTTCTCAAAAGCTTCTTTTCTAGAAACTTTTTGATGTAATCTAATAACCTCCATTATCTGCTTTCCAATTGTCATCGTAGGGTCTAAAGATGTCATAGGATCTTGGAAAATCATAGCTATCTTATTTCCTCTTAAAGTATGAAGATTTGATTCCTTCATCTTAGTAATATCATGATCCTCAAATAATATTTCACCATCTTTATAATATCCATTTTCAGCTAGTAATCCCATTATAGCTTTAACTGTAACAGATTTTCCTGAACCAGATTCTCCAACTATCGCAAGAGTCTCTCCTTGAAATAAATCAAATGATACACCTCTAACAGCCTGCACATCACCTGCATGAGTTTTGAAAGAGACTTTTAAATCTTTAACTTCTAATACTTTTTCTTTATTCATTCTCTTTCTCCTTCCTATCTCATACGTGGATCGAGTGCATCTCGAAGTCCATTAGCTAATAAATTAATAGATAACATTAATATTGACATAATTATTGCAGGTATCCATAACATACTTGGAATAGTTTGAATAGCATCATATCCATCTTTTACTAATACCCCAAGTGAAGCCATTGGTATAGGTAATCCAATCCCTATAAATGTTAAAAATGCTTCATGGAATATTGCTCCTGGAATAGAAAATGTTGCCATAACAATTATTTGTCCAATAATATTAGGGAATAAATGCTTTGTCATTAATCTTTTCTTAGAAGCTCCTAATGTTCTAGAAGCTAATACAAATTCTCTTTCTCTTAACTTAAGAATCTGAGCTCTAACGACTCTAGATACTCCAATCCATCCAGTTAAGCTCATTGCTAATATTAAAATAATTAATCTTATAGTAGGTAATCCTTGATGCCCTGGTAAAATACCATCTATGAAACTTCCGATAGTTTTACTTATACTTAAGAATATAATCATAAGAACCAATGTAGGAATACTTCCTAATATCTCAGTAATACGCATCATAATGGTATCTACTCTAGTACCTCCGTAGAAGCCTGCTATAGTACCGTATATTATACCTATGCTAAAATCAATAATAAGTGACGCAAGGGCAATAATTAATGATACTCTAACACCAATCCAAAGTCTAGTCCAGTTATCTAAAGCTAATCTATCTGTCCCAAACCAAAAATAACGCTCTTTAATATTTTGGATAGCATAAAAATCAGCGTTTAAACTAACCATTTCTACACCATATTCATCAATTTCTGATTTCTTCAACACAAATGTTCCTGGTCTGAATTTAGAATATTCACTTATTAATTCTTCATATGGTAATTCTTTTATTTCTTCTGTTGCCTTTACTTTTATCTTAGCCATCCATATATTACTGTCATTTTCGTAAATCTCTATAATATTTATATCAAATGGATGATAAGGTATTTGTATTTTTTCAATCAAATCTTTTCTTTTGAATGGTTTTTTTAATTCATCAAATTCATCTGTCTTTGGAAGCTTTCCAATTATTAAATCAAAAGTTCCAATCTCTATATCAGCATGTCCATCAAATATTCCTAGTTTTTCTAATCCGGGAACTCTTGGTGGGAGAAAAGCAATATCTTTCTTTGGAATTTCCGTCCCATTTTCATCATTTAATACTGGAGCATGATCGTATTTAAATACAGTTCCATTAGCATTCTTTTGATTAATTGGACTAATAGGTCCAATAATAGACATAACAATTAAAAATAATATAGCATAAAATCCAATCATAGAAGCTTTATTATTTTTAAGTCTTCTTCTTGCATCTTTCCAAAAACTTGTACTTTCTGTAGTTATATTATCAATATTAGATAAGTCATGGTTAACTAGTTTAAATTTATCTTTTGAAACTGCCATTTTATACCCCACCTCCCTTTAGTCTAATTCTAGGATCAATGATTCCATATAATAAGTCAATGATTAAAATAACTACTACAAATAAGAAACTGTAGAATAAGTTAACACCTAGTATTAAGAAATAATCATTAGAATATACAGCTGTTACCATTAGTTTTGATAATCCTGGTACACCAAAGAACATTTCTACAATGAGTGAACCTGTCATTAAACTAACTGTCATAGGGCCAATTATTGTTACCACAGGAATTAATGCATTTCTAAGAGCATGTTTAAATATAACTTTAGGTTTACTCAATCCTTTTGCACGTGCTAGCAAGATATAATCGCTACCCAACACTTCTACTAGCTCAGAACGCATGTATCTCATTGTTGAAGATATTACAAATAATGATAATGCAAATGCTGGTAATAGTGAAGAATAAAATGAATCAAAAACCGAAACATTTCTTGTTGGATCTACTGGTTTATATAAGAATGGAAACCAATCTAAATTAGCACATAAAGTCTGTTGCAAAAATGCAGCAACTACGAACGATGGTATAGAAACACCAATTACTGCCAAAATAGTTGTAATATGATCTAGTATGGTATTTTTATATATTGCTGATAAAGCCCCAAGAAAAATCCCAACAATAACACCAAATATTAGAGCTATTGTTCCGATTTTTACAGTGTGTGGCAATTTTATTTTTATTAATTTTGTGACAGGTTGATCTTGAAGTTTAAAAGATTCTCCTAAATCACCTCTTACTACTCCCTTTAAATATCTAAAATATTGAACAAATGCTGGATCATCAAGTCCATATTTTCTTTTCATTAATTCTTGTTGTGCAGGGGTAATTTTTGGATTATCAAAAGGTGTTCCCGGCATTAGACGTAACAAGAAAAAATTAATAGTTAGAACTATAAATAACGTTAAAACTATCAAACTGATTCTCTGTATGACATAACGAATCATGAATTAACCTCCCATCAATTAGTGCTTTAGCGAATTAAAATAGTAATAAACATAAGTTTTGGCAGGATATTCCCTGCCAAAACTTAAAATTAAATGTAAAATTATTAGTTCAAAATTAGTCTTCTAATTTTGCCCATTTGTAAATATAATCAGCACCAAATTGTTGTAATGTTAGATCTTTAATTTTAGGATTTCTAAGTGCTAATCTATTACGTTGGAATAAAGGAGCAATTACTTGATTATCTTCAAGTAATACTTTTTCTAATTCAACTAATTTTTCAAAACGTTCTTTTGATTTATCAGGTGCAGTTAATTCACCACTCTTAGTTATTTCAATACCTTCATCATATGCTTCACTAGAGAAATGACCTCTGTTATAAGCTCCTCCAGTTACCCACATATCCATAAATGTCATAGCATCTGGATAGTCAGGTCCCCATCCACCTACAGACATTGAGAAATCACCGTTAGTAGTTCTCTTAAGTCTCTCTGCGAATGGTAATATAACTAACTCTACAGTAGCTCCTGGTAAGTTTTTCTCTAATTCATCTTTGATATGAGTTCCCATTTTTGCAGATGATTCTGAAGTACTAATAATACATTCTAATGTAAGTTTATCAATAGCTTGCTCTTCTAAAACTGTGTTCCATAATTCCTTAGCTTTTTCTGGGTTATATTTGTTATAACCTTCTCCACCACCATATAAATCTTCTGCTACTTGACGGAATCCTTTTCCATCATGTGCAGCACTACTTACAAAACCTTTTGGTAAGAAGAAATCAATAGGAATTGATCCATTGCCTAATACAACATCAGTAATATATGATTTATCAATAGCCATATTAATAGCTTTTCTTGCTCTTGGGTCTCTAAGAACTTTCTTAGTTGGAGTTAAAGCTCCATTGTTAAGATTAAGGTCAAGATAGAATACTGTTGTTTCACCTAATTGAACAGTATCAGGTCTAGTTCCGTATTTTTCAACATTTTCACCAGCTAATCCTGCACTATCAAGTTCTCCATCTAAGTACATTTGAACAACTGTATCATTGTTAGGACCTTCAATTACACGGTAGTCAAGAGCATTAATATCTACATTAGCTACATCCCAATATATTGGGTTTTTAACAAAGTAATGTCTTTCAGATAATTTCCACTCTTTAAATATATAAGCACCATTATATAAGAATTTGTCAACAGTTTTACCGTAGTTATCTGCTCCAACTTCATTATAGAATTTCTCTGATACTGGGAAGAATGATGCAAATGTCATTAAATCAAGGAAATATGGAACTGGATTATCAAGTTCAATTTTTAATGTATATTTATCAACAGCTGTTACAGCTAAATTGTCAATTAACTTATTAAGCTTTTCTTTAGCTTCATCAAGAGTTCCATAGTTTTCTTCTATTTTTGCTTTTTGCTTAGTAATCTTTTCTTCTAATTCAACTTTAGCTTCGTCATATTGCTTTTGAGCTGAAGCTTCTTCAGTATCTTCATAATTATCTACACTTAATCCTTCTAAATCTTTAAGTGTTTGTTCATGAATAACAATATCATTATTCAAATCAACAGCGTCAGCACCATTTTTAATTGAAGCAGTTTTGAGCATTACAGCATATTGAGCAGCTTCTTTTGGATCTAATAATTTTTTCCAAGCGAAAATAAAGTCATTAGCTGTTACTTCATCATATTCTTCACCATCAACTGTAGCCCATTTAATACCTTCACGTAAATGGAATGTATAAGTAAGACCATCTGGTGAAACTTCATATGATTTAGCAAGTTCAGGTTGTGGAGTTCCGTCTAAACCTAAAATGTATAATCCACTTACTATATTACCTAGTACTTGGAATGATACTTGGTCAGTAGCTTTCCAAGTTACTAATGAAGGTATGTTAGTAATCTCAAGTAAGTTTAATACCTTTTCTTTTTTATCTGATTCTTCTGTGTCTTTATCTTTGTCTTTGTCTTTGTCAGTTTCATTTTCACTTACTGTTTTGTTATCACTTGGAGTTTTATCCTTATCTTTGTTGCCACATGCTGCTAGTGAAAATGTCATTGTCAACACTAGTAGTAAAGCTAATAATTTCTTCATAAAAATCCTCCTTTAAAATTGTTTGTTATCCCACCCTAGATATTATTTTTTTATGTATCCTTATAGTCGGGTTTTGATAATTTTGCGTTACTCTGTAAATCAGTAAAACAAAATTATACTTAAATAATTATATATCATATTTTATTCTTTGTAAAGGTTTTGATAATAGGTTAATATGGTAATACTCTGCCATATCATAGCATTTTTGCATTAAATTCCATATGATATTTTGTAGGTTTATACCTATTTTTGTTCTTTATAAAAAAATAATAACTTATAAAATCGAATCCTATATGCTGAATTATGATGAAATTAAAATCTATGTATGTTGAAATTAAATATATTATGATATAATATTTATTATTCTTATTGAATAAAAAAAGAACATGTATATATACTGTTTAATCAACGGAGGATTATTATGAAAAAAAATGTTAAAAGAATTATTATTTATATATTGATTGCTACAATAGTTAGTTTATTACTTGCTTTTTTTGACAAAAGATTAACAACCCATTCAATAACACTATTTAACATTTTTTTAGAAAAACTATTTTTGGTTAATTTATTTATCTTTATTATCACTGGAATTGTGTTCATTGATGATCAAGGAACTTTTAATGTTTTTAAATACTCTACCAAACATTATAAAGCATCTGTTTCTAAAAAATACAAATATCTTTTAGAGCAAGAATATTCATTACGATCAAAGCAAGAAATAAAAGAGTTCTTAAAAGATAAATATCTCTATGCACCAAAGAAACATAGTTCAACTACTATTATTTTCTATAGCAGTACTCTAGTATTGATATTATATTTATTATTAATAAACTTATAGCATTGCTATAAGTTTAACAAAGTATTCTTCTATCTAGTATATAATAGATAATTCAATATTAATAAATATTAAAAGGAGTAATAACCCTATGGAAATAGAAAAAAAATATCTTATTAACTTACCACTCAACAAAATAGCAAGATACCCACATATTAATATAGAACAAGGTTATATCAGTACTAATCCTGTCATTAGGATAAGAAAAACTGATAAATCTTACTATGTGACCTACAAATCTTCAGGTTTAATGGTAAGACAAGAATTTGAAGATGAAATTTCAAAAGAACAATATAATACTTTAAAATCCAAAGTAGATTACAATTTAATTAGTAAAAAAAGGTATTATATTCCTCTTGATAACTCACTAACTGTAGAACTGGATATTTTTAATGATAAATTAGAAGGACTAATTATGGCAGAAGTGGAATTTGACAGCGAGGAATCAGCAAATAATTTTACCCCGCCTAGTTGGTTTGTAAAAGAAGTAACATTTGATACTAGATTTCATAATAGTAATTTATGCAAAGAAGAAAATATTAGTTTTTTAGATGAACCATTATAATAAACTCTTATTACTGAAAAGAATAATTTTATACCTATGTTAATTGCATATATTTATATTAATATGATATATATGTTATGTACACAATCAAAAAGCACTTGGATAACCAAGTGCTTCTTATCAATGCGGATGAAGGGAGTCGAACCCCCACGCCGTTAGGCGCTAGATCCTAAGTCTAGTGCGTCTGCCAATTCCGCCACATCCGCGCATTGTGTAAATTACCTATACAATAATATAACAATTATTTAATTATGTCAAGTAATTTTTTTATTTTTTTATTTTTGTAAAACTGAGCCACCTGGGATTCGAACCCAGGACACCTGGATTAAGAGTCCAGTGCTCTAGCCAACTGAGCTAGTAGCCCAAAACTGGGTAGGCAGGATTCGAACCTACGCATACTAGAGTCAAAGTCTAGTGCCTTACCGCTTGGCGACTACCCATTATATTATAGGGTGAGTAATGGGATTCGAACCCACGGCCTCAAGAGCCACAATCTTGCGCTCTAACCAACTGAGCTATACCCACCATATATTTAGCAATTTATATTTAATTGCCTAGCGTGCCTGCAGGGATTCGAACCCCGGACACGTGGCTTAGAAGGCCACTGCTCTATCCAACTGAGCTACAGGCACATCACAAGTTCAATGCCTTGTCTGTAATCATTTCTAATTACAAAGCGGGTGATGGGAATCGAACCCACGTATCCAGCTTGGAAGGCTGGTGTTCTACCATTGAACTACACCCGCATAAGGTATCGGGGTGACAGGATTCGAACCTGCGGCCTCTTGAACCCAAATCAAGCGCTCTAGCCAAGCTGAGCCACACCCCGTTGCTTATGATATTTGCTGTTCTTTTTCGAACGCAAGAGTTATTATACACACGCTTCAAACAAATGTCAATAGTTTTTTTGTTTTTTTTCCAGTTTTTTTATTGTAATATGAAATTTACCATTCTCTTCTATCTCTAATATACAGAAACTACACCCTTTACCATCCCTTGGTAATGAAATACTCCCAGGGTTAATAATTGTAATATTATCTATATTCTCTACTAATGATACATGTGTATGTCCAAATAACACAATATCTACCTTTTTTTGTTTAGCAGCCTTTAATATAGTATTATACTCCCATTTGACATTATAGTAATGTCCATGAGTAATCAATATTTTTAAATCATAAAAATTAAGTATTTTTTCACTAGGTGCATAAGAACTAAAATCACAGTTACCAGGTACAAAATCTATAGGTACATTAGATATTATCTCTAGTTCTTCAACATCTCTCTCATAGTCACCCAAATGAATTATTCTATTAATATCTCCTGTATATTTAATTACTTCTATTGCATTTCTCAAATTTCCATGTGTATCACTAATTACAAGTATCTTCATATATTCTCTCCGTTATATAACTTTAACCATTCCTTCTCAATATTTAATACTACCTATTATTACTGTTTCTATAACTTTCCATTTTAGACTTCATACTTCTTAATGCTTTACCCCTATGACTTATCTTATTCTTTAATTCGTTATCCATTTCAGCTGTTGTGCATGAATATTCTGGTACATAAAAAATAGGATCATAACCAAATCCATTACTTCCTCTCTCTTCATGAATAATAATCCCTTCTACAGTCCCTCTAGTAGTTAAAATTTCACCATCAGGAAAAACCGCAGCAATAGCACACACAAACCTTGCCGTCCTATCCTTTTCCCCTACTCCATCCAACTTATCAATAATCATCTTATTCTTTATCCTATAAGAAGTATTCTCTCCACCAAATCGTGCAGAATAAATACCAGGAGCCTTATCAAGATAGTCTACCTCAAGTCCCGAATCATCAGCCATAACAATACACTCAGCAATATTCATAACTTCTTTAGCCTTGATAATTGCATTCTCCAAGAAAGTAGACCCATCCTCAACTATATCTATATCTATCCCTGCATCCTCCATAGATATAACCTCATAATTAGTATCCTCCATAATCATATTTATCTCTTTTATCTTTCCCCTATTCTTAGTAGCAAAAATAATCTTTTCCTTCATCAACACGTCTCCTCTTATCTTCAGTATTAATCTATTTAATTACAAGTAAAAACTAATAAATAATATATAAAAGTAAAAATGCAAACATTAAAACTTACCTAACATTATTATCATTCTACCAACGTAGCCTCTAGAGCTGTGTAATAGTTGATTTTTACGCACTCCTCTACCCACACGTTAGCCAACTAATAATTAATCCTCCAATACCTCTTTTTGCAACTTAATAAGCTCCTCTACTCCTTTTTCACCCAAATCTAACAACTTATTCAACTCCTCCCTAGTAAAAGGAGATTCTTCACCTGTACCCTGTACTTCAATAAATTCTCCTTTGTCAGTTATAACAACATTCATATCAACTTTCGCATGACTGTCCTCTACATAACATAGATCTAATAATTCCTCATCATCAACTATTCCTACACTAATAGCAGCCACATAAGAAGAAATAGGCATCTTATCTATCAATCCATCATTCAAAAGCTTTTTACAAGCTAATACTAGCGCTACAAAAGCACCTGTTATAGAAGCAGTCCTTGTCCCACCATCAGCTTGAATAACATCACAATCCAAAGTTATTGTTCTTTCACCAAGAGCTTTATAATCTATTACAGACCTAAGTGCTCTACCAATCAATCTCTGAATTTCAACAGAACGGTTATTCTTTTTTAATCTGCTAATATCTCTGGTATTTCTATCAAGAGTAGCTCTAGGCAACATAGAATATTCAGCAGTTACCCAACCTTCTCCTGAATCTTTTTTAAAAGGTGGAACTCTATCTTCTACAGAAGCATTACAAATAACTCTTGTTTCACCCATTTCTATTAAAACCGAACCCTCTGGATACTTAATAAAATCCTTCGTAATTTTAACTGTTCTAAGTTCATCATTTTGTCTTCCATCAATTCTACTCAATTGTTTTCATCCTTTCTTCCCATTCATCTCTTGTATATTCTTTTATAGTTGTTCCTTCATTAAGAACTTCTCGGTCACCCTCTATAAAAAGTGAAAATTCTTCTATTTCATTATTAGCAAAGACTGTAGCTAGAATCTGATCTACCATAGAGATTTCTCTAGCAGTACCACCATAATTAAGCATATCTTCTGATACCTCAATTTCTAGAGAACCATTAATAAATAAAATATTAGTGATTGTCACTTTCTCTGGTATAAATGAATAATAACCTTCATTATTATCAAATAAGTATTGTAATGTATATCTTATGTTTTCTTCTACATTTTTATTATCTTTTAAATCAATTTCCTGACTAGTTAATATCCCTTCATCTTGTTGTTCAAATTCATAATAAAATATATTACTCTTCATAGAAACCGTATTAATAACCAAACCCATAGTTATTAATGATACTACAAAAGCATTAATAACACTATACATAATCTTCCCCCTTTTATTTGTAAATATTTGGTAATTATATTTTATACCTAATTAGCGAAAGCTACAACAGTGTTTTTTTGTAATATTGTGCATCTTATTGTAAGTAGAATATATTTGTAGGGAACAATTTGTAATTGTTCCCTCGATAAGTGTCTATCTTCCAGTTGGATATTTTTTGAAAGTTTCTATTATTGCTTTGTATATTGCATTAGCTGTGTTTTTCTTAAAAGTTTCACTTTTCAATTTTGCAACATCGATAGGATTGGATAAAAATGCCACTTCTATTAAAATAGCAGGCATATCAGTGTTTCTTAGCACAAATAGATTACCTGATTTGATACCTCTATTTTTCGTTCCTACCGCACTCACAATTGCTTTTTGGAATATTTCTGCAAGTTTTATTGAAGTCATTCCTGGGTTACTTGATGGCGCTAAGTAATATACTTCTGTTCCATGAGCACTTGAAGTATACCAATTGTTATGTACACTAACAAAAAAGTCTGCGTCTACATCATTAGCTAAATCAGTCCTATCACCTAATGTAGGGTATGAATCATCAAGTCTAGTATAATATACTTTGATATCTTTTTCTTTATCTAGATATTCTTTTAAGTATAAAACAATATCAAAGTTTAGCTCTTTTTCTACCAATCCATTATCTGATGCACCAGGATCTTTTCCTCCATGTCCTGGGTCAATTACTATAACCTTAGAATATAATTTTTTTGGCTTGAATGCTTTAATATATATATTATCTTTGTCTTCAGTTATTCTATAATCGTAAATGCTATTTTCATCAATTGTTAGTAATGTATTACCTTTATCATTTTTAATATCAACTGAGTTAATAATACCGTCATTAATTCTAATTGTACCGTTACCAAATAACTCTTTATAATCACCAGGTAACTGAATTATGTATTTTTTATTTGTGTAGTCATCTGTACATTTAATATTGGATATATTAATTTCATTATCATTCTTTTTAAGCACTATAGTAGGATTGTCATAATTAATATATTTTATATTATTATAAGATGGTTCAATCAGCTGAATAATAGTAGCGGAGCCACTTTCTTCTGATATTGTATAATCTGCTTGTCCATCTGTCTCAATTACAATTCTAGTTGTGGTCTCATCAAATTGTGCAGTTCTTATTTCTTTTACATATTGTCCTTCTGCTGTCGAAGATCTAGTACTAAGCAGTGATTCTGTATTTGGTAAATCAAAAACTATTCTATTAGGATTACTTAACCTAAATGGTTTTACATCAGGAGCTTTAACTCCTAAAATCTTAATATAGTCACCTTTGTCATTTTGTCCAAGGTGTATACCATAGATTGAATTATTTTGAACTTCAATATTTATTTTTTTCCTATCTTCTGATAGATAAACATTGAATTTATATCCTTCACCTTTTAAATCAAATACGATTCTAGTTATTGTATCTGCAAATTGACTAGAACGAACTCCTGTTATTATAGGGTTATCATCAAATGTCTTTTCATATTTATCCATATCCCATTTTGAATTATCCACATCAATGATTAATTTGTTCTTCCAATAAGATTTCTTAACATCTGTAATTGGGCTTGAAGTCTCTATCACAAATCTCTTATTAACTTTGTCATTTTCATAATCTACTGATTTGACCTTCGTAGTTGGGCATAATTTTCTGGTAATAGTTGTCTCTGTATATCTATCATTTATTTTTGATAGCACATTATCATCAACCATCCATACTACTGGATTGCTTTTCAACTCAGTTGGTAATTCATTCTTAGCTCCACTAGATTCCAAGCTATCTAATAATTCATTTTTATTATTATTGTTATCACTATCATTATTTAAATCTTGGTCTTCAGTAGGCATAGAATCTTCACCTGCTTCAGTATCTTTATTCGTATCCTCTACGTCAGTTTGGTCATTTTCTCCTGATTGTTCATCTTTATTATCATTACTCTGTTGTTTATTATTGTTCTTGGTCATTTCAGCACTATATTCTTCTTTATTCCAATTAACTTCATATCCAAAAGTTTCTGCAATGAATCTAATAGGTACCATAGTTTTCCATTGCTTAGTATTTACATTCTGTATCAGCTTAGCCGGTATATCCAACATAACCTCTTTGTTATTAACTATTGCTTTCTTATCGTTAACTTTTAGTACAATAAACTTATCTTCATAAGATATGTAAGCTTCTTGCTTTGATGAGTTCCAATCTACCTTGGCTCCTATCTGTTCTGATTCACATACTTCCCTTACAGGTACCAATGTTCTTGCTACTTTCTTACCGTTTACATCTTCAGTTATTACGATAGCAGGCATATCCCCAGTTTCAATAACTTTTCCATCAACTACAAGCTTTACAAATCTATTTTTATATTTATAAATTTGTCCATCATATTTAATAAAAAATTTTCCGTTATTACTGGTTTCTGCATTTGCATTAACTGAAAACAGATTTAACATCATCGTAATTGATAATACAGTGGTGATGATTTTCCGTATCATGATTCTCCCCCTCGTTCTTTGCTTATTAACTACCCATCATTTAGTAAATATCTAAGTTCTACAAAATTATAACAAAAAAAACTATATTAAAAAAGATACTACTGCATTATGTAATATAATCGTAATATTTTGGGTTTTCATGTAATATTTTCGTAATATCCCTATTGTTGTAAATATATATTATTAATATAAATAAACAAAAAAAATAAGTTTACTGCTATTTTCACATAAATAGTAAACTAATCAAAATATTCCATTATTTATTTATACTAATTTCCTGGGAAATATGTCATTCCTTAGAATATTAATATCTTAATTAAAATATTCTAAGTATGTATGGTAACAAATAATTAACTGTTAATCCAATAAGTATACCCGTAACAATACCAGAAACCGCTAGAATAGGAAAATACGCTGCGGCTACATTAACACTTTCAGTTGTTATAGCTACCACTATGAGTTGTCCAATATTATGAGCTACCGCTCCAATAATACTTATACCAGCAATACTTATTTTATCTTTATCATAATGTATGAGTAAAAACATTACTATCAAACTAAGTATACCTCCTGTTAAACTATACCATATTGTTATGAAAGACCCTGTAAAAAAACTATTTAGAGTTACCCTTAATACAACTAGCAAAAAAGCATCTCTGAAACACAAGAAATATAGACTTGTCAAAGTAATAATATTAGCCAACCCTAATTTCACGCCTGGAAAAGGCATTACTGGTACAAATGTTCTTTCAAGATATCCTAATACCAAAGCAAAAGCTATTAACATAGAAATAAATACCATTTTCTGCACTTTGGTTAGTTTTTTAATTTTACTCTGATATAGCATCTAATCCACCCTCCATATCTCCAACAATTTCCACATAAACCTTATGGGGAAGGCAAACAATGGTACTACCAACTTTATTAATAAAACCTGTTCTGACACAGATATGATCTGGGCAATTAGCTTCAAGCATCTCCACACCATTATCATGTACTTTTATAATATTATACCCCTCTTCTCTTTCAAGCTTAATTTCTTTCTCATCACTTAACTTAACTCGTTTATACAATTCCCCTTCAACTTTTATCTCCACATATAATTTATTTATATCCATCTTACTGATTCTATATTGATTAAAAAAATAGAATACACCCGCTATTATTAGTACTCCAATAATAATTTTTACGTCATTTCTTTTCATTAATAATGTTCCTTTCAGTTTCATAATAATATCTATAATTATCAATTACTATATCAAGTATAAATATATTAATTTATTGTATCATATTAGGATATATCATTCAAAATAAACTATTCTAAGGTTCGACTATAAGCAAAATAGTATATGTATATGTGGAGTAGTGAGGATTTTCTGACTTACTTGTATATAAAAAGCCATATAACATGGTAATATCCTTATCTCAGTACCATATTACATAGCTCTCACTAAAACATTTTTATAAATTCTATCCGTTATTTCAAACTATTAATAAAACCAATTATATCATCATAAACTACAGTATTATTAGTTTCATTAATTATTTCATGTCTTCCACCTTCATATAATATAACCTTCACATTATATCCTAATGATTTATATGTATCCGTAACTTTTTTAATTCCTTTCCCCATATCACCAACAGGATCATTATCACCAGAAATAAATAATATAGGTAGGTTCTTAGGCGTTTTAAGAATATTTCGTTTTTTAGAGATATTTGATAGACCTTCTAATAGATCCACATAGAATCTAGAGGTACACATAAAACCACATTTCTCATCATCTACATATTTTTTAACTTGTTGTTCATCCCTACTCAACCAATCATATTCTGTCTTGTTAGGTGCAAATTTCTTATTAAAACTGCCAAAGCTAAGGTCTGTTAGCAACTTGCTTTTATATCTGTTACCTTTCGTTAAGCAGATCAATCTTGCTACTCCAATTCCTGCCACTCCCAAGAAACCTTTTGTAGCACTTGTTCCACTTATAACAGCCCCTTTGACCTCTTTCCCATACTTCTGTATATAACCACGTGTTATAAGGGAGCCCATACTATGACCTAATACAAAAATATTAGTATTATTATTTTCTTTTTTAATATGCTCTGTTACCTTATATGCTTCATCTACAACATTATTCCAACCTTCTTTGTCATTGAAAAAGCCTATATCTTCTTCTATACCCAGACTCTGTCCATGCCCCCTATGATCATGAGCATATACACCATAACCATTCTCAGTAAGAAACTTGGCAAAATCTCTATACCTTAAACAATGTTCTGCCATTCCATGATTTATCTGAACAACACCATTAATTTTTTCATTGTTTTCTGGCATCCAACTAGCTACAAAAATCTTATGTCCATCTAATCCGTTAATTTTAAATGTTTTTTCTATCATAAGATCACCTCAAAAATATAATATTAAAACAATAACATATTAATATAATATCATTATTAGCTAGTAAAAGTAAACGTATTATTTTTTATAAATCACAATCTTCCTTCTCTACATAATTAATAGCTCTATGTCTAATAAATGTATCTAATCGTTTATTATTCAAGAAATCCATATTATCAGCAGGCATAAAACCTCCAGCCATTTCATCATGTCCTCCTCCAACACCTCTATGAGCCATAATGAATCGCATTAATTTGTTAGCTTTAATCTTAATACTTTCACTTCTAATAGAAAATTTAACTCCTTCCATTCTCTTGGCATACGCCACTACAACAGATACACCTTCTATAGTATTAACCATATCACTGATAGTCCCAAGAAGAGAATCATTACAATCTTCTATATGAACAAAACCCAAATACCCATATATCTCTACATTATTCAATGCTTTTGCATATGCAATTAAATCAGATTTTACAATCTGATTTAATTTCAGTGATTTTATCATACTGATATCTGCTTGATTATATAAGAAATAAAACATTTCTATATCAAGGTCATTAACCCGCCTAGATAGATTATCAGTATCCATCATTATTCCATACAATAGTGCAGTAGCTACATTAACAGTCAATTGTATATCATTAGAATGAAAATATTCTGCTACTATTGATGAACATGCACCAATATGTGACCTAATATCCTTAAAAAGATAAGTATCTGTATCATTAACGATCTCATGATGATCTATTACCATTACATTTTGCTTAATTAAATTAGTTACATTAGAATTACCTAACTGTGTATCAACCAATATAACAAAATCATTTTTATTGTACTTCATTTCATTTTTAACTGTCATTTTTATATTGAATAGTTCAACCATCTTTTTTGAATTAGCTTTTTCAATTGTTTGTACATGAATAATCTGTGACTTAATTCCATAATTTTCTAATAATAACTTAATACCTAAACTGCTTGCTATAGAATCTGGATCAGGAATATTGTGAGGTTGTATATATACTTTTCCAGCGTTTTTTAGTTGTTCCAATAATTGTTTTAATTTATCTTCCATTATTGCCTCCGTACAATCACTCTAATTACTTACCAATAAGTCTACTCCTGTGTTGGTTCATTATTATGAGAAGAATCTATTTTATCTGTAGACTCATCTTGATTTGATACATTATCTGTATCGGATTGCTCAACTGGTTGTTTTTGTGATTGCTCAGCAGTATCTTTAACTGGTTGGTCAACTACTATGTCTGTAAATGCTTTCAAGCATACATTACTCTGTAATACTTCCTCAGTATCCTCCCAAATTTCTCCATCATAACTTATATAGCCTTCACCATCACTCAAATCTACTTTGCCTAGCCATTTTACATCCCTGTCAAATTCAGCAGCAATAGGAAACTTCGTACCAGGAGTAGTCATCTTGACAATGACTGCAAATTTTCTATTCGTATCAAGTTTTATAGGCTGTTTTAGATTGATAGTATAATAACCACTATATTCCCTGAATCCACTTTCAAGGAAAATCATATTTTTCAAGTCATCCTTACCTAAAAAGTTTTCTACAAGGTATACTTCATATTTAGAATTAATCCCTGTTGTATAGAAGCTAACAGCTTTTAACTCTTCTTGTTGATTACCTGTTTTATAAACATTCGAAAAATACCCTGTGTCAGTATTAAATCCTAATTTCCCCACCAAACCAAGCCAATCTGCCTGATATATTTTATCATAATTATCATTATCTTCTACTTTACTATATACCATATTTTGTTTACCTATATAAGCATCATAATAAGAAATATAAAAATATCCTTCTTCTCCAAAATCAGTACCAAAACTGTTTTTACAGATGAAAGCTCCATCTCCTTCTGGTTGTATTATAAAATTCTCTTTAGTATATTCGTCGTCCCATCCAACAATAACAACATCATGGTTAGTTTCTTCTTTACCATTATAGTTCAATGAATAATTATTTTTATTATAATACTTTTCATTTTCTGTATCTCTGTATTCCCAATAAATGGATGTATGAACACCTCCATAGTTCTTAACAGTATCTTTAATTGTTTTAAAACTGTTAGGAGGTATATAATAAGCTTCTTGCAGGTGTTTGACACTTTTTACATTTTGTGATGAGATTCCATCCCCATAGATATCATCACTTTCTAATATAGGACCAGACCATCTAGCGAAATATGCTAATGCAAGCATAAAATCTCCACCTTGATCTTGAGTTAAGTTATAACCATGTTTCAGACTCACATTATCTTCAGAAAAATCATATATTTTCCCAGTTTGTTTTAACAAACTTGATTCAATGGAGCCAAGAGCCGCAAATGCCCAGCATGTACCAAGTTCTTTTTGGTCCTTGACAGAAGTAACATTTCCTTCTTCTCTTAGATCAAACCTAGCATTAGCTTTATCTTTATAAGAACCATGATCAGAATTGATTATAACTACTCTATTATCACCATCCCATAATACTTCACATCCAAAAGCTTCCATAACAATTCTTATAGGTAGATAAATCCTGTTGTGTTTATTTACAGCATATGTATCATTTTCAATTTTTTCTTCATTTCTATATATAAACTTTTCACCTATTGGAACATTAACTACTGTATCCTCATGTGTTATAACTACTAAATTCAACTCTCCTACCCACTCTACCTCAGCTCCAAACGACTCTAATGTAAGCCTTAATGGCACCATAGTTCTGCTATTATCATCAATATACGGTATTCCATAATAATCGTCATATACTATATATTCATTATCTAAAATAACTGAAACCTCTTGTGTATCGATAGCACATATAGAAGTAGGCACAATAAAGATAACTGTAAATACATATATAAAAAGCATTTTTATGTTTTTTTTCATCTTCAATATATAACCTCTTTTCTATAATGTATTTTAATTAATAGGATTCAATCTTTTAGGAGGTCTACTTCCAAAATATTGATATAGATTAGCCTTCATCATTCCAGTGTATAATTTTCTTTTTTTATCAGCATTCTTTCCAAAATATCTCTCAAATTCATCGAATGCAGTGATAATAAAATAAGACCAATCATCAAGATTATTATCAAAAGTAATTTTCATATCTTTGTACAACTCTATAACAGTTTCCTTATCTCCAAGTCTCTCACCATAAGGTGGATTAGTGATAATAAATCCGTATTTCTTATTATTACTGGTTTTTATCATATCCCTTTCTTGAAAGTGGATTTTATCATCAACACCAGCGTTCTTGACATTTTCTCTTGCAAGTTTTAGAACTTTATAATCTATGTCATAACCAGCAATGTTTAATTCACATGTTGTATCTATAACATCATTAGCCTCATCTACTGCCTTAAACCATGATTTGACAGGAATAATGTTTTTCCACTTTTCAGCTGTAAATTCTCTATTAAGTCCTGGAGCCATATTCATAGCTATCATTGCAGCCTCGATAGGAATAGTTCCACTACCACAAAATGGGTCAACCAAGATTCTATCTTTGTTCCACGGTGATAATTGTATTATAGCAGATGCCAAAGTCTCACTAATAGGTGCTTTACTAGTAAATGTTCTATATCCTCTTTTGTGTAAAGCTTCACCACTTGTATCTAAACATATAGATACTCTATCTTTTTTTATGAAAACTCTAATAGGATAGTGTTCACCATCTTCATTAAACCAATTAACATGGTATGTTTTTTTCAATCTTTCAACTATTGCTTTTTTAATTATTGATTGAATATCTGATGGACTAAAAAGCTTAGATTTTATAGAAGATGCTTTCTTAACCCAAAATTTACCATCTTGTGGTATCCATCTTTCCCAAGGTAATTCTTTTGTTTTATCAAATAATTCTTCAAAACTAGTAGCAGTGAATTCCCCTACGTTTATCATTACTCTTTCTGCTGTCCTTAGCCAAATATTCGATCTACAAACACCTAGTTCATCTGCGATATAGGTTATTCTTCCATCTTCTACTCTCTTAATTTCATAACCTAATTTTATAATTTCTTTTTTTAAAATAGATTCGACCCCGAAAATACAAGGTGTTGTTAATTCAATATATGACATTGTTTTGCTCCTTTATCAATTAGTGTATATTAGAAGTTATCTCCTTAGTACTTACTTCTACATTATACTTTAAATAAATCTATTCTACAATAATCTTACACATTAAATATTTGTTACATACCTTTAACTTACTCAATTCTCCCAAAAAATATTACATCTAATGCATATAGAATCTTGAACTTAAAAAAAATTTATGTTAACATACAAGAGAATTAGGTAATTAATTCCATTCCCAAAAAAGAAATTCAAAAAATTATGATGAAGGGGGATATAATATGGAAAATATAAAAAGCCCTAATATCTTTGTAAAATTCATAAAAAGTTTTACTGATTTTCGTGTTTACACTAGTATAAGACACGAAAGATTAGGTAAATCTTTTGGTTATCTTATACTATTAGCATTATTCATAGGGATTACGTTAAGTATAATTGTTTCTGTTAAGACTAATACTTCTATTGATAATACTATAGAATTATTACAATCAGATGATATGCCTGAGATAACCGTTAGTAATGGTATCCTTAATATTGATATGAATGAACCTTTAGTCTTAACTAAAAAGCATGATTTTATTTTTATCGTTGATATGACAGATAAATATACATTGAATGATTTAGTAGGTTATTCTATGGGATATTTAGTTACTCCTGAACGAATTATTATCAATCAAGCAGGAAGCCCTCCTATGCCATTAGAATTCAAAGATTTGCGAGACTTTAATATTGATAAAAAATCAGTATTAGAGATATTAACTAGTTTTAGAGGACTTGCGATTGGATTTATTGTCTTTTTAATAATTGCTGGTACTGTATTACTAAAATTATTTGAAAGCTTAATGGTAAGTATCATTGGACTTATTGCAAGCTCTGTATTAAAAACAAATCTAAGCTATAATGAATTATATAAGATCGGCATATATGCTTTGACTTTACCAGCAATTATAATGCTCTTGATTAATAGCTTTGGATTGGCAGTAGCACTTGGATTTAAATTAATCATATATTACGGAATTTCAACTATCATTGTTGTTATGGCATTAAAAAATATATCAAAAGATAATAACAGCGATACCCTTATTGATGATAGTAATAAATATGATAATTATTAATTCCAACTAATTCTAACCAAAATAAATTAGACCAGTATCTCTTATAATTTAGCAATTAAACTGTTCAGGTTAGTTGCAAAACATTATAATAGGATACTGGTCTTTTAATAACTTAGTCATTGACTATTCTAATACAATTGATTTAATTATATTTCCACCAAAATCTTTTATTATAAATTCTTTTCCTTCAATAATCCCATAACTATTTGGATTATTTTCCTTTGGTAAAGAAATGGAACCTGGATTAAGTATATATCTATTATCTAATTTCTTAGCAACAGGTATATGAGTGTGTCCATGAATTATTATATCTCCATCTTCTATAGGTGGCATGTTTGATTCATTAAACAAATGTCCATGCGTAGCAAATATTCTTTTGTCATTATGAAATATGACATTATAATCACTCATAATAGGAAATTCCAAGACCATTTGATCTACTTCTGCATCACAATTTCCTCTTACACAAATAATCTTATTCTTTAATTCATTAAGTAATTGTATTACTTTTTTGGGTTCATATTCTTTTGGTAGTGAATTTCTTGGTCCATGATACAAGATATCACCAAGTAAAACTATATAATCAGCACCTTCTTCTTTATATTTTTCTATTGCTTTTGTAGCATAGTAAGAAGATCCATGTATATCTGATATAAACATTAACTTCAAGCGTATCACCTTCCTTATTTATTCATAGTAAATATTATTCCATAAATATAAAGTTAGGTCAATAATTGATTTATTTGAATTTATCTATATTAATTAGATAAGTACAATATTTCATAAAAAGGGATATTAGCAGTATTGAGAGTTTTAATGATATAAATCTTTCCAATAAGAAAGAGAATCATTAAAGATTCTCTTTCTTCTGGGTTATAATGAGAGGGGATTCTCTATTATATTTTTGTGCGCCTTTGCGCTTCTGCATAATATTATGTCGATCTTAATGTCATATTATGTATAACATATGTATAACATCACGTCTAACACTCTGTCTAACATTCTGTCTAACATTCTGTCTAACTTTATGTCTGTAATTATGTCGTCAATAGAATTATATATAATGTAAGTGTAATTAGTATGTATTTAATTTGTCTTTTATGTGTCTTTTTCTGCTTTTTTTTACAAATAGTTGTATATTTCTTATTAATTATAAATTTATTCTATATATTTATTACACTAGTTGTATATTGCTCAGTAAAAAATCATAATAAAACTTCTTGCTATTTTGGTCAAAAGTGTTATAATATACTTATAATATAATACAAAAGATATCTAAAGTTATTTTCATATAGAATATAATACAAAGAGGTGAATATTATAATGCAAAATAAAACTAAAGAAAATGAAGTTTATTCTTTCAAAAAAGAATCTTTGATATTGAGAGATTTACTAGCCACTGACAGAACCTTTCTAGCAAATGAAAGAACACTATTAGCATACATAAGAACTGCTCTTAGTCTAATTGTAGCTGGTTCTTCTTTTATTAAATTTACTGATAATCTCACAATAGAAATTATTGGAATGATATTGGTACCATTTGGAACTATAATTGGAATATTAGGATTCATTAAGTTTATAAAAACAAACAGGGATCTGAAGAAAATAAAACGCATAGCAGGTTACGATATAAACTAAATATCAGTGTACACAACGAGCTTATTACAAAGCTCGTTTTTTATATTATTACTTATAATGGCATATTCTCGTGTTCTTAATTGTAACATTCATATTAACTTATTCTTGATAAATAATTGGGCAGCTCCTAGCGCTATTGCATTATCTTTATAATCTCCACCCTTGACAAATACAATATTACTCTGATTTCCTGAAATATGTTTTTCAATATACTTAAGTAAAAAATTATAAAATATATCAGATAAATTTATAACAGGTCCACTCAGGATAACTTTACTAGGATTAACAATAGTGACATAATTAGCTAAACCAATCCCTAGTATTTTGGCAGCAAATTTAACTACCTCATTAGCTAGATACTCACCTGCTTCAGCAGCTATGATTATATCGTTAAAAGTTATACTGTTTGTGTTTTTATTGATAGTTGTAGCTCTTCCTAATTTGATAAGACTGACATATTTTTTAACAATAGATAAGATTGATGCGTAACATTCTACACATCCTGTTTTACCACAATAACAAGGTTCTCCATCATAGTTGACTACCATATGTCCAAAAGCATCATTTGCATTATTGATAGTAGGAATTATTCTACCATTTGCAATAACTCCCATTCTTATACCTATACCACAGTTTACATAAACAATATTGGAATATTCAATTAATGAACCAGATAAATATTCAGCATATACAGCAGTATTAGCACCATTATCAATAATTATCTCCATATCAAGAGCATCTTCCAACATATCCTTTATAGGAATATTATTCCAACCTTTTGCATAAAAGTTATTTGGTTTGAATATAATGCCCAGTGTAGAGTCTAATGGACCTATAGTACCCAGACCTCCACCAACTATTTTTTCTTTTATGATTCCCAATTGATTTAATCCTTTATTAAACACCTCTTTTATAGTTCTAACAGTTCTATCGGGTGTCATATCCTGCTTCATATGGAATTGTTCATCGAATAGAATTTCTCTCTTAAGATTTGTTATAATAACTTTTGAGTAAGTTCTTGAAATATCAATTCCAACAAAGTAATATTCAAAAGGATTAACATCAAATAATGTTGGCTTTCTTCCTCCAGTTGACTCCTGCTCACCTATCTGAACAATAAATCTAGTATTCATTAATGTAGTCATAGATCTATTAAGAGTAGTAAGTTTCATATTGGTATATTTTATAATCTTTTTTTTAGTAAGAGGTCCAAAACGTAAAATAATATTAAAAACTTTTTTGTTGTCCTCTGTTAGATTTTCAACATATTTATAAAATTCCATATGTTCACATCCTTAAAAAAGGGGCTGACGGATAATACAGCCCCTTCAAACTTCTAATTATTTTAATCCATCTTCATTGATTTCAACATTATACTGCTCTTTTAATGAATTAAACTTATCTGTATATACCTTAGTTTGTTCATTTCTTATAAGAGTTTGTTTGATTTGTTCTTGCACTTGTTCATAAGTCTTGATTGCAGCTTCTTTTTTCTCTTCAACAATAATTAAATGATATCCAAATTGAGTTTTTACTACATCACTTAATTCTCCAACTTTTAATTCAAAGGCTGCTTTATCGAATTCTGGAACCATTCTTCCTTTACCAAAGAATCCTAAATCTCCACCTTTATCTTTTGATGGACAAGTTGAATATTCTTTAGCTGCTTCATCAAAAGATTTTCCTTCTTCGATTTCTTTTCTTATTCTATTAGCCTCTTCTTCTTCTTTTACAAGAATGTGCTTTGCTCTTACTTCCTCTGAAGAAACAAAAGACTTTTTATTATTGTCATAATAAGCTTTCATGTCTTCTTCGCTTACTGTAACTTTTTCTAGTAATTTTTGGATAGCGAATCTTTGTAAAAGACTATGAGTTGCTTCTTCTAAGATTTTTTTGAATTCTTCTTCTTCGTCTAATTTGTTAGCAGAAGCTTCTAAATAAAAAAGCTCAGCAGCAATAAGTTCATCCAGTAATCTTTTTCTTCCCTCTACTGTACTTACTTCCATCATTTGTTGTTGTGGTAAAGAACGCATTATATTCATTAAATGCTCTTTTGTAATTTCTATGCCTTCCACTTTAGCTAATACATTATTATCCATAGTAATCTCCTCTGTTATTTTATTTGAAAATGCTGTATTTCCATAAAAAATCATGTCTATATAATAATATTATATATATACCAAATTTGCAATACAAATAATAATACTTCACATATTACTATACTTTTGTTATCTAGTAACCTTAGGTGTAATTAAAAATTGAAAGACTAAAAAACTTATTGTATAATCTATACTAAAGGAGTGAATAACTATGGAAATTAAATCTACTAATTTTGGTTTTACAAAATCCGGAGAAGAAGTAACTAAATATACATTACACAATGATAATAATTGTAGTGTAAGCATTCTTAATTATGGTGGAATCATTAATAATATTATGGTACCTGATAAAGATGGTAATATTGAAAATATAGTTCTTGGTTTTGATACATTAAAAGAGTATGAAGAGAAGTCACCTTTTTTTGGTAGCCTTGTAGGTCGAGTAGCCGGAAGAATTTCAAATGCTTCATTTGAAATAGAAGGCACTACTTACAACTTAGCTCCAAATAATAATGGCAACACTCTACATGGTGGTTTAAAAGGCTTTGATAAAGTTATCTGGAACGTCACAGGGATTGTAAAAAAAGATAGCGTATCTCTTTATCTTAATTATATAAGCGAGGATGGAGAAGAAGGTTTTCCTGGTAATCTTGATATAAATGTTACTTATACTTTTAATAATAATAACGAATTAGAAATCTATTATAGTGGTAAAACAGATAAAAAAACAATCGTTAATATGACTAATCATTCTTACTTCAACTTATCAGGTAATGGAAAAAGAGATATATTAGAACAATATTTACATATTAATGCAGATAAATATGGACTTGTTGATACTGAAATAATTCCTACTGGTATAGCTGATGTTGATGGAACTGCTTTTGACTTTCGAGAAATGAAATTAGTTGGTAGTGATATAGGAAATGATGAACCACAGTTAAAGAATGCAGGCGGTGGCTACGACCATCCTTTTATGATTAATGATGATGGTAATATAGCAGCATCTATGTATGATAAAGAAAGCGGACGTTATATGGAAGTTGTAACAGACCAGAAAGCTGTAGTTTTTTATGCTTGTAATCTAATGAAGGCAGGTATAAAATTAGCTTCTAATATGGTTACAAAAAAACATTTAGCATTGTGTTTGGAAACACAATATTATCCAGATGCTATTAATCAAGATTGTTTTGACTCAAATATTTTAGGCCCAGAAGATACTTATAAGGCTTATACTAAATATAGTTTTAAAATTAAATAGTATTGAGATTAGAAAAGGGGCTGTCTCAACAGCCTCTAATTAAAATCATCTTTTATTATTCATAAACCTCTCTTTAGATTCTCTGTAGTATCTATTCAACTTTCTAAGATTATAGCTCCATAAAAATATAACAAATGGAATAAATATTATAAATAAAGTGCTGCTTTTTGACATTAAAATATAATTATATAATCCATGTAATAATACTGGAATCCATAAAGATAATCTTAGATAGTATTTTCCTTGTCTTTCGCTCTCAGCAAACTTTGCCAATGATAGATAATATCCCATAGTTATTGCAAACAGCATATGAGCAGGGACTGAAAAAATTGCTCTCTGTAAACCAATTGTAGATACATTAGAGTATCTAAAAACTACATATAGTACATTTTCTACAGTAGCAAATCCTAGTGAGGCAAAAACAGCATATACAATACCATCAAGTTTTTCATTAAAAGCTCTATGATGATACGCAAAACTCTTGACTATTACTCTTTTAACAAATTCTTCTGTTAAACCCGCAACTATAAAAGCTATATATGCTATTTCTAACAATCCAGTAAAAATATTAAAGTATGCTAATATCCTTTCTATAAGTATAGCAGGTAAAATACTTATGCCACCAAAAATAAATATCTTAATTAATAGATGTAATGGTTCTTTATCATATCTATCTGTCAAATATATGCCCAATGCTAGTGCAATACCTGGTGTGATAGCTACAACATACAAATCAATATCCATGTTATTCCTCCGTTATCACTAGCTTTTTTGTATTATCTAAAAAACAAATTATATTCATTATTATTAACCCAAACTTAATCTGATATTAATCTTATTGTGTTATATTATAAAATGTAATATAATAAAACACAATATAATAAAATATAAATTATATATATTAATATGTACAAATTATCTATTTCATATTAATAATATTATTTATTACTTCAAATACTAAAAATATGTGAAGGAAGTGTATGACTATGGATAAAAGACTTTTTCGCTCAAGAGATAACCAAATGATTTGTGGTGTTTGCTCAGGTATTGCAAAATATTTTAATATAGATCCAACTATTGTTAGAATTCTATTTCTAATAACACTTTTTACATGGGGTACTGGTGTATTAATATACATAATCTGTTCAATTGTCATTCCATTTGAACCTATAGAATATGCTCATAACACTTATGATAGTGGAACTCACAATGGTAATGGTAGAACAATTCTTGGAATTATATTAGTTATTATTGGTGGTATATCAATATTAGAAAAGATATTTGATTGGTTTAGTTTTGACCTAGTATGGCCAATCGCTATTATTGGAATTGGATTCCTAATTCTTACAAAAGATAGAAATTAATAAAAAACGGTAAGCCACCCATCAGCTTACCGTTTTTATTATCTTTATTTATTACCATCATAATACACTCAAATAAAAGATTAGCATAAAATTATTTATAAGTAATCCTTTTATACCTATAAATCATAATACATTTCAAACTCTATTGGATTAGGCATAATATTTACTTTTGATGCATCACATCTAATACGTTTCAACTGGTCTCTAATTATACCTTTTGTAAATACCCCCCCTTTTAATAAGAATTCATAATCTTTTTCTAGTTCATCTGCTGCTTCATCAAGTGATTTTGGTAATGCTTTTATCTTAGCTTTTTCTTCTTCTGGAAGGTTAAAAATATTAATATCGTATGGACCATAACCTTCTTTGGTAGGATTAACCTTATTTATTATTCCATCTAGCATTGCCATCATTAGAGCTGAATAAGCTATGTATGGATTACATGTCGCATCAGATGGTCTGAATTCAAAACGTTTAGCATCAGGTTTTTTTGCATAACCTGGTATTCTAATAACAGAACTTCTATTAGCAGTAGCAAAACAGATACTAACTGGTGCCTCATATCCAGGGACAAGTCGTTTGTATGAGTTAGTACTTGGATTGGTGAATGCCATTAGTGCTGGTGAATGTTTTAGTATTCCACCTATTGCATATAGTGCTTTATCACTTAAACCAGAATATCCATTTTCATCATAGAAGATAGGTTTGGAGTCTTTGAATAATTGAAAATGTACATGCATACCATTTCCTGCTTCCCCAAATATTGGTTTAGGCATAAAAGTCACTGTTTTACCATTTCTGATTGCTTCGTTTTTCAAAACATATTTAGTTAACATAGTTCGATCAGCCATTTCTAGCAAACCACTAAAGCTCAATTCTATTTCTAATTGACCAGGTCCTCCAACTTCTGTATGATGATATTTCACTGGTACACCTAATTCTTCAAGAGTCAATACCATCTTATTTCTAAGATTGTAACTAACGTCATTAGGAATATCCACATGGTAACCATTATGATGACCAACTTTAAATCCTAGATTCTTTTCTTTATTCCCCATATTCCAATCTGCTTGTTCGGAATTAAGATAAACTTCCATATGGTTAGGAGTGGTTTTATATGATATATGGTCGAGAATATAAAATTCAAATTCAGGTCCATATAAAGTCTTGTCTGCGATACCTGTTTCTGTCATATATTTTTCTGCTTTTTCGGCAACATATCTCGGATCTCCTTCAAACCTTTCTATCTTATCTCCTATAGAATAGATGTTACCAATCATGGTTAATGCAGGTACTTCATTAAAAGGATCTACAAATGCACTGCTTAAATCTGGAATAAATACCATATCCGATTTTTCAACTGTTAGAAAACCATAGCTTGAACCATCAAAGCCAATACCATCTTCAAGAGTCTTTTCAGTAAATCTTGTTGTTGGAATGGTTAGATGATGCCATTTTCCGGCTAAATCAATAACTTTAAAATCAATGATTTTAATATTATTTTCTCTGCAATAATTTTTTAGTTCATTTAAATTTTTAAACATATAGCATCCCCCTAAATCAATAAGTTTTGGTAACTGCATTTTAAATCATATTATATGTTATTACAATATCAAATAGTTTATATAATTATTAATTTAAATATTCCTAATTAAATTAATTATTTGTTGGGGTAAACTTTATTATATTTTTTATAGCATATTATATATGTTATAATTTAAAAGAGATTTTGGTATTACCAACTTGGGGAGAGGTGATTTTTAAGCAGGAATTTATATATTATTAACACAAACAGATTTACATCTTACAAAATAAAAAAGCCACTGAACTAATCCAGTGACCTACATACCTATATTTATTTAATGATAGCATCCCATATCATAGGATCAGGACTTGCAATTATTGAATGACTAATCAATTTGTCTTTTTCAGTTACATATCTAATTGCAACTTTTGATGATGCTTCAACAGCAGCTACTTCACCTGCAAATAATACTAATGCTTTTCCACCAAGTTCTCTTGCCATCTTTATTTTCAATATGTAACACCTTGCTGTCTTAGCTATCATATCGGCAGCTTCAATAAGGCATGGTACATTAGAAGTTTCTATAATACCCATTGCTTCATCTTTATTAATTTCGTATTTACCATCAAATGCATTAAAAATACTCTCATGGGGATTACCTAATATAAAATAATCTGTCACAAGTTCTTCATACTCTTTACTCTTGTCAATAGCCGCATTTACTGCACTTAATTTACCACGTATAATTACCATATACTTTCCCGGACATGTTATCATCGACTTTACAATACTAACATTTGCTGCTTTTACCATTAAATCCGTTACAGTTATACCCATGGCAATATTCTTAAATTCAACCATACCTAGAGCATAATCCATTATTACCACCTCAGTACTTCAATAATATCTATATATATTGAACTTAGACATCTATACACCTAATAAATTCAATATATATTCCTTGGTTTTAGTTCAACTTATCTATTATACCATTTTCATCATCAATTATTCCAACGACTGCCGCATCAATAGATGCCTCTCTTGTTGCCCCTATCCTTGCAGCACTTCCCAACGCCACTAGAACATAGTCACCAATACCTGCACCAACTTGATCTACCGCAACAACTCTCTTATCTGTCCCCATATTAGATGCACTCTCAATAATCAAAAATTTGCTTCCAACCAAATTATTTAATTTTCTAGTTGAAACTAATGTACCTATTACCTTACCAACTATCATTTTATATTCACCTACTTATGGCTAAAATCTATTTATCGTACTCTAATCATATATATAACTCATGAATCCGCCAGTTACAACTACACTTACTACCATCTTGCACAAAAGAAAGAGTATAGTGTTATAATCACACAGACCAATCTCTTCTCAGAGTAAGGCAAGTGATTATAACACTATACCCCTGACTCATTTTTTTCTAAGGAAATAACATTGTACACTGTCATTTCCTTAGAAAATTATATTATTTATACAATTTCTACACTATCATTACATTTAATACTAAGAGCATTTGCTTCGTCAGTATCAATATGCATCTGTAATGTGTATGTATCATGAACACGAACTAATACGTTAGTCAACATACCACCTCTGTCACTAGACACTCTCACTTTTACAATTTGTTTATCTTTCACACCATAATCTACAGCATCTTGAGGTGACATATGTATATGTCTCATTGCTATAATACAGGCATTATCTAATGATACGGCACCCTTAGGACCAACTATGGTAATTGGTGCTGCACTATCAAGATCACCAGAAGGTTTTACTGGTGGATTGAGTCCAAGTCTCACAGCATCAGTTTTAGATACTTCAACCTGAGTCTTTGGACGTATAGGTCCAAGTACTCTTACATTCTCAATAGGTCTAAGTTTCGTTCCAACAATTGTTACTGTTTCTTTTGCTGCATATTGACCACCCATCAACTCTTTAATAGGTGTCAGCTCATAACCTTTTCCAAATAGTTTATCAACATCTTCTCTACTTAGATGCAAATGTCTAGCAGACACACCTACTGGAATACCACCCTTTGTCTGGTTAATTTGTTCTAACACTTTTTTTGATATTAAATCAACTAATGCTGATTGATCCACGCTACATCAATTCCTTTCACTCTCAAACCTATGAAAGTTCTACTGAATATTTAGTCTCTCATTCAAGTTCAGTTAGCTATTAAAATTAATAACTATACATCTAAGACTATTTTATACTTGGTAAAATTTTACTTACATCACCATGTGGTCTTGGTATTACATGAACTGCTACTAATTCTCCTAATCTTGATGCTGCCTCAGAACCTGTTTCAGTTGCAGCTTTTACTGCTCCAACATCTCCTCTTACCATAACACTTACAAGTCCTGATCCAATTTTTTCAGTTCCTATTAATGTAACATTAGCTGCTTTTACCATTGCATCTGCTGCCTCAATTGCTGCTACTAAACCTCTTGTTTCTATCATTCCTAAAGCTTCCATTCTAATTTCCTCCTTATTGGTTTTATTAATAGTGTCAGATTTAATTTTTTCAGTTATAGTTTCTTTTGTAGCTGATTTTTTCTTACTATTTTTTGTTTTACGAGTATTTTTTGTCTTCTTTTCTTCTGTCTTCTTTTCTTCTGGTTTATTTACCAATTTTTCATCTTCCATCATAACTACTGCTTTATCTACTACTTTTTCTTGATTTTCCATAACTTCTGGCTTATTCACCACCATTCAAGTATTTATATTTCTCAGTACTCATTTTAATTAATTTATCCAATTCTTCATGAGGACTGGGAATAACTGCATGAGCTACCAACTTAATATCTTTCATATTTGCCACATAGCTAACAGCTTCTGAGACAGATGAGACTGTTCCTGTCACAATAATAGTTACAAGCCTTCCACCTAATTTCTTTTCCCATGTCACAAATTCTACATCAGCAGTTTTTAACATACCATCTAATGCATTTATTGCAGGCACTAATCCTGATATTTCAACTAAGCCTAAAGCCTTCACTATTTTTCTTCCTTTCTATATATCAAACTTGTATTAATGTCATAGTGTCAAAAGCAATTTTACAATATATGCTATATTACAAATTAAAGCTATACTTCTGACACTATAACCAGGTTATTCAATATATCAAGTTCAATATATTTTGGGTTTATTAGTCAAAATTAATTAATACTTGGTAGTATTTTTTCAATGTCTGTATGTGGTCTTGGTATTACATGAACTGCCACTAATTCACCTAGTCTTGATGCCGCAGATGAACCAACTTCAGTAGCCGCTTTAACTGCTCCTACATCTCCTCTTACCATAACACTTACAAGTCCTGATCCAATCTTTTCAGTTCCTATTAAAACAACATCTGCTGCCTTTACCATTGCGTCAGCCGCTTCAATAGCTGCTACCAATCCTCTTGTTTCTACCATACCTAATGCTTCTTGCATAATAATTTCCTCCTTGTTTTTAATTAATTATTTTCTAAAATTTTATTCTTGTTTACTTACTAAATCTATCTAACCTTTTAAACAATTAAGTCCTAACATCTTTTCTGTTTCCTCAGTTGGTCTAGCTATCATATGTTTTGAATATACACCTGTAAGATTATTGGCTGCTTCTTCAGCAGCTTCTAATGCCGCTTTTACATCATCGATTCCACCACGGATTTTCAAGCATACTAACAATGGAACAGGTAATTTATCAGCATTTAGAGGTTTATTCTTATCAAATGACTGTATAGTAACATTACCAGCTTTGCATGCCGCATCAGCTGCTACAAAACCTGCAACTAATCCAAAAACTTCTATAAGTCCTACTGCTTGATTCATAGAAACATTCCTTTCATATTACTAAGAGTCATTTTACTTATTAACATAAGCTATCTTAATTCCAGCTTGTTTCATATTAGTATCCATTGCTTCATTAAGTTTATTAAGTGGATATTCATGTGTAATAAGATCTGTAATTGGTAAATTAATTCCTTTTGCTCTTCTCAAGAAATCTAATGTAATAGGATAATCTGATACTTTATATACCCATGAACCTACTGCTGTTATTTCTTTATTACATATATCAAAGTGAGGGTTAATTGAACAATTACCGTTGTCTACGAAGAATCCAACTTCACATAAACCTCCACCACGTTTTACAAAGCTCCATATGTTAGCTGCCGCTTGTGGTACACCAGTACATTGGAAAGCAAAATCTGCACCCATTCCAGTAATCTCTTTTATTCTTAGTTTCAATTGTTCACTATCTTTATAATGTCTGAAATTAACTGTTTGTTTTGCACCTAATCTTTTTGCCATATCAAGACGTTTAGTATCTCCATCAACTGCTATTATGTTTTCAACACCCATAGTACGGATGACAGCCATTACCATCAAACCGATAGGTCCACAACCTTGAATAAGCACTTTACTGTTGAAGGAAAGTAATCCTGTTGTCTTAGCTCTTTCTACTGCATGAACTGCAACTGCTGCTGGTTCAATAAGCATTCTTGTCTTCAAATCCATATCATTTACTTTAAAATATGTAGAACCATTTCTTATAATCAAGTATTCACCGAACCATCCATTAAATTTCTTATCATCATCAGGAATAAGTCCGTAGATACCTGAATTCTCACACAAGTTGTCTCTATCAGGCATTGTAAGGCAATTATCACATTCTCCACAAGGAATTGTACAGGTCACAATCTTATCCCCAATTCCTATAGGATTACCTACAGTATCTCTGTTAATATTTCTACCTATCTTAACTATTTCACCAGTTCCCTCATGTCCTAGAACAACTGGTATCAATGAGAATGGGTCATTCTTGTATTCATGTACATCAGTACCACAGATACCACAACCTTCAACTCTGATAAGCATTTCATCATCACTGATCTCAGGTATTTCAAATTCTTGTACTTCAATGTTTTTCTTACTTTTCAACATAGCTACTTTGGCTGTTTTTGGTATAACTGAATTAGTTGTAGAAGTTTCTACTTTTGTTCCTTTATCATTACCAGCCACTTCACTTATTACCTGTTTTACAATGGATTCAATATCAATATTATTTATTTCCATCTTCTAATAACTCCTCTCTTAATATTTTTTTATCTAATACATAAACTCTCTGCCATGACACATCTTCTTTTCTTGGTAAATGAACTTGCTGATGTAAGCCCCTCACCTGTTCTACTTGCTATTGTAAATGTGCAATATCCTTCTCCGCCAAATCCTAATGCTGCATATGAAGGAGCATTTTTCACAAAAATAGCTGTATCAATTAATTTTCCGTATTTGGTTAGGTTATCAACATTCTTAGAATGCATATGAGCTGAATGTCTGTTACCGTGTTCAAGGTCAACTGCTAAATTAATAGCCTTGTCTACATCACTTACTCTTACAATTCCAAGTATTGGCATCATCAATTCTTCTATTACTAATGGGTGATTTTCATCTGCTTCAAATATGATACATTTGATATTTTCATCTACTGTAATTCCAATAGCATCAAGTATATATGTAGCATCTTTTCCTACATATTGTCTATTAAGAACAGTCTTACCGTTCTTATCAATTAGTACTGTACTAGTCAATCTATCAATTTCATCGCCTTCAATCTTATAGCTTCCAGCTTCTTCCATGTAATAGATTAACTCATCTGCAACCTCTTCCACTACTAACACTTCTTTTTCAGCGATACATGGTAAATTATTATCAAAAGTAGCTCCATTAAATATGTCATAAGCTGCTTTTTTAATATCCGCTGTTTCATCAACAACTACTGGTGGATTACCTGCTCCAGCTCCAATAGCTCTCTTACCAGATGATAAAACGGCTGTCACTACTCCAGGTCCTCCTGTTGCAACTAGAAGTCCAATACTATTATGCTTAAACATTGTATCTGCACTTTGAAGAGTTGGTTTCTTAACTGAACATGCTATATTATTAGGTCCTCCAACTTCCACAGATGCTTTGTTAACTAATTCTACAGCATAATTAGAAACTCCTATAGCTCCTGGATGTGGATTGAATACTACTGTATTACCACCTGCAATCATTCCTATAGTATTACAAATAACAGTTTCACTTGAATTGGTAGATGGAGTAATGGCTCCTATAACACCAAATGGCCCTTGTTCAACTAAAGTAAGTCCTCTATCTCCTGACCAAGCAACAGTTTTAATATCTTCTGTTCCAGGTGTTTTTTCAGCAACTAATTTGTGCTTTAATATTTTGTCACCTACACGACCCATCCCAGTTTCTTTTACACCCATCTCTGCCATTGTCTCAGCATTTTCAATGGTCTTCTTCTTTATGTTCGCTATAATCTTTTCTCTAAATTCAAGAGGTAATTGTCTAACTTTTCTTTGAGTCTTGATACTAGCATTAATAGCATCTTCCATATTCTCAAAAATACCATATGAAAAATTTTTGTTTTCTTGTATAGTACCCGTGTTATTCATATTAGCAATAACACTCTTAACAATAGACTCAATATCAACGTTGTTTACCACTTAATCCACACTCCTTCCTTATTTTAAGTATCTTATAATGTCTTATATTACTGAAGCTCCATAATCAGCAAGCATGGTATCTTCCTCAGCACTTCCTCCACTAACACCAAGACCACCAATAATCTCACCATCATGTAATAATAAAGTTCCTCCACCAAATATTACAATCCTGCCATTATTAGTAAACTGTATACCATATAAAGGACTATTTGGCTGTGCTAACTCACTAAGTTCATGTGTACTCATCTTCAAACTTACAGAAGTAAACGCTTTATTAAGAGCAATATCATAACTTGCTATATATGCATCATCCATTACATTTACTGCAATAGGATTACCTTCTTTATTGACTACGGCTATTACAACATTTAAATCTATTTCTTTAGCCCTGTCTTGTACTCTTTCTATAAGTTCTTTAGCCTGTTCTAGATTAATACCTTCTTCTGACACTTTTACTTTGCTTGAAATATTATCCAATACATCTTTAACTTTTTCCATAATCACTTGATTAAACTCCTGATATCTTGCTAACACATATAGATAATCTGATAACCTGTTAACATATTTCAGATAATCTTTATCCAACTGTCTCTCTCTATAAGACTTCACTAAACCTCTCTCAGCACGTCTACAAATTGTCCTTGCAACATCTATCTGAGCCGATAATCTAGTATTTCCTGGTAGAATAAATTTCTTTTGCTTAGGATATTTACCCTCATATTCAACAATCCATTTTTCTAATAAATCCAATTCTTCTGCTAATCCAGTTTCTCTATCTTCAAGTCCAGCTACAATACTCATCAAAGTAATAAGTCTATTCTGTATTTTTTCTATTTGCCTAATTATAGTTACATCATCTAAACCTGATTTTATAAGACCAATATAGGACGTTAGTTCATCAAAATTACCATTGGTATCTATGAATATATTATCTTTATCCACAGATGTGCCATCATATAATCTTGTATATCCACCATCTCCACTTTTTGTAAACACATGATTACTGTTTTTCATATCGATTTTCCTTTCATCCCAAAATAAAAAGTATCAAAATCTATAGTTTAAAAGGCATCCCTTTTACATATCTAGCCGCATTGTTACCAAATACTCTAAAGCTAGATCTATCAACTATATCAATCTTCAAAAGCGGCTCTCCCACCTTAAGATTACTAACATGCAAAACTATATGATTCTGTACAACACTTATCCCAACACCCAGCAACGAACTTTCCGAAGCCTCATAAGCACTTGTTATAGCATCACAGTCCTTAGTTTCATAGGAATAACTAAACAATCCCTCTTCTTCTATACCAGCCAATATATCTTTTACATACTCTTTATTTTGTCTAGAATAACACACATGTATCTCTGGTCTTCTATGCTCCATCAAATCACCTTATAATCAAAATAATATCCACCACACTACAGCCACATACCACCGAAGGGTAAAGTGTTATAATCACGCAGACCGATCGCTTCTCAGAGTAAGGCAAGTGATTATAACACTTTACCCTGACCTTTATAGGACATCAACAACCCTGTAGCCACTGCATTTCTTGGTCCTTCACAATTTCTGATATTTCCTCTACCTGAAACAATCTTATATTTCGATAGTTCATTTAGAATCAGATCAGGTATCTCAAAATCCAATGCACTTCCTCCAACCAATACTATATTAGGTATATTTCTAATATGATTATCAGGTGCTATCTGAGTCAATGCACGTATCGCATTCTGTACGAATACTTTTTTCTTGATAGATTTTCTGATATCTACAATCTTTTCCATAGTTATACTACTATTAATAGGAATCATCTTTTCTTCATCCATGACCACTACTTTACCAAATAGCTTTGGAGACATTGGTTTATCAAAAAATTTGATATCCTTGTTTTCCATTCTTATATGAAATAAACTCTCTACTTTTGCAAGAGGATTCCTTTTAATATGTTCACACAAAGCCAAATCATTAAGTCCTAATTCAGTATTAATCAATAGAGTAATCAATTGTCCTGCTCCTGCAAGATGTACAGATTTTACAAGTCCAGTTTCATCTAATATAGCTGCATCTGTTGATCCTCCACCAAGATCAAGAATAGCTAAGGGCAATTCCGTGCCTGGAGTAGTCCATGCACCTAATGATGCCATAACAGCTTCAACACCAGCTATCTTAACATGTACACCCGTTTCATCCTGTAATCTACGAGCTATCTTCTCCATAGGTAGATGTTCTGTCTTAACCATAGCCGCAATTCCTACAGCATTTTCCATAGAAACTTCTCCAGCTAAAGCCCCTTTGACATCTACTGGAATCAACGTATCCACAGCTAGAATGTCCTGTATCTTAACAGTACCTTCTTGACCTGTTAACTCATGCATATTCTTTTTGATTCCATCTATCATAATTCCTATATTAGTACCTGATTCTCCATCTATATCAACAATTGGTGCCACCTTATTACAAGACTTCATTATCTCATCAGCACCTAGATCCACCTTGACTTTTTCTTCTGATTTCTCACCATGTATAGTGAGCTCACCAGCTTTTATTGATTGTTCTTTTACAGACCCTTTTGGTGTTCTGATAAAAATAGCTGATCTACTTCCAACAAAGCTCTTGGCAATAGGCACAACATGTCTTGTTTCTTCTGCATTCAACTGAAATATTGAAGCTATACCATAAGGATTGGATAACCTAGTAATGGTATGTCCTTCAGGTGCAACCTCCACAGCGGCTTTCATACCTATCTCAATCTTATCAATGTACTTTACTTCATCCACTATTGGAATCTTCTTATTCAATCTATTATAAATAAGTACCGCTTCATCTTCCTGAACTACAACTGCACTTATTTCATAAACTTCCATTAATCTATTAATCTTCTCCGCCGCTTGCTCATAACCCGTATCTTTTGATACTAAACATATATACGACCGATTACATGGCAACTTATCAATCTCTTCTATAGGATAAATATACCCTGTCCCTATCCCTGCACCTGCAGGTGTATCAGGATTATGCCCAATCATAGTTGACTCTGTGATAATTGTTTCTGTAATTGTTTCCATAGCAGTATCGCCGATAACTGGAGCCGCTTCATTAATTCTTATAACAGACAGGTCATCCATCTTTTTATGAACCCTATCCATAGCTATTATTAAAGCATTTTTAATCCCCTCTACATTACTAGGAGTACCCTTAGTACCAGTAGTCTCTACATTAGCACTAGCTAAAAACTTAAGCATCCCTCTATCATTTATCAAACCAATACATACTTCAGTTGTTGAATTACCAATATCAACCCCCGCAATATACTTCATCAAAATCACCTATTCATTAATGTTATTAATGTTAATATATTTCTCATACAACTATTTCTTACAATACAGAAGGGTAAAGTGTTACAATCACGCAGACCGATCGCTTCCCAGAGTAAGGCAAGTGATTGTAACACTTTACCCTGACCCTTATCCATGAATCAATCTAATCTTTTTTCAATATCCCTCTACGCTCATACACCTTAACCGCATCCCTAATAAAATCAGCACACATGACAGCCGAATATTTATTTTCCAGAGTATTGGCATAATCTAACAGTTCATCTTTAGTAGCCCTATTAGGTCTTAATTTATCATATATCTCAAGTATCAATTCATCCTCAACCTTAGTCAACTCACTGGCTCTATTAAAATTTTGCTGAAGTTGTTTTTTACCGGAACTATAAGCTATTTCACCTTGCATCTTCAAAGTTTCTTTAGATATTTTTATATCTTCTGGTGTAACAGTCCCATCTAGAACACTTTCCATATTGATACTATCTAATTTTTTACCTGTATAACTTCTTACTTTATCCTTAGGCAAGGGGTATTTTACCATGACTTTCATTCCTTTCCCCATTACAAAACTTTTAGATTAACCTAATATCTACTGATTTTTTAGTAGTTACTACAAATTCAGTTTCTCTAGTATGCATTAGTGCCGCTTTTACCTGATATTTTGCACGTACAGTAAAATCACTTTTACTTTCAATAGGTTTGACCTGTATTCCTTTTGCATATCTTGCAGCATTTTTGCCAATCTGCCTATACATATCCAAAGTTAAAAGGGGTGCTTGTGGGAATAATTCTAAGTTAGTAAGGGGATATAGATCTCTTTGGTGTATTATGGCTGTTCCTTTTGACTGAATACCTATTGATACTCCTGATCCAGACATGTTAGCTGCCTCTTTGCCTATGAAAGCTACATCTGAAGTCTTATTAACTCTGATTACTCTAGGTAACATTCCTTCTTCTTCAATTCCGGCCATGATTTCCTTAATTACTTTTTCATGTTCCAAATTATTAATGGTCTTTTTAATTACACTTCCAAAAGCAGGTCCAATGCCTATCACCACTTCTTTTCTATTCATTCCACGTTCAGATTTCTGTAGTTCTCTAAATATAGAGTCATATTGCTTACTATCTTCATTCTCTTTATTTATTATAGGCGTTTTCTTATTAAGCTCTTTTACAACTAATCTGGTAATCTGTTCAATAAGCTCATTAGTTAATTCCACTATTTCACCACCTTTATAGATCATCAAGATTAATAATATGTGGAATATTCTTTATTTCCTGCCATCTTTTACCTGATACTCTATATCCAGTACCAGGACCCATATAATCATTTTCCATATTGACAGCACTTATAACATTAAATTCATCATCCAATATTGCAGAGGTATGTAAGTAATCACCTGTTATCCTCTGCTTCAACATATTTAACAAGCTATCAGCTACATCTATATATGAGGCGTTATGTAGTGCTTTTACAATATCAAGTCCTGTTATACCTTTGTTCATCATATCATCAATAGCAGCAAGGTCAGCTAATATGTCTCTCTCAGGCATATCTTTACTACCATGAGCATAAGCCGCCGCTTCCACTTCTTTATCGTTGATGTCAGGAAGTTTCAGCTCTCTAAATACACCTTGTAAAGCTTTTGCGGCTTTTCTTCTTGTATCAACAACATCTTCTTCTTTCACTGGTCTAAGTCCACCATCGATTTTTAGATCTCGTTGTAGTACGTTATAATCATCAAAATCTTCTGCATCAAAATTGGAACCAGCAAACATATTATCGTAATTAGGTGTTCCACTATAACCTGAGAATATAAAATCAGTTCCAGGTAAGAATTGCATCATTGTTCTTGCTGTTCTTCTTTGGTCAGAGTGAGTGAAACTTTGATCATTAGAGGATGCTACTTCCAAATCAAGCATTGCAGCAATTAGATTCTCAGCAAGTACAGCTCTAATTCCTGATGGTACAGACGCTGGAATACCAATACAACTAACAGAACCGTTTTGTAACCCTTGAACACCAGCACCTTTTGTAACTAGAATACATCTTGTTTCAAGATACAACATTGATTTACTTTCTGCATTACCCATCAACACTTCTGAACCAGTACCAGAGGTAAATCTCATTTTTAATCCTCTTGATGCATAAGCTGATGCTAAAAACGCTTTTGAATAAGGAGTATCATCACCATCAATAAATACAGATTCTGTTCCATATACCGATATGGTTTCTGCATAAGTAGTCAATCCTCTGATTCCAAGGTCAAGTTCAATAGCCTCTTCAACCGCACATTGAGTTAGTACACCTTTTCTACCTACTTGGGCACCAATCAACAATGCTATTGCATTAAATGGTGCATATCTAGCTACTGCTACTGTTGTTTCTTCTTCTGCGAATCCTCTAAGTGCTCCTTCTGCTGCATCAGCCGCTATCTGTACAGGATTATCTCTCAGATTGGTTATATGTGCTTGGTTTGCAGGTAATTTTCTTGCTCTCATCTTCTGCATAGCCATCATCATCTCTACTACATTAAGATGTCCAACTACTTCACATATCTTAGCAGGAGTTAAACCTTTGATGATTTTTATGATTTCTTCTCTTTTTATATGTATATCAACTAATTTTCTAGCTATATCTAAGGAATCCATTGCCATCATTTCTTGTGTCAGCTCTATATCAATTGCATAATCTGCAATAAACTGGTCAATGAAGTCGAATTCTTCTCTTAATTTTCCATCCATCTTGGTTATAGAATTATTCATAACCTCTACAGATGGTTTGGGATCAAGAGGACTATTCATAGCAATAAATCCTTTTTCTGGCCATTCATTGATATATCCATCTTGGTTAATTGGTCTTTTGTCAAGTATTTCAAATCTTATTGAACGCTTCATACCCAATCTCTCCTCAAGAGAAATATTATTTTAACTGCTCTATAACTCTCTTAGTTACTTCAGCAACGATTGCACTTACATTATCACTTACTTGTTCTTCTTTAGCTGCACTACAGTTGCTTCCATCTGATTTACAAAGATTAGCAGGATGTCTTCCTGATAAATTGAACTTACTTCTTAGATCATATAATGTTTGAACTTGTGAATCTGATAATTCTTTTGGTCCACCAAGTTGTTTTGATGTATATAGTAATTGCGCATAAAACTCTAATGATTCCATTTTGAAATAAGCAGTCATTAGACTGTCTCCATAACTTAATGCACCATGATTCTCTAATAATACTGCATCGTAATTTTCTAAGTATTTTTCAACAGCATCAGGAATCTCATCAGTTGAAGGTGTTCCATATTCAGCGATTGGTACACAACCAAGTGATATAACCGCTTCTGGCATAATTGGTTGAGTAAGTGGTATACCAGCTATAGCAAAACTTGTTGCATAGATTGGATGAGCATGAACAACTGATTTTACATCTGGTCTTTGCTTATATACTCTTAAGTGCATCTTTATTTCGGATGATGGTTTTAATCCTTTATTTGCTTGTAAAACATTTCCGTTTATATCTACTTTACAAATCATATCTGGAGTCATAAAACCTTTGCTTACTCCAGTTGGAGTACATAAAAATTCATTATCAGATATTTTCACACTAATATTACCATCATTAGCTGCAACCATACCTCTATCATAGATTCTCCTACCAATTTCACATATTTGTTTCTTTACTTCATATTCACCTATCATTGTTAATCCTCCTAATAATATATTTAAAACTTCTTTGTTCTTGTTTGTTTTTCTTTTATTATCTTTGTTTAATATAATAATAACAGAACAACCAACATTAGTCAAGTGTATTCACAACAAAAAAACAGCACAAATTTTGTATATTTGTACTGTTTTATTGTTGGTTTCCATTTGTTTTGTTTTATTTGAAGTAGATAAGTAATTACACTATCCCCTCACCTACTTTTATTACATCTACCTTATTATCATGTAAATTTTCAACCCATTTATTGGATAATTCTTTGTCAGTAACAATAATATCTATCTTATCAAGATTATAAGCTTTGATAAATGATTTTTTATCAAATTTACTACTATCAACAGCTAATATCACCTGTTCAGAAGTTTTTATCATCTTTTTCTTCACTTCTGTTTCCAATTGATGTGGTTCCATGATTCCATGTTCAATGTTAATCGCTTTGCAGCTGATTATTGTTTTATTTACATAGTATTTTTCAATTACTGATTCTGCCCAGTGTCCTACAAATGATAAGGAAGTACTTTTTAGTGTTCCACCTGTTGATATGACTTGTATATTAGAATCACTTGCTAAAACCATTGGTATTTTTAATGCATTAGTTATTATTGTGATTTTTTTACCTTTTAGGTATTTGGCAACATATAAAGCAGTTGTACTGGAATCCATCATAATGGTATCTCCATCTTGAATTAAATCAGCTACTGCTTTTCCTATTAGATTTTTGTCTTCCTTATTAGTTGCTTCTCTTATGTTAATGGATATGTCTTCATTAGTGCTTTTATTAAGTACAGCTCCACCATAACTTCTTGTTATGTAGCCTTCATTTTCTAGTTTTTCAAGATCTCTTCTTATTGTCTCAAGTGTAACATTAAATTGTTTGCTGAGATCTAATACTTTTACACTTTCTTCCTTATTAATTATCTCTAATATTGTTTTTCTTCTATCAATTGCTAACATAAAACCACCTATTCCCACCCTTTTTTATTGTTGTTTTTTCTTTCTTTATTATAACATTATTAACAATAATAGCAAGAACAAATTTTTATTATGTAAAATCCAAGCAAGATAAGAGGTTACGTCTTGTCTTCTGTAGGAAGTCCTATAAGAAAAAAGACCCCATGAGGGGTCAGCTAATTCTTATCTATATCCATCTTTCTTATCTCTTGCTTCATCTTCTATTTCATTTCTCATACTGTTTAATGATTCTTCTCTTCTTTTGTTTTTTTCTTGTAATGTCTTCTTCATCTTCTCGTCATCAGTTTCTTCAATCATTTCATCAGCCAAATGAATATTCTGTATTGTTTTATCGATATTGTATTGAATTCTATCTACATTATCTCTTCTGTCGTCTTGTTTATGTTCCATTATAATGTCTCCTTCATCTATTTTATTGATATGATATGAATGAAAATCTCTTACATACCTCATTTTTATTATTTCATTAACCTTTTAATAATATTCAATAAAACTAATTTATCTGTTCTTTATTAATTATTGATATAGTAATAGATTCACATGTGCATAGACTATAGTTATAAAATAAGGACCCATTGAATTTATTAAGGTAAAAGCTTATAATATTATTAAAATACTATAATTTCTATATGTTGAAACTAACGAAAATAAATAAATAGGTGGGTGCACATATGAAAAATACAATAAAAAAATCTATAGTTACTATTTTAGCTATTAGCTGTTTTATACTTATGATTGGAGGATGCAGTAATATTCAATCTGAAGAGAATAATCCTATAATTGATGAGGAGACTAGTGATGATAAAACTAAGAATACGAGTACTGAAACAGAATCCAATGATAAAATAGAAAAGGATGATAAGTCTAATATTGATGATGAACTAGATACAGATATAGTAAATCACCATCGAAAAATAATAACCATTACTGCCATAGGAGATTGTACTCTAGGTAGTTTTCCAGAAGTTACAACAGGAAAATCATTTGAAGATGTTTTGTCTGCTAATAACAACGATTATGAATATCCTTTCAAAAACGCATTTAAATGGATTAAATCAGATGATATAACACTAATTAATTTTGAAGGTACATTAACGGATGCAACAAAACTTGCTAATAAAAAATGGAGATTCAAAGGTCCAAAAGAATATACTAATTTCCTAACCTCTTCTAGTATTGAAGTTGTAAATATAGCAAACAATCATAGCTATGATTATTTAGAACAAGGATATGCTGATACAGTTAAAAATATGAATGATGCTGATATTGGAGTATCTGGAAATGAGTATATTTATATTAAAAACATTGATAGCATCAAAGTAGCCTTTATAGGACACATGGCTAAAGATGAGCCTGAAGATATATTTGATAAGGTTAAAAGAGACATATTAAAAGCCAATAAAGATGGTGCTGATGTAATTGTATGTTCTTTTCATTGGGGAATAGAATATAATAATATGCCTACTAATTATCAAAAAAAATTAGGACATTTTGCAATTGACTGTGGAGCTGATATGGTTATAGGTCATCATCCACACATTTTACAAGGAATTGAGTTATATAATGGTAAATATATAGCCTATAGTCTTGGAAATTTTGTTTTTGGTGGAAATGAAATATTATACGATGAAAGACACAAAGACGTTGATACAATATTATTAAGACAACAAATAGATTTGGATGATAAAGAAATAATAGATATCAGACTTTCTATAGTACCTTTTAGATTATCTGGCGATACAAAATATAATAATTATCAACCAATTGTTCAAGCTGGTGATGAAGGATTACGTATCAGGGATAAATTAATAAGCTTAAGTAATAAATTAGAATATGGTATAAAATCACTAGAGATAGAAGAATAATAACACAACTATTATTTATACCTTTTTATAAATATGTATTAATAATAAAACAAAGATCTAGTAATATAAATAATTATTATCTAATCTTTGTAATATTAATACATATTTTTTTATTTCATTACTAAGGTACATATTTCATAATATCTTAATTAATATTAGTTATTGAATTAAATTATTTAACTAAAATGGGTTATATGCACAATTTGACAAAATATTGTTATCTGCTATAATTTTTGTATAGGTAGATTAATCAACAAAAAGTAAAATCATCGAATTAACACACAAAATATATCTTTTGAAAGGAGTTAACTTTTGCTTTTTGTAATTAATCATAGGTTAAAAAATAAATTTCTTGGGGGAATACTATGAAAAATCTAGGTACAGCAAATTATGTTTGTGATGTTGATAGTGTTTCAAAATGGGTGTTTTCTTCAACAGGTATTGGCCGGGATGCAGCTTTTAATTTAGTCTCATTATTTTTATTAACCTACATACAGTTTACTATGGGGCTTAGTGTTGCCCAATTTAGTGCTCTGACAATCATAATCGTTCTATGCAGGATATGGGACGGTGTCAATGACCCACTAATGGGTATGATAATAGAAAATACTCATACAAAGTGGGGAAAATTCAAACCTTGGATATTTATAGGCGCTATAATTAATGGATTCATTATAATGTCTCTATTCATGATTAGACCTGAGGGCTGGGGTTTTGTATGTTTCTTTGGAATCGCTTATTTAATATGGGGCATGACATTCACCATGAATGATATTGCCTACTGGTCCATGTTACCCTCTTTATCAAGCGAGCCAAGAACTAGAGACCAGCTCACAACATTGGTTGCACTCTTTGCAAACGTTGGTGCTTTTTTTGTTGGTGGATTGGTTCCTATCCTAACTACCGGAAATATGGTTACAGCTTATGGAAATATTGCTATCTTTGTTGGTCTTCTATTCATTGTATGTCAAATCATTTGTGTATTATTTGTAAAAGAAAAACCCGAAAGAGTATTGAATGATAAACCAAAAGTATCCTTTTCTAAGATGTTCAAGATGATTAAAAGTAATGATCAATTATTATGGATAACTATTGCCCTATTCTTTCATTATTTATTGCAATCAATTATTAATGCTCTTGGAATAAATATGTTCTACTTTGAATTTGGATATGATGGAAAGAACATGACTATCTTTATTGCAGTCTATGCTCTTATCTCTTTGATTTCTACAGCTCTTTACCCTATACTGACTAAAAAATTCAATCGGATGCAAATTGTAAAACATGCTTTTAGGTTAAGTATCATTGGATATATAGTATTTTTCTTGACAGGTTACATTCCTATTCTTCCTCATAGTATTATAACTTTTTGTATTGGTGGAGTACTTATTTTTGGTGGATACGGATTAATCTATTTAGTTATCTTAGTTCAATTTTCAAATACTATAGAGTATGATGAATACTTGACTGGTGAAAGAAATGAATCGGTATCATTTTCATTAAGACCTTTGACTGCAAAGATTTCTGGAGCTGTTCAGCAAGCTATAGTAACCATTGTTTTAATATCAAGTGGTATTTATGGTCTTTCAACAAAGATTTCAGATCTTGAGTCATCAGTGGGAATTTCAGAAAGTATGAGAAGTCAAGAAGCTAATGCTATAATTGCTACTGCCACTGATAATATGCTATTGATTTTACGTATAGGAATAGCTATTGTTCCATTGATAATGGCAATTATCGTTTATTATATCATTTCAAAAAAATATTTTATCACTGAAAATGTTTATTCAATGATATTAGATGAACTTGAATTAAGAAAGAAAGATCCTAACCATTTTGATAATAAATCAATATTAGACTCAATGAACAAAAAAATTTCATGACAGATTTTAGAAATAGGTACTATTACCTGTTTCCAATTCAGACTCCTATTAACACATATATTAATTCTTGATTATATTAATTCCATACATGTCATACCTCTTTCTCAAAATAACAACAATATAATATTATGACAATATTACGATTATTATATAATTATTGTTGATTTATAGTATTAATTGATTTATAATATATTCTATATGTATATATAGGAAAATTAATGCAAAAATTATCAATTATTAAACTTAAACTTTTTTAGATCATTTCTTATTACTTGAAAACAGGCATAGATTCAACAATAATCGATACTTTTATTTGCAGCATATAATTTACTAATTACGTAGAAAAAGAATTTTTTTATATATTTTTGTAACCTTTTAGGGCTTTTTGCCCTTATATAAATGTAGACGTTTTTATGATAAAAAAATAAAATAAAAAATAAGAAAAGGAATGATTACAAATGAGAAAGATTAAATTATTATTATTAACGGTTTTATTAACATCAGTTTTATCAGTAGGAGTTAATGCACAAGGAGATCGCATGATAGTGGAAGAATCAAGAATTGGTAATACACTACTTAGAGCTACATTAGATTCAGTAGATGACCCATTATCTTATTGTACTGATAGCGTAAGTGAGACAGATGGTTACCTTACAATATTAAGTAGTACTTTTTCTAATCAAACATGTGATAAATTAAAACTAGAAATCAATGTTCAAGAAAAAGTAAATGGCTATTGGTCAACAATACATACGCTTACATATACTGAAAATAATACTGATTGCATTGATAAACTTACTAATTATAGCCCAGCAAATTCTGGATCAAAATATCGACTTAAAACATATCATTACGCTACAGTTGATAGTGAGAACTTTGTTAAAGTTAATATCTCTCCAGAAATAACTGCTAAATAAATTTACATATTAATATAAAATTAATTAGTATATATTTAGATTTTTTTAATAGTAAAAAGGGGTTGATATTTAAATCAACCCCCTAGTTAATTTTGCAGAGATAATGTGGTATCAAATACTGTTGAATAATCAATTCCAATAACTTCAAATTCAACATCACCTTTAACAAAAATTCCTATATTAAAATTTTCACTTTTTAACATAGTATATTCAATACCATTATTATTAAAAGTTTCTACATCATACTGATTTTGATTATATTGTGAGGTAGTGCCTGTTTCACTCTTACTAACTTCTTTTTCTCTTATCCTTAAAATATTATTATCATTATTAACCATTGTAATTACTAACATATTACCATTATCATTTATGTTTTTAACCGTATAGTTTTCAGGTATTATTGGAGAAATAAAGTTTTTACCATTTATTTCATTAATCTCCGCTACCTTAGCATCAAGTTCCGGATCTCTGTTTTCTTCATAAGGTTTAGAATCCCTTGAATGGAGTTGTATTATATTACCACTTACACTAGTTAGTAATCTTTTGAATAAACTTGCGTTACTAGATAAATCAACTGAGACCAATGCTACTATCACTATACAAGCTGTAACTACAGCTTTATAAGTTCTTCTAACCCTAAATTTCTTTTTTAATTGTTCTTCATGTATTTCCTTACTTAGATTATTCCAGATTTTATTTTTTGCATCCTCATCAATATGTACATCATTCGTACTGTTTTCTAGATGAATCTTTAATTTTTCATCTAATTCACTATACGCTTTGTTTTTGTTGCTGTTGTTGCTGTTTCTCATAAATTAACTCCCCCTTCATATTCTGCATTAGTAATTTTCTTGTCCTATGCAATTTGACTTTTGCATTTGGTACAGATATGCTTAATAGTTGAGCAATTTCCCTAACTTTATACCCCTGAATGCTTAACAACATTACCTCTCTATCAATATGAGGTAACTTGTCCATAATTTGTTCTACGTAAATATCTTCAAATGCCTCTCCTATAGTATCTTTATCGCTACTTATATCCTCATTGATGGTTGTAGGAAATAAATTATTGCGAGTAGTATTTTTCTTAGCTCGTGTAATTGCTAAATTATAGGCAGCTTTTAATATATAATTTTTAAAATGCTCAAAATTCTTAATTTTGTTCATATTTTTAAAGCCAATGCTAAAGGCATCTTGAGTAATTTCCTCACAGTCTTCCTTATTCTTTACGATTCTATATGCAGTTGTATAAACAAGTCTATAATATTTATCAAACAAGTATTGATACAAATCATCGTTATAGTTATCCATCTTGTACATAGTGCCACTCCCTTGTAGTAAATATTACGTTATCCTATCAATTAAAGACTATGTATAGCTATTTTCTCATTAGTTACTATGATTTGTCAAGTACTGTCTTAATCTAGATATCCTTTTGTACTTAAAATATAATTCAAACTTTTTCTATGAAATTATTAATTATTTTATATTTTTAATACTTAAACTATATAAAATTTAATCACCAAACAACGTTGCAATAAATTCTTTTAGTGAATTATACCTATTTTTAGCAATTATTTTAGTACTTATTACCTTTTTTGTTTTATAGCATCAGCTTTATTATACCAATTATTATCAATATTCTCAATAGATATAACACATATAATTTTCCATACTTCATAAACTTATCTTTAGACAAAACAGGTCGTTCCTATAAATAATTAGTGCTATAAATCTTTAATAAAATAAAAATTATTTATTTAACAATCAAATTATGACATTTTTTTTATTTTTTTTGTATTATAATAAATATGTATTATATAAAAATCGAAGGTTTTTAATATGAAAATTATGAAGTATCTAAGTATTATCGTTATTATTTGTAGCATGTTACCCATTACAAATATTAATGCTCAAGACTCTAGTTCAAGTACACAATCATCTATCTTGAAAACAGATGTTACTATTGTTGACCTTGAAACAACAACAAATCAATTAACATTAGAGAGTAATGGCTATTCAACGTTTATTCTGCTAGAACTGAAAAAGATAACTTCTATGACCCACTTTATTTTACTTCAGGCAATACTCAATATGTACAACCTAGATATGGTAACGATTGTTCAGGATTTACTAGTTTTTGCTGGGACATATCAAGACAAACTACATTAAGTTTTTATAATGGTATTAAAAATGGTACATATCCCAAAATTGGCAAATTGGACTTATGATCAATTAGCAGACAAGAAATATAGTATAAGGAGGCTGATATACTATATGAAATATATAAAATTCTATATATCAATAATATTTTCATTAATAATTATAGCTATAATTATATTTCATTCATCAGATACTGAATCAAAAAAAACGGAAAATATAAATAACCAAGCTACACTCCTAAAAGATAAAGGTAAATCAGATGTAACTAACAAAAATGAATTAGAAAAATTTTTAGATATAACTAATTTTGAAATTGATAACTCAAGAACTTATTACAATGAAAGATTTAAGTTTAGTGTAGATTATCCCATAACATGGGAAGTAATATCTGATAATAATGTAGATGACGATCCTCAAAACGGTATTATGATTTATATTGAGGATGACAAAAATAATTGGATTTATGTATATGGTCAAGATGGTCATATAGTAATACCTCCAGAAAAATTAAAAGAGGTTTTCAATACTAGCAATGGTAACTCTGGAACAATTATGTATGATAATTTAGAAGAAGAGGTAAATATATATTTAGTTTTTGATGAAGAATTTTATGGAGCAACAGTTAATACTAACCAAGAAATTTTTAGTAAAAACAGTTCTAAAATATTAGGAGTTTTAAAAAGTATTAAATTTGAAATATCTGATTAGCTATATTAAAAGCTACAAAATATAAAAGCTAATAACAATGAGAATGTAAAGCAAGCACTATAAAGCAAAGATTACTTTGTCCATACGAAACAAAGTAATCTTTTATACTTAAGAAAATACACTATAAACTAGCTAAAACTAATCAAATTTGGTCTATCAGTCAATGTTACATCATCACCATCATGTCCATGCAATTCAAATATTTATTTATTACTTTCTTCTAGATTAGCAATAAAATCATATAGAATATCAATTGTCTCTGCTTTTGATTTAGTTTTTTCAATATTAGCAGTGTTTTCAATTAGTTTATAATATTTAGCTAATCCAATATAACCTTGATCATCATTTGCTACACCTTCCTCTTTAGCAAAAATATCTGTATACTCAGCTAAATCTTTCTGTCCCATACCATTGATAATCCATTTTGTCATTTCCATTAATGTTACTTTATGATTTTTATTGAAGTACTTACCATCTTCAATAATATTCATTCTTACAGCATCAACAACATATCTATAATATTCATCATCTTCATCTATATCTTTGAAGCTGATTTCATCATTACCAAAGTAATTTCGTTTAGCACTTGGTATATACTCATATTGTCTTGATAGTGTTAGAACAATCCACTTGATTGCATCTTTTTTAGTTAATGTTGCATTAGGTGAGAATTTCTCGTTAGTTTCTCTTATGAATCCCATTTTGTTCATAAGTTTTATTGATCGTTCATATTTATTATCTTTTATATCTGTAAAATACTCCGCCTCATCATTATCTTTGTATTCTTCTCCGCTATAATCTAATAATTTACCATTTTCAATATCAATATATGAGAATCTGTATGGCTTCAATTTATAGACTAGGGCTAAATCTTTTAATGGTAATAAAACATTTTCTTTTTCTTCTTTGTCTTTATCTTTTAATTGTATTAACTCTTTGTCAAAACCAACTTGGTCATAAAATATCTTACTTGCTTTATCTTCAGCAATAATGGTTTTTGGTTCTTCAACTTCTATATTGTAGAACCAGTCAAATGAGAATCTTACAACTTCCTTAGTTTCTACATCAAATTCCATATAAAAACCATTTCTACTATATTCAATATCATTAATTACTCTTGTACCTTTTACATATGCCTTTACTTTTTCATCTTGTGATGGTTCTATATCAATAGAATATCCCTTCTTATCTATATTAGGGAACATATCACTCATAATACTTTGCGCTTTTTTATTTAGAGCATCAGTATCTATTTTAGCATTCTCTTCAATATCTTTTGACCTATTGTCATATTGCTCTTTTGTTATTTCACCTGCAGCTAACATGAGTTTTGCTTTCATTTCAAAATCTTCTTTTGTCAATTTTCCAGAAGCTAACTCTAATTTCAATCTATTGATTGAGTCATTATTCCTGTAAGAATGTTTATTATAATTTATTTTTAATATCTTACCAGAATCTGCATCTAATGTTACATTTACATATAAGTTATCTTCATCGTTCTGTAAAGTCATATTCCAGAATTTACCATTTATTCCATTATACCAACCTTGATAGTTACTACGTTTAATATCAAGATTCTTGGTATCTGTTATTTTTGATATTTTCTCTAAGATAGTCTTTTGAGCTTGTTCTCTAGAGATTGCACCTTCTTCAGGTATCATTTCTCTACCCATATCTAGACCATCAGCTTGCTTTTCGCTCTTTATTGCTTCATTATAAACTATCTCATCTCCATTATATGAGTATATGTCTTCAACATCGTAGAATTTTTTTGATACTGAATCAAGATGACCAGAATTCATCATCTCATAATAATAAACTGGTTTTAGAGTTAATATAGTATTTTTATCATCTTCTTTGTTTACTTTTATATATTTTAATTTCAATGCATCTTCTTTTTCAAAAATAGCTCTTGCCTCTTTTTCAGAGATCTCACCATTTTTCTTAGTATATTTACTATCATCCCAAACAAACTTGAATCCAGTGATTTCACCAGTTATTCCTGATACTGAGATTGATATATAATTATCTTTGAATATTTCATTATTCAATTTTCTAGCATAAATAAATACATAATTATCTCTTCCATAATAAGAAATATATCTATTGAACTTATCTTCTTCTATCTCAACTAGTTCCTTCTTTATATTAGCATAATTATCATCAATATACTTTTCAGCTGTTTTTCTTACTTGGTCCTTAGTATATTTTAATACTTCACCATCGTTTCTACCCCAATGTTCAAATTCGATGATTTTGCCTGTTTCAGCATCAGCTCTAACCTGAATATTCTTATCATCTGATTCAAATATCAAGTTCCATACTTTTTTAAGATAATAATCATCAGTAGACAAACTTGAATCTTCTACTTCAAACTCTTTACCTATTTTTAATTCTTTCTTTACTATTTCTGCAATTTCATCCACTTTCAATATGCTGCTATCCACTTCTTTTTCTTTCACAGCAACTAATTCATTAGCATAAATTCCTTGTGACAACGTTAAAATGCATAATACTGTTGCCATAACTCTCTTCAACACTCTTCTCATAAATATCCTCCTTAACATTTTAAATAACTACGTAATTTTTCCATCCCTAGTTAGACGAAAGCTCTTGGTAAAAAGTTCCACTCTTTCTATAATATTTTTCACATTTTATTTTGCTATAGTAACCTGCTAAAGACATCCATACATTAGATAACCTTTTATATCTACCAGCTTTTGATGAAAGATCAGAAAATATATCAGAATCACTACTCTCATCAATTCTCTTAAAATATTGAGCTCCACAAGAACGATTTCCACAAATATGTTCCCAACCACTATCTTTAAACAACATCAAATAATCTTCATAAGCATCCCTCTTATTAAAAACTCTATAATCAACCTTAATAACCGTATCCTCTGGCTATACAGCAAAACTATATAGTTTAACTGTATAAAATGGTTATATACAGTTGGACTTTATATGTCAACATTTTTTTAACATCAAGACAAAAAAAGCCATATGAAAATTCATATGACTAATTGACTATATCGTTGCTGATTACATAATTTACTTAATATTATCTTCTTCCAATATTACATACTTGTATAATTTATGCACAAATCTCTTCTATATCATTATTATCAATAGTTTCTTTTTTAATAAGCATACTTGCAATTCTACTAAGATATACTTTATTTTTTTCTAATATATCTTTTGCACTTATATACGCTTTTTTGATTTCTTCTCTACATTGATCTATTATTGCCATATCATTAACACCCGCTGATTCAAAATTAAATAATCCAAAGTTGTCATCCATACCATATTTTACAATATAGTCTTTTATAAGATTGGATGCTTTTTCAATATCGTTACTTGCACCAGTTGTTACACCATCTTCTCCAAAAATGATTTCTTCAGCAACTCTACCTGCAAGCAAAACTTTTATATTACTAATAATTTCTTTTTTACTCTGATACATTTTATCTTTTGGTATACTCATACTGAATCCACCAGCACCTCTGGTACTTGGAATTATAGTAACTTTTGATATAATGTTATCTGGTAATAATAATTTTGTCATTAGTGCATGTCCTGCCTCATGATATGCAGTTATCTGTCTATCTTTATCAGTAATATTACTTCTATCCTTTTTCTCTGCACCTGCTATAACTGTATAGAACGCTTTGTCTATATGTTCTTTTCTTATAGATTTTTCATTACTGTTTGCTGTAATTATAGCAGCCTCATTCATTAGATTCTCTAACATGGCACCACTAAAATATACTGTATCCTTAGCTATACTATCAATATCTACTGTATCATTAATAGGTTTATTCTTGGCATGTAAAGATATTATATCTCTTCTAGCATTATAGTCTGGTAACCCTATCTCAATTTGTCTATCGAATCTACCAGGTCTTAGTAACGCAGGATCGAGTGTATCAATACGGTTAGTCGCAGCAATTACTACTATACCCTCGTTATCATTAAAACCTGACATCTCTGTAAGAAGAGCATTTAATGTTTGATCTCTTTCATCATTACTTGCTGAAGCTCTACCTGCTCTTGTCTTACCAATTGCATCAATCTCGTCTATAAAAATAACTGCTTTTTCACTTTTTTTGGCTTTTTTAAATAATTGTCTTATCCTGCTAGCTCCAACCCCTACATACATCTGTATAAAATCAGAACCACTTACTGCATAATAAGGTACATCTGCTTCTCCAGCAACTGCTTTTGCCATAAGAGTCTTACCTGTTCCTGGTGGACCATATAATAATACACCTCTAGGCATTCTAGCTCCCATTGAAGAGTATTTTTCAGGTGTCTTAATAAAATCAATAATATCTCCTACTAAATCTTTTGCTTCTTCATTTCCAGCCACATTGCTGAAATTGACTACATTGTTATTGTTTATCTTATTCTTATTGGCATCAACTATGACTTGTTTGTTATTGCCTGAACCTTTTCTGATATACCATAATACTCCAATAAGAAGCAATCCAACACCAACAGTCTGAAAAGTTTTTTCAAGCCCTGAACTACTTCCAACTCCTACTTTAATGTCCTGTAATAACAGATACTCTTTAAAACCATCCTTTAGAGGATTTGGAACTTTATATACTTCTTTCTCATTATCTTTCAACTTAACATACAACGTGTTATCATCAATTATTGTTACTTCCCCAACTAAACTTTGTTCAACATAGTTAACGAACTCATTATATGTCATATCTTCATATTCTTTTTTAGTTGATAAAAACATGGTAATAGATGTTATCAATATAAAAACGCTAATCACTATAATAACCAACTTCTTATTTTTCAATTCCATTCACCCCTAAGTTAACATAATATAATAATTATACATGTTACAAGTATAATAATCCACTATAATTATTTAGAAATACTGTATATTGTTGGATATAAGATTCAAATAATATAATACATTTATGTAAACTTAATCTAAAATTGATTTTACGGAATTTCTTATGATGATTTCTGACGGTATTGTAACTTTAGTAATATCGTTTTCACTATTACCAGAAACTTTTTTCAACATTAATTCTCCAGCCTTCTGACCAATCAATACAGCATTCTGAGATATGATTGTCAATCTTGGTTCAATCAATTCTGCTAGATTGATATCTCCAAATGAAACTATAGATATATCATCAGGTATTTTTAGATTCATTTCTTTTAATGCAATCATAGCACCTTCTGCCATATCATTATTTGCGGCGAATAGTACAGTTGGTAGATTATTTATATTTCTTTGAATCATGAATTTTACTTCTTCGTATGATTTTTTTCTATTGTAAGCACCGTTTACTATATATGATTGTTCTAAAGAAATATCATAGTCTTCTAGTGCCTTGCAAAAGCCATTATAACGTTCTTTTGCAGTACTAACACTTAGTAGTCCATTTACTGCACCAATTCTTTTGTGTCCTTGATCTATGACATATGAAATTAATTTGTACGTTGCATTATAATTATCTTCTACGACACTATCGATCTGAAGGTTTTCAAGACTTGTATCAATCATAATGATGTTCATACCCTGGTCTATAAATTTCTGTAATTTATGGTCTTCTTGTGTACTTGATGCTAATAGGACATAATCAACTCTTTTATCATTTAATGCATTCAATAGTCTTAGTTCTTTGTCTGTATTTTCATTAGTGCTACAGAAGATAAGACTATATCCTAGAGGGCTGATAACACTTTCTACACCTCTTGCAATATCCATAAAATAATTATTAGAGATATCAGGTACAACCATTCCTACCATATATGTTTTATTGCATTTAAGACTTCTAGCTATTGAATTAGGTCTATATCCTAATTCTTTTATAGTTTTCATAACCTTATTTTTTACCTTTTCACTAACTGGATAGTTTCCATTAATGACTCTAGATACTGTTGCTGTCGATACATTTGCTTTTTCTGCTACTTGTTTTATAGTGACCATACTATCATCCCATCATTATCTTCTATTTTTATAATCTATAGTAATCGTTTACTATATTATATATAATTATTTTATTTTCTTCAAGTTATTTTTGTGTAGCTCCTTTGCATTTTTTACAGGAATGATATATTTAAGAGGCTTTACCTAATTTTTATGATTTGCCAAGTGTTATTTTATTGTTAAAAAAATAATTGTTGAAAAAAAGAGCCTTGTTCTATTTTTAGAACAAAACTCTTTATGCTTTTTCTTAACTAAATGACATTGGATACCCTATAAGTAAATATGCTCTTGATTATTTACCATAAACTGGTCCAAAGTTATTACATGCTCTGTAGTCTGCACCTTGTAAATCGTCAAGTCCGAATGCACCCCAAGTTTTAGGTCTGAAGATTCTTTCTTCTGGTACATTGTGCATAGCTACAGGTATTCTTAACATAGATGCTAGTGTGATAAGGTCACCACCGATATGTCCATAACTTATTGCACCGTGGTTAGCTCCCCAGTTGTTCATTACAGAATATACATCTATGAAAGCACCTTTGCCTGTTAAGTTTGGTGCAAACCAAGTTGTTGGCCAAGTTGGGTCAGTTCTCATGTTAAGTACATCATGAATGTCTTCATCAAGGTCAATAGTGTAACCTTCTGCTATTTGTAGAACAGGTCCTAGACCTTTTATGATATTAACTCTTGCCATTGTTACAGGCATTTCACCATCTGTTTTGAATGTTGAAGAATATCCGCCACCTCTGAAGTATCCTAAGCTTGCTGGTCCCCAAGTAGTTACATCTAAGCATTTTTTAGTTTCTTCTTCAGTAATTTCCCAGAATGGTTTCATTGCTGGTTTTCCATCTATTGATTGTTGTCCTGTTGCATCAAGAGTAGTTGAACCTGAATTGATTAAGTGGATAATTCCATTAGCACCTTTGCCTGATAATTCTTTTCCTGTTACACGTTTCACAGAGTCAGGACTCCAATAAGTTCTTACATCTGAGAATATCTGAGCTGTTCCAGTAAGTAAATGTCCAAATAACATTGGTACTGCATTCAAGCAGTCATTTTCTGTAGCGAATACAAATGCTTCTCTGATACCGTTCCAATCAAAGGATGAATTAAGGATTGTTTCCATGAAGTCACCGTTAGGCATGAAATCTGTCCATTGTCTTTGACCTTGGAATCCACCAGCTATTGCATTATGTCCACATGATTCTTCGATATAACCTAACTCTGCTAGACGAGGGTTACCAACCATTAAGTCTTTTGCGATAAGAGTCATCTTAACAACAGTTTCCCATTCATCGTCTTTTTGCTCTCTAGTATGCATTAATTCTTTATCGTTACGGTCTTCACCTTCAACACAATTTTCTTTTACCCATTTGATAGCTTTTTCGTATTCAACTGGATCATATATCTTATTATCTATACGTCTAATGAATTCAGACATATCAACATATTCGTTTCTCATACCAAGATAATCTTTGAAAAATGCTGGATCAACAACAGAACCTGCGATTCCCATTGAAACACTTCCAAGAGACAAATATGATTTGCCTTTCATATTAGCAACAGCTAATCCTGCATTTGTAAATTGTAATAATTTTTCTTTTACATCTTCTGGTATTGTTGTATCATCTAGATCTTGAACGTCTTTTCCATAGATTCCAAATGCTGGAATTCCTATTTGGTCATAACCTGCTAATGCTGCTGCAAGATATACTGCTCCTGGACGTTCAGTTCCGTTAAATCCCCAAACAGCTTTTGGTGTTGATGGGTCCATATCAAGTGTCTCAGTTCCATAACACCAACAACGAGTTACAGTGATAGATACTCCAACTCCTTCTGCTGCAAATTTATCAGCACATTTTGCTGATTCAGCTACCCCACCTATAGTTGTATCAGCGATAACACATTCTACTGGTAAACCGTTAGGATGGCGAAGATTTGCTTCTAAAAACTCTTTAACACTTTTTGCCATATCCATTGTTTGATCTTCAAGTGATTCTCTAACCCCATCACGTCTACCATCAATTGTTGGTCTGATTCCTACCTTTGGCATTCTACCTTGTAACCTATTTGTACCTGTCATAAATTATTCCTCCTTAAAATTTATTAACCTTAACCCCTTTAATAAAGAGGTAGTATATGATATTGAAACTAATATGAAACAACTATAGTAATCGTTTACTATGAATACAAAAAATATAAGAATATACATCTTCTATATATACTTGTTTCATCATATGACACATAAACATATGCCATACACTAGTTAATATAAAAATAAAAGAATTCAATTACATAATGTATAGTAATCGTTTTCTTTTATTATATAATCTTTTTATTATTTTATCAAGTCATTTATTAACTTATTTTAATTATCCATATATAAATTATTTACATTACTGAAAAAGCTTTTAACCATTGTCTTGCTATTAATGCATGTCCTGCTTGTGTAGGATGAACTCCATCCAAAGTCCATTTCTCCATAGGTTGAACTGTTGCTGCTCTTGCAAATATACCATCTAGAGGAATTAATGTAGCATTGAACTCTCTTGCTAGAGATCTTACTACATGGATTTTAGGATCTAAGTCTTCTCTCCATCTACCCTGCCCAGCAGACCAGCCTTCTGATTCTTCAATTACAGGTAATAAGAAAGGTTCCATAATTATTATCTTAGCATCTAATTTTTGTTTTATATTCATAAGAATCTCTCTATATATAGTTTCAAAATTATCAACTGAAGTAGGATCATTACTATCATATCTACGCCAGCAATCATTGATACCTATTAATATAGAAACTACTTCTGGTCTTAGATCTATACAATCTTCTTGCCACCTTTTTTTAAGGTCTGAAACTCTATTACCACTTATTCCTTTGTTAAGAAATTGTAATTGTTTTTCTGGGTGTAATGCTGTTAACCATGATGCAACCATATTAGCATAACCAAAACCAAGTTCTAAATATTCATTACTTGTTCTACCACTATCAGTAACACTATCTCCTTGAAATAAGATTAATGAGTTATCTTTGACATTATGTATCATATATATTACTCCTTTCATTTATTTGGTCTTTGTATCTAATAAATATAAGTATCATTATATCACGATTATATTCTATTTAATATCATAGATAAGTAATTATTAAGAATTGCTATTTAATCAGAAATCCATTATTTATTGTTTAATGCATAATTTAATATAATAATCTTCCAATTGTAGAATATTCTTCTTGTGATTAGCCTAAGATAACTATGAAGAAAAAATATCAATATTAAGGAGGAAGTATATATGGACAACGCTATGTTTTGTTATCAATGTGAACAAACAGCAGGTGGTAAAGGATGTACTAAAATGGGAATTTGCACCAAAGACCCTGATGTAGCTAAAATGCAGGACGTTCTAATTTTCATATTAAAAGGATTAGGATATTATGCAACAAGATTAATTGAAGATGGACAGGATATACCTAGAGAATTAGGAGAGTTTTGTACAGAGTGTGTATTCGCAACACTTACTAATGTTAACTTTGCACCTGAAAGATTCGTTAAATATATCAAAAAAACTAATTACTATAAAAAGGCCTTAATGAATAAAGCTTCCACCTCTGACGCACCTGAGGGAGCAGATTATATTGCTCCTGAAACAAAAGAAGAGATTCTTAGTATTCCTAATATGAAGAACTTAGGTGTTATGGATGATGAAGACTTAGATATGGATATTCGTTCATTAAGAGAGTTGTTAATATATGGTATAAAAGGTATGGGAGCATATTTTCATCATGCATATGTACTTGGAAAATATGATGCTGAAATAGCTAGTTTCATGTTCAAAGCTCTTGGTTCTACCCTTAATAGAGATTTAACTGTTGAAGATTATTTCAACCTAAACATGGAACTTGGTAAAACCAATTTTAGATGTATGGAGCTACTTGATGCAGCAAATACTGGTGCTTATGGTGACCCAGAACCCACAGAAATGCTCATAACCAAGAAAAAAGGACCTTTTATTGTAGTATCAGGTCATGATTTAAATGACTTAGGAGATTTGCTTGAGCAAACTGAAGGAAAAGGTATTAATATATATACTCATGGAGAAATGCTTCCTTGTAACGCTTATCCTGGATTAAAAAAATACAAGCATCTAATAGGAAACTTTGGTGGTGCTTGGCAAGATCAACAGAAAGAGTTTGATAACTTGCCTGGAGCAATATTAATGACAAGTAACTGCTTAATGAAACCACGGGAAAATTACAAAGACAGGTTATTCACCTCAAGTATTGTTGGCTGGCCTAATGTAACCCACATCCCTACTATTGATGGTCATAAGGATTTTTCACCTGTTATTGAAAAAGCTTTAGAATTAGAAGGCTTCACTACCGATGAACCAGAGAAAAGAATACCTATGGGATTTGCCAGAAAGGCTGTCCTAAGTAATGCTGATGCAATTGTTAATGCTGTCAAAGACGGTAAAATAAGGCATTTCTTCTTGATTGGCGGCTGCGATGGCGCTAGACCTGGAAGAAATTATTATACAGAATTTGCTGAAAAGACACCAAAAGATACTATCATATTAACCCTTGCCTGTGGTAAATATAGATTCAACAAATTAGATCTTGGTTCTATCGGTCCTTTCCCAAGAATACTGGATGTAGGTCAATGTAATGATGCTTATTCAGCTATTAAGATTGCTTTAGCTTTATCAGAAGCATTTGAATGTGATGTGAACGATCTTCCATTGTCCTATATCATAACCTGGTATGAACAAAAAGCGGTTGCGGTATTACTAACAATGTTATACCTTGGTTTGAAAGATATTTATCTGGGACCTACATTACCTGCTTTTATAACCCCAAACATTCTACAAGTATTGGTCGATAAATTTAATCTGCAGTCGATTTCAACACCAGACCATGATTTGCAAACTATTCTAGGTTAATTATTTTAATTTATCAATATAATCGCACCTAGATTAATCCTAAAAAGATAATACGAATTTATATTAATCCAAATATAAAAGCACAGATTTTTCTGCGCTTTTATATTTTGTCCTTCTATACATATATGATGTCTGAATAATTATCTTCTTCCATACCATATAGTCTACCTCTGCCTCTTCCTCTATATGGTCTGTAATAAGGTCTTCCGTAATAGTAAGGTCTTCCATAGTAATAAGGTCTTCTATAATATGGATATCTTACATAATAGGGGTTTCTTCTATAATAGTAGGGATATCTCCTGTAATATGAATATGGATAATAATAAGGGTATCGATAAGGACGTCTTCCTCTACCGAATCTAGTAGCTTCAACTTCTTCGTTAAACATATACTATCCTTCTGCTTTTTTTACTATTATATGCATTTGACATTGCTAAAGTGAAAGAGCTTAACATATATACTAAAACATATAATAACTATTGTTTAATAAGTTTTTAATTTTTTATTTTAATTTAATAATATTATTTATGCTATAGGCTTTTATTAAAAAGTATAATTTGATACAATACCAGTAACGATTATATCTACGTTATAAAAAGTTATGAAAGGATGTATGAAAATGGCTGAAATTACAGTAAATGAGCGGATAGAATTATTACGTCAAGAAATGAATAAGGAAGGCTTATCTGCCTATATTATCCCTAGTGCTGACCCCCATCAAAGCGAATACGTAGCTGAATACTACAAGAGCAGAGCTTACATATCTGGATTTACAGGTTCAGTAGGTACAGTTATCATTACTATGTCAGAAAGTTGTCTCTGGACTGATGGCAGATATTTTATTCAAGCTGAAAAACAACTTAGTAATAGTGAAGTTGTTCTATATAAAATGCTTGAACCAGGTGTGCCTACATATCAAGAATGGTTAAAAGATAACATTAAGGTTGGTGAAAAAATAGGCTTTGACCAGCGTTTATTCTCAGTGAATGATATGAAAATGCTTAAAAATATAATAAATAATGATAAAATAGAATTTGTAGGTAGTGTAGACCTTATATCAAATATATGGAAGAACAGACCAGCCCTACCTACTGACAGAGTTTTTTATCATGACATAAAATATACAGGTTCAACATCTGCCGAGAAAATTGATTCAATACGAAATGAAATGAAAAAGAAAGATTCTGAAATATATCTAATCAGCTCTCTCAATGATATTGCTTGGCTATTTAATATTAGAGGTAATGATATAATATATACCCCTATCCCATATGCTTATGGAATAATAACTCTGACTGAAGCTATACTATATATACAACTTGACAAAGTTCCTCAAGATATACGAATAATACTTGAAGAACAAAATATTGTCATAAAATCTTATGATGATATATTTGATGATATAAAAATATATACTAAGAATTTAACGGTTATATATGATCCTACTAAGTTAAATTACGGTCTAAAGTCAATGATTGATTCTTCTAACCGTATTGTAGAAACACTTGAACCTACAGCTATTATAAAAGCTAAACTTAACAATACCGAAATCAAAAATCTAAAAGAATGTGAAATAAAAGATGGAGTTGCGCTAGTAAAATTCTTATATTGGTTAGAAAAAGCTGTTCCAAGTGGAAATATAACAGAAATCACTGCAGCAGAAAAATTAGCAAGTTTCAGAAAAGAAAATCCTCTATATATTGAAGATAGTTTTGCAACAATCCCAGCTTACAGGGAAAATGCAGCAATGATGCATTATAAGCCTGATATGGCAACTACTAAGACATTGAAACCAGAAGGATTTTTCTTAGTTGATTCTGGTGGACAATATTATGATGGTACTACAGATATAACACGTACTATTGTATTGGGTGATATTACAGAGGAAGAACGTCATGACTATACTTTAGTTCTAAAATCCCATATTGCCCTTGCACGTTTAATCTTTTTATATGGTTCAACAGGTTCTAATCTTGATGTTATTGCAAGACAGCCTATTTGGCAAGAATATATGGATTATAAGTGTGGAACTGGTCATTCAGTTGGTTATTTATTAGGTGTACACGAAGGACCAGCAAGAATTCGCAGAGAATCTAAAGATGTAGTAATTGAAGAAGGAATGTATCTTACTAACGAACCAGGTATCTACAAAGAAAACAAATATGGTATACGTATAGAAAACTCTATATTGGTTAAGGAAGTAATGAATAATTCTGATGGTCGTTTTATGGCGTTTGACACAATATCCTATTGTCCTATAGATTTAAAAGGTATTGATGTTACAATACTTACCAATGATGAAAAAGATTGGTTAAATAATTATCACTGCGAAGTATATAATAAGCTTTCTCCTTATCTTAACGAAGATGAGTGCTTATGGCTTCAATCCCAGACGAAGAGTATATAATGGATATGGTATAATTACCAACATATACATGTAGTATTTTGATAATAAATCATCTATAATGAGTCCTGTAAAAAGAAATGGGGAGGAATTATAAATGAAAAAATTCAAAAAAATAGTTACTATAAGCATACTTTCTATTATCCTTATTAACACAGTAGCTTATGCAGCTAATATTGATATATATAGTGGAATAATAAAAGGAATAGTCGCTGTTAAAGATGCTGTATTAAAGAAGGATTCAGGACTTGAAAGAAATACAAATGAAGCTATGAAAAAATTAGATAATTATATTAAAGATTATAAAAATGATATTAAAAATGATTTAGAAGCTTATAAACAATCAAAAGCGGAAGATGCTAGAAAAGTCGTAAATGACAAAGTTAATGAAACTATAAAACAATTAGATAAAGAAAAATCAAAGCTTATTACAGATTATAAAAAAGAAATAGATAAGCAGATAGATTCTGAGTTAGATAGAGAACTTGGAAGATTGCAACAACATTATCAATAGACTAATATTTTACTTTAGTCTATTTTTTTATTGTATTATAAAAATTAGTAAATAGCATATTCAAATCTAATAATATATAATATTCATTCATATATATTGACTTAAATGCCAAATTATAATATTTTAATCAACTAATCAAAAATATTAAATCCCAATCAGTATCTTGTTCCTGTATCAATCCTATTAATACTGTAAATACTCCTGCTGCTCCATCTAGTAATCCACCTATATCCTGCTTGTCTGAAAGTTCTTTTTCCTGATATCCATAAAGCGCTTCTTTATTCCATAAATCTATTACTTGCTCTAATAATTTATCTCTCAACTCTCCAATCAATTTATCTCCACTTTCTGAATACATTCTCTGTACCATTTGAAGTAATCCTGCTCTCCCGTGACAGAATGTGTCAGATTCTATATTCCATTTTTCCTCTGGTCTCATGGCTGTTCCTCTAAATGTTTCTAGTGCTACACTCTTGTATTCATCATTATTAACAGCTATGCCGCTTAACCAAAGTGCACGTGCAACTCCAGGACCTCCATAACACCAAGCTTCTCGTGGAACAACATTTTGTGCTTTTTCTTCCAGATTCTCTTCCCATGTAATTCTAGCAGGCCATAGTGGTCCAAATTCATCATTTTCTTTCCACTTCATTATCCACTGAGCAATCTTATGTATAGCTTCATGTTGGCCTGATACTTCTACTCCTTTCATCATAGCTATGGACATCAAAGCAAGAACACCAGGTATACCATGTGACATTCCACAGTTGAAGTAACCATTAGGATATTGGCTATCATATCCAGTATATCTATTAGAATATACATACCAGCCAGGTACAACCAAACCTTTATATTTTTTATCTTCACATACCTTAATTAGATATGTAAGAATCTGTTCCATTGCCAGTTTCATATCATGTTCGTCAATGAAACAGAGCACATAACGCCCAATACCACTCAACCCTTGAATAACATCAAACTCTTTTAGAGAAATACCTTGCTCTAGTCTTGATTCCATATATTGCATTATACTAGGAAAGGACTTGATGAAAAATGAATTTAACTCTTTTATGAAGTTCCCATATCTTGTCCCACCTCTTGATAATGCTCTTGCGGCTATAATAACACCAGCTAATCCAGTCCAAAGACTGAATTCTCTGATACTCTCTTTCATAATTACTTTCTGTATGTCTTGTAAATAGGAATGTCCAATATTATCCCATCCCCCTTGAGGATTAGCTTTATCCAAAGCTCCAAACATCACACAAAAGCCACTATACCCTCTGGCTAAATCAGTAGGTGACCAAGGTATATACTCAGCTCCAGATTCTTTACGTATCTTAATTAATTCAAGCATATCCTGTTGTATCTGCTCTGGATTAACTAATCTATGTGCTCCTTCATCTACAATCTGTTGTATCTTATTACAGATTTTTTCATCTGTCACCTGAGACCATTTCATATTGTACTTCCTCCTTATCGTTATCACTATATGCAGAAAGCTGCATTTTATATAGATAAGCATACATACCGTCTTTTTTCATCAATTCAAGATGACTTCCTTGTTCAACAATTTCTCCTTGATCCATCATGATTATATGATCTGCATACTTTATTGAGGTATATCGATGTGAAATAAATATACCTATATGTTGATGAATTAATTCTCTGAATTTTGCAAACACTTGGAGTTCAGACTCAGGATCTAGCATGGAACTAGGTTCATCAAGTATATACAAATCAGCTTTACGCATAAATGCACGGGCAATTGCAACCCTCTGCCATTGTCCTCCTGATAATTGACTGCCCTGATCAAACAACCTTCCAATCTGGGTATCTAATCCTTGTGGTAATTGATCTACTAAACTATCTATTCCTGCTCTTCGTGCTGATTCTAACAATTCTTCATCACGTTCAAGTCTATTAACATTACCAAATCCTATGTTGTGCCTCATATTAAGTTCATATTGGACAAAGTCCTGACAAACTACAGCTATATGTTTGCGTAATGCTTCTTGATTAAACGAACGAATTGATATTCCATTAATAAGGATATCACCTTCAAAATCATCATATAACCCAGTTAATATCTTCATCAAGGTTGTTTTACCTGAACCGTTACGTCCAACAATTGCCATTGTCTCTCCACGTTTCAGCTTAAAACTAACGTTATGAAGAGCATACCTATTAGTATCTGGATACATAAAAGATACATTTTTGAATTCAACGGTTTCAATATCCATAATATCAGTATATTGACCTTTATTAGTCTTACTGACTTTCAAGTCCAAAAATATAAATAGCTGTTTTAGAAAAAGATTATGCTGACATAATGAAAGCAATCCAGAAATTAGTGCTTGGGAGTTACTCTGTGTCATAGTTATAGTTTGAGTCAGTGCTACTACAGTACCAATCTCTATTTCTCTAAGAAATGCAGACCTAAGTACAACTATCATCATTAATACATTAGCTATAACATTAATAACTTGAAATATAATTCCAGTACTTAACCTTTTTTTAGCTATCTTCTTATCTTCTTTATAGAAGCTTTTGAATAGTCCATTGTAACATCTTTGAAGATATTTCCCTAATTGATATAGCTTCACTTCTTTGAAGTTCTTATCGTTTGTCATTAGATAAGAGTAATACCATGCCTTTCTCATCTTAGGTATACGATTATACTGAACTAGAAACTCTTGCTGTCCTATACGAAGAAAAGAGTAAAACGATGTAAGTGGTATAATAAGTAATATAAAAGCCATCCACCATTTAAAAATTATCAGCATTCCTGCTGCAGAAATAAGTGTCACAATACCACTTATGAGGGACATCATCTGCTGCATAATCTGATATGGACGATGACCTGCTTCATTTTGTGCAAGCTTCAAAGCATCTTGCACTTCCGAGTTTTCAAAATCTTTTAATGATAATGATACTGATTTTTCCATTATGAGCTTATTGATTCTATTCATCAAAAGGACTTTGAATAAGCTCTCTATATAACTCTGAACTAGATTCAGCAACTGACTCAAAAGTGTAAATGCAACTAATATAGCAAATGCCTTAAGAATTATATTAAACCCATTAGTCCAAGAATAAGTAATGGAATTAATCAAGTCTTTGGTCAATATCAAAACAATAATTGGTGAAATACCATGAAATAGATTTAAAATCATTATTGCAATCAAACTTTTTGCATCTGTAGCCCACAACAGCCTCATAATACGAGGCCAATATCTAAATGATTTTAAAATATTAGCTACTGATATTATACTTGAATCCTCTCTATCTACTGCCATTATGTTCACCTCCTGCGAATGTATACTAAATTGTGTAGCGTATGTCGTGTTAAAGTAAGTACTCTTGTTTCATCACCTCTATCAATACCGTATAATCTATTTATATGAAGATGAATTATACTATGCATTGCGTCAATGGACTTAACATAATAATCTCCACTAAGTTCTTTCTTAGATAATTGTTCTCCATAATAATGCAATGTATTACTTCTTCCCTGTAATGCTGGTAATATGAATTGTCCTGCTTCATGTCTCCTAAGTTCTGCAAATCCATCTCTTGCATCCCCTAATTTCACATAGAGGGACCTCTTAGACCTAAACATATCAAGATAATCTTTATAGTTCACAATCTTATCCAAAAAAGCAAGTTGTTCATCAAATGTTAATCCAAATTGCTCCATGATATCAATAATACTAATTACCGCCAACAAATCCTTTTCTATAGGTAAAAGACCTTGTTCATTTGATCTTATCCAATCCATTACAATTCTACTATCTATGCAGAACCATTGCTCTGCAATATTCATTAATTCCCGACCACCATAACGTTCAAGTTCAGGGACATATGTATCAATAACCATTCGTGAGAGCATACCTTCCTCTAAACAATTCTTAGCAAAATTATTGAGCTGTGGTAATAACTCACTTTGTAATTTCTTAGGTTCACCAAAAAATCGTAACCTTATATGTGCCTCTGGATCTGAATATCTCATGAAAAAACTTGACCCAATCCAACCATTCTGCTCTGCCTTATTACAGAACTCTCTTAACGGTCCTCCCAAAAATTCCTCTATACGATTACAGACTCCATACCATTTAACATACATCCATTCACTTCCTGGAAGTCTAAAACGTTCAACAGGATCAATTGGTTTATACTGATTTTTAGGTATGGATTCTCTATTATTTACTGTAGAATTTTTTATAATTGGAAATACAAATTCAGTATAATATCTACCCCTATTATTTTTAGGTAGTTCCCCTAATTCATGCCCCAATTCCGTTAATATGATTCCTTGCCCAAAATTGAGTTTACCGAATTCCCTCCGTATTTCTTCAATATGCTCATTCTCATTTAGATCCAATAATAACCTATTATCTGTCTGAGTCAAATAGACATATTGGGGAAGTCGCCATTCTTTCTTGTATATATTGAATTTTTCTATCCATTCTTCTTTATTCATATTTTCATCAATAGATAATGTCTCGTTATTAAGAATCCATCTAGCAGGCGATAAAATACAACGTCCATATTTTATACGAGGTAAAAATGGCAATGAGTCAAATTCCCCCCAATGGAAATTTTCAATATTCCTCTGTCTCTCCATAGCCAATTCTCTAAGAAACCTATAGACATTAGGTGATTTAGAGCCATTGAACATATGATTAACTACAGCTACAACCTCTTTATCAAACTTTAATGAGCGAAGATAAAATCCTCTCTTATCTATACCAACTACCAAATCTGATAAGGGAATAATATTCTCTGATTTCTTAGAAGATGTTGTTCCCATAACAATCTCGTAGTTACGATTTTCATAGGTTAATACAACATTAGCTGCTCTGCCATCTATGGGTAAGTATACCAATTCAGCTATTATTTTATCAAAACACATCTCTTGTTCTAATTTCCCAACATTTTTAAGATAATCTTGAAAATCTGAACCCATAATGTCACTAAAACGCCCAATTGACCTTCCCGCACCATAGGAAAGTGCTGTTGCTCCACTTATAAGAGTATAATCTCCTGCTTCTACAGCTTCTTTTGAATCGGCAGCCAATGAAAAAAAGAGTTCAAAAGAACGAGGAGTATAGCGACTATCAATATCTTCTCCTGCTAATTCTTCTATTTTATAATCATCTAGAACAATTTCTTGTTCTCCTTTTAATAAGCTCATGGTTAACCATTGTGATAATAAGTATTTCTTACGTTGTTGATATTTTGTTATATTTTTCTTTGGTCTTCTTTTGGAAGGTGGATATTCATATGTTGCTGGTGCTCCTAATCCTATCTCTTCATCCAATAACTCTAATAATGGAACTTCTCTTGATGATCCATATTTTTTTATAAAATCATTTCTATATTCTGAGAAATGTGATAATCCATATTCATTATTACTGATTTTCCATAGTGTTTCTGCTACTTTTTCCACCTCTTCTTTAATAGAAAAGGGTAAAACAACTTCATCCGTTTGAATCTTAAGATCAACTTGTAGATAATTTTTACTTTCAGTTATTTTCTTCATCTTCTTAATTATGTTTCGATATAATTCTTCGCCTTCTCCTAATAGAGTTCTATCATACATATCTATCATGAAGGAGATTTCTTGTAACTGAGCTTTTAATTTATCTATTCCTTTTATATATTTTATTCGTTGTAATAGGTAATTCAATGGATTTACCTCTATTAGTGGTGGGCGTAAATCGGAAATTAACAACTCTTGTTTAAATAACTGATAAACAAATTGGTTTATTTGCTCCCGTGGTGTATCTGGATATTCAACATTTAATTTTGATATTAATTCTTCAAAGGTCAAAGGTGTCTTTGCTAAGTTAAGTGCTTGTTTGACGGCACTTGTAGTTCGTACTGATGTACGTTCCATTTTGTTGCCGCTACCCTTAGCTTGACCTAAATTTGTTAAGTATGGAAGATATGTTCTATTACCCACTTCATAAGCCATAGTATTTGTTATTACTATTAACTGCTTAATTATATTAGGGGTATTCTCTATTTGTGCTATTATCTTGAATAACCAATTCATATCAGGACGAGTACGCTTTTCATGATACTCAGTGCTCCTTAATGCAACCTTATAATACTCTCCGTATTCTCCATACGCCACACCAGAAAACAAACCAAAAGGTGTTGGTCTAGTAGACATTCTAATCAAATAACGTAAAAAAGCTTTGGTAGCTTGTTCTCTTTTACGAGATGGACTATCTGATGAAAGGTTAGTTAGAGCATCCAGAAGTGATATACTTGAAACAGCAATTGCTTCTCTTATTAATGGGTCTTGTGTAAATTCCCATAATTCATCTAAGATAGGTTCATCTAAGGATGTTAACTTATTTTCAAATACATTAGTAGATAGTATAGGCATCCGTAGTGCAAAAAAATCAAGACATCTGAATATACTCTGTGTATTCATTATTTTCTCCTTTCATTTCATATAAACATCAAAAAACATCTTTTTGATGTTTTTTGATGTTTAATATTACTCTAACTCTATACATTAGCAACTTGAAGTATGAGTGTATCCACACATCTTTTGCCCAGTATAGCATTCAGATGAATAACAAGTAGATGTATAACAAGTAGACGTATAACAAGATGATGTATAACAAGTAGACGTATATAGCCCTTCTAGTTCTGCACCATTAATTTTATCAACTTTTACTTCTAGATCAAATGGATTTTTAGCCATCACAAATCCCCCTTTCATTTGTTATTTCCTTACATAAGGACAAAGGATTAATGAGATTATGTACTCACTTGTTAAATTATCCCTAAAAATGCATGCACAAATATTATACATATATTAATATTAAATGTCAATTAATAATTTTTTTTATTTTCTTGTTATTTATACAAAATAACTCATTATCTTTACAAAAGTTTGATAATTAGGTTATTATTTTGTTAAATTAAGTATTTATTTTATACACAAATAATATTTTTAATATTCCCATCATAGCTATTGATACTCACAATCTTTGGGTTATTCTTCCATAAAATAAAGCAGTGAAATCACAATCTCTTGTAATTCCACCGCTCTATTCTACAATTTACTAATAATTAATCCCTTACAGCTTATATTCAAATCTAAGATATTGAAACAATTCCTTAATAATATTCTATATTCTTTCTCTTGTTTCTTCTTTAGGTGATTTTTCCTAACAGTACTAAATATCTGTCACCTATATAATGTTATATATTACTTCACATTAAATCTTGATGTAGCTATCTCTAGCCCATCAGCTAATTTAGCAAGCTTTTTGCTTGATTCTTCTATGTTATTTACAGAAGTTAATTGACTCTCAATAGATGCCGTAACCTCTTGTGTTGCAGCTGCATTTTGTTCAGCTATAGCTGAAAGTCCTTGAATAGTATCCATAACCTCATTTTTTTTCTGTCCCATTCCTACCTCTGAATCATTAAGTTTATTTAAACCATCTTTTGATATCTCTATAGCATTTGAAATTTCATTATATTTCATTTCTGTCTCTTCTACACATCTTGATTGTTCTTTTACAGTATCAAGAACATTATTTATAGTATCAACAGCTACAATAGAACTCTGTGTCAGTTGTTTTACCATTTCATCTATTTTATCTGATGATTGGGTAGTTTGTTCAGCTAAATTTCTAATTTCTTCTGCAACTACTGCAAACCCTTTGCCAGCATCACCAGCTCTAGCTGCTTCAATTGCCGCATTCAAAGCTAATAGATTTGTTTGCTCAGATATGGATTTAATTAATTTGCTTGCTTCCCCGATATTATTAGCCTTTTCATTTGTTTGAATTATAATACTAGAAATGTTAGTTGCAGATTCTTTATTTTCACTTGAAGTAGTTACTAAATCATTAATTATAACTAAGCCTTCTTCAATTAGATTAGCCATATAATTTATTTTCTCATTAATATTATTGACTAAATCTTTATTTATCTCAATCATATTACCCATCTCATATATTCTTTGTGCTGCACTTTCTGTATTTTGAGCTTGATCTGTAGTACCTTTTGCAATTTCTTCTGTAGTAAGAGCTACTTCATTAGACATATTAGATACTTGAGTACTCAAGGAATAGAGATCTTGTGAAGACGTAGATATATTCTCAGATGTTTCAATAATAGCTGATATTATCTTATTGAACTCTGCAGTTAATAATTTAAGTGATTTCCCTAATAAACCAATCTCATCTTTGGTGTTAAAATACTTATCTGAAACATTTTGAGTTAAATCTCCTGTTGCCATAGTATTTGCGTATTGTGAAGCTAGTATTATTGGCTTTGATAATCTTTTACCAATAAAATATGAAATAATTAATGAGATAAAGAATACTATTATACATATTATAATAACATAATATCTAATTGTATAAATAGAAGCATAAATTAGTTTGATAGGAGGAGCTACACACAATATCCATCCATTACTCATACGAGAATAGCTCATCATTTTCTTAGTTCCACTAATCTTATAATTAATGATTCCTTTATTAATATCAGCTAATTGCTTTTCTACTCCAGACAAATTATCTGTTTCAATACAATCCATGAAAGAGCCCTCTATAGAATCATCGGTATGTACTAAAATATCTAAATCATCGTTCAATAAATATGCGCAATTTGTATCATATACCTTAATATCTCTAATCATTTTTTCAAAGTCTTCAAACAATATATCTGTACCTACCACCCCAATAACTTCGTCATTATATGTAATTGGATAAGAATATGTAACTAAATCTTTATCAAAATATTTATCATAATAAGGCTTGCTCAAAACGCCTACTTTAGATTCCATGGGCTCAAAGAACCAATTTAATTCCTCAGATTTAGTTGTTAGATCTTTAGCTGTTACTATTTCTCCCATATCCACATATATGTTATTTTTTTTACTATATACTACCTGTAAGTCAACATCTGCAAATTCTGGTTTAAATAGAACATATGTATTAACATTACCTTTTAATAGATAACAATATTTATCTACTAATTTTGCTATATTTTGCCTTAATTTTTGTCGCACTTCAATGTTATTAATATCTTTATAATTTTCGTCCTGTATAAAAATTGATATTGTTTCTTGTAATGATATAATCTCTTGTTTAATACTTAGAAACTTATTATCTAGCATTAATGATTCATGTTCTACTAAAGTAATAAGATAATTTGATGCGTCATTTCTAACTGAATTAGATGTCATTGTTAATAATATAATAGCAATAATATTAGTAACTAAAATAAAAGATAAAACCATAGTGATAATTATTCTCGTTTGTAATTTTTTGAACATTTGTATCCTCCTCTAGTAACTATTAAGTAATAAAAGTTGTAATATATCTTAATATTATAACTTATGTTTATTAATTATATCAATAGGATATTATTATATTTTATATTATTTTTTAATATATTTATATTAAATATATTAAAATCAAATATACTTTTTATGTTATTACTAACTAAAAAAAGTCAACTAAATCAAAATCATTAACTGCAATAGAAGAACTTAATTATGTACCTAGTACCATCGCTAGAAGTTTATCTATTAGTAAAACAAATACTTATTATAGAGAAAAGTGCGCCCATATTGGGCGCACTTTTATAATATTATTTCCAACAAATATTTATTTGACACTAAACTTTGATGTAGCTGCTACTAATTCATCAGCTAATTTAGCAAGACGCTGACTGGATTTTTCTATATTATTTATAGATGTTACTTGGCTTTCAATGGAAGCTGATACCTCTTGTGTTCCAGCTGCATTTTCTTCAGCTATTGCAGAAAGTCCTTGTATCGTATCCATAACATCAACTTTTTTATGTGCCATTTGTTCTTCGGATTCATTTAATTTGTTTAAACCATCTTTTGAAGTATCTATAGCATCTGATATTTCATTATACTTAACTTCCGTTTCTTGTACACATTGAGACTGTTTTTTCACAATATCAAGAACATTATTGATTGTATCAACTGCAACAACAGAACTTTGCGTAAGTTGTTTTACCATTTCATCTATTTTATCTGATGAATGAGTAGTTTGTTCAGCAAGATTTCTAATTTCTTCTGCAACTACTGCAAACCCTTTGCCTGCATCACCGGCTCTTGCTGCTTCAATTGCCGCATTTAGAGCTAATAGATTAGTTTGTTCAGAAATGGATTTAATTAAATTACTCACTTCTCCAATATTATTGGCTTTTTCATTAGTTTGATAAATTATATCAGAAATATTTGTTGCTGAATCTTTTGTTTCATTTGATATATTTACTAACTCATTAATTATTATTAAACCTTCTTCAATTAGATTAGACATATGATTGGTTTTTTCATTAATATTATTGACTAACTCTTTATTTAATTCAATTATGTTACCCATCTCATATATTTTTTGTGCACCATTTTCTGTACTCTGAGCTTGCTCTGTAGTACCTTTTGCAATTTCTTCTGTAGTAAGAGCTACTTCATTAGATATACTAGATACTTCGGTACTTCTAGTATATAAATCTCCTGATGCTGTAGATATTTCTGTAGAAGTTTCAATAATTGCTGATATCATTACATTAAATTCACCTGTTAATAAATCAAGAGATTTTGCTAATAAACCAATCTCATCTTTATTCTTCAAATACTTTTCAGCAATACTCAGAGTTAAATTTCCTGTAGCCATTGTATTTGCATATTGTGAAGCTTCCATAATTGGTTTTGATATCTTTTTACCTATAATGAATGAGATAATAAATGAGATTGCAAATACTATTATAGATATCAAAATTACATAATACCTAATTGTATAAATGGAACTAAAAATTTGTTTAATAGGCGGGGCTACACACAATACCCATCCATTTTCTAGACGATTATAACCCATCATTTTCTTTGTTCCATTAATCTTATAATTGATAATTCCATAATCTGCATCATTTAATTTTTTCTCTACACTTGTAGAATTCTCCCTATCTATAGAATTAATGAAAGAATCTTCTCTTGAATAATCTGGATGTACTAAGTAATTGTATTCATCATCTAATAAATAAGCACAGTATGTGTCATATACTTTAATATCTCCAATTATTTTTTTAAAGTCATCAAATAAAATATCTGTACCTACAACTCCAATGATTTCATTATTATAGGTGATTGGATAAGAGTATGTAATCAGCTCTACATCAAAGAATTTATCATGATAAGGCTGACTCCAAACACCTATTTTAGTTTCAATAGGCTCAAAAAACCAGTTTAATTCATCAGATCTAACTGTTAGATCTTTTTCATCTGTTATAACTTCACCCTGATCTTCATATTTATCATTTTCTTTACTATATACTACTTGCAAGTCAAGCTTGGCAAATTCTGGTTTAAATTGGACATATGTATTCATATTTCCTTCTATTATATTAGCATATTTCCCTACCATTTTTGCCAGATTTTTCCTTAATTTCTGTCGATTTTCATTATCATCAATATTTTTATAATTCTCATCTTGTAAAAATACTACTAATGATTCTTCTAACGCCATAACCTCTTTTTGGATTACTAGAAACTTATTATCTAGCATTGTAGACTCATGTTCCGCCAAAGAAGTAAGATGATTTGATGCATCATTTTTTACTGAATTAGTAGCCATTGTTAAAAGTACAATAGCAATAGAACTAGTAACTAAAACAAAACTTAAAACCATAATAATAATAATCTTTGTTTGTAATTTTCTTAACATTTTGATCCTCCCTCTAGTAATAATACATAACCAAGATGTAAATTTTTTACTATTCTAATTATATCTTATATATAATCATATTTTCAATAGTATATTTTATTCAATTAGATATTTTTATTACAGCTGTGATTTATAATTGAGTACTAATTGTATCCCTGTTTTATTTTAATAATTTTCTAATAGTCTTTAGATCTTTTTCATTGTAAGGAGGATACCTAGCTGGTATATCAATCCACATTGCTTTTGTGAGGATACTTTTATGGTGACTAAATGTTCTATAACTATCTATGCCATGATAGCCGCCCATTCCACTGTTTCCTACTCCTCCAAATGGCATATTAATATTAGCAAGATGAACCACTGTATCATTAACACATCCTCCACCATATGAGACTTTTTTTAGTATTTCATTTATATTGGATTTATTAGTAGAGAAATAATATAATGCTAATGGTTTTGGTTTATTATTCAGTAGTGTTATGACATCTCTTATTTTATCAAATTCGAGTACTGGGATTAATGGTCCAAATATCTCTTCTTTCATTACGTCGTCATCCCATGTTACATTATCCATTATTGTAGGTGATACATAATTATCTTTTTCAATTGTTTCGCCACCAAAAACAACTTTATCCTTATTAATCAGACCAGATACTCTGTTATAGTGTTTTTCATTAACTATTCTTGGGAAATCAGGTGATTTATAGATGTTATCACCATAGTAACTAGTTATAACTTTCTTTAGTTCTTCAATGAGTTGATTTTTGATACTTTTGTGAGCCAAAATATAATCTGGTGCTACACAGGTTTGACCTGCATTGACTAATTTTCCCCAAATAATTCTTTTGGCTGCTATCTTGATATTGGCTGTTTCATCTACTATACTAGGACTTTTTCCGCCTAATTCTAATGTTATTGGTGTCAAGTTCTTAGCCGAAGCTTCCATAACTATTTTACCTACAGTAGGACTTCCCGTGAAGAATATATAATCAAATTTCTCGGCTAACAATGCTGTATTGACGTCACGTCCTCCTTCAACAACAGTTATATATTTTGGATCAAAGTATTCTTCAATCATTTCCTTTATTACTGATGATGTATGAGGTACATACCTAGATGTTTTTACTACTACACAGTTACCTGCTGCCATAGCTCCAATAACTGGTGAAATAGTTAATAGAAATGGATAATTCCATGGAGACATTACTAATACTACTCCATATGGTTCTGAATATATTCTACTAGTTGATTTAAAATGTGCTAATGGTGTTGGTCTTTTCTTAGGTTTTGCCCATTTTTTTAGATGTTTTATGGTGTATCTTATTTCTTCTAGGGCCATACCTATTTCTGTTTCATAAGTCTCAAATTTTGATTTTCTGAAGTCTTTATTCAAGCCATCAAAGAGTCTGGTTTCATATTTTTGTATAGCTTCTCTCAATAGGCTTAACTGTTTCTTGCGGAAAGCTATATCTTTTGTTTCATGTGTTAAAAAGTACTTTCTCTGCTTTTCAACTAACTCTCTCAAAAATAACCACCCCATTTTAAATAATATTTTATAAAATTAGGAAATTATATCCATAATAATATAATTATAGCATAGAATATCCGTAAACACAAAGCAAGTATTCTCGTTATAGAAAATACTTGCTTATAATAATTTTTATATTATTTTATTTATCTAATCCAGATCGGACTATATTGTAGACATTAGTGATTAAATTGTCCTTGTCTTCTTTTGACATGTCATCCATATATATTGGTGGATGAACTATTATTTTTACATTAGATTTTCTTATTCTTTTTTTCTCTTCCAGTAATTTGTATGAACCATTAATAGTAATAGGTACTATTGGTACTCCTGATTTTATAGCTAGTTTTAAACTGCCTTTTTTGAAGTCACCCATATCATTACTTTTACTTCTTGTTCCTTCTGGAAAGATTACCAATGTTTGTCCTTTTTTTAATTCTTCTATTCCTTTTAGAATTACTTTTAATGATTGTCTTGGATTACTTCTATCCAGAAAAAGACAACCTAATTTTTTCATCCATCCACTTACTATAGGTAACTTTTCAAGCTCTACTTTTGCTACAAAACCTTTTAATCTAGGTATATATCCCATCAATAATGGTATATCAAAATTACCTTGATGATTAGATACGAATAGGACATTCCTGTCTGGAATATCTTCTACACCTTCGACTATTACCTTACTTCCTGTAAATCTAACCATGTTTTTAGCCCATTTGGTTGTTGTTTTTTGTAATACCTGTAATTGTTTTTCTTCATTTCCTAGTTTTCCTAGATACCAGTATCTAAAGCGGTTGAACAAACTATATACTTGATATATCCAAAAAGCTATAAACCAAAAAATTGTACGTATCATGTAGTTCCTCCTTTTAGTCAGCAGAATTAATTATATCATACTTTAAAGCGTGAAACTACATGTTTTATTATACAGGTAAGTCAGAAAAAGTATCTTGTTCTGACTTGGCTTTTACAAAATAGTATATGTATATGTTTCGCCAGCTACTTGCTCGTCCTGAGCAAAAAGCTGGGTTCGGCGTCCTGCCTCACTACTTCACATATACATATACTATTTTGCTGCCTAGTGAGCGTAAGTATAATCACAAAACACTTTTTCTTCTAAATTAGCAAACTATTGGCTAATAAAGTCTTATTGTTTTATTAATTTCCTATAATGTTTCACAGTTAGTATGGTTTCATCTTTTAGTTTATACCCATTGAAATAATATTTTTCACCTATGCTTTCAAAAGCTTTATAGGTATTGTCATTAACAATAATAGCATCAACAGGTATTCCTGTTCCATATAGTGGTGCTCTAAACATTTTTCTTATATCTATTTTCTGTCCGTTTATTTCTACTTCATTTACTTTAAACAAGCTAAATAAGGTATGGGAATTCTCATTGAACATGCCTTCAAAGTCATTTAGAGGCTTATCTGCGAATATCCCATTATCAAATTTATATCCAACATTATTAATAACTTTTTTATAATCCTCGTATCGTACAATTGTAGCACCACGATAATTATAATCTTTTGTTTTGGCATTATCCACTTTTAATATTTCAAAATGGTTATCAAATGCCATATCAACTTGTTCATCTTGTAGTACCCTATTTATTTCATCTTTTCTTTGCTCATTATCAGCTAATACAGTAAATGAAAACGGATAATCAATATCTTTTATACTATTATTGGTATAGTTAAGTGATGTTACTGTTCCAAATGCTGTAATGGTACTAGTAAGAAGTATTGCTATAGTTGCGTATACCTTATAGTTTCTTCTTATACGATAGCATAGATTGGATATAGTCATTATGTTGGTTTTACGGTATAGTATATTTTTATTCTTTATCAATCTTTTTAGAATAATGGTTGTGGTACTTCTAAATAGCATATAAGTTCCTATTATAACAAGTATAGTAGTTATGAGGGTAAAAAGTAAAAAATTCAGTCCCATGGCTAATCTAGTACAGTAATATCCAGCTCCAATTACTACTAATGATAATATTCCTGTTATTATACTTGCTTTTGGAATTGCTTCTTCTTTTTTCATTGCGTTTATAAGGGATAAAAGACTACTTCTGATGATATTAATGTATCCTTTTATTGAGAAGAACAAACTTATAACCCCAAAAATGATTGCTGTTTCTAGGATTGCTTTACCTGATATAAAAAACTTGATGTCTACTCCCATATTGCAATATCTTGCTAAGATCATCATGAACAGTTTACCAAAAGCAGCACCTATAAGACATCCCGTAATAATAGCCAAAGTACTCATTATCAGGTTTTCCATAGCATAGATTAAAGCTACTTTATAGTTGCTTACTCCCATTAATGTATATAATCCAATCTCCTTTTTCCTCTGTTGTAGGAAAAAAGAACTTGAGAACCATGAAAAGTATAAGAGAAATACTATAAGCATAATATCTGTTACATGTCCTAGAGTTGATACCATCTCTTGTTCAGATACAGTCAGCACTTCTGGATTATATCTCATGGCACTGAATTGATAATATGCCATTACAGAGAAAACCAGCGCAAGAAAATGAAGCTTATATAGACCAAGATTACTTTTCATATTTTTATAAGCAATACTAATCGCATTCATGGTTAATACCTCCCATGCTAGCTAACTGATCCAAAATTCTTTTATATAAATCTTTTCTGTTTCCATCTTTTTTTAACTGAGTCAATATTTTACCGTCTTGAATAAAAATTATTCTATCACAATAACTAGCTGTAAAGGCATCGTGAGTAACCATTACTATAGTTGAACCAAATTTTTCATTGGTCTTTCTAAGATTTTCTAATAGTTCTGAAGCAGATTTTGAGTCCAGTGCGCCTGTTGGTTCGTCAGCTAGAATTACAGCAGGTTTTGTAATCAAAGCTCTTGTTGCTGCTACTCTTTGTTTCTGTCCACCTGATAGTTGATATGGATATTTATATAAATGCTCTGACAATCCAAAGAAGGAAGCTAACTCGTTAATTTTCTTTTTGACAGTTGCTGTTTTGACTCCTGCCAATACTAGTGGTAGAGCAATATTGTCCATTATACTTACGTTATTAAGCAGATTGAAATCCTGAAATAAGAATCCAATGTTTTTTCTACGAAATTCTGCTAACTTCTTTCCCTTCATTGTAGCCAAGTCCATGCCTTTAAAATTGATTTGTCCTTCTGTTGGCGAATCAATGGTTGACATAAGATTCAACAAAGTTGTTTTACCACTCCCTGAAGGACCCATTATTCCAAAGAATTCGCCTTCTTCAATTGATATATCCACACCATTTACAGCATAAGTTTCTATCCCTTTGGCTTTATATATTTTTTTTATTCCTTTTGTTTCAATTACATTTGCCATCACAATTCCTCCTAATACATATCTGACTCTGTCTTTAACTGTATTTTACCCCTTGGAGGAACTAACAACCATTCCATTGACTTACATTATACTTACTAACCTTACATTTTTGTAATTTTAAAAGATTATAAATAAAAAAGCCCTGCCTTAGTAGTAAAGCAGGGTATCTGAATCAACTTACTTAATATAACTAACCGAAAAATAACTGGTAGTTTCTTGTATCGTTTTATCTCCTATTATATTAGCTGAATTATCATGTCCATTAATTTTGCAAGTATAGTCTATTCCAAGTTCATTAAGTATTTCAATTAGTAATGCATAGGAAGAAGGTGAATCTATATGGTCATTACTCAAACCAATCATTCTATCTACATCTGATTCTTCAATGATTTTTCTGGTTATTTCATCTTTTTCATTAGCTTCTTCCAATGTAAGATAATGTGAAAAATCTATTGAAGCTATGATAATAAATTCTTTATCTTTTATTTCTGTTATTATTGCTTTAGCCACATCTAATATACCCTCATCGTTTCTAGTTTCACCTATTGTGATAGGAACGACCTTCGATTTATTGAAATACTGTTTTATGTAATTCATATGTAGCCCTACTGAATGCTCATTTTTAAAAACTTCTTCTATGGCATAATTAATGTCAGGATAATTTGCTAAGTTATTTATTATATCAGAATCACTCTTTACAACTCCTGCTCTTGTGTTGAAATCATAATTACCTATCTGGAATCTTGGTCCTTCACCAGGATGATTGGGTCCTATCAATATAATGACTTCTGGTTGTTTTTTGTTAGCTATAGTCATATATAATGAAGCCACATATTTACTGGCTACATCATGATGTGGTATTATCCCAGCTATAATATTGTCCTCTTCACTTATTAGTGTACTTTCATTTATGGATTTGATAAATGATCTTTCATCTATGAAATTACAGCTATCAAGTAAAGGTGGTCTAACCTCATTCACTTCTTCCCTTGGTATAATTATTTCAGTTTCAGTACTTACAGCATCGTCAACAACAATCTTATCTGATTTTTCTTTATTACAAGATGATAGAGTCATTATGATTATAAATACTATAATACTAATTATTAATCGTTTCATTATCTCATTCCTTGTTATTTGCTATTTTATTTTCACAACATTTTCTTTACTGCAAGTTATTTCATCATTCATATAATCTCTGATTATGATTGGCTCTGCAATATATTCTCCTGCTAGAATTGCTTTTGTTTTGTAAGTAATCTCAAAGCTGTATTCATCAGCCATCCTGTAATCCCAACCAACATATACATGTAATTTAGTTCTTCTTGCTTCATTATCTGCCCATACACCTAGTTTATCGGAATTCGTCTTCTCTTTACCTATGAAAGTTAGTCCAGTTGGTAAAATATCCTCTAATACAAATGCTGATAAACGGTTATCAAGAACATTGACTTTTATATGGACCGTTACAATCTCCCCTTGTTTTATGTCTTCTCCTGAACCATCTGAAGAATACCATCTTTCTATATTGTATTTGTCGGTCTTTTCAATGTCCTTTACTGTTCCAATAAAATCTTTTATAACCCTAACATTGCCATCAATCTCTGAGAACTTGATACTTCCTGCTTGTTCTTTAGTTAAATCCAAGGAATGATATCTATTTATTCCTAATGATACAGTTTCTTCTTTGCCATCTAATTCATATTTAAAAGATGCTTTATCCTCTTTTGGTTTCATGTTTTGCAGATAATAGAGTCTTTCTGTTATGGTAGGATATTTATATTCACCTTTATGTTGTAGGTGAGCATACATACCTTTTGCATCTTCCAAGTTGTTTAACTTAATAGCTGCCACCATCATCATAGCTGTAAATTTATTACCTGTATCAGCATCATCTATATATAGCATCTCATGTTTTTGTTTAACATGATTATCCTTTATATCATTATATACTTCTTTTGCTTTTTGTAACTCTCCATTTTCAATAAAAGTCAACATCATATACATCTTTTCAAAACTTAGTGTTTCACTTGTGCCATTTATTTTAGTATACATTGCATTTGTCTCTAGTAACACTGGTTCATCCAACAAGGATAATCCCCATAGAGCTGCTATGTTTTCTTTTAGAGTCTTATCTTTATCTCTAGCTACTTGTAGTAGTCCGTTTATCTGTTTCTCTCTATCTTCTACAAAGCCTACTGATATTAGATTGGCTGTTATCTCTGCACTATTGTTTCCATATGAAAAATCTCTATATAATCCATTATAAGATACGAATTCTTCACATCTTGGTTCATCTAATTTAAAATCTGTCTCAAATTTCTTATTCAGCTCTTTTCCTGCTATATTGGATGATATTATATACTCACTTCTATCGTTATAGTTTGAATAATATATATCCAGTAAACCAAGATAATATTCGCATAAATCTTTGTTGAGGAATATAAGATTGACATATTGGTCATTACTTATTATTTCCATATCTTCTTTTAGGTCTTCTTGTTTTATAACATCAAAATAATGAAGAGAATCTTTTATTTCGATATCATATTGTTCACCATCTTTATAATTACCAGTTTTAGCTATAATAGTTATCTTATGCTTACCTTCTGGAAGTTTACCAATAGGAATGTTAACATACTCATGGCCTTTTCCTGTTTCAGTTACCTCTACTACTTTACCGTCTTCTTGTTCTATCTTGGCAGTAAATTCTACTGAATCTTGTTTTTTAAGCTTAGCACCACCTGTTTTTATGGTAGCGTTGATATAATCACCTTTCATATAACTATCATATACAAGTGATGATATAAAGAATGGCAATTTTGCATTTATATTATATTTCTCTTTTCCTGCCTTTAATTTGTCATTTATGGCTGTACATGTAATTCTCCAGCTAGTCAAGTTATCTGGTAATTCAAATTCCTTGGTACATATCCCGTTTTCATCTGTTTTGATGATGCCGAAATCTGCTGTGTTCTTGAATTTACTTCTTATTATTTCCGAATCACCTTCGCCACCGCATTCAGCTCCACCAAAATTATTATATATATTGTAAGCTGCTAGAAATTGACTTGTTAATCCTGATGAAAATACACTTCTATAGAGATCAGATAACACCCATGTAGAATCTTCACAGATTGCAAAGAATGCTTCATCAACTACACTTATATTTACATCAGCTGTAACTGGTCTATCATCCTTATCTGTTACCTTGACTGTTAATTTTACCTTATCTCCTGGTTTATAATCATTCTTGTCTGTCTCAATATTTACATTAAGCTTTTCGTCTTCATAGTCATATCCGAACCATCTTTTCATACTATAATCATTATGTAATGATTTGCCATCAAAATATACAGCATATATGGTAGCATTTGGAATATATTTTTGTAAGTATTTAATATCGACTTTTGTATCATCACTGATTATATAATCAATTATTCCTTCTTTACATATAAAGAATAAAGATTTGTCATTCTCTCTTTCTGATATATTTTCATTCCCTTGTTTAATAGCTAGTTCCATATTGTCATTCTTTTTGAATAAATCTTTGTTCATATGCAATGAATATCTCTGCAAGTAGTTTTGGTTATCATTAACATAATAGGCTTCTGAATAATAGTGAATCTGTTCAATCAACCTACCCTTGCTGTCTTTGGTTCGTATATAGAATCTATATCCTCTATTTTCCTTTATTTCATCATAGTTGAAGGTTAATACACCATTCTCGTCTGTTATTCCCTCTATAGTACCTAAAATGTTATCATGTCTTTCATATGTATAACTGTCATAGCTTCTTTTATTTATATAATCGTATTCTTTGCCTTGATAAATCCTTTCATAATAGGTTTCCTCTATTTCTATTTCTACATCTTTGGAGGAAATCCCATCTCCCCTATATGACTCATAATCATATAACTGTCCATTAAAATTACTTGTATCAATATTATTTAGGTTAACTGATATCTCAACTTCTTCATCAGATATCTTTTTATCCTCTGTCTCTATCATTATATCTCTTGGAAAGAGAATAACACTGGACACATCTCTTATATAATTCCTATCCAAGTCATCAAACCTTGTTCGTATGTTGATAAATCTAGGTTTCCATTTAGTTGTATCAAGATAAGGTATTAACTCCACTTCTTTATGTCCCTTTTCATCACAAATATATTCTTTACTGGAACTCGTTTCTTTACCAAGCAAACTGAATCCACTTGTTTCTATAGAGATATGTGAATCAGCAGCTGGCGTTCCTTCATAGAATGTAACATCAGCTGAATAGTTGACTGTATCGTCCATCATTATGAATTCTTTATCAAGGGAAGTATCCAGTTTGTAAGTAGGTTTCTCGAATCTGGCAATATCTATATACTCATTTTCAATCTCGTATTCACCATCTACTATTACCCTTATTCTTAGATAACTATCAAGATAATTATCTATATTGAATTTTGTTTCATAAGTACCTATGTTGCTTAATTTTACCTCTTTTGCTTCCATAAGGGTATTATTATCATTCAACAATTCTACCCTGACATTTTTTATACTCTTGCCTTCTCTGTTTTGTACAAAACCAAATACATTTATCTCATCAGTAGGTAGATATATCCCTCTATCAAAATATATGTAAGACCAATAAACGCAGTTAGGATTCTTGGAATGATCATCTATTACCAATGGAATCATCAATGGATCATCATTACCTTTCTGTAGTTCCATAAGCACATTTTCACTGTACTCTTGTTTTTTATCCAAAAATGCAAAACCATTCTCATCGGTTTTACCTATATTCTTATCATCAATTACTATATTTGCATCTTTTACTAACTCACTAGTTGTTCCATTCACCATCCATACCATTACCTTATCATTATCAACTGCTGTATATGCGTTGTAAGGAGATACTTGAATGAACATATAATCCACTGAATCATAATACTTGGCTTTTAAGAAATAATAACCTTCATCTAGATGTTGTAATTCAATAACATCCTCATATCCAAAATCATTGGCAGTCACCTCATATGTATAATTCTCAGTTGCAGTGAGACTTGAGGCATATTTATCTATATCAATATCATTTCTATCATAATAACCTTTTACAAAATCCTTTTTGTCCTTATATTTGTATATACTAAGACTTATCTTCTTTTCCTCATCATTGCCATTAGCATAGCATGTAAGCATTTGTGGTTCATTTGGTTTCATATATGTAATAGACTCTGTAGTACCATATAGATTAAGATACTTATCATTAAAATTATGTCCATCTGTCTTAAAAGTGAACGAATAATCTTTGTCTATAGTCTCTGTACCATCACTATATCCTTTTTTAATGGTTACTTCATATTCTTTTCTTTCTTTTAATTTATTCTTTGGAACGAATATTATTTTATCTTTTTCATATTTGAATTCACCTTCAACAGATGGCTTAATATTAAAATATTGGTCGAAGTTGTGTTCGCCTATATCTTTGGTGAATTGTATTTCTATACCTGTATTAGTTGGAACACTATAACCTTCATTAGCTGGGTGAGTTGTAGATACACCAAATTTTTTAACTGTTTGGAAAGCCCATCCTAATTTCTCTTCCTTGGTATTATAAGTTACTTTTACAAGCTCATTATTTGCAAAAGGAGAATTGACTGATAGAATATATTCCTTATCATTTACCTGCTCAATATCATAACTTCTATGAGGACTGAAACTCAAATTTTTCTTTATGGCATCTTCTCTCATAGGAGTTTTAGAAGTTACTTTTAATCTTGGTTTTGTATCAATGCCATACGGTGTATTGGATATGGACTCAACTAGAATATCAGTATTTTCGGGCATATCCTGAATATTATTTTCCGCCATATTAGCCTCTTCTTCTACTTTATTCTTATTATTAGCATTTACTAAGTCTTTATTTTCCTTGTTACTATTAGCAGACAACATAACTACACTTGTTGTAATACCAGCAAGAATAACTACAGACATTATAATAGCTATCATTTTCTGCTTTTTGGTCATGTTTTTCAGTTTACCTACAATATTATTTTTTTTCATAATATACTCCTTTTTATAACTTTTTGAGCTTAATTGTTTGCTTTATAGCAATATTTAATTCAACTTAATAACTTTTACATTTGCTTCCTCTTCGACAACAATCTCTTGCCATTTCCCCTTAGTTTCATAAGAATCTCCTTTGAATCTAATAACATTCCCATTTACTTCACAAGTAATCTTATCTGCATCCTCCAAAGATTTAAGTCTTTTCTTGTTATTATCATATATTAATAGATGTGTAACATAATCTGTTTCATTGTATAATAAATAATAGTCTACTACTGTATCACTATCATCAAACTCATAGATTTTATCTACAGACATCATTTCTAATGGTGCTGGACCATCAAAACAAATTAAGAAGTAAATATTATCTTTATGTATTGCTTGAATAGATGGATAAGTAATATTCGCCATTATTATGCTTTCTTTTCTTGATGGATCATATTTAACTAAGTATCCACTACAATCATAGTATAAATAATCATCATTCCATTTGAAATCTGAGCCTTCAATAGTATCAATTATTTCAAATTTATTCAAGTCAATAATATTTATATTATTATTTCCTTCTGTATTAATAGCTATATAGTTATCTGAAGCTTTAAACTGCAATCTTGATTTCTCAACTTTTAAAGATTCCATCATCTCATTTTGAAGATCAATTCTGTTTAATGTATAATAATTAACTGGTCTAAAATACGCATAATCGCCTATTAATTCCAAGTCACTTACATAACAATCATCATATAGTGTTATGGTGGATCCATTATTAAAATTATAATAATATAAATATGCTCTATCTTCATAACCTGTATATAAGATACCTTTATCTGTGATACTATATAATCTTACTGGCTCAGAGATAATTTTATTCCATTTATCCTTATCAAGACTATATAAGGAGTTGGTTGCATATTCTTTAAAAACTTTGTGGTTATCTGCCATCTTATAATCACTTAAACGATAATTTCTATTAGGTGTCTCTAGTGGTACATATTCTGACTCTAAGATTTTGTGGTTAGTATCTTCCATAACCTCTTCACATTCATATTCAGAATATACATTAACATATAACATATCTTCAACAATCATGTCGTTATATATTTCTGATTTATTTATATAGTAAGGTCGAAATACATGTTTATCTGTATCAAATATATATGAACTATCCATATCACTATATGTAAATCCATAATCAGGTATGTATCTAATCTCTTCCTCTGTTTTTACAGTATTCCATTCTTTATCAGTACAATCATAATAATATAATATATGGTATCCTATGATACCTATTCCTTTCTCATCATACCCCATTTTTAAATAGTTATTATACTGTTCTTTATAAGCAGCTTCCCATATCTCATCTGGAATTATTGCATCAAGTTTTCTTTCACCATCTTTATTTATTGTATATATAGCTTTTTGTTCTTTATTAATGTAAGTTATAGTTTCATTAACTGAGTCAAATATTATATTGTCAAAAGACATTTTCTCACCTATGAAATCACTATTAATACCTCTATCTTTATATTCTTCATCAATATAACAAATCTCGTCCCTACCATCTAATCCAACATAGTAATCATTTATCTTCATAAATCTAGTAACGTTATTATATGGTTTTTCTAGCATGTAACACAAATCATATTCAGAATTACTTTTGACTATGTCTCCATTTTTTAACAAGAAATAATTGATCCCACCATAATTACCATCTAATAATTTTTCATCTTCAACAATATTACCATTATCAAATATCCAATTTCCTTTATTGATAATATAATGGTGTTCATACTTTTTGTTATAATTAGAATCTTGATCTATTAGTACTGTATACGAATATAATTGAGAGTAATTATTATTTATAGGTATATCCGCCTCGTATAATTTATCATCTTTTTTAGTATAAAGTTTTAATTGGCATTTCTCATCTCCTTCAAGATTATATTTAAATGAATCAATCTTTATCTTACTGTCCAATTGAATCACATCTAGCACAGCAAAGGATTTATTACATATAGCTACATAACGCTTATCCTCATTTTTATACTCAACAAATATTGTGTTTACACTTTCATAGATATCAACTACATCATCTTTGAATAATTGTTTCTTAACAAAAGTTATTCCATCCTTACCATAAGAGTATGTATCAATGAATTTCTTACCTTCTTTGTCATAGATTAGATAAAATGATGTTATACTTGCTGATATCAGCTTTAAATTACTTGCATCACTATAATTCTTGAATTTATAGTTAATCATAGATTTATTGAAATAATCAGTACAATCAAAACATATTTCTCCTAGCTCTTTATCATAGGATAATAATACAATATGCTCATCCCATCCTAGATAACCTGACTGTAAACTGTATTTACTCTCAATTAAAATGCTCTCATCTTCATCTCCACCATCATTACCGAATGAGAACCGAGCCTGTTTTCTATCCCCTATCAATAGTTGAAAAGAACAAACATAACTGGAATAATTCCAGTCGATACCACCATGTTTCTTAATGATAACATCTTCTATTGTAAAATCATCTGGTAGTTTTACCTTAGAAAAAATTATTTGCTCTGGTGACTCATTACTTATACCAAAATCATCCTCAGTAAAGTTTTTAGCCTCAATATTTAATTCTTGGTCGCTTATTCTTATATTATCAACCTCCTGCTCAGGTTGTTTTTCTAAATCTGAATCTTTATCTGTAATATCTTCTTCATTTTGTTTACCTGAATCTATTGTTCCAGATTCTTCTGTAGTAGAGGTTGGTTTATCCTTAGTTGAACAACCTGTAAAAAATATAGCTAGAACAGTAATTATTATTATAGTTGCATTTAGTTTTTTCATTCTTATAGTCCATTCCTTTCCACTAACTTAGATTATATTATGTATTGTTAAAAAAACATTTTATCAAAATATATAATACCAGTAAGTTATTAAGATTATGTTATATATTATTTTAAATAATTATTAATTAAGTATTAACCAATTGTATAAAAAGTATAAGTTATTAACTAAGATGATACTCCTGCTTGATATTTTCAATAAAAAAAATCTCCAACCATTATATCTAGGTTAGAGATTTTTTTACACCTATGAGTTACATACTCTTGTAGTTCTTAATTTTGATTTAAATAACGTTTATACGCATTATTTTGTATGTCTAAAACTTCTTTTATTCCCATATTTTCAAGTGTTTCTAAATACTTATCAAAAGTAGCATCAATATCTTCAACACCTAAAATCCATTTTTGAACTACTTCAGCAACATAAGTTTTAATAGGTGCATTTAATTCATTAAGTCGATCTTGTTCTTCTGTTGTATAATTCATATATGGGAATGATGGGAAAAAGCAGTCTGCATTAATATACATTTCCATACCTTGTTTAGCAATTGGATTAATCCACTGTTTTTCATAATTAAAATCTTGTTGGTATGCAAGATTAATTTGTATCCCTCTTTTTCTAAGAGCAACTAATACATTATCCTCAGATAATACTTCATCTTTGAATACAGGTATTCCATCAACCATTGTATAATCTTCACCTTCAATACCAAAGTTAAGCAATCTTCTACCTTCTTCTGAATAGCAGAAATCTAAGAATTTAATAGCAGAAATAGGATCTTTGCACTTACTTGAAATAGCTGCTCCACGGTTGTTCCCTGTTCCTCTTGAACGACTTTCAATTACTTTACCTGAAGTGGATGCTGGAGGAAGAAATGGTACCCAGTTAAATCCATCAATAGATGATTTTAGTTTATCATTGTAAGAAGCTGTACTTCCAAACCAATCATGAGTTGAACCACCAATGTTATCATTTAACATAATATCTCTTGCTTTACCACCTCTAGTAAATAACTCAGCGTCAATAAGTCCTTCTTTATACCATTTTGCTAATTCTGTCATAGCAACTTTAAATTCCGGTTCAATATGTCCATGCTTAATCTCACCATTATCTACATAATATTCATTTTTAGCATCCCACATATATAATAAATGTGTTAAAACAGCTTGGTTATCCCTACAGAAATAAGGAACTTCGTCATTAGGATCACCATTACCATTTGCATCTTGTTCTTTAAAAGCTTTTAATACATTATAAAATTCGTCTACTGTCTTTGGTATTTCAAGCCCTAGGTTATCTAACCAGTCTTGTCGAATATAATATCCAGTAGCTGCTTGGCCATCATTGAAGTTAGGAACATAATACATATTTCCATCTGGACCTGTTGCTGTTTTTTTAGCTTCTGGATATTGGTCAAGAATAGCTTGAATGTTAGGAGCATGTTCTTTTATTAAATCTTGTAAAGGTATATAAGCACCTTCAACACCATCTCTGAATAATTCATTTCTATAGAAGAATATAATATCTACTATATCACCAGAACTAATCATCATATTATAAGCCTGTTTTTGATCTGTTATACTATCATTAAGAACCCCTTTTAAACTAACATTTGTTAGTTCTTTAATCTTCTTTATAACAGGATAATCATCTTTAAATGGTTTATCTGAATATTCAAACACTTTAAAGGTAATAGCTTTATCTGATACTAACATTGAATTTGCTTCTATTTCATCATTATTATCTTTTGACTGGTTATTGTCAGTACTACTTGAACTTTCCTTAGATATTTGGTTATCTGTTTGTTTCTTTTCACCACATCCTGAAATGGCTAATACCATTATTAGTATTAATAAAACACTTATAATTTTCTTTCCTCTTAACATAATCTTCCTCCTTAAATTAAAACCTCTAAACATTTATTAACCTTTTACAGCACCCATCATAATACCTTTACTAAAATATTTTTGAATATAAGGATAAAGGATCATCATAGGAACAATGGATACAATAATAGTTGCATAGATTAAGTTTTCAAGCCCCAAAGCTGAACCTACATCCATGTTTTCTGTAGAAACAGACATTTCAACAATCATTTTTTTTAATACAACCTGCAAAGGTATTTTACTATTATCTTTTAGTATAATCATAGCCCAAAAGTATCCATTCCATCTTGTAACAGCATAAAACAATCCAATTGTAGCTAATGCAGGTTTTGATAGTGGTAAATAAACCTTTCTTAAAACACTAAAATCATTAGCTCCATCTATTTTTGCTGCTTCTTCCAAAGATCTAGGAACATTTTCAAAAAAGGTTCTAAGTAATATGACATTAAATGTGGAACATGCAAAGGCTATAATAATTGTAATCCTTTTATCTAGTAAACCTAAATCTCTAAGATTCAAAAAAAATGGAATGATACCTGCATCTAGCCACATAGTAACAACAATCATTATAGTAAAGAATTTACGTCCAGGTAATTCTCTTTTTGATAAAGGATAAGCCCCACATATGGTAATAAATAGATTGACCCCTGTCCCTACTAATGTATAGAAAATAGTATTAGCATAACCTAACCATATACCTTTCTCTTGAAAAACATTTTTATAGGCCACCCATGTTATATCTTTTGGGAATAGTAACACTTTTCCTGTAGATACCGCATCTGCAGAACTAATAGATGCCGATAATACATAGATTACAGGATATAAAGCTATAAAAGCTATTAAAGCTAATAAGATATAATTGAATCTATTAAATATCTTTTCTCCTACACTTATTTTCATTATTTCACACCTACCATAACGAAGTCTCTGACATTCTCTTGCTTAATCGATTGGCCGTCCAAACCAAGATTAATGATACGACTGAATTAAAGATTCCAACAGCTGTTGCAAAATCATATTGACAATCAGCTATTCCTGATCTATAAACATAAGTACTTATTACATCTGCTGTTTTATAGGTAACTGGTTGATACAATAATATAATAGCTTCATAACCAACTTTCAGAATAGAACCCATCTTAAGAATTAATAAAATAACAATAGTGGGTACTAAACTAGGCATAGTTACATGTAATGTTTGTTTCCATCTATTAGCACCATCAATCTTAGCAGCTTCATATAAATTTTGATCGATACCAGCTAAAGCTGATAAATACACAATTGTACCAAATCCAGCTTCCTTCCATATGTTCATACTGGTAAAGATTGTCCTAAAATACTCTGGTTTGGTTAGAAAATATATTTTTTCTCCACCTAGTTTTTCAAGAATAATGTTTACAATACCATTAGTAGGTGCTAAAAAATTAGTTACTATACCTGCTACAACCACAGTTGAAATAAAATGTGGTAAGTATATGGCTGTTTGAACACTATTTTTGAAATATTTATTTTTAACTTCATTTAACAACAAAGCCAATATAATAGGTAATGGAAATCCAAATACCAATCCATATAAATTAATTAAAAAAGTATTGACTAAGGTTCTCATAAAATATGGACTATTAAAAAAAGTTGAAAAATGTTTGAATCCTACCCAAGGACTCGCCTCTATTCCTTTAAAGATACTATAATCTTTAAAAGCAATTTGAATACCATACAAGGGTTTATACAAAAATATAATATAAAATAAGACAAAAGGAATTAGCATTATATATAATTGCCAATAACGTAATAAATTAGTTGCCTTATTATTAATAAAAAAAACTCCTTGTTTATTGCTCACTCTAAGTCATCTCCTTTCCACTTTATTATAGGCTCATAGTAAGCAAAAAAAAATTGTCAAAAGCAAATATATATCATTTATTTGCTTTTGTCCATACACCAGGAGTCATCCCTTCTAGCTTTTTAAATCCTCGAGTAAATGTTCTCGTATTGGTATAACCTACTTTTTTTGCAACTTCTTTTACCGTATATTTCTGTAATAATTCCTTTGCTTTTTTAATGCGTATTTTTGTTATAGTATCTAAAATACCTTCCCCATTCTTTTCCTTATATATTTTTGATAAATAAAACGGATGCAAAGAAAAATATTCTGCTATAGTTGAAATATTCAAATCTTGATCATCTATATTCTTTATTATATAGTTTTGTATATCGTATTTGATGTATTTATCCGCATTATTATTATAGTTATTGACTCTGTTAGAATAAGTCTTAATGATATCCAAAATACCATTTTTAATGTCAATAATATTATCATAGCTTAATAAACGTTCGAATAAAATTACTTCATTAACAAGTTCTTCTTCATTAACTATATTGGAATCTTTATATACTTTTATTATGGTACTTGATAACTCAAGTACTAGAGATTTTGCTACCTTTGGCAAAAGGGTATTGGCTTCAAAATTCTCTTTGAAAATACTGTTCAGAACTTTTTTAGCTTCTTCATAATGACCACATTGAATAGCATTAGATAATTCCCTTTCTTTTTTTATAGGATAATAGTATTTTTCAATATGATTTACGTTCATAATGTCATTATAGTCTAATATTTTATCATCTCCCATAATCAACTTGTAATTAATTGTTTCTAATACTTCTTCATAAGCCATTACAATATTTGATATACTTTTATGAATATTACTAACTGCTACGGTTAATTCAATATTAAACTGGATATCTAGGAAGTTAACTGCTTCACTAATACGCTCTATAAGTTGATCCTTATGATCTTGATTACTATTCATGTTAATAAGACATATTAAAACTCCATCTATATAGAGAATGTGTCCTTGTTCCTTTATACCAATAACTTCTTCAAAAACATTGGTTATAATAAACTGTATTAAATGAAAGTTATAATCATCCTTTAATTCATCCCCTATACTATCTATATAAATTAAAGCTACTGCAAATAAATCGGATTGAAAATTCAAGTCAATCTGGCGTAAAGTTTGATCACTATAATTAATCTGCTGACCTTTCAATAATTTTCTTATAAATTCATTTTTAAATATATTTTTCTGCTTATTAATGAAGGTATCTAATTTTTTATTTTCTGCATCCATCATATTAATATATTCTCTAATAATATGAAATTCATTTTGATTTTTAACATTTGTTTTTTGTTTTCTGCCAAAACTATTAATCAATTGCTTAATAGGCTTATAATTTTTATTAATAATAAAATACACTAAAGTACTACTTATAATTAAATATATAATCATAAAAAAGAAGATTTTGTTTTGTATTATTTTAGTTTTTTTAGCATAGATATCTTTTGGTATTATATATAAATATTTCCACTGTTCATTTTGAGAAGTCATATATGAAATAATGTTGTTATCATAAATTAATAAATCTTCATTATCCATTAGCTTATCTTGATAGAAATCTTTCGAAATGTGATATTCATTTGTTGAGAATACAATATTATTATCTTTATCAATAATAGCTAGTGTACCATTTAACTGATCAATGGAGTGTATCACAGATTCCATAATAATTGATAAATCAAGAATAATACAGATATTGCCGTATGCTTTATCAGCATTAAATATGGGTAGAGATTTTATAAACATTACTTTGTGATTATTATTGCCCTTATTATTTATAACATAATTATAATGCTTATTATTCATAATCCCCAGCCATTCTTCGTAACTATCAAAATCTTGATAAGCATAATATTCATAATAATGTTTACTATCCATAAATATTGAATCAGTTATAATTGAATCAATAAAGGATAAATAAAAATAAAATCGCTCAGACTTAAAGGATAAAAAATATTTATTATATATATTATCCATAAACTTATGAATATTATATCGCTGTTCTCCCGTTATTGGCTTGTTATAATATAATATTTTTTCTAATTGAGAATTCATAGCAATCTCTGAAATTAACGCTTTTATTTCTATGTATTCTTCATCAACCGTTTGCTTAAACTGTTTCAGCACTAATTGATTATTCAATCTAACTTCATCCATCATGAGTTTATTAACATTGTAACCGTTAAAACCGTTAAATAGAATAGAAATCAGTATAATAACCGAATAGCATACAACCCATGTTACATATACTCTTCTAATTTTAAAAATCTTCATTCTCAGTTGTTCTCCCTTCCAAGAGATAAATTGGAACTTGTTGTTATTTTGGATAGAGTAAAACTGTTGACTATATCAACAGTTTTACTCTTTTAACCTTTTTCTTAGTAAAGATATTTCCTCTATTATAATTATTTAATTTTCTTTAATTCCAACTCAATGGGTTTAGCATCTTTTACCATAAATTGTATAATACTGTTATTATTTTCAATTACTATTTTCCTACATTCTTTTCTTTTTCCAATACATTCCCATTTTCCTTTAATTTTAATTGTTAATAGGTACTGTTTACTTGCATTATTAATCCATTTTCTAGAATAAACACTTACTTCTTTTCTATTGCCATCTTTGTCATATTGACTTTTATCAGTGCCTTTATATAATCGTAAATCAGGGTCACAAATACTCAATATAACTTTTTCATCTACCTCTTTGGTCATAACCATACAAGGTGTGTCTATTGATGCAACGAGACCTTTATCAATATCTTCTGATATTTCAAAAAATGCATATCCCATGATATTTGTTTCATAATCAAAAACAATATGTGCCTTTTCATCCTTTTGAATGACTTCATAGATTGAATTATTAAGTTGCATATTTTTTATATATTCCAGTTCATCATAATTGGATTTAATTATAATCATATACTCATATTCACCATTCAGTGGTGCCTTTCCATGTTCAATAAAAGCTTTTGCAAATCTTCCCTTAGTATCTTCCCCTGTGTTTTGTGCCTTTGAATACTGAATACCTTTTTTTATACTTAATATTTGCCCTGCTGGTAAATAATATCCATTCTCTTTGTTATCCATTATCCATATTCCCTCATTTATGGTATATGTAGAGCAATAATTGGCATTAGTTATAATTTTTTTGTTAATAATAAGTTCTTGGTCTTTAGGACTTAAATGATTTTGAAATAGCGTTGTTCTAGTTGGATACATCCTATTATTGTTATTTATATTACTTCCCAAGCATATTACTCTATTATTAAAGAAAAATACAGACTTTCTTGCTATATGACTTCCTTCGTATTTTGGATGTTCATGTAATTTCATAGCGAACATACCATTCTCATTTTGTATATTAAGTCCTCCTACAAATGTTTCATCTGACAAAAGCATTTCTTCATATCCACTATAGTTATCAACATTTGTAACCTTCCCTTTCATCTTTTCCATTGGTAGATGAATAGTTGTTGTTCCAGGCCAACTACACCAATCCCACCCCTCTTGTACATATCCACTATCTCTATTATTAATAGGACTTCCACCTGCCATAATCTGTAGATGTCCATGAGTAATATATCTTCCGTATAAATTAGCATCCATATAACTTTCATTAGCCCATAAATATCTACTGTGTCCTCTTGCACCTACAAGCCAATCATCTCTTCTATGTATTGCCAATGCTCCATAATTCAATGACCAATGACCCCTTAATTCTTCTGCCTTAATACCATATTTTCTAAATATTATTGCTGTTTCATCCTTCTTATTGTCTATTAATCTTAAATAAGCAGCTGCCATTTCTTCATCAATACATCTTTTTCCATCTGGTGTTCCCGCTAAGGCTAAATACTTAAATGGTAATAAATCTAGTTCACAATGCTGGCCCTCTCCCTTTGGGTGACGAGCTGATAGACTCACTAGCCATTCATATTTGTTACTATATAACCTTAAACATAGTGTAACCTTTTTTACTAATTTATGTCCTTTTTCGGATAATCGAAATAAAGTACTTCTTAATAGGTAAATAATAGGAGTTACTCCTTTTAAACCACCTATAGTATAAGCTGGATATAAATTACAATGATGAAATCCACAACCATCCTGTTTAAAAGGTCCTTTTAAACCATCTTTCTCATCTACAGCATAATCTAGCCATTTGCCATATTGTTTCAGTAAGTTTACCTTCTTGCTACTGTGTTTTATAATTAAAATACTTGCAAGCATGCTTAGAAGAAATGTATTAAGTACATCCATATTACAACCTTCAGCTTCATAACTATTATAAAAAATTCTTCCAAGTCCACTAAACCAACTCATAGTTTTTTGAGTTCTTTCTAAATAACCTTTTTTCTCAATAACTTCTTTCATTAAGTATACTGCCTTATAATAATCTTGAAAATCATATCCAAAATGATGATATGTTCCTATGCCACTACCTTCTGCAAAGCCTTGATAATATAAATATTCTAAAAGTGTAATAAACATATCTTGTATTTTCAATTTATTAACTTGATTACTTCTATAATACAATAAAGCTAGCCTATACATAAGGTTTATATAGCTTTTTACATTAATACTATTAAACTTCTCTGCATATTTATTAACATCATACACATCAAATAACTCAAAGTATCGTAAGAAGTCTACACTTCTACCTTTAATAACATCTTTTTTGATACTAATGTTATATTTTTTATATTCTTCTATTAAAGAATCTAAGTCGTCTTTTTTATCTATTAAAATATATTCTTTAAACCTCTCACTAATAATATTACAATCATTTTTCATTTTTGTAGTAACTTCATTATCATATGGAGCATGTTTCTCTACCTCTGAAAAAGTAAATAAACTCATCCAATGACTATTCGATTTTCTATCTGCTTCCAAATTGACAAAAGGCACCTGGTAATCCCTTGAGTGAAATCTTGTATCTATAGGTACTGATAATATTATTTTATTTATGTAAAGAGTATGATCTACAATATTTTTTGGTGCCTTAATAGTCAACAAATTCATATCTTCTATTGGAGCACCTTCCATATCCCTATCATACATAACCCAACAACAACGCCACCCTTGAAAATTAAGTCCAAAACTAAAATGACAATATGGTATTTTTTCATCTTTTCTACCAAATTCAAACTTTAATTTATCTTCTATTGGAATTTCATTATAGATCCATATCACAAAACTATCCCTTTTCTTATCAGAATCATTATCATTTGATTTTCTATATCCAATTTTTCTATTTATAATAAGTTCACTGTTATTTTTAAATTGCCATTTTAAAGAAGCATTTCCAAATTTATAATAGGAATTAGCTATAGATAATACAGCATTATTATTGGTTTGAATAAATTCAGGAACATTTTCTTCAAATAATAAAACTGGTATTCCATTATAATTTTTCATTGTTATCCCTCCATTTGAATTCTAATATTAACCCAAAATAAGCCAAGTTATTTACCCGGCTTTGTTTTTTTATACTCTTTTTAACCTTTAACTATAAGATTTCCAATCTTTTAACATTCTAACTAAATCTTCCATCTAGAAATAATCTCCCTAATATGTTCATTTAATATTATATAATCATATATCGTAATAATTGCTATTTTAAAACACTGTTTTTAATGTATTAATATAAATAGTATTTATTCACTTTCTATTATAGATAAATAATTCAATAAAAAAATTGACAAAATCAAAGTATTTGATATTGTCAATATATAAATCATTCAATATATTATTATATTAAGAACTTCAAATCATGGGAACAATTTCAAATATTTGTTTATGTCCTATTTTATATGATTATATAAATCAAGTATATAATGATTTACCTTACACCAACCAAGATAACTTCTTGCCAAACTATGATTTAAACCATAATCTAACATTTCATTACCCAAGTTGATGGTTCGTTCAACCATATATAATACTATACAAGCAATATATAACCTCTCGGCTATATAAAACCAATATAAGCACTATATATGATTATTGCTCGGCACTATATGATTATACCTAGCCTTATTACAATCTAATAAATTTGATTATAATAAAACTATTGTTAACCATATAAAACCTTCCGTGGGATAATATATAAGCTTATACATATATACTATCTTTAGTTGAATTGACGATACCTTTATAAAGCATATTCAATTCAAGCTCAACCATTATATACCCGATAATATTATGATGACCATTTAGCTTCTAATATATATTAGAAATTATTTCATACAGTACAGCTATCTCGTTACCTTTGGAATTTGAATAAATCTAGTTCTGGTCTTTTACTATTTAGATATAAATCTTTTATTAACTGTCCACAAAGAATACCATTAACAATACCATTAGAACCATATGCTAAAGCAAAATAGGTATTAGGTATCTGAGGATACTCTCCTATATATGGCAGACCATCTTTAGTGACACCAAATAGACCACTGAATTTATATTCTACTTCAATGTCTTTTATATCAGGGAAAAATGCCTTGAGTTTTTCTAAGAGGATATCATATTTCTTAATAGAAACTGTATCTTCATTAGTTAGATTAGACATTTTACTACTCTCTTTACCTACTTTTTCATCTTCTCCACCTATTATGATTCTATTATCAGTTGTTGTCCTTAGATATATATACGGATCATTATCATCTCTAAATATGCAGGTATTATGCCAGCCATGAAATTCTTTTATTGGTTTTGTACATAGGTTGAATGTTCTTGTTAAACTTACTACATCTTCTTTTATATAGTTCTTGCTTTCATATCCCGCTGCCATAATTACTTTCTTTGCTTTTATACTAAAATCATTTGGAGTTCTTAATAATACATGGTTATCTTGGGATTTAATATTATTGATTTCTGTATTCTCATAAATAGTAAGCCCATTTTTTACTGCTTCTTTTATGAGTGCATTAGTAAACTTGTATGGATTAATTAATGCCCCTCCAGATTTTGAATATATTCCTGCTTCAAGTGAAAAGGAAAACTTATCTTTTGCACTATTTTTATCTAAGAATTCAACGTCAAATCCATATTTTTTCCTAATATAAAATTCTTTTTTTAATGGTGGGATATGTGAGGAATTGGAAGTATAATATAAGCATTCTTTTAACTGGAAATCACAGTCATCTTCTAATGTATTAACAATATCTCTTATATCATAAACAGCTTTTTCACTGAGTTTAAAGCATTCTACAGCCTGTTTTTCACCAATCATATGTGATAATCCCCATAGGTCAGTATCAACTTCATATTGCAATATGGCTGTCGATCCTCTCGTACTTCCATAACCGATGATGTTCTTATCCACTAAAACTGTATTTATACCTTCTTTAGTTAGATAGTAAGCAATAATTGCTCCTGTTACTCCACCACCTATTATAAGAGCATCACATTCTATATTGTTACTTAGGTATGGGTATTTATTAGGTACTTTAGTTAGATTAGTCCAAATCATGTCACCTGCTACTAATTTCATAGTCTCATCTCCACAAAATATACTTTTTCTAACTCTATTATCTTCATTATGTTTTTTTATTATACACGTTAAGTAACTGAGTATTAAATAATCTATTCTGCCTGTTAATCCTATCTACTAATTTTCGCTTAAATCCTTCTGGTCCTACCACTTTTAGAATTGGTCCGTATGATAACAGTTGTATCAATAATTCTGATTCGTCAAAGTCATAATAGTATATTTTAACTCTGCAAGTATTGGTTTCTTCGTCATATTCTGAATTTCTTTCATAGTTGGAAAGATGGACAAATACTCGTTCAAAGCCATTTCTTTCATTATTTAAAATGATTTCTATTGGTTCGGGCATTTTATGATTGTATATGTACTCAGATATACCTGATGGATACTTGGCTTGTTCAATAATCTCTGCTCTTATTATCCTTGCCACATTGATCTTGCTATGATATACGATCTTACCTCGATTGATTAAAACTGCGTTCAGCCGAAATTTATCATCTTTAGCTGAGTATTCTATTCTGTACCCTGCGTAACTTGCACTTCTTCTTACACTTTCTGAATTCAAGTATGTTATGTTAAGACATTTCTTATTATTAACTGCATATAATAATTTTCTAAAATTATTAATGTAATCATATCATCATAAGGATCTCCGTCTTTTGCTTGACCTATGTAGATTATTGTATCTTGGTCAAACAATTCTTCTACATCTGCTAATTTTTCCTTTAATACATTTAATTCTTCTTCATCCAAGAACAACTGTATTCTCTTATCTATTAATAATGTTTTTATCCATCTTAACTCCAGTGTTGTCAATAAAACTGATGGTTCCTTATCTAGTATAGATTGGTAACCTTCTTTATTCTTGGTTAACAAATTATAACTATCTTCATCATCGTTTATAATTCTAGGAGCTAGAGTCAGTAAAGTATCTCCAAAACCTTGGTTACTTATCAAATCATAAATATACTCCACTGAAACGGTTTTATCTTGAGCTTCATTCAATATTTCACTTATCAATCTATAATATTTTCCGTATACTTCGCTAAACAGACTCATTATCTACCCCCATACTTTCCCACCTTTAATTTAATGTAGATAAATTAAAGGTTTACCTGCATAGCATATTGAAGTTGGAAAGTTGAGGTAACTATCTATATTTTTCTTCCTTAAGAGCTCTAAAATACTGTTTAGTCTCAAATGATATAACTCCACTTAAACCTATGATTCCAATAAGATTAGGTATTGCCATCAATCCATTAACGATATCAGCTATAACCCATATCAAGTCTAGTTTTAGGAACGCCCCTACTCCTACTAATGCTATAAATATTAATTTGTATGGTATAATACCTTTTACACCGAATAGATATTCAGTACATCTTTCACCGTAATAATTCCATCCTAGTATTGTTGTAAATGCAAAAAAGATAAGTCCTATAGTAACTATGAATTCTCCACCAGCTATAGGTAACCCCTTCTTGAATGCCAAGTTAGTCATCTTGGCTCCTGCAAACTCTGATTTGAATGCTCCTGTCATAACTAATGATATACCTGTCATTGTACATATTATGATAGTATCGAAAAAAGTACCTGTCATAGATATTAGACCTTGTTTAACACATGAATCAGTCTTAGCCGCTGCCGCCGCTATTGGAGCAGAGCCAAGTCCTGATTCGTTAGAAAATACTCCTCTTGATATTCCGTTCTGAATAGCTTTCATAACTGTTGTACCTAAGAATCCACCTGCAGCTGCCGTTGGTGTAAAAGCACTATTTATAACCAGTGAAACTGCACTTGGTACAGATTTTATATTATATATAATTATTGTAAGAGAAGCAATTATGTATAAAACGGCCATAAAAGGAACAATGTATTCACACACACCTGAAATACTTTTTATTCCACCTAATGTAACGAAAGTTACTAACAATGTCAATACAACTGCTGTCACTGCTACAGGAACATTAAAAGTAATGTTTACAGCAGTTGTTATAGAATTTATCTGTGTGAATGTTCCTATACCAAAGAATGCAACACCAATACCAAATATAGCAAAAAGTTTAGCAAGAAATTTATTCCCTAATCCTTTTTCTATATAATACATTGGACCACCTGACATCTGACCATTCTCATCTACTACTCTATATTTTACTGCTAATAATGATTCAGCGTATTTAGTTGCCATGCCAAAAAATGCAGCAATCCACATCCAGAAAAGTGCTCCTGGACCTCCTGCTTTTATAGCTGTTGCAACCCCGACAATATTACCCGTACCTATAGTCGCTGCTAAAGCAGTACATAAGGCAGCAAAACTAGATACATCTCCATCAGCCTTATTGTCTTTGTCTTTTCCAAACAGATATTTGAGTGCTAGAGGTAGTTTAAAGACCTGTATAATTCCAAGTCTAATTGTTAGATATAGCCCTGTTCCAACTAATAGTATAAGTAATGGAGGTCCCCAAACCACACTATCAATTCTCTTAAATATTTCAATCATTGTATCCATCCAAAATCCTCCGTCTTTAATAATTTATGTCTTGATATAGAAAAATATAGTATCTTATTGCAATAAAAAAAGCCAATGGTATGATTCCATGGCTTACTAATAAGAAAAGCCAAATCATATGATTTGACCTCTGGTTACAAAATATATTCTATAGTGAATATATCCTCTGTCCTTTTACCTGAGAGTTTCACTAATCATCGATTAGTTTTCCCCTTCGGTGCTCATAAAGAGTCTCTCCAGAGGTTCGTCCAAAAGCGGTCGATAATTCTTCCGCAATCTTCATCCGAACATATTTACTTTTACATACATATTATAACAGCATTTCTCATTTTGTAAATATAAAATTTTATCAATCATAAAATATGTACTATGCTATAGTTTTTATATATGTCATCAATAATTGAACACCTACAGCTAATACAAGTGAACATACAGCAGTGATAGGTCTTACAGCACCTTCTGAAACATTTAATATCTTACCTTTTTTCTCTGCTTTTGCAATTAACATTATGATGAAGGCATTAACCAAGTTATTAATTATGAAGAATTTCAACAGATATTCTTGTGGTCCTTTACTAATCATTCTGGATGGAATACCAATATTGAATAGAAATACTGCATCTAAAAAGTATATGATTCTCCATGAAAAACCTGCTAATAATGCACTAGAAAATCCTATTTCCTTGTTTTTCTTAACACTCCATGTTACTAAAGCCATTACACTCAAGCCTTCTAAAACTATCGCAAAAGCTGGATTAATAACTTTTACAGGATGAGAGATAGGCATAAACAAATTGACTAATTTAATGATACCTGCTATCAAACTTGAATAAAAAATTACCGACAGATTATTACTCTTCTTATAGGCTTTACGTAAAATACAATACCCAATAGGAAACATAATACAACCACTAATACCAATAGTACTTAAATTCAATAGATATCCAAGTGTAGCTTCTGTTATACCCCAAATTCCTCCAAAAAACAAAGCGTAAATTAATGTACTTTTTAATCTGCTTTTCATCTTTAACACCCTCCAATAAATTTCATACTATTAAGTTTATACATAGATATCAATTATATATTTATTATATATTATATCACTTAATTTTATTTTGTTCAATTAATTCAATGTATTTTCAATTAATTACTTTATTATCTTACTTTTAATAAAATGCAAATAATTATTAGTTGCTTTAAGAACGACTTATAATCAGTTGTAATTATAAAAAATACTAATAATTTTAATATGCCATTTTTTTAGTTATGTATAAAATATATTTTTTACTATATAATATAATTAATTCAACTTTTCTACCACCAAAAATCAAGTATAGCAAAATATTTTTGTAGTGGATAAGCTGAATAAATGATCTTTATAATAAACAAAGGAAGGATATGTATTATATGAATAATTTAAATTTTATCTACAATAGGCATAGTGTTAGAAAATTCACTAACCAAGAGATTCCGATGGAGGATATAATGAAAATACTTGAAGCTTCTACATACTGCCCTTCAGCAAAAAATGCTCAAAATTGGCATTTTGTTGTTGTGAAGAATACACAAAAGATCGAAGAGATCGCCAAATCTATTGAAAATAAAAATAGTGAGATTGCTGATAAATTACATGATGAAAGCAAAAAAGCATCTTTTACCAAGTTCATTAGATTTGCTACTCTTTTCAGAAATGCTCCTGCTGTAATTCTTGTATATGCTAGTTCCTATACTCCAAACGGTCTTGATGAATTACAAGAAGCTGGTGGTTATGAGCAAGAAATAAATCACATAATTAGTATGTCACCACAGATGCAAAGTATAGGGGCACTAATAGAAAATTTAACTCTAGCTTCTGCAGCAATGGGTTATGGAACTTGCTGGATGACAAGTGGTAACTATGCGGCTAGAGAAATATCAGAAGTTGTACAATTCAATAATAATGATTTTTCCCTTGCTGCTATAGTACCAATAGGAGTTCCTAACTTACCAATTAAAAGTCCTAGTAGAAAATCTATTGAAGAAGTAATTTCAATTATTGAATAATAATTCTTAGCCTGATTATCAAGAGATTCATATGGATAGACTACATGTTGATAAAAAATAATATGAACCATTACATTGAGCTGGCATTTTCATATATTTTTTTTACTTCATCTTTATTGATTAGTCCATTTAGAATAAATGCAATTATAATAATTCCAGGGATATCTATCAGTAATCTTGTTACAGCAAATCTTGCTCCTAGAGCTGATATTTCAAATAAGAACATTGGTATTTTGGTGGTTGACCAAGCCCCTATGAATATTAATACATTACTGAATTTTACTCCTTTTTTCATGAATACAGCTGCTATAGGAAACGCTCCATACAGTGGTCCTGCTGCTGCTGAACCTAGTATTATTGATAGAACTATTCCCTTAATACCTGATTTATCTCCCATGTATTTCATCATGGTCTCTTTTGGAACCCATACATCTAATAATCCTAACAGTACAAAAACAGGTGGTATGACGAGAATCATTTCTTTTAGATTACTGCCTGTAATTTTTATGGCTTTTAATCCTATCTCTCTATTAAATATTAATAGTAATATTATTGTGGCTATGATGATTAGTGCAAAAGTATATCTTTTTAGCGTCTTCATAATCAAGCTACCACCTTTCCAATGATATATGCAACGATAAAACAAAATACAAAGGCTAATATATTTCTTATTATGGTGAGTTTTTTACCAAAGTACTTAATCTCAACAGGTGCTGTTATTACGCCTACCATCATTAGTGCTGATATGAATGCACCTATTTGCATATATCCTGCTCCACTTTCAAGTAACATTGCAGCAGTTGGAAATGCAACGAATCCTGGGATTAATGTTACTGCTCCGACAACAGCTGAGGAAATGACCCCTATCCAGCCTGATCTAGCTCCTATTATCTTGGAGATGAATTCAGCATCAAATATTGCTAGCAATATACCGACAAACAGTATTACTCCTAGAAACTGAGGAAGGATATTATTAAATGATTTCCAGGCTTTTTTTAAAGCCTTTTTGGTTTTTTTCTTATCTTTATAATATGATATAATTAGTAAAATAATAGCTACTAGGTACATTATATAACTACTCATGGTTATGGACTCCTTTGTATTCTTAATAATTTCTATATTTCTTCTTATCAACTATAATTTTCTATAGTCTTCTTTTAATGTTGTTAGTGTATCCAAGATTATTTGTTGCATCTCTTATAGTATACTAAAAAAATCTAAAGTTGCCTATCCAATAATTTACTTTAATCATCTAACCCCTTATGAATTACACTAAAATATATGCTCTATAGCTTGTAAATACAAACTATAGAGCATATATTAAATATAATAAAATTAAATTTTGATCTCTAAAAAATATGTAAGCTATATAGGAAGTATCTAAGAACTACTTATAAATCAATCTTAGCAACGAGTTCTTCGTACAAAACTTCACCTGTTTTCTTGAATCCTACACTTTCATATAGTTTTTCAGCTACTTTATTTTCTGGTTCAAAGCTAGTATAAAAAGGCATCTTGCCATATTTTTCTCTTATGAAATCCAGAAGCTTTAGTACTGCTGCTCTTCCATATCCCTTTTTCTGATGTTTTTGGTCTATCATTAATCTGCACATAGCCATACTATTATCTTCTTCATCAATCTCATACATGATAAACCCAACCATTATATCGTCATCATATATTGCTAATGGAAATAAATTTTTTCCATAATGAGCTTCTAACAATGAGTATGAATTAGGTGCGACAAATTCTTCTTGCTCCTTAAAAACCTTTAAATTAAAGCATTCTTCCCAATTATCGTTATTTATCTCTTTAAATAGTATATTCATAATACCCTCCATATTTCTATTTCTAATTATTTTATTAGTTTATTTTCTTACCTCATAAATGAATGTCTAGCTAGTATTCCTGTTTTCCGTTCTATAGTTTTTTCCATGCCTTTTCTGTAATCATCCATATCCAAGCCTGGAAAATCGTCTTTTACAATATCAACCATGTTCATTCATCTATATCTTTGTAGTCTGCAAAGTCTATTATATATTGATTGTTCCTTTCTATGTCATAAGATAATTATTATATTTACTCATATAATAACATGATAAATCCAATCGTGAAATGAGAAAAATATTTCCAAAAGATGGGGATGATTTTTTTCTAACCTAGTTCCCACCGAACCGCCTTGAAGAACTAAAGGAGCACCTAAATTAATAATACTAAATTTATACACATTTATCATCCTTGGCTCCAAATTATATAGAGAACATTGAAAATATAATTCAATATTTAACTGAGGTTATGGAATAACTTTAAGTCCAACGGAGGATGTATTAATGACAAAAAAGATAAGTATTGCAAGCATTTCCTTTTTTCTGCATTTCTACTGATTATGATTATCAATGTTATAATGATAATCAGCAACATTAATCATTGAATTACTTGGTTTTGATTATTTTAGCTATAGATGCTAATAGTAAAATCCATATATTATAGACTATTGTTTGATATAATAACACTTTCAGACCATATGCAGATGGTATTAAGCCTGCAACAACGTTTGTCCAACAAAACCAGTTATCAATATAATATGTTATACAATTGTCGATTCTTAACTTGATGCAAGCATAATATATTATGGCTAATAATATATTATAACAAAATATGGTAGAAAATATGAAAATGGATTATTTCTGTAGTTTGTAATTTTGTTTAATATTACGTATGATAGTATGTAAATCATTGATATTATGATAAACCATATTATTGCTGATAACATCATAGTGCTTTCTTCATTATACTCAAGTGGAAGTTGTTGAATAAATTTAATGTTTAATGTATTTAGTAGGTATATAACCATTATAGTTGCTATATATGTAAATATATATTTATAATTATTTTTTTTAATTATTTGTCCCATATTATTCCACTCTCCTTGTCTTGCCAATCTGAATATCTTATGGCTATGTCCAGTAATGTATTTTGTACTGTAATTCTGTCTTCCACCGTTACTCCCCACCAATCTTCATACTTTTTATCACCTATAACTAATAATTCTTTATACCATTCACTTAGCTTTTTATAATTTTTTTCTTTACCCTTTGGAACGTCATCTTTAATATTGTCTAATAATTCTTCTATACTACTCATTTTATCTTGAATTTCTTTAGCTGCCATTAAATTTACTACTTGTTCTGGATCACAATGATATAACGTTTCTGCAATTTGAAAATATGAATCATAAAAACCCTCCAAGAATTCATTATATGTATTGCCTTTCTTATTGCTACAACCTGATGTTATACATAATACTACTAACAAATTTATTATACAGTATCTCTTAATCCTACTCATTAAATCTCCCTTTATAATCATAATCTACCACGTCCAACATATTGCTCAATAACCTTTAAGTCATTATTAAGCTTTTTCTTATAAATTTTTTCATTTTTATTCATCATAATCAGTTTATCAATATAGTTGAGCTGACTCTCTATATAAATTTTATTATAATCATTATTTTGATAAATTTTATATGTCTCATTTTCAATTTCTTCTTTCATTTTTTCCAAAACTCTAATCATTACCTTCTTATATCCATACAAATCCATAAAATACCTATAATCAGATTTCAATATATATTCTAGTTTTTTAGTTGTTACATAGATTTCATTTTTCCTTGCATCTGTCCAGCCAAAAGCATCATCAATATTACTTGGTTTTTCACCGGGCATATTTTCATTAGTACTAGCAACATAAATCATAAAACTAAGAGGTACAGCAAAATATATATTTCCTCCTGTAGCTTCTACTGCTGCTCCGGTCTATCCCATATGGAGATAAGGTTTGTTCTAACTTTTAATAAATTTTTATCAATTTGACTTCTAATATTTAGTATAGCTTTTATTTTATGGGATGAAATGCATTTTTTCGTAATAATTTCTTATTGTATGAATAATTATGAAAATCTATCTGTCATCTATTTCTTTGGTGGTGATACCTGATCTAACAGGATTATTCCATCATATTGTTGTTTCGGTATAAATTGTGATACATTAGACCTTATAATCTCTGCAGTCAAACCGTCTTCGCTTGCATATTGATTGGTAAACATCCATTTATTGAATTTATTTTTATTTTTATGCTGGGATAGATCAACAAAAGAGGTTTCGTATCCACTTCTACTTATTATTTCTTCTAAGCTATCTTTTGGAACTGATGGTATATCAAAAGGCTCTTGTGTTGTTATAGCTGATGCATTACCTCCTTGCATGTATAATCCTATTACATACATATCGTTTCCTAACTCTTTACTTAATAGTTCTCCCATACTCACAAAACTATTAATCCATTCATCACTCTCCAATGCAAACATCTGTGAAGTGTTTTTGGCAATATGATTATTATGTGCCCATAAGATAATTTTTTTATCTGGATTAGCTTCCATATACCACTTTACGTTATCTGCCATTATAACATCTCTTATTTCGTATCCTTCAACATTATCTACCATACTCATTCTAACAATATTCATTCTGTTTTCAAGTGTACGAAGTGCGCTATCTAACAGCATATCATTTTTGCGATATATAGCTTCTAATGTACTTCTATTGTCTTTTATGTACTCAATTACTTTATCATAATCTGATGTGTATTTATCAATAATCTTTTGATATTTTTCTCTATGTCCTGTATCAAAACCATATTTATTAATTAGTGTATAATAACTCTGGAAAAATTCTACTTCCATATTATAATAATCTCCTGCTACCTTTTCATCAACTTTTTCTAACCAATGTGCCATATATTCAATAAAATACATACTGGTGAATTGCATATCAAAACCAAAAAGATCAAGAGGATTGTCGGTTTCTTTCTGCTCTTTTATGTAATCAAATAGGTCTAGAGTTTCTTGTGAATGCCATACTGGTAAGACACTATATTCCATCATTTGTTTTGCTGTTAGATTTTTACTGTTCATAACCATTTCACACTCGCCTAGTCCTGATTCAAATCCTATTGCATCATATCCAAGTTCCTCATGTAAATATTTGATTAATCTAGTTTTTATTGTTATGTAATCTCCTACACTATGAAAATTTTCTCCTAGAGAAACTATCTTTTTATCTTTTAACAACGGTTTCAAGAACTCCAAGTCACTGTAATCTTCTGAATCAAGAGGTGTTATTTCATCTACATTTTTATCATACCATTCTTCAGTTGTTTTAACCTTTCCACATGCTGTTATACTAAAAATTATTACTATTATTAATTGTACAAGCATTCCTTTTTTCAACATATTTTTATTCCTCTCCTATCATAAAAGCTATTTCTAGTATTTATTCCTTATCAATTTCTTAGTATATTATATATTAAAAAAAGTTCATATTCCATTGTAATAACTTACATATACAAACCCAATCTTACATTTTTGTAATCTATATTTCATTTCTTTAGTGTATTACATTGAGTTATTATAGCATATTATAAATTAGATATTAAGCTTTTACAATAATATATTAGACATCTTCATAGAGCCTTTAAGTGGATATGAAATATGGAAAAGATACTGCCAATAATAAAGTCAGTATAGAAGCTCAAAATATATATAACAAAATAGATAACCGGCTTAGTAATTAAACTAAGTGGTTATCTATTCTGTATTAATTAATTTATTGAACTATTCTTGAATTCTATAGCGTCAATCTTGTTTGTTTCTTCTGTCTGGATATAAGTTATAACTACTTGGTCACCTTTTTCAGTAAGTGCTACCAATGGATATTGGTCAGCTGATACAATGAATAGAGTATTATTTCCTTCTATCTTAATTAGGAAATATCCTTCTTTGAATACTCCAACCCTTGAAACTGTTCCAAAGCTATGGTCAAATGAATCAAATTGCTCACTTAGTGCATTAGTATTATTCCCCTCTGTAATCAATATTCTATTGTACTTAGTCTGAGCTTCTCTAAGTGTCTTACCCCATGCAACTGCTCTATAATTTTTTACTGAGCATAATGCATAGCCGACTACATTTCCACTATTCCCTTTTAGTGTTGATAGATATGTTGGTTCACCATTGATGTTAATCAAATATGGATATTTGGCTGTATAACCAGCATTTTGAACTAATTCTTCCATCAAGCCCATTGCTTTTTGTTCTGTTGATCCTGATATCCTATTATAGTGTGCTTTACTATTTCGAGGATTATATATTAAGAATCCCGTTGTGGCTTCATCTCCTCCATAAGACGTAATTCCTGTATAGAAATATACATTGCCGTCTTTGAAAACATATCCGATACTTTCTGTATTCTTCAGTTTTCCTGTATCTGAAGGATTCCACCAACCATTGATATATTTTCCCCAATAAGTCAGTTGTTCATTAAATATTTTAGCTGAAGTAACTCTATCTACCCATTCAGGCTGCTCACCTTTTTTATAAAATTCAACATCTTTTGTTACTGGGTCCACTATTACTACACCTTTGACATCTTTAGTAGAAAATCCAGTTTTATGTGTGTAAGCTGTTATAACCCATTTTGGATTTCCTTCTGTGTCTTCCTCGAATGAATAATCAGTCAGACCGTAATTTTTGTATTTTGAATATACTACCCTCTTAAGATCATTGCTAAAAAATGCTGATGGTGCAACACTGAATTCTGTATCAACAAATTCTGCCTTACCTGTTGTTGCATTTACCTTAATATATCCTGGTATTGATTTGTTCTTGATGTATTTAAAAAAGCTTGAGTGTTCAAGTGGGAATAACCAAAATGGTTTACCCTCTATTACAGAAAGTGTCCCGTATTCTTCTGATATAGAGTACATTGAGCCAAGTGAAGGATCTTTTTCTGTAATTAACTTTTCACCAAACCTTATTGCATCTGATTCGTCCCATATTATGAGGTTTTCCATATCTACGTTAGAGACTGTTTCGTCAAATACAACTTCTTCAACATCTAACATTTTCTGTTTTGTACCAGCGTTAAATATTGCTGAAGATGCGATTCCACCAATTATTAGGTATCCAACTGAAAGCAAGAAAATTGCTGAACCTATTATAACTGGTAATTTACTGCTCTTTTTATCATATACTCCAATGTAACCAACTACTGTGATTACTGCAGCAAAAACTATAATTACTAATATTACCCCTACGAATTTTAAGCTCATAACTGGTAGTATTAATATTCCAAGCAGAAAGCTGATTATAGCTCCTAAGACTACTCCTATTATTGTATGTTTCATGATGTATGCCTCCTAAAGCTTTATAGTATAAATACACATAAAATATTTTATTGTGATATTAATATCGTTTATACTATTATTATAGAATCACATAGAAAAAGTCTCAATAACAAAAATGTTACATTCATCTAATAAACTGACTCATATTTGATATATATATTAGATTAATGTAGCATTCATATAATTTGCCTTATTTAATTGTCTTTTTTACTCATCTATATCGTATCTTAGAGAATGTTTTTCTATTTCTATTTCTATATCGCTAAGTAATTTTTGTATGTTTTTGATCTGAGGTATTATCTGCCTTAGTCTGATAATCTCATTTTTATCAACGATTCCATCGGCCAAAACTTCAAATAGTTCATTTTTGAATGATTCCAGTACCCTATTGGCATTTATCAATCCATAACCAGATTCAAATAGTGTTTTGGGAGCCGTGTATGGATGATCCTCTTTACCAATGAGACAGCACTCTGAACAGTGTTTGCGTCTTAAAACTGGATTCTCATATACTTTACTCATTGCGTATACAATTTCTGGACTTGGTGCATTTTCACCTGTTTCATATCTTCCTAGAGTTGCAGCACTGACATGTAATCTATCAGCTGCTTCTTCTCTGTTGAGAGGACATGGATTGTTGTCATTGAATTTTTCTCTTGCTTCTCGATAGATATTTCCTTTTTTCATTTTTTTGTTCCTTTCCCACATTAGCCTTATTCTTTATACTTTTATTAACCTAATCCAATTATTAGAATATTAATATAATAATATTGAATAGTGATTATCTTTTTATGATAAGTTTATTATACAAATTGAGTATGGGTTTGTCTATGGTTTTGGCATGAAAAGATTTTCATATGTTTATATTATTAAAATTGTATAGTTAAATAATTCATATTGTGTTAATACTAAATCTATGTAGTTTTTTTAAGAGTTTCATAATAAGAATTATAGGCAGGAGAATATACATGTTTAAGAAAAGCAATTATTTACTTATATTTATACTATTTATTATCATAATAATTCATTTAATAAAACCTATTAAATACCTCAACTATTCTAATATTGATAGAATCGTAATCATTAATGTAGCTGAGAAAGGTCAAGATCCTCTAACACTTAGCAATAATGATTTTTTAAAGCTTAAGAATTCATTAGGTAAATACTCTTTATTAACATTTACCACGGATGTTGATAAAGTCATATATAATTTACGTATGGATTTATATGATGATTCAAGTAAGAAATATAGTATGTATTTATACTCTGATAATATAAATAATAATAAAAATACAACTATCTACTTTGAAAATCAATATTATAAAATCAATTATGATATTATTAAAACCCTTGAAGAAATTTTAATAGATAATAATTTTAATGATTTTAGCTAATGATTAAGTACCTAGTTAGCTATGATAAACAGCTTATTTGATATATAACGCTATTTTGTATATATAAGTCTTCTATTTAATTATTTTATTCCTACCACTTTTTTTCGCTATGTATAAATTATTATCTGCTCTTTTAATAATATCTAATAATGAATCATCTGTCCTATATTCTGCAACACCTCCACTAATTGTTATTTTAATATTTTTACTCCCTATAATCAATTTACTTAATTTATCTCTAGCCCTATCAGCAGCGATATAAGCTTCATCAAGTTTGGTACTTGTCATAATAATCATAAATTCTTCGCCACCATACCGACCAAGAACATCAACATCTCTTACTGTTGATGCTAAGAAATTTGATACTTCTCTTAATGTTACATCACCTTCTAAATGACCATAAGTATCATTGACTTTTTTAAAGTGATCAATATCAAAAATAACTATAGAAAATGTTTCATTGTATCTTTTAGCCTTCTCAATATTTTGGTTAAGTTTCTCCATTAAATATCTTTTATTATAAATATTAGTTAAACTATCTGTTATAGTTAATAGTTCTAATTCTTTTGTCCTCTCATGTACAAGTTCTTCTAAAGTAGTATTAATCTCCTCTAACTCCTCTTGCTTATTATTTAGCATCAATATATAATCCCTTAATTTAATAGACATACTATTAAACGACCTAGTTAGCTGACCAAGTTCATCTCTTCTATTTGTTTCAATTTGTATGCCCCAATTATCGTTAGTCATTTGATTCACTTTACTATTAAGAGATTCTATTGGTTGCATTATCCATCTAGAGATAATTGTATATGCAATCAATATTAATATGACAACGGCAAAAAATATTATACTGAATTTTAAAAATAGCATCTCTATATCACCTATTAAATCATCTCTAGGAATTGATATCATTAGATTCCAATTTATTTTATCATTATAAGAATACTTACTAAAACAATAATAGTAATCTTCTCCCCTTACTTTAATTCTGTCTTTTATTTCTTCATTAAAATAATGATTATATTTAGTGATTACTCTATTATATCCTTCTCTAATTACAGTATTTTTACTTTCTACAGCAGCCAATCTAACTTGTGACCCATTAATATCTTTAAAAGGTTTTTCACTTGTTGATGATGCCACAATTAATCCTTTTTCATCGACTAGACAAACAACACTATTCTTGGTTATTTCTATAGTTTTTAGAAATTTCGACAATTGATCTAGTAAAATATCTGTTCCAAAAACACCTATTTTTACTCCACTAGGTGAAATAACTGGGTAAGAAGTACTCATTCCTAAAATAGGTTCCTGAGCACCAGAATAGACCCCAGTCCAATATGGTATCCCATCTTGATTCGCTTCAATATACCAAGGTTTTTTCCTTGAGTCAAACTCTACAGATTTAATATAATTTAGGATATTACCATCTTCATCAGCTTCATATATTCTAAACTCTCCAGCTTTCATATCTTTAGTGTAAGAAATTCGATTAGTACCTTGATATAATCCTGATGAGACTATTCCACCATCACTATTAGCAAAATATGCATAATCAATAGCAGTGTTGCTTTTTACTTCGTTTAAAAGTATTCTCCCCAACAGCTGTTCATCCTGCAAATTGAGTTGTTTGTTTTTTACAAGAATAGCATTATATTTGTTCACCATGACAGGAATCTCAAAATAATCATCTAAATGGTCATAAACATGATTTTTAATTCTTACTTGATTAGTTTCTATAACTTTTGCACTATACTTAATAAAGAATGTTTCAATTTGATAATAAATTAAAGAACTACCTAATAGCAAAATTAGAAAAACTGGAATTACAATTATGGTTCTAAGAGATAATTTATTAACTAATCGAAAATATACAGATTGTTTTTTCACTTAAAAGCCCTCCTCTTAGAAACTATTATTTCAATGTTTTTCGACAACATAGTACTAAATTAAATAAATCCCTCGATTTTTTTATTTACCTAAACAAATTATAACACCATTTGTCATGATATTCAATTTAATCAAAAAAAGTCCAATATATGGTTCTAATTCATATATCGAAGTTATATGAAGTGTTAAAAAAGATGACGTCCCATATCATAAAAAATATACCAATTATCATTCTTTTCATATTTATTTGCTCCTAACATTAAAATGCTAAGCTATATTAGTTATATATAGCTTAGCGATATAGTTAGCCTATAGTATATCATATACTCTTTGTTTTTGTGTAAGTGACTGTTAAATAGTCTTGAAAAAATGTTAACACTGAAATTCCGTAAGCGACAAACCCACCACACATTCAATTATTAGTATCTCCATGATATAATCCAATTCATGGAGGTGTTTTAATGTCAGATATTAAAACTGATAAAGAGTGGAAAGAAATTATTAGTTTATTTAAGAAAAGTGGATTA
>NZ_JAOARO010000047.1 GCF_025211055.1 Vallitalea sp. | reverse complement strand
TTAATCCACTTTTCTTAAATAAACTAATAATTTCTTTCCACTCTTTATCAGTTTTAATATCTGACATTAAAACACCTCCATGAATTGGATTATATCATGGAGATACTAATAATTGAATGTGTGGTGGGTTTGTCGCTTACCCCGAAAGCGCAAGTTAGACTTTAAGGAAATGATACGAATTATACTTTCTATGGGAGGAAGCAGTTTAAATTCAGAGCTTATGAATTATTTCACTTATGATTCCGATGTTGCTACATGTTTCGCATTTGTCCAACAACGTAGTAAGATTCTGCCTTAAGCTTTTGAATTCATGTTTAATGAGTTAACATCATCTACCATTAATCCTAGTCTTTTTAATGGTTATCGGCTGTTAGCTGTTGATGATTCTGATTTATGCACTGCACAAAATCCAGAAGAGTTTAATAATCATTTCTCCAATACTTCTAACGCTAAAGGTTATAACCTACTACACTTGAATGCTATGTATGACTTATGTAATCGTATTTATGTGGATTCAATTGTGCAACCTGGAAGAAAAGAAGATGATGGAATGGAAAAATTCATTATATCTGCATGTACATGGACTGTTTTCCCTAATGAAGATAATTCAACATGGAAACGTATATATACAAAATGGTTACCAACGTCTGAATATGAATTAGCAGATATACCTTGTATTGAATGCTTTTATCCACTTGATCATATACCACAACGTGAAATATGGGTTCCAATATTATAAAATGAAATATTGAGTGGAGAAATGATTATGCCGATTGAAGTAATTCACTGATAATTATTATAACAGCTATTTTATCACAGATGCAGTTACAAATAATTGTTACCGGTTCGTTTCTATTAACTCATGTTATTGTTTATAGCTATATCTAGAAAGATGAATGTAATTATTTAATATAAATTAATTTTTAACCATATATAATAATAGTATAGGTTGTTTTTATTGTATAAAAAGATATAATTGCTATTATAGAATAAGAATTTTAATATATATTTAAAATAAAAATATTAATTAATTTGAAATTCATTGATAGTCTTAATTATTATAATTTGGTAAAGGAATCTGTTCTCACAATTAAATTTTACATATGATTGGTGATAATCAAATGAATTTAAAATCTGAAGTTAGAAAAGAAATAGAGCTAATAATTAAAGAAAATGACATTGATAGACATAGTTTTTTTGAAATTTCAAAAATAAAATATCAGGATGTTATTAATAAATCATTTACAAAATTTTTAGATAGTACAACGCAATGATTTTCTGCTTTATAAAGCATATTTAAGATATAATAATAAATTACAGTTTGTAGGCATTAATGAAGTAAAATATACAGGAGAGTGGTGGCAATGGTTTAGATTATTGCCACAATTAATTAATGAGCCCCAAAAATTATTTTTAGTGGAATGACATATACATGGGTTTATGAAGGAAAAGTAAAAGAAATAATGGAAATTCTATATAGGGGTACACCAATAGGTGAAGGAGATTGTTATATTATTTCAAAGAAATATGATTGGCTGATTGGTTACTGTGATGATGGAGATTATGTTAGTTGCTTAGGGAGTGGGTTAAATTTTGAAACAATAAGTGAACAAAAAAATCTAAAAATATATACTAAATAGAAAAATTTTAAAACCGAGAAGTTATTATAAGAATGGATGAAATGGATTTAGCATACTTAGTAAAAAAGAATATTAAATTTTTAGGGATTTGTTTATAGTACTGATTATCTATGTAAAGTATTTTCTAATGGGAGATTAATAAATCTTAAAAAACATGACAAAATTAATATTTATGATAATGAGTATGATGTAGAATATCAAGCTATGAAAGATTATTTATATGCTTACCCAGAGGATAGCTTGTCTTTTTTGCGATATTTTTATGAAGTTTAATAAATAAATTTATAATATTTTCCAAGTATATATATAGCATATGACTTTACAACAATACAAAAAACAATCCTTGACTTGCCTATTATGAAACTATCTGTTAATATTTAATAAGTCAGATTAAAAAGCTGATTGAAATAATAACAATTGTTTTGTTAGATAGATTGTATTTAGATAATATATTAAATAATGTAAAAAGGAAAAAAATAGTATTTATATAAAGAGGTGAAGGAGAGATTAATTATAAAAATACTACAGAAAAGATAATTATTATTTTTGCTACTATTTCATAATATTACTAATAAATTAAATGAAACTTGTAGTTATGAGGAGATTGGAGGATAACGTTAATGTTTATAATATCATTAAAATACATAAAACCGATTGAAGATGTTGAAAAAGAATTAAATGCACACATAAAATATTTAGAAAAATATTATTCATTACAAAAATTTGTTTGTTCAGGAAGAAAAAATCCTAGAATAGGTGGAGTAATTCTTTGTAATGGGAAAAATATAGAAGAAGTTGAAAAAATAGTTAACGAAGATCCATTCTATATTAATAAAATTGCAAGATATGAAATAATTGAGTTTTTACCTACAAAATTTGCAGATGGATTTGAGCGTTTTATAAATTGAATTATAAACTAAAGTATTGATTAATATATATGAGCCTTATTACAGGCTCTTTTAATGTAAGCGATCAATAATCACCCATATTCCAGTATCAACTCAAGTATGAGATAATTCATTTAAGAGTTAGAGTAAATCAATTTATTTTTATCTATACACTTAAGATATGTAGCATTCTACTACATAGTCTATCTTATTTATAGCTTTTTACTCCAACTCTAAATTATTGATTGGAGTAAAATGATGAACTATAAATGTAAGCGCTGAATAATCATATGTTATGGTTAGAGTATTACTACTAATAGTAGATTAATATCCAATTTTTATGAAGGGACTCGAACCCACAAGTCTTTATCAAACAGTAGATCCTTAGTCTGACATTGGTAAAAGATGGGTATCATAGTATTGTTTTAGCTTTGATAGCGCAAGATTGAAAAGAACAAATGTTCCGCTAAATATTTGTAATATATGATAAATATATATTCTATAAAATAATGAAAAGTATATTAATCGTTCTAGATAACAAAAAAATAGTATTAAAAGATAGTACTTTTAATTCTGATCTTTTTTATAATTAATAAACTTATTGCCATACATTTTTTGAAAGTTCTTGTTAGCTATTTCTATTTGCTGTAATATAAATTCTTTGCTTTTTTTATTGGAATAAGAAATAGTGTAAAAATTATTGTTTCTATTAAATTCCATGTGTTTTCGTCATCTACTTTAATTTTTACAGTTAATATATCATCGGTATTTTGATTAAAATGATTTACCATTATAAAATAGTTATAATTATTAATTTCCTTTTTAAAAACTAGTGCCCAGTGATACCAATATCTTTGTAATTGTTTTTTGGTAGAAACTTAAATAATAATATCACTATTAATAAAATACTTAATATAACAAAAATATTCTTTTTTTTCATTTACAACCCCTAATCTATTGATTAATTATATAATTAAATATATTATTATATAATATAATTTAATATTATTCAATATAAATAAAAATTAAAAAAATGGAATGAAAATAAAAATATTATGCCAATGAGTGTTATTGCCTCTGATGAATTAAAGTTTAGAATAACAACTGCTACAGAATATAAAGATGGTGAGAAGTTCAAAGTAATAAATTTATGTATGACTGGGAAGAAATACCATATAAAAATTACATGATTTAATAGGTGTTTCTTGGGATGGAGATTATTTTAGAGTTGTTTCAGGAGAATATAGGTATTATTGTCAATACAAACGTGAAGATGGTAAGGTAATAGCTAAGACCGATAATGGTGTAAGCTATTCAAGTAAAGATGGTGTTGGCTGGGATATTGATATTAAATGTTCCATTGATAATTACTATTATGTGGTAGATAATTATGGTTTTTGCATATTAAGGGTAGTGGAAGTATAGGATTAGTTTTGGACTATTATCTGTGAGTTTTAGTGGAGGTGCTTCAACCTATTCTCGTGGAACAGAATTATTTGAAGAATTTTAATTAACAACAAATTTATAAAAATAATTAGTTATTGCTATAAATAAAGAAAGGGTAAAGGATATTCCTTTAACCCTATTATAATTAACTATTTAATTCATTTTGTATTTTTTCTTTAAGCAATTGTCTATTGTAACTATATGAACATTTGATATGTAAACTTTTAAATCCTGCAATTCCTATAATTTCATCCATAAACTTGTCTCTATTATTTCTATCATTGTTATTATGAGATTTATCATCTAATTCAATACAGATAATAGGTTTTAAAGTTTGAGTGTTACATAATACAAAGTCTACATGTTTGGATTTGATTTTGTTAAAATATGTTTGTCTGTTTTCTATTTTACCAACTTTAATAATATCTGCGACACGTACTTTAGTAAATAAAGTTACGTCTAGCTCTAAACATATATTATAAAGTATTTTGTAAAAACTAAATTCTGCTTTTGATAATAAACTATTAACTCCATAGTATGCATTACTATAGTCATTTTTAGAGTTAGTAGTTTTTTTTGATTCATTAGTTGGATTGTCCGTTGGGGTATTATTATTTGTACTTTCATTATTACTAGATAAAGATTTAATAATGATTATTACAACAAATATAACCGAAACTAAAATTAATGTGTACATAATTACTCCTTCTACATTTTTAATAAATTATAAATTTTAATTCGCTTTTAGATAAGTTATTTGTACTTATATGAAACGTGTCACTTATATTTGTTGAGATGTTTTTTTGTAGTTATATAAATATAGGATTAATGGATCTCTCCTAGTGTCTCAATGATTTATTCAATCGTGTTCATATTCCTCCTTTTTAAATAGTCACTAAATTTCTAAAAACGAGTTAATTTTCAATATATATTATAACATAAATTTTTGTGTATCAAAATACATGAATTTACTTAATTTTAGTGATGGTAAGTAAAAAATAGGGGTTATCTTTAACCTTATTATTATATTATTACTTCTAGTTATTAATTATCTGCCATATGTTCAAATTTCCCAATGATTTACTTTCGCTTTTCTGATAAAGTTCTAAATTTTATTAATTAATACTTTTTCATCTTCAGTAAAATCAATTTCTTAAATTAAGATTTTCGATTTTGGCTTCATTATACTTGGATTTGTGAGGTTTGAACTGAGTAATCGTATATGCCATGCCGACACAAGCCCTTCTTGTTTCATAATACGACCAATACAACGTCTAGAGACTTGATAGCCTACTTTTGCTAATTCTACCTTGATTTTTCTTGTGCTATAATTGGTACGACTAGCCCTAAAAATAGTGATAATTTCATTTGTCAATTCATCTCGTTTGCTGTAACCTTGCTAATAATACGTGCTTCTTGGAATTTGCAGGACTTTACACATTGCTGATACACTGTATTTGTGACAATTGTTTCTAATCACATTTCCTTTTCCCATTAAGGTAAAGTTACACTATTTGATTCGTAAAATCATCTGTAAATGTACGTCTTGGTCTTCTTTTATTGGTCATGATTAATCTCTCTTCTCTTAAAATGTGATTTGATTTTTACATGACCTTAAAATATCTGTCCAGTTAAGTATAGCCTATCCAGGTCATGAAGATAGAAGAGTTCCTATATCATTAGCAACCATTAGGGCAGTAAACAAGTATTTACAGAAACGCATTATACCATTTGAAGATAAAAACCCTAACTTATTGTTTGTAAATAGAAATAATAAGGGGATAACAAGTAGGACAATCAGGTCTTATATTGATACTCATGTGAAGAGTAATGGAATCACAAGAGGAAATACACATTTGTTTAGACATACATTTATAACTAGAAAATGTTTAGAAACGAATGACGCTTTTTAGGTTCAGCAACTGGCAGGGCATAAAGGTTTAAGTACAACTAAAAACTATTATCAATGTGCTAATTCTTACTTAATAGCAAAGGTAAATTTAACACCAATAGACCAGTTACTTGCAAGCATAAAAATGTAAATAATTTACATGCCATTTAACCCATTAAGCGTACTAGACCAAATAAAAAGTAACCCAAAAAAGGTTATATCATAATGATATAGCCTATATAAATGCGATAAAATCGTTAATGCAGTTGGGGGGGGACTCGAAACCCCAAGTCCTTATCGGACACTAGATCCTTAGTCCAATATTGGTAAAAAATAGTTATTATAGTATTGTCTTATCTTTGATAGCACAAGATTGAAAAGAACTAATGTTCGACTAAATATTTATAATATATATGTAATAAGTATATATTTTATAAATCAATGAACGTTATAGATAACATAAAAAATAGGATTAAAAGAAAATACTTTTAATCCTGTTCTTTTTTATAATTAATAAACTTATTGCCATACATTTTTTGAAAGTTCTTGTTAGCTATTTCTATTTGGTGCAATATAAATTCTTTACTTTTTTGATTCGAATAAGAAATAGTGTAAAAATTATTTGTTTCTATTAAATTCCATGTGTTTTCGTCATCTACTTTAATTTTTACAGTTAATATATCATCGGTATTTTGATTAAAATGATTTACTATTATAAAATAGTTATTATTATTAATTTCCTTTTTAATAACTAGTGCCCCAGTGATACCAATATCTTTGTAATTATTTTTTGGTAGAAACTTAAATAATAATATCACTATCAATAAAATACTTAATATAACAAAAATTATTCTTTTTTTCATTATTATGACCCCTAATCTATTGATTAATTATTTAATTGCATATATTATTATATAGTATAAATTAATATTTTTCAATATAATAAAAAATTAAAAAAATGAAAAAATAAAATGAGAAAAGTACTTTCATTAGCTTTAGGAATTATATTATTATCATCAAATTTATTATTAGTTAATGCAAATGATATGCCAATTGACGAACAATTATTGGAAAATGGATTTCCTCTGGATGTTATTAATGAAATGGTTTATGAGCAAAAAATGGATATTGAATAGGAATTTAACTTTTTGTAGTACTAAACAGGTATTTTTGAATGAAAATAAAAATATTATGCCAATGAGTGTTATACCATCTGATGAATTAATGTTTAGAATAACAACTGCTACAGAATATAAAGATGGTGAGAAGTTCAAAGTAATCTATCTTATGTATGATTGGGAAGAAATCCCATATTGGAAATTACAAGATTTAATAGGTGTTTCTTGGGATGGAGATTATTTTAGAGTTGTTTCAGGAGAGTATAGGTATTATTGTCAATACAAACGTGAAGATGGTAAGATAATAACTAAGACCGATAACGGTGTATGCTATTCAAGTAAAGATGGTGTTGGATGGGATATTGATATTAAAGGTTCCATTGATAATCACTATTATGTGATAGATAACTATGTTTTTTGTTCTGTAACAATAAGTAAACGCCCATCTACGCCAAGTGATAAAGAATGTGAGTTATACGCAAAATACATACATATTAAAGGTAGTGGAAGTATAGGATTAAGTTTTGGACCATTATCTGTGAGTTTTAGTGGAGGTGCTTCAACTGATTCTCGTGGAACAGAATTATTTGAAGAATTTTAATTAACAACTAAATTATAAAAATAATTAGTTATTGCTATAAACAAAGAAAGGGTAAAGGATGATATTTTCCTTAACCCTATTTTTTATTCCTTTTTTAACTCTTAATGGTATGCAACATAAAAATATTAACTAATTAGTTAATATTTACTATGCATTAAATATTTGTTTAATGTATAGTACTATAAACTTACATAAATAAAAAAGGGCGAAGGAATAACACCTTTAACCCTATTTTTTAGTAGGTAATATTTTATACTAATTTTTTTATTCTCTTACTGTCATATGTATCTTATTATTATCTTCATGATGTTCAATATTAAATTCGTCTAATGTTGTTATTACATCTGTACGATTTTTCTCTATTATTTTGAGATAATCTTTATACAATATTTTAAATTCCTTAAAGTTTATATCATTTGTATTATCTAAGACTATTTCATGAATTGATATTGACTTATTTAGTATAACTACAATATTAGCTTTTATATCATTTACTTCTTCATAACCAGTTAGATCAATTTCATTAAGTAAAGCTAAGTTATTCTTAATAGTATCAGTATCCAAGTCATTTATATTACCCATAATATAATTGTTATATTTTATTATGTCAGATAAGTAATCTCCTAAATCAATTATTTCATTCATCACGGTTACTCTTATTGATTTTTTATCTATATTAAATAAATTAGATATTGTAGGTAAATTTGCTGATATAGCAAAATTATTATAAGTACTGGTTATGAATGAAAGTATAAATGTACCTCTCAAAATAAATATAAGTATTGCAGCTATTGAACTTATAGTTATTAGTTTGCGTTTATATATTTTTTTGCCATAGTAGCCATTAATGTAATTTTTTTCTATAAAACTTGTAAAGCCTGTACTTTTAGTTTTGCCTTCCTTGTCCAAAGTTTTCATCTGTTTTATAAATTCATTTTGTGTTTTAGTTCTTTTCATTATTATTTAATATCCCATTTTTAATATATTTTTTGAAATATTAAATCGTTTATTAGATTATGTTATTCTAACCTTATAGTTCGTGTCGCTTTTATTTGTTGAGATATTTAATATGATATTTGTATACAATATATGTTTAATAGATTCTCTACAGTGTCTCATTAATTTATCAGTAGTGTTCAATTTTTGCCTCCTTCCTTAAATCTATAATTATGTATTTCTAAGAAACGAGTTAATTTTCAATATTAATTATAGCATACATAAATAAAAATAGGGTAAGGAGAACACCTTAAACCCTATTTTTTTATTGTTCTTTTTTTAATTCTTGAATTTCAAGTATATGTTTTAATTCGCTCATAGCTATTTTTTTGTTAATATCATCTAAATTATTATATATATTAAGCAATGTTTTCCTATCATCACTTAATGTTGAGTTTTCATTTCCAGGAAGTATATAAGTTATTGGTAGTTTATAATGTTCATATAAAGGTATTAAAGTTTTTCCTGATGGAATTGTTTTATCATTTTCTATATCTGCAATTGTGCTTAACGGTATTCCAGCAATTGTATTGATGTCCTTTCTAGTTAGTTTTTCCCTTATTCTCCATGTTTTAAATCTGTAACCGATTGTGCTCATAAAATTCTCCTTAATTTTTTATCGGATTTTCGTTAATTACTATTGGTGTTTACGACTTAACGTTATATAATACACATTATAGCGGTTAATCGTTATTGTATATCGTAATTTAATTATATCATATCTAATTATCCATTTAACCCCTTAAGCGTACTAGACCAAATAAAAAGTAATCAAAAAAAGGTTATATCATAATGATATAGCCTTTATAAATGCGATAAAATCGTTGATGCAGTTGGGGGGGACATTGGGCTAAAGATAATATTTATAAAGTGGTAGCAGCTGGAATAATGGAAGGTTTTCCAGATGGAGAATTTAAGCCTAACTTAACAGTTACTAGAGCAGAATTAGCGACAGTAGTAGCCAACTTGTTAGACATAATATAAGATTAAAGACTTGTTTAGTAAAGAACAACTATTAGAAACTATTAAACTAAATATAAAGAGATGGGAGAGATTTTATTATGAAAGAAAAAATAACAGCATTGTTAGAGGTTAGAAAGATTATAGCATTGCTTATTACTATTTTGTTTTTTATCCTAAGCATGATGGGAGCTATTGGACCAGATAAAGCCTTTGAGGTTGTATTGATGGTAATAGCTTTTTATTTTGGTAAAAGTACAGCACTTGACAAGCCACAGTAAGCACCTATAGAGGTGTTTTTTAATTGGATTATTAAAGGAGTGTAAGCCTTTTAATCCTTTCATGTAGGGTGTAGCGAAAAGCTATGCCCTTTTTTGTACCCAAAATTAGAATTGAGAGGATAAATCATATATGAAAATAATAAAATTACAAGATGGAAATAGAGCAAAAGTATTTACTAAGAGAGAACTAATTGAAAAACTTAATTTTACGCAAGATGAAGCAAAAGTTGTTATGGATTATCAAAAGAAACTTCCTATATTATTAGGTACTAACGATGTGGATGCAAGGTCATTATGGAAGCAACTAGGACAGCCACAAGGGGAGTTTAATAAATGGGTATGTAGAAAGATAATTGATAAGGGATTTGAGGAAAATAAGGATTTCTCTAAGCTCGACAATTTTGTCGATGTTGAAAATAGTAATTTAAAAAGACCTCAGACAGATTATACCCTTACAATGGATACAGCTAAAAATGTCTCTATGATGGAAAATACAGACATAGGACGATTAGTAAGGAAATACTTCATTAAGGTAGAAAAGGCTCTTAAAGACTATGAACAATGGGAAATGATAAGGAATCCAGAAAAGAAGTCATTTAAAGAAATGTGTAGTGTACTTAAAAGTAAGTACATGGAAAAACATAATGGTATAGAACCCGATAGAGAAGAATACATCAAAGAAGCTAATATGCTTAATCAATTCTTATTAGGGTATAAAGCAAAAGATATAAGAAAAATTCTAGTTGCAAAAGATAAGGTCACTCGGGAGCACCTTAATTTACAAATCAATAAAGCATTAGATGAATTACAAATATTAGATACTGATTTAGTCATAGCTAATATGGAATTTGAGAAAAGAAAAGAGATTATAGAATTAACTTGTATTGGTAAGTATGCTCATATCAAAGAAATATTTTTTAGCTTATAATTTTGGATACCAGGAGTAAATAGATATGGAATTACAAAGAGAATATAAGAACATTAAATCCTTAGCAACAGAACTAGCCATAAAAGCATACTCTAAAGGATATGAAGAAACTGAATATAAATTTAACCTTAGTAGATTTAATCCAACTCAGCAAGACATAACTAAGCATATAAATTATATGAAAGGATTAATAGAAAGTTATGTAGAGTTAGATGAACGAGAAGAAGCTAAAGAATATGAGAATAAATTAAATGACTTTATTAAAGAACAATCATTGAAAAGGCAGAAAGAATTAATTCAAGAAGCTCAAAAGGAATTATTTTATTGTTTTATACCTGGTGAAGCAAGTAAATATTTAAGTAAAAATGATAATGCATTTATGGAAAGAGTTCTATGTGTTGAATATACAACAAGTAATGCTGTAGAGGATTATTTAAGGAATTACGTTGAGGACAACAACTAATTATTTATATCATTAATGTACTTAGACACAGATATAAAAGAACTAAATTTAGTTTCATAATTTAGTTGATAAAATAGTATGCATATTTTGTCGAAAAAACTACAACATTGTATTATAATACATAAATATATCAAATATAAGACTATATTTTAGATGTGTAACATGATATAATCTGGAATAACAAAAGAGAAAGGATTGATTTATAATGAAGAAAATAAGAAATTTAGTTTTGTTTTTTGCAATGATAATGGTTTTAAGTGGGGTTAATGTTTATGCAGCATCAGTTGGTGATAGTTTGACGAGTCCGGAAGAAGGATGGAAAAGGTATGATGATTCCGCAGAAATGATTAGCTATAAAAATATCACCAAAGCGAATAATAGTGGTCTTTATTACAATAGTACTTATCATTATACTGGTAATTCTACAGATGTAAAAATAAAATTTGATTTTATTGGAAGTAAAATTAGAATTATAGGCGTGCTTCATGAGGATTATACAAGGAATATAAGTATAAAAATAGATGGAATTGAGTATCACTATAATCAAGGTGCAACTAATCATAATAATGATTACCAGCATATACAATTCGAAAAACAGGATTTAGTAAATAAAGAGCATACTGTAGAAATAGCACCACAAGATTCCAAAAGATTTAGTATAGATGCAATAGATATAGATGAAAATGGAGAACTATTACCATTTCAGTTTTCTGACATACCGTTAAATTTAACTGCAGTGCCATCTAATCCTAATATAACTCTAAATTGGGATGTAGTAGATGGTGCAGATAACTATACAATATTAAGGTCAACAACATCAAGTGCCGTAGATACAGTTATAGCTAGCAATATAACAGAGACAACTTACATAGACGCAAATGTTGAACCAGGAGTAACTTATTATTATGTAGTACGAGCAGTAAAAGATGGTGCAGAAAGCCCTAACTCAAGCGAAGTTTCGGCTATAATAAAAGCATCTGATAAAAAAGTAAAATTAGTCCTTGAAGTAAATAGACAAAAACAGTTAAGTGTAACAGATGATTTAACTGATAATATAGAAATGACATGGACTTCTTCAGATATGACCATAGCAACAGTAGATGCAAATGGTAAAGTAAAAGCATTAAAGTTAGGTGATACAGTAATAACTTGTACAAATAAAGATGGTTCATATACTGAGACAATCAATGTTTTAGTTGTCGATTTAGATTTGCAGTTAGCAGTAGACTTAAATACTGGTGAAAAATGTAGATTAGTAGTTGGTAACTTAATGAATACTCTAAAGGTAACATGGAAAACAGACGATTCTACAATTGCAACCGTATCCGCTAAAGGCAAAGTAACTGCAATAAGTGAAGGCTTAACATACATAAGTGCACTTGATGAAACAGGCAAAGAATTAGGACGTATATATGTAAGAGTAAGATAAATAATATATTAACTAAAACAAGCTTTTGGACAGGTACAGGACCTATGTTCTTAATTGAAGATAGGTTCTTTTTTATTGCTTATTATTATATTATCTGTTAATATTAGTAGGTGCTTATCGGGAATTGCTTTTAATTAAGGAGAGGTTGTTAATGAAATATTGTCCGAATTGTAAAGAAGAATATGAGGATGAAGTAAAAGTTTGTAAGGAATGTAATATTGAACTCTTTGATTGTATAGAAGATAATAATAAAAGTAAGATATATACTAAGTTTAGAATGGCAAAAAAATCATTAAAAGTTATGGCAGTTTTATTCGCTATTGGTATTATTTTAATTCTTTTTTCTGGTTCAATAGGGGAAAGTATGGGAGAAAAAGCTATACAAAGTTGTGGCGGCTGTATGGATACAAGTTCATACGAAAGAATAATTGATACTAATACATCAAATTTTAGAATTGTTGGTTTAGTGTTATCTTTAGTAGGAGGTTTTGGAACATTACTTAGTGGATATGCAGTATATAAAGAACTTAATTAAAGTTATATTTAGTATATAAAATCTACCTTAAGCTATGGGTAGATTATTTTTTTATGCATTATTAGTACTGATATCTATTAAGTAAAAAGGTGAATATAAATATTGCATAAATTGTAATATTTAAATAATAAAATATTGCTTGTAAATATAAATAAAAAGTACAAACTAAATCTAGTTAAAAGTAATAAAAATAAAATAATTTGTAACCTTTTGTCATTATTTGTGGTTATATAAGGTTTAAGTAAAATATAAAAAAATAAAAAATTCACATAAATTAAATAAATAGTATGATAATGCTGCAAATTATGATATAATTCTTATGCTCGAGCTTAATCATAAAAGCATGCATATTAATATATTCGATAAAAAGGAGAAACAAGATGAAAAAAAATTGTAACTAGTTTAGTGCTTTTGAGTTTTATTTTTTGTTTATTTGGTAATAATAATAATACAATAGTAGCATCTTTACAAAGCAATCACATAATGGTAGAATCAAATCAAAAAGTTACTGCTATGCAAATAAATAATTGGATAAGAGATGGTAAGAAAATAATTATTCGTGAGGATTTAACTAAAATTGAATTAAAAAATGAAGCAATGGATTCATCTATTGGAAGGAATAATGAGAGAGAAGTAAATCTTACAAAAGTTGGTACAATGATATACGAAGATAACGGTAAACATCGTTATGTTAATATCAATGTTGCAGACACAAGTGAAAAATTTATAACAAGTACCTTTGAAAGAGTTTTAGAAAGTGATTTTAGTACGCTTGATTCTAAAGAACCAAAGATTATTTCTGATTCTTCAGTATCTACCACAAGGTCTCTATCTTCATGGAATATTGCTGATTCTACAACAAGTTTTGATGCTCATAGAGGTGCTGATGTGAGATCATCATTAATTGTTTATGAAGATCCAAGTGCCCCTTCATCAGGGGGGAAATATTATCATTTTGCTGAATATAGAATCGATGCTGACAAAAGAGCAGTCGAAGGTACAGTGCACTTTATTAAAGAAATTGAAGTAAAATTAAAAAATTATAGTGGAACAATACTTAAAATAGTTCCGGAAAGTGATATAAGCCATTCTTCTTCAATAACTATATCTTATCCATGGGGTGCTAGTTTGCCAATAGATTTTGGTAGAAAAATAATTGCGACTAAAACTGGTGGTGGAATATCTTCAAATTTTGTACAATATCTAGTTAAGTCAACAGATTATTATACTCCTGAATTGGATTTTCTAGAGGGAGCAATGACATCTAGTAGTGACAACACATATCTTTGCAGGATTATACTACATGAAATATGCTGTTAATATGGATCCAGGGAACATAAACATCGATGCAGTTACTTACACAGGTAATTCAACGTTGAGCAAATAGATAGAATAAAGATGGCATCTTGTGAAAAGATGCCATCACATTAAATATAATTTTAAAAATTTAATTTATGATATATAATAATAAACTTAAACGAGTAAATTTGTAAATGTTAACGTATTATATTTGTTGGTTTGAATTTATTAATAATGAGGATGATGATATGAAAAATAAATTAATAATTAAAGGTAATTTAAATATATATCTATTTGCAGTTCTATTAATTACCGTGTTTATATTTATAAATTGGTATGTTAACTCATTAGATTTCAAATTAAAGTCTAGTGGTATGAATGGAGAGATAGTATATTCTAGAATTATTGACGATGAAATTCTATTATTTTATGAAAATCCTTCATCTACAGGAGATATTCTAGAAGTAATAAGTATAATGATAAAAAACAATAAATATAAAATAAAAAAGGAGTTTAACACATCTTATTCTCCAAATTTTTCTTTTAATATTAAGTTCAATTATGGTAATAATAATAATTCTGTATTATATTATGGATACATTTACAACACAGAAATAACAAAAATAGAAATGATAAAAAGTAATTCTGAAGCAATTGACACTGAAATAATTCAAACAAATGGTAAATATAGAATGTGGTTATATGAAGGATTCACGGGTGACCATAAAATAATTGGATATGATAATGATGGTAATAAATATCAATAAATATATTTTGTATTTATTGTATTTATATTAACAAAACTTTATATAAAAAGATAAATATACTTTTATGAAATATGTATGTAATGATAAAAATAATATAAATACAATAAGATAATGAAGTTACCAATTAAGTATATTCTTTTGGTTTGTTTTACAACTACTAAAGCACTGATTAGTACATAACAATAGCCTACCATAACATATGTTAAACGGTAGGCTCTATTTCTGCCTTTTTCTCCACACTATATCATAGCCGAGCATATCGGCTATCTTTTTTACGTCTTTATAGCTAATAGTCTCCCTGGTTAGCTTATTAGCAAAGTTTTGACTCGTTATATTTAACTGTTTAGATACGTTTTTAACCTTAAAATCATGTTTCTTAATAAAGTACATTATTTCTTTTCTAATACTGCCCATAATTTTCCACCTCATTCAAGGCGATTATAATGTATAATTTTTAGCATAGCAAGAAACATACACTTTATAGTGTAGACACTATATATCACCAGGGGGACATCATGCGATTACTAATAAGAGAAATTAGAGAAAGACAAGGATTAAGTCAAAATAAGTTAGGGGCAAAAGCGGGAATAACAGCGGCTTCTATATCACTTATTGAAAGCTATAAGAGATCCCCAACTCTCAAAAACCTAGAAAAGATAGCAAAGGCACTTAATGTTAAAGTTAGAGATTTATTAGATGAGGATTAATTGTATAGACAACATTAACTATAGTTAATATATTCAGAAACCCATAAACCATGTTTGGTGTTATAATAGCCATAGGAGATAAATAAAAAATCAAAGAAGGTAATCTTATGTTAAATTCACTCATAAACCTAGAATTTGACAGCATAGTGGACATAATACGAGACATAAAATTAAATAACACCTCTTAACCAAAATCTTAACTTTACAGAACATATGTTCGGGTGTATAATTTATTTATGCACTTGGTAGCAATAATCGTAGCAATGTATTTACAGGTGAATTGGGAGGAACGTTACATGAAACAATTAGAAGAAGAGTATATAAATAGAAAATGCTCAATAGCATTATCACAAAATGAAAGATATATGGATTTATCAAATAAAAGTATTAATATTTTTAATAGGTTAAAATGTGTTTTGGGGAATAATAAAGAATTATTATTTGAATACGAAGAAGTACTATCAGAGATTCAGGGAATAGTAGAAGTTGAAGCATATAAAATTGGAAATAATAATTAAATATAATAACTAAACAGATAGTTCAGATGATACTATCTGTTTTTATGGCTGTCAAAATGGCTGTCAAACCTTTTTTGGTTGACAGCCATTATTCCTTTAAAGCCAGTGCAGTTGGGGGGACTCGAACCCCCAAGTCCTTATCGGACACTAGATCCTTAGTCTAGCGCGTATGCCAATTCCGCCACAACTGCATATTTACTGGGTACACATCAGTTTTTCCGTAAAAAACTGAGGCTACATTACCTCGCTTGAAGATTATAGCACAGGACAAATTTTTTTGCAACCCTAAAACGTTAAAAAATTACGGCATACGCATGAAAATTTTTCTTAATGAAAATTACTCAAAGTAATTTTAAAAAATACTATTAATTAATAGTGCTTATAAAGACAAAGGCTATATAGATGGGCTTGTGGCATTCTTCCGTAAATGCCATCTCTCTAATATTCTTTGTGGCTACAGGTTTTGGTAAGATTCTATAGGTGATACTTTTCCTTTCCGCTAAACGTCCATGTTTAGCGGAAAGGCACTTTGCAGTCCTAGCACGCTTATCGTATTACCGTAAGCGTCAAATGACTGCCGCCTAGCTATCCTCTGTAAATAGAGATATACTTCCAAATATAAATATTTAGGAGGTATTGCCTATGGCAACAAGATATGTAGAAGTTGATTGGGAGCATATGTTTAAACTATTCCAAGAGT
>NZ_JAOARO010000046.1 GCF_025211055.1 Vallitalea sp. | reverse complement strand
ATAAATCTTGTTTCAACCATAACTACGAATGTTATATCGTTTATGTTATGTCCGTAAGACCTCCCCAGGTAAGAACACAATCTTCCTCTCCATATATCTGCCATATATACAATTACTATTTCCGAGTAGTTATTGGACTTTGACTTGTTAAGCAGCCTTATCCATAGTAATTGCCTGATATGATTTCTGTTCGTCAGACCAGAGATTTGCCATCCGACTTCCTTCAGATTCCTCGTCACCAAGGACACCCTTGTCATTGGCTATACGCTTACCACTACTAGGTCGCGTTAGGGACTTTAACCCATTAGATTGTGCCCATGCTGGGCACACTTAGAATCAATGGGTAGGAGATTTCTCCTACCCATTGATTATAGAAAACCATATAATTCACTTAATTAATTCATTATACAAACCACGTTTAACATAATGGGTATGTAATAATTCATGAGACTTATGTCCAAGTGGTTTTCCAAGATACTCTTCATATAGCTTAACAATAAAAGGATTCTCATGAGACTTTCTAAGATCTTTTCCTTCATCTTCTCTATAGATTGCTTTCATCCTTTTTTCTCTTACATCCTTAGTTGTTGGTCTAGGTTGACCTCCACCACTGAGACATCCCCCAGGACAAGCCATAATCTCAATGAAATGGTACGGAGATACTCCATCTTCTATCTGCTTAAGAAGAATTCTAGCAGCAGCTAATCCACTTGCAACAGCTACTTTTACTGTCTGACCTTCAAATGCCCTATACTCTTTTGTAGCTTTCTTAATAAATAATTCTCCTTCTTTTATAGATGAAAGCCCCATTACTTCTTTTACATGTAGATTATCAAATGGTAATTCATCACCTGTTAGAATCTCAAAAACTGTTCTTATAGCAGCTTCCATAACACCACCAGTAGTACCAAATATATCTGCTGCACCAGTAGAAATACCAAAAGGGTTATCAAACTTACTATCTGGAAGATTAACAAAATCTATCCCTGCACTTTTTATCATTTTTGCACATTCCCTTGTTGTTAGTACAGCATCAACATCTTTCTCCATCTCTTTTCTTGTTATCTCATATTTCTTAGCTGTACAAGGCATTATTGATACAACATAGATATCTTCTGGATCTACGTTTATCTTTTCAGCATAATATGATTTTGCTAGAGCTCCTAACATCATATGTGGTGATTTACAAGATGATAGATGAGCTAATTGTTCTGGGAATCTGTTTTCTATATATTTTATCCAACCTGGACTACAACTTGTAATCATAGGAAGAGCTACTTCCTCCCTATTAACGAATTTGCCCAGTCTTTGCAATAATTCATTACCTTCCTCTACTATAGTAAGGTCGGCAGCAAAATTAGTATCAAATATATCATCAAATCCCAATTCACGAAGAGCTGAAGCCATTTTTCCAGTTACTAATGTACCAGGTTCATAACCGAACTCTTCACCAAGAGATGCCCTAACAGCAGGTGCTGTCTGAACTATAACTCTCTTACCTTCCTCATTTAACATCTTCCATACATCTTTGATGGAATCTCTTTCGCTAAGAGCATCTACTGGACAGACTGTAGTACACTGCCCACAATATGAACAGTTAATATCATCAAGATTCAATCCTTCAGTAGGACCAACAAATGTGCTAAAGCCTCTGTTTTGGTTATTGAGAATTCCTACACCTTGAACTTCGTTACATATAGTTACACACCTTCTACACAAAACACATTTTGATAGGTCCCTTACTATACAAGGGTTATTGTCATCTATATAACATCTTGACATTTCGCCTTCATAACTATTATCTGTTATACTTAATAACTCACCTAACTCTTGGAATTCACAATTTCTGTTCCTATCACAGCTTAGGCAGTCTTTTGGATGGTCTGACAGCATTAATTCATATATTATTTTTCTTGCCTGTCTAACCTTCTTTGTATTAGTATGGATTACCATACCATCTGTAACTTTTGTCATACATGCCGCTTGAAGAGTTTTTGCTCCTTCTACTTCAACGGAACATATTCTACAGGAACCATTCTTGTGAACATCTTCAAGGTAACAAAAATTAGGAATTAGAATACCATTCATCTTGGCAGCTTCTAAAATTGTAATATCCTCAGGTACTTCAAATTCTTTATTATTGATTGTTATTCTTACCATTATTACTCCTCCTATCTTTTGTCACATCTTAAACATCTCATGGATTCAGCTATAGCATTAAGTCTATGGAATCCTTTTGATATTTCTTTAAAGTTATTTTTTCTCTCTTCTGGTGATGCATTATCCATTTCAAATCTCATATGCTCAGATACCCTTACATCAGCTTCTGGTTTTGGAATTTCTATATCTTTTCCAGTATTAAGAACTCCATCTCCGCCTAGAAATTTGTCTATAGAAATTGCAGCTTCTTTACCGTCAGTAATAGCCCATATAACAGTGTCTGGCCCTCGTACTACGTCGCCACCGGCAAATACACCATCTATATTAGTCATCTTACTCTTATCATCTACAACAAATGTACCCCATTTAGTCATCTCTACTTCATCTTTGTTTATGAATGGAAGGTCTGAATGTTGACTAACCGCAGGAATAATCATATCAAACTCCATTTCAAAAGCTGAACCTTCAATTACAGTAGGTCGTCTTCTACCTGTAACATCAAAATTACCTTGTAAAAGCTTAACTAATTTGATTTTCTCCACATGGTCTTCTCCAATAATCTCTATAGGCGATACAAGTGTATGGATTATAATCCCTTCTTCGAGAGCTTCTTCTACTTCTCTTCTTTCTGCTGGCATATCTTCTATATTTCTTCTATATAGAATATGTATTTCTTTGGCACCTAATCTAAGGGCTACTCTTGCTGCATCAATAGCAGTGTTTCCTCCTCCGATTATTGCAACTTTATTTCCAACCTTGACATCTTTACCTTTATTAACATCTTTTAAGAAAGCAAGTCCATGATATACTCCCTTTAGGTTTTCGCCTTTTACATTAATCTTATTAGAATATTGGGTACCAGTAGCTACGTAAACAGCCTCATGCTCTTTTCTAAGTCTTTCAAAGTCCACATCTATACCAACTTCTGTATTAAGCTCTATCTTAACACCAGCTTGTTCAATAGTTTTTATCTCCTTTTGTAATATATCTCTTGGTAAACGATATTCTGGGATACCATATCTTAGAATACCACCAGCAGTATCATGAGATTCATAAACTGTTACATCATAACCAAGTCTTGAAAGATAATAACCACAGGTAAGACCAGATGGACCTGCTCCTATAATTCCAATAGATTTACCCTTTGGCGGGAATTTCAAATCATCAAAAGGTTCATCAGATTCAAGAATTATATCAGCTATATACCTCTTCAAATCTCTAATAGCAAGAGCCTCATCTAATTGCTCACGCCGACATTTGCTTTCACAAGGATGGGTACATACTCTACCACAAACAGCTGGGAAAGGATTATCTTTTCTAATTAGATTATATGCATCCCTTAACCTATTAGCACCTATCAGACTTATGTAACCTGGAACATTGACTCCCGCAGGACAGGCATTTTGACAAGGTGAAATAAAAAGATCAGTACACACACCTGCTCGGCATTTTTTATCTCTTATATGTTCGACGTATTCTTCTCTAAATTCTTTGATAGTACTTAAAACAGGATTAGGTGCTGTTTGTCCAAGACCACATAGAGCAGTCTCCTTAATAGTTTCTCCAAGCTCTATTAATTTCTCTATATCTCCTTCTTCACCTTTCCCCTGAGTTATTCTTTCAAGAATTTCTAACATCCTCTTAGTACCAAGTCTACAAGGAACACATTTACCACAGGATTCTTCCTGAACAAATTCCATAAAAAATCTTGCTACATCAACCATACAATTATCTTCATCCATGACAATAAGTCCACCAGAACCCATAATAGCTCCTTTTGACTTCAATGAATCATAATCTATAGGTGTATTAAGGCAATTACTAGTTAAACAACCACCTGATGGTCCACCAGTCTGAGCTGCCTTAAATTTTTTCCCATCTTTAATACCACCGCCTATATCATATACAATATCGCCGAGTGTAACTCCCATAGGAACTTCTACAATACCTGTATTGTGTATAGCACCGGCTAATGCAAAAACTTTTGTACCACTGCTTTTCTCTGTTCCAAATGTTTTGAACCAATCGGCACCATATAAAATGATATAAGGCACATTACCAAATGTCTCTACATTATTAATTATTGATGGCTTATCAAATAAACCTTTATCAGAAGGAAATGGTGGTTTTTGTCTTGGTTCTCCTCTTTTTCCTTCTATTGAATTCATAAGTGCAGTCTCTTCACCACAAACAAAAGCTCCTGCTCCAATTCTAATTTCAATATCAAAAGAAAAACCACTATTCATAATATTATCTGATAACAATCCATATTCTCTGGCTTTCTCAATGGCAACATTAAGTCTCTCTACTGCCAAAGGATATTCTGCACGTACATATACATAACCTTTGTTAGCACCTATAGCGTACCCAGCAATAGTCATACCTTCAATTACAGCATGAGGATCTCCTTCTAAGAGACTTCTATCCATAAATGCTCCTGGATCACCTTCATCAGCATTACAAATAACATATTTTTGTTTTGACTTACTCTTTGCAGCAAATTCCCATTTAAGTCCAGTTGGAAATCCGCCACCACCTCTACCTCTTAGGCCAGAATCCTTAACAACTCTAACAACTTCCTCTGGACATTTGTTTTCAAATATGCTTCCTATTGCCAAATAACCATCATTAGCTATATACTCATCAATTGAACTGAAATCAATCTGTCCACAATTATTTAAAACAATCTTTTTCTGCTTATCAAAAAAGGGTATATCATTTAATTTATGTATATGTTTCATGGAAATATCATCGTAATAACATTTTTCTTCTACTATTTCTCCTCCAAGAATATGTTTAATTACTATTTCTTCCATCTCTTCAGGTTGTAATTTAATATAGTAGATATTTCCAGGCTCTACAAGAAGTGATGGACCAAGATGGCAGGCTCCTATACATCCAGTCTCAGTAATCAATACCTTATCCTCACAATTATACTTTTCCAAAGCTTCTACAAGAGCATCTTTTACATCTTTACAATTTGAAGAAATACATCCAGCACCAAAACATACATGTAAATTATATTGATATTTTTTTGTCATTTCATCAAATTCTTTTTTTACTCGCTTTAAATCACTAATATTCATTATCTTTGCCATGACTTCATCTCCTTCAACTAATAATTCTCTAGTATTTCACTGAGTTTATCCGGATTTACTTGTTTATATACAGTATCGTTAATTGATATTGCTGGAGCTAAGCCACAAGCTCCTATACATCTCATTACTTCAAGAGTGAATTTTTTATCTTCTGTAGTTTCACCTATACCAATGCCCAATATTTCTTCTAACTTATCAAGGATTTTCTTACCACCTCTAACATAACAAGCTGTTCCAAGACAGACTCTTATAGTATACTTTCCTCTTGGGACAGTAGAGAAAAAAGAATAGAAGCTTACAACTCCAGAAACTTCTGATAGAGACTTGTCTAATCCATCTGCAATTATTTTTTGGATGTTAATAGGTAGATGACCGTAAATTGTTTGAGCAATATGTAGGACTTGTATCAATGATCCTTCTTTGTTTTTATATTCTTCAATGAATTCTCCTATCATGGCTATTTTTTCTTCTTCGCTCATATCTTCGCATTGACATTTTTTTAACTTATCCATATCTACTCTCCTTACTATCGTTTACTTGAAACAGTCGTATTTAGTCTATTTGCAATTTGATTATTATCTTATCAATATCTTTCAACTGTTTCTTTAAAAGTCTAATTTTTTCTTCATGCTCTTTAATTGAACTCATAATTATCTGCTTTTTATCATCAAATTCTTGAATCTGGGGTATTCTTAATTTTTCAATCTTTTTATTAATTTCAATGAGTTCTTTCTTGTAACGTTCCCAAGTGGTTTTCAGATTCTTATCATAATCACCTCCTTCAATGTATTTTTTGATGCAATTGATGTCATAAATTAGTTGACTCTTTTTCTTTAAATAACTAATTACTTCCTCCATAAATCACACCCCTAAGTTTTTTTGCAATCATAAATAAACCTTATGTGATCTATAAAGTTTAAAATAATTGCTTATATATGAATGAATACCTTAATAAATAAAAGCTTCATATATTAATGGTATTCTAATCATCAAATAAATATGAATATCTCTTGAGGCTTGCCAGATGTAGATATTACGGATTATAAGTATAAAAGAATTAAATATTTTACTTCATCTTTATATATGGACTAAAAATTAATTATAATAATTGGATTTTAATAGAAATATTATTGTTTAATAATTATGTGAAATGACTTTAGCATTATTAAAGTTAATTTTAGAAGATTTGTGCATTCATTTAGAAAGAATTATGTTAATACAAGTTTATCTAAGATGATAAGAACTATTAATTACATATATAATATATTATATTAAGATACTAACAGTTTTAAGATAAAACGACCATATAAACTAATTATATTAAGAACTAGATTAATTAGCTTTAGCATAGTGATGTAACAATGTAATATAACTATGCATTTAAAAATTATTTACAATTTTCCCCTTATGAATTTATAATGATATTAATAGTATAATACAATTTATGAAATATTCCAAGTAATTATTTTTTAATCATAAATATTATTTACTCTCTTATACTAATTCTAGCCCTTTATAAACTCCCCATGAATACAATAATATCAGAACACTAAAAAACCTTGATTAATTAAAATCAAGGTTCCCTATATATCAATTATTCAAATTTTGGTCTGCTTTTATCATACACATAATCTATATCAAATAGGTCTTCTAATTTTTTTTGCCCATAGTTCATTTTATAACCATCTAAATTGCATCTATCCATAAAAATAAAATCATCTGAATATCTTAGATTAACACCTTTTCCCCTTACACACCAAAATATCTCAAAACCATATTTTTGCAGTTCTTTGAAACGCTCATCATCTTTTTTATCATTTAGCCATTGTTCTTGAAGATACATTTCTTCGCCTAAAGCATAATTATGCTTAGAATCATTAATATTATCCATATACTTCCCTACAGAATAAGAATTTCCTTATACAATATCAATTCCCGATTAATTCATTATTCTTATTAAAGCTCATTATAAAAGACTTACTTGAGATTAGATCAATAAGCCTTAATAATTGTATGAGCAAGCCGATGAGCCGAGTTCTGTCATGAATGGTCATCTATCTCGACTTACTGTCACCAGTAAGCTCTAGCAACCTACCCAAGAGCGTGACGGGTCACCACTATATGCTCTTCTATGCGGTTTTGCTCCAGATGGGGTTTACATATGCCCCTTTTGTTACCAAAAGGGCGGTAAGCTCTTACCTTACCTTTCCATCCTTACCAAGTAAAACTTGGCGGTTTATTTCTGTTGCACTATCCTTGGAGTCGCCTCCACCAGACGTTATCTGGCATCCTACCCTATGGAGCTCGGACTTTCCTCACATACAGCCTTTCGGCATTAGTATGCGCGACCATTTGGCTTACTCACTCAATAAGTTATTATATCCTTATACATTTTATTTGTCAAATGGCATTTTTTATAAATGTATTATATTCCATAATTACTTAATTTTTTTGTAATATGTTGTTAATAACTATTTTTATGAGTTTTATTGGAAAAAATAAGCGTTAAACAGGTTTCATTTTCTCTTCAATTGAATTATAATATGTATAGTATTTAATACCGATTAAAATTAATTAAATTTTAATTACATATTAAACTAATAATAATACTATTTTTTTATAATATTATTATTATCAAATATCATGTCATTTTAAGGAAATCTATTTTTCCTATTTAAAGAAAAAGCGAAGATATTCCTATGCTAAAAATAGAACTTTCCTATCGTATAAAAAAGGAGGTATAGCATGGTTATTAGAGATAATGATATTGAATATATTCTAAAAAAGATGAATATAAGTTATACTGATGCAGAAAAAGCTCTTATAAAATCTAAGGGTGACTTGAACAAAGCTTTGAATTATTTGAATAAGAGGAAAAATTCATTTTGTCGAAAAACAACCCGTAAGATAAAAGATATTATCCTAGATATTTTCAAATATAAATTAATTATTACTAGAAAAAATGAAACTTTGATTAATTTACCTGTTGTATTAATATTATTTATTTTATTCTTTTTACGCATGAGATATATTTATCTAACTTTAGTTGACTTTTTATTTGTGTTATTAATTATTATTTTAACAGATTGTAAAGTTGTCATTCAAAAGAGAACTGAATACTCACAAGCTGATAATTTCATAAAACCAACTAATACTCAAAAAGAAACAGATGATATAATCTCTACGTTGGAAGTAACTGAAGATGATGATTATAACGAAGTAAATATAGAAAATTAAGAGGTGGTATAAATGACTAATAAGATCTTAATAGTTGAAGATGAAGCTAAAATAGCTAGATTTTTAGAACTTGAATTAAAATACGAAGGCTATGAAGTAGATATAGCATGTAACGGAAGAGAAGGTCTAGAAAAAGGTCTAAAATCCGAGATTGACCTGATAATACTTGATTTGATGTTACCAATATTAAGCGGAATAGAAGTTTGCAGAAGAATAAGACAAACCTCTAATGTCCCTATTATCATGCTTACAGCTAAGGACGATGTATCTGACAAAGTAATGGGACTTGATATGGGTGCTGATGATTATATAACAAAACCATTTGCTATTGAAGAACTTTTAGCACGAATGCGTGTAGCACTTAAGAGAAAAGTAATAAATAAGATAACAGATGATTCCGTACTAATATTCAAGAATCTGACTCTTAATAAAAGACAACGTCAAGTAAAAGTTAATGATGATGAAGTTATTCTTACTAAAAAAGAGTTTGAACTACTTGTCTATTTATTAGAAAACCGTAACATAGTTCTTAGCAGAGAAAATATTTTAGAAAAAGTTTGGGGTTTTGAATACTATGGTGATACGAATATTATTGACGTATATATACGATATCTTAGAGGTAAGATTGACCAAAAATATAGTATGGACATGATTCATACGGTAAGAGGGGTAGGATATTTGATAAAAGATGATGAATAATTTTCTAGGTTTCTTAAAAAAGCTACTGATCAATATATTGATTCTACCTTATACTATATTGAAATTTATAAATAATATATTTAATAATAATATTAGAAAAGTTAAGTTCTCTATCAAAAGAAAAATAACTTTCAATTATATTATGTTGTATTTCATTAGTTGTATTTTTACATTATTAATTGTGATTAGTGGATATTTATATTTGGAACATGAAATTTTTATACCTAAGAAAATAAATGTTGATGAAAGCTTATTAAAAGAATGTGCAACTGACCTGGAAATAAAAGATACAATTAGAAAAATTGCTGTTTATAGAGATTCAGATATTATTATTGCAGAACTTGATGATAATATAGTCTATTCCAGTGATGATAACTTATTTGGTATACCTTATCCTGAGACAAAAATCCAGTTTTTTGAATTCATAAAAGAAAATGAGAAGTTACCATACAAAGATATCATTTCCTTGAATAATAAGTTCCATAAGATATTTTACTATTTTAATGTCAGCTCATTTACTAACAGAGCAAAAATTCTAGTCCTTTTGGTAGGTGTAGGTGAACTGTTCGGACTATTTATCATCTGGGTATTTGGTTCTCATAAAAGCAAAAAAGTCTTAAAACCTATATATACCATGACAACTATGGCTAAGGATATTACTATATATAACATGGATGCTAGATTAAATATCAGTGAAGCCAAATATGAACTAAAAGATTTGGCATATACACTGAACAAAATGCTCGATAGCCTCAAAACAGATTATACAAAACAAAAAAGATTCGTTTCCGATGTATCCCATGAACTAAGAACTCCTATTTCAATAATTGATGGTTATGCTAGTATGTTACAAAGATGGGGTAAACAAGATGAAGAAGTTCTTGACGAGTCAATTGAAGCTATTAAGAACGAAGCAGAAAATATGAAAGATCTAGTTGAAAATTTACTATTTCTTGCCAGACATGATAATCAGACCCTAGAATACAATATAGAAAATTTTTATATTGATGAGTTATTGAATGAAGTCATAAAAGAAACAGGAATAATTGATAAAAAACATATTATTGAACATACAATAGATCCAAATGTATTAATTAGCGGTGATAAAAATAGATTGAAACAGGCTATTAGAATTTTTGTAGATAATGCAATCAAATATACTCCACCATCAGGAAAAATCATCATAAAATGTTATAGAACAGATACAGGTATTAGTATAAGTATTAAAGATACTGGTATCGGTATAGGTCGAGAAGATTTAGGTAATATTTTCAACCGCTTTTATCGTTCCGATAAATCAAGGACTAGACAGACAGGTGGTCATGGTCTTGGATTATCTATTGCTAAAATCATTATTTTAGGACACAAAGGTAAGATAAAAGTACGAAGCAAGCTTGGTATCGGAACTGAAATAATTATTACAATTCCAATATCCATTTCCAAATTAAATATAAATTAAAGGGTTGTCGGATATTTGACAACCCCTGATTACTATCTAAAACAACTTCCACCAACAAATTCTCTGATTAAAGAATTTCTAGGAATTTTTTCGCTACTAACACCTAAGAAATAATCCAAGAACTTGATTAACCTTTTTGCTTCAATATATTCTGGTTTATCTTTTGATATACTAAATAACAATGGCTCTGCATACTGTTTCAATACTGCCAGCTCATAAACTAGAACAGAATTAAACATCACATCAGCTTTTTCTTGGTATGGGAAGATATATAATTCCTCACCTTTTCTAACTGATGGCCACATAGCTATAGTTTTCTCAGCATTGGTACCTCTATAAGTATTATCTCTAATAATTCTTCTTAACAATCTTGCATCTGTAGTTGGTATTCTATTATGATTATCCACATTTAGTTGAGTAAGAGCGCTAATATATATTTTGAACATATTATCTCTTGGAATCCCCATTGATAATTTATCATTAAGGCAGTGAATACCTTCAACTACTAACAAATCATTCTTCTCCAATTGTAGTACTCTGCCATTATACTCTCTTTTACCAACTTTGAAATTAAATTCTGGCATTTCAACTGGTTGACCATTCAGTAGATTCATCATATCTGTGTTAAACTGTTTAATATCTAAGGCTTCCAAACACTCAAAATCATAATTACCATTTTTATCTCTAGGTGTATCTTCTCTATTAACAAAATAATTATCCACTGATATAGGATGAGGCTTTAACCCATTAGCTCTTAATTGAATTGATAATCTATGAGCAAATGTTGTTTTACCTGATGATGATGGTCCAGCAATGAATATTATTTTCTTTTTGTCTATATCTTTCATAATTGTATCAGCAATTGCTGCTATCTTTTTCTCTTGCAATGCTTCTGCTATTAAAATAAGTTCATTAATCTTACCTTCTGATATTTTATTATTGAGTGCTCCTACTGTTTCTACATCCATTATTTCTCCCCAGTCAGAGGACTCTTTCAAGGTTTTGAATAATTTTTGCTGATTATGGAATGGTGCAACATCAGTAGGCATATTTCTACTTTGGAATTGTAGGATAAAACCATCTTCATATTTTAGTAAATCATAGTTATTAAGACATCCTGTACTTGGAACCATATATCCATAAAAATAATCTTCAAAATCTTCTATTTTATATAAATTAACATTAGAGACTCGTCTATAATTGAATAATCTTACTTTATCATCCATAAAATTTTCATCAAATATTTTTATTGCCTTATTAAGGCTGACTGTTCTTTTTAAGAAAGGTACATCTTTTTTAACCAATTCATCCATTCTGTTTTTAACTTCAATTAAAAATTCTTCTGTTACTTCATGACCTTTTAATTCACAATAAAATCCTCGACTTAGGGAATGGTGTATTATAACTTTTGTAGATGGCCCTCTTCCTAAGATATCATAAATTGATTTTATCATCAAAAATGATACACTTCTAAGATATGTTCTATAACCATCTCTACTAGTTAGATCTAAGAATTCTAATTTGCAATCTTCGTTAACATGACTACGTAATTCTTTTAATTTGTTATTTATTAATCCTAATACTATAGGTGCCTTAAACTCTTTTTGATATTTTTTACTGAGTTCTAGTAATGAAATGCCTTTTTCTACATGTCTTTTTCTTCCATCTGGTAATATTATTTCTACTAAGTTTCTCATGTTAGTACCCCCATTCGTAATTTTAATTATTTGCCTCATTTCAGTTATTCCTATTTAATGATAAAAGGATCTTTATTAATCTTGCTGGTAATAATTTGTAGTTGCTCTCCAAAACATTTCTTAATATACTGTTCAAACATAGGCAATACAATGTTTTCAGTACCAAAGTGTCCAGCATCTATAAGAGCCATTCCTTTTTCTTGATAATCCATAGCATCATGGTATTTGATGTCACCTGTTATATAAACATCTGCCCCATTTTTATATGCAGTCTCCGCAAATTCCATAGAACTGCCAGGACTCACAGCCACTTTCTTGATTTTTTTATCTAAGTTGCCTGTGACTCTAACACTCTCCAGATCAAGTTTGGATTTTACATAATGACTTAATTCCTCTAAAGTCATTTCTTCTAGGTAACCAATCCTACCTGTACCACATAAATCTAGTACATCAAAGTTATTGTTAGGTACTAGAATATCACTATCATTCAATTTTAATTTGTCAGCTAATAAGACAGATAATCCCTCCCTAGCTGAATCAAGATTAGTGTGAGCTGAATATACACAGATATCATTCTTAATTAATTTGATAAGTTTTCTACCGATGACAGTTGACGTGTTTATATGTTTAACACCTTTAAAAATAATTGGATGATGCGTTAATATCATATCTACTTCATTTGAAATTGCTTCATCCACAACATCTTTCGTTGCATCTAGAGATATCAATATTTTTTCAACCCTCATATTACTGTCACCAACTAACAAGCCAATATTATCCCATCTCTCAGCTAATTGGGGTGGTGCTAATTCTTTCATTTTATTAATTACTTCTATACATTTTACAGACATCCTAACACCTCTTCTAAAATGTTCAATTCTGATAGTATCTCTTTTTTTCTTGTTATTGCATTTTCTGTATTTTGTCTATCAAGAATTTCTAACACTTGTGTATATTTATTTTTCTCTACTTGTAGCTTTTCTTTAAGTAAAGGTTCTTTGTCTTCAATTAATATTTTACCATATTTATACCCTATAGTATCATATTTTTTTTCTTTTCCTTTTTCAGCGCATATTATGTTATAATATTTTCCTTCATCTTTGATTAATTGTTCTTCAGTTATTGTGAAATTTAATTCATGTACTTTTTTTCTGATACACTGAGTATCGGAATGTGGTGACAATATTAATTTATGAACACTACATACTATATTAGAACCATCATCTAAAATTCTTTCTATAAGTGTTCCACCCATACCCGCAATTATAATAGTATCTACTTCATTTTCATTTATTTCTTTCAATCCATCAGATAATCTAGTCTCCACATAATTATCTACATTATAATCTTTAATGTTCTTTTTAGCCTTTTCTAAGGGTCCTTTATTGATATCTAGTGCTATGGCATTCTTTATTCGGTGTTGTTTTGCCAAATAAATGGGTATGTATCCATGGTCTGTGCCTACATCTCCTAGGACTGAATTATCATCTACCATATCACTAATAGCTTTTAATCTATTTGATATTTCCATAGTGCCTCCTTATGGACTGTGCCTAACAGTAGCGGAGATAGTATAGGGAAATATTCCGTCAGTCGATTAAACGTCCATGTTTAAACGACTGAGTTCGCCGTCCATGGCTCACTGCTCCATATTCTCCTATACTATTTCCTCTCGGTATTTTTCATATAGCTTGTGTATTATACTTTTCTGTACCCTATATTTCATGTAGTTTTCTTTTAGTAGGAAATATTATAAAAATCACCACTAAAGTACAGGATATCTTATACTTTATGTGGTGAATGGAATTATTCTAGATAATCTTTTAATTTTCGGCTTCTGCTTGGATGTCTTAGTTTTCTTAGTGCTTTTGCTTCTATCTGTCGTATTCTCTCTCTTGTAACGTTGAATACTTTTCCTACTTCTTCAAGAGTTCTTGCTCTTCCATCATCAAGACCGAATCTTAGTCTTAGAACTCTTTGTTCTCTATCCGTTAGTGTATCAAGTACATCTACTAACTGCTCCTTTAATAGGGTAAATGCAGCTGCATCTGCTGGTATTGGAACATTTTCATCTTGAATGAAGTCACCAAGATGACTATCTTCTTCTTCACCAATAGGTGTTTCTAAGGAAACTGGTTCTTGAGATATTTTTAGTATTTCCCTTACCTTATCTACAGGCATATCTAATTCTTCAGCAATTTCCTCAGGAGCAGGTTCTCTTCCTAATTCTTGTAATAATTGTCTTGATACTCTTATTAGTTTATTAATAGTTTCAACCATATGCACAGGAATTCTTATTGTCCTTGCTTGGTCAGCTATAGCTCTTGTTATAGCTTGTCTGATCCACCATGTTGCATAAGTACTAAATTTATAACCTTTTCTATAATCAAATTTCTCAACAGCTTTAATAAGTCCAAGATTACCTTCTTGAATAAGATCAAGGAATAACATACCACGTCCAACATAACGTTTAGCGATACTTACAACCAGCCTTAAGTTAGCTTCAGCTAATTTTTTCTTAGCTTGTTGATCTCCATTTTCCATTCTCATGGCCAAGTCTACTTCTTCTTCTGCTGATAATAATGGTACCTTACCGATTTCTTTTAGATACATTCTTACAGGGTCATCAATATTAAGTCCCTCAGGTAAAGATAAATCCAATTCTTTTACTGGTTCATCATCTTCTTCAATTAATCCCAATACATCAATACCTGCTTTTTCTAAGATATCATATACTATTTCAATTTTATCAGCATCATTCACTAATTCTCCAAAATGGGCTTCTATCTCTTTATATTCAAGAACATTCTTCTTTTTTTTGGCCAAATCAATTAAGGCTTTCATTTTTTCCTCAAACTTACTTAAATTTCCTTCATTCGCCATAACGAGGATCCATCCTTTCCTTGTGTTTACTAGTCTAACCATCCTTAAGAGAAATATGCAATCCTTGTAATTCTCTTTTTGCTAAAATAAGTTTTTGTAGTTCATTTGTGTTATTGATAATACGGGAATTAGCATCAATATTAGCAGCTTTAATTAAATTGACATTTTCATTTACTATTTTTTCTAATTGGAGTTTATTCTCAAACAATATCTTCTTATTGAAGATTCCAGCTACTTTCTTTTGTTCCTCTAATTCCATAAACTTATTAATAATAACTGCATATTCTACTATTTCGCTATTTTCATAGGCTTCGTAAACTTCCTTGGCAACCTTTCTATAAAACTCATCAAGAAACTCTGTCACCTTTAAATAATTTTTTACTACTTTATAGATATCATAATTATTAGCAACTAATGTTAATATACTCTTTTGTGCCAATATTATACCATCTTCTGAATTTTGGTTTTTTGGGCTTTTTATTTTTTTTATTTCTTGCCTAGAAGATACAATTCCTGTATTTCTACCAGTCTCTGCAACTAATTTTTCCAATAGTTGTTTTTTGGTATTATATTTTTTGGCTATTGCTTCTAGATAATTATCTCTTTCTATTTCACTATCTAATTCTAAAAGTTTTGTAGCAACTTGTTTATGAAACTTTGTTCTGTTATCCGGATCTTCTAAATTAAATTTATTTCCTAATTCTTCAATTTCAAACATAAATCCTGATGTAGCATTATTTATTAAATCTATAAATGCTTCACTTCCCTTATTTTTTATTAATTCATCAGGATCTTTATAATCTTTTATTCTCAGTACCCTTACTGATAACCCTTTTGATTTTAGTATTGGAATAGCTCGAAGTGTAGCTTTTATTCCAGCAGTATCACTATCATAGGATATTACAACATTATCTGTATATCTCTTAATCAATGCAGCTTGTTCAATAGTAAACGCCGTTCCCAAAGAAGCTACTACGTTAGTAATACCAGCTTGATATAATGAAATAACATCCATATATCCTTCAACAATAATAATATTTCCTTTTCTGGAAGAACGAGCTAAATTAAGACCATAGAGATTACGTCTTTTATCAAACAACTTTGTTTCGGGAGAATTAAGATATTTTGGATTGAAGTCACCTAATACACGACCTCCGAACCCTATAATTCTGTTATGTACATCAAATATAGGGAACATAACACGATTCCAAAAACGATCAAAATATTCTCCTGGAGATTTTTTCTCTGGAATAACCAAACCTGATTCATTAAGCACTCTTTGATCATATTTTTCACTAAGATATCTATATAAATCATTTCTAAAAATATTAGAATAACCTAATCCAAATTTTTTAAGTGTTTCTTCACTAATTCCTCTTTTTTGTAGGTATTCCAAAGCATGTTTACCTTTTTCGGATTTTAATTGATAGTAAAAATATCTAGCAGCTGTTTTATTAACCTCTACTAGTTGATGTTTAAAATCCATCCGTTTCTTAACTTCATCTGAAACTTCTACAGTTGGTAAAGTAATATGAACTCTATCAGCTAAGAATTTTACAGCTTCTACAAATGAAAAATTCTCATATTCCATGACAAATGTATATACATTGCCTCCAACACCACAGCCAAAACAATAATACATCTGTTTATCACTACTAACAGAAAATGATGGAGTCTTTTCATTATGAAACGGACATAACCCAAAGAAGGTACTTCCCTTTTTATTTAATTGTACATACGATGATATGACATCTACAATATCATTTTGTATTCTTATTTCTTCAATTAATTCTTCTGGATAATACATATAGAACTAAAACTCCATTTCCTTAATTGTAATGTCTTATTAATATTGTATTGTATTTTGTACACCCTATTATTTTTCGACATACTTTTTAAGATTCCTTTAATAAATTTTATTTTTGTTAAAAATGTTTAATTATTTATATTTTTTTATTTAATCGTTGACAAAGTAGACAAATTCTATATTTCTTTCCAAGAAGCAGGTATAAATAACTTAGAGAAAATATTAATAGAATATCTATCCGTCATTCCAGCTATATAATCACATACAACTCTTTCTATAGGTTCATTATTTATATCAATCATATCTTGATACTCTATAGGTAACAGTTCCTTATTAATTATAAAATATTCATATAATTGTCTTAACATATTATGGGCTTTCAATTCATGCTTCTTTGCTTTTGAACCTACATATACATTCTCAAACATAAATTTTCGTAGACTGTTCATGGACTCTTTTACGTCTTTACTCATAATAATATCATTCTTGTTCATACTATTTTTTACAATATCATGTATTATATTATTAATTCTAGCTCTAAACGTTGCTCCTAGAATATTAGTATATTTTGATGGGAGATCCTTTTCAGATAGAATTCTAGCTCTTATAGCATCATCAATATCATGATTTATATATGCTATTTTATCTGATAACCTTACTACCTTACCTTCTAGAGTACTTGGCTTACCTACTGTTGGATGATTAACTATTCCATCTCTTACTTCCCATGTTAAATTGAGCCCTTTACCTTTTCGTTCTAATTTTTCTACAACTCTAATACTCTGTTCATTATGTTTAAACCCATAGATACATACTTTGTTCAGGGCAAATTCTCCAGCATGTCCAAATGGTGTATGCCCTAGATCATGTCCCAATGCTATTGCTTCTGTCAGATCTTCATTAAGTCTAAGTGCCCTTGCTATAGTCCTTGAGATTTGAGCTACTTCCAATGTATGTGTCAATCTAGTTCTGTAATGATCTCCTTCAGGAGATATAAAAACTTGAGTTTTATGTTTTAACCGTCTGAATGCTTTTGAATGTATTATTCTATCTCTATCTCTCTGAAATTCCGTTCTAATGTCACATGATTCTTCTTTTATTTCTCTCCCCCTAGAATTTCTACTCTTCATTGCATATTTGTCCAAAATCGTATCTTCCAACTTTTCTTGTTCAATTCTTAAACAATCTATATAAAACGCCCCCTTCTCCTTTAGTGTAACGTACATTATAATTAAGTATGTAAAAAAACATTATAATTATTATATACTGCATTTTTTATTAAAATCCTCTTATTTATGTGTTTTTTCTTTTTGGCGCAATTTTGTAGCACATACAGCAAATTAGACTGTCTCATAATATCTTTTATGCCATATCCAAAAGATAAACATAAAAAACATATTATGAAACAGCCTATTCTTTGTACGAAGGTAAGCAAACCAGGAAAAGATCTATAACAAAACAGCGAGAAAAGAAATAATAAAACCTAATAATCCACCTAGTAAAGTAATCGCATTGAGCTCTTTTCTAGCAATGGATAATATGATGTCTTCCAACATTTTGATATCAAACATATTAAGCTGTTTTTCTATGATAGAACTTAATTTTACATCTCTTATAAGTTTAGTAATATGCTTATTAACAAACGAACTATATTTATCTAGTATAAAAGTATCTATATCCTTTCTATCTTCATCTGAAACCTTTATATTAGTTAATAGGACCTTATTCAGCAAAGTATCTACAATACCTTCAATATTTTTAATAATATCTTTGTTTCCCAGCATTTCTTCATAATTGCTATTAACTATATGTTTGATTCTTTCTTCTAAACTATCATTTACTAAATTATTAATTAATGAGTATAGATCATTATCTTTTAAGTCAATAGCACTAGTAATATCTAATTTTGAAAGATTTCTTGGTATGTAATCAGCTAACCATGTAATCAAACTCTCTCTTGTGTCAATAGATAAAATTTCTCCTAAAGGTCTATTAGTTACTTCATCTATTTTTTCTATTATAAATGTATATATTTCATCTTTTACTTCTTGTTCTTGCAGTTTTTCTTTTGATTTTTCTGCTATGGTATGATAAACACTCTCTCCATTAACAAACATAGCACCTAACGCTCCAACTTTTTCTTTTATAGTTGCATCAATCAGACCTACTACTTTTTCTTTCAGTTTTTCATTTTCAAATATTAAAAGGTCACTTGTTAATGTATCAATATAATTAATGAAAAATCTTTTTACATTATTAATCATCTCTTCATCAATTATCTCATTGATAGTGGCCTCTTCCTTGATTATGCCAGATAAGAAATTAGTTAATAATGCCTTAGTCTTTTGATTGTTTATGATATCTTCATATTTATAATTTAGCTCTTCTTCACTTACTATATCTGTCAATTTGACTTTTTTTAGACTTATGCTAATTTTTTTACTTATTGCTTTTTGCAATTGTTCTTTCATGTTTTTATCTTGTATAAGGTCATATAATCTTATAACCAAGATATCTTTCAGCTTATTTAGTACAGGTTTATTATCATTAGATAATAATAGTTGTTCTAAATCAATATTTCCTTCTTGATTATATAAATTATGGTTTATTAATTCCAGTACATGATCTTTTGTTGAATCTTCTAGCAATTCGTTTACTATAATTTTATCTGTCAATAAATAATCCTGAATAACCTCACCAATGGATTTAGCTACTCTTTCTCTCTCTTTTGGTATTAATCCTGGTGTAAAAGGCAATCTAATACCCAGGACTCTTTTTTCAGTATATGGTCTAAACAACATCTTAATTGCAAGCCAATTAGTAGAATACCCTATTCCTGCACCTATAATAGGAGCAAATATTATTTTCATATCCATAGAAACACACCTTTATTCTTTTTTTCATTCCACAATATAACAAAAAACCGTCAGTTGAACTGACGGCTTTTGCATCTTATAGGATAAATTCCTATTTATTAATTATTTAAAGCAGCTTGAGCCGCAGCTAAACGAGCGATAGGTACTCTAAATGGTGAACAAGATACATAGTTTAATCCTACTTTATGACAGAACTCAATTGAAGCAGGGTCTCCACCGTGTTCTCCACAGATTCCTAATTTAATATCAGGTCTTGTAGCTTTACCTTTTTCAGCTGCCATCTTAACTAATTGACCAACACCAGTTTGATCTAATCTAGCAAATGGATCTGATTCAAATACTCCCTTGTTGTAGTAATCTTCTAAGAAAGCACCAGCATCATCACGAGAGAATCCAAATGTCATTTGAGTTAAGTCATTTGTACCAAATGAGAAGAATTCAGCTTCTTTTGCAATTGCATCAGCAGTTAATGCCGCACGTGGAATTTCAATCATAGTACCAACTTTGTATTCCATCTCAACACCAGCTTTAGCTATTGCAGCGTCAACAGCTTTAACTACTACATCTTTAACATATGCTAATTCTTTGATTTCTCCAACTAATGGAATCATGATTTCAGGAACGATATCGTATCCTTGTTCTTTCTTAACTTCGATTGCTGCTTCAATAATAGCTGTTGCTTGCATTTGGGCTATTTCTGGATATGTTACAGCTAAACGACAACCTCTATGACCAAGCATTGGGTTGAATTCATGTAATGAATCAACAGTAGCTTTTAATTCATCAAAAGTGATACCCATATCTTTTGCTAAAGCAACGATATCTTCTTCATCATGAGGTAAGAACTCATGTAGTGGTGGGTCAAGAAGACGTACAGTCATTGGCATTCCTTTTAATGCTTCGTACATACCTTTGAAGTCACCTTTTTGAATTGGTAATAATTCGCTAAGAGCAGCTTTTCTTTCTTCTACTTCTTTAGCAACGATCATTTTTCTCATTTTTGCAATTCTATCTTCTTCGAAGAACATATGCTCTGTACGGCAAAGTCCGATACCTTCAGCACCAAACTCAACAGCTTTCCTAGCGTCTCTTGGAGTATCAGCATTAGTTCTAACTTTTAATGTTCTAACTTCGTCAGCCCATGACATGAACTTCTCGAAATCACCTGAAATCTCAGGATCAACTGTTTTTATATCTGCAATATAAATATTTCCTGTTGAACCGTCTAATGAGATATAATCTCCTTCTTTAACAGTTTGTCCAGCAACAGTAAATACTTTGTTTTCTTCATCAATAGCAATGTCTCCACAACCAGATACACAACAAGTACCCATTCCACGAGCTACAACGGCTGCGTGTGATGTCATACCTCCACGTACTGTTAAGATACCTTCAGAAGCGTACATACCTTCGATATCTTCTGGTGAAGTTTCTAATCTAACTAATATAACTCTTTCGTTTCTCTTAGCAGCTTCAGCAGCATCTTCTGCAGTAAAGTATACCTTACCAGCAGCAGCTCCTGGAGATGCAGGTAAACCTTTAGCTACTACAGTTCCAGCTTTTAATGCAGCAACGTCAAAGTTAGGGTGAAGTAATTGATCAAGTTGTTTTGGTTCAACTTTCATTAAAGCTTCTTTTGAAGTTAATAATCCTTCTTCTACTAAATCAACAGCTATTTTTAATGCTGCTGCTGCTGTTCTTTTACCATTACGTGTTTGTAAGAAATATAATTTACCTTTTTCAATAGTAAACTCCATATCTTGCATATCTTTGTAGTGGTTTTCTAAGTTAGAAGCGATTTCCATGAATTGTTTGTATACTTCTGGCATATCCTCTTCAAGTCTTGTTATAGGTTCTGGAGTTCTAATACCAGCAACAACGTCTTCACCTTGTGCATTTAATAAGTATTCTCCATAAATTCCTTTTTCACCAGTTGCAGGGTTTCTTGTGAAAGCAACACCTGTTCCTGAACTTTCACCCATGTTACCAAATACCATTGTTTGAACATTAACAGCTGTTCCCCAGTTACCTGGAATATCATTCATTCTTCTGTAGATAATAGCACGTTCGTTGTTCCATGAACCGAATACTGCTTCTACAGCTGCCATTAATTGCTCTTTTGGATTTTGTGGGAAATCATCACCTAATTGTTCTCTATATAAACTTTTGAAAGCAGCGATTACGTCTTTTAAGTCATCAGCTGTTAAATCTAAGTCACTTGCGTATCCTTTTTCTTCTTTGATATCATCTAAGACTCTTTCGAATTTTGATTTTGGAAGACCTTTAACAACGTCTGAGAACATTTGAATAAATCTTCTATAAGAATCGTATGCGAATCTTGCATTTTCTGTAGCTTTTGCGAATCCTTCAACAGATACATCATTAAGTCCTAAGTTAAGAACTGTATCCATCATACCAGGCATAGATACTCTAGCACCTGAACGAACAGATACTAATAATGGTTGGCTATTATCACCAAATTTTTTATTATTAATTTCTTCAACTTTCACTAAAGCTTCTTCGATTTGTTGTTTAATTTCATCAGAAATACTTTCACCATTATCATAATAATTAATACAAGCTTCAGTAGAAACAGTAAATCCTTGAGGGATTGGTAAACCAAGCTTAGTCATTTCTGCTAAGTTAGCACCTTTTCCACCAAGAAGGTTTTTCATTGATGCATCAGCTTCACTAAACATATAAACATATTTCTTGCTCATTAAATATACCTCCTGATAATCTTTTCTTTGAATTATTTATATTAAAAACTTAAGGTTTAAACCTCTCAGTTTTTATGTCATTAGTCATTTGTTAAAAACAAACAGATAATTAATGACCTTATAATTAATTATGACCAAATTGTATAATTCTAACAACCATTTCATCAATATAACTGTATATTATTTATTTGATGCTATTTGCTAAAATTTAACTTATATGTCAGTCCGAAATATATTATAACACAAAAACCTAAAATAAGTAGACTTTTTTTTGTTTTTTTCTACTAATATATAGATTTTAACCAATTGACTAATAAAGTAACTGTTTAATATATTTTTTTGTGTAGTTTTATACTAAAATGTTATTCTTTGCCCGAAATAATTCAGTAGGTCATCAATTTTAACTCTTTCTTGTTCCATTGAGTCTCTATTTCTTATAGTTACAGCTTCATCTTCCAAAGAATCGAAATCAAATGTTACACAATAAGGAGTTCCTATTTCATCTTGTCTACGATATCTTTTTCCAATACTGCCTCTGTCGTCGTATTCAACATTATAATGCTTACCTAACATAGCATATATCTTTTCTGCTTCTTCAGATAATTTTTTAGATAATGGAAGAACAGCAATTTGTACTGGAGCTATTATTGGATGGAAACGTAGTACTTTTCTTATATCACCATTCTCTAACTCTTCTTCATCATATGCCTCACATAAGAATGCAAGTGTTACTCTATCTGCACCTAGAGAAGGTTCAATACAATATGGAATATATTTTTCTTTTTTCATATCATCAAAATATGTTAAATCAGCACCAGAAGTTTCTTGATGTTTTCTTAAGTCAAAATCTGTTCTATCAGCAATACCCCATAGTTCTCCCCAGCCAAATGGAAATAGGTATTCTATATCAGATGTTGCATTACTGTAATGAGATAATTCTTCTTGGCTATGATCTCTAAGTCTCATATTCTCTTCTTTTATACCAAGTGATAATATCCAATTGACACAGTATTTTTTCCAATACTCAAACCATTCAAGGTCTGTTCCTGGCTCACAGAAAAATTCTAATTCCATTTGTTCAAATTCTCTAGTTCTGAATGTAAAGTTACCTGGTGTAATTTCATTTCTGAAAGATTTACCTATTTGACCAATACCAAATGGTATTTTCTTTCTTGAAGTACGTTGTACATTCTTGAAGTTAACAAAAATACCTTGTGCTGTTTCAGGACGTAGATAAACAGTATTTTTAGCATCTTCTGTTACACCTTGGAAAGTTTTGAACATCAAATTGAATTGTCTAATATCTGTAAAGTCTTTCTCTCCACAAGAAGGACAGGCAATACCATTTTCTTCAATATATTCTTTCATCTTTTCATTGGACCATGAATCAACAGCATCTTCAACTTCAAGATTATTTTCTTTCATGTAGTTTTCAATTAATTGGTCAGCCCTAAATCTTTCTTTACAGCTTTTACAATCCATCAATGGATCATTGAACCCGCCTACATGACCTGAGGCAACCCATACTTGTGGATTCATCAATATAGCACAATCAATACCTACATTGTAAGGACTTTCTTTAATAAATTTTTGCCACCAAGCTTTTTTTACATTGTTTTTTAGTTCAACTCCAAGAGGACCATAATCCCATGTATTAGCTAATCCTCCATATATATCTGATCCTGGATAAATAAAACCTCTAGCCTTTGCAAGGGCAACTACTTTTTCCATAGTCTTTTCCATATTAAACATCCTTTCTGTATATATTTATATTTTTTCACAAAAAAAGACATTCTTCTATCCCAAAAAAGGGACGAAAGAATACCTTCCGCGGTTCCACCCTACTTGATGTGATATATCACATCCACTTACTTATCTGTTCAAAAGCGCCATTCATTAATTCCACTCTATTCAGCTTCCACCTTCCTGAACTCGCTATAAGAATTTATTTAATTAATTACTTCTCTTCATCATTACAGAATCCTTATATAATTCTACATATTAATATTAAGTCAAAATACATTTGGCAAAACTGTATATATCTGTGAAAAAGTATAACAAAACAGTCTTTCTATGTCAAGGATAATTTCTTCACATATCAATAATTTATTTATTATCGTCTTTTATATCTGAAATTATCTTATTCCCACATATTTTACAATATATTGCATCATAATCATTCTTCTGACCACAGAAATAACAGTTAACAGAGTTTTTTTTGTTAGATTGCCATTTAATACCTAGATAGATAGCGTAACTAACTATTAATAGTAACAATGCCCATAAAACCCACTTACTTATTCCAGTTGAGGGTTTATATAATAGATAATAAGTGCCATAGTCTTTAAAATAAATGGTGTCTTTCTTTATAATTTCACCTTGCTTGCTTGCATATATAATTTCTCCATCAACTTTTATTTTAGAATTATTACAGTCTAGTCTGATTAAACTATATTTTTTATTATTTTCTAGCTGTTCTTCAGTTATATCTTCACCACTTAATACATTATATAATATATTTTCATCTTCAAATTGGTCATAATTAATATTATTATCATCTAGATAATCTTGTAGAGTATCATGGAAAACATTTGTTTTAAAAACTCTATCTAGATCATCTAGATCGTCAAAATCAAACGTAATTCTAGTATTTTCTCCGTATAATTTTATGTTCTTTATTTTAACATCTATCTCTTTATATTCCTTTAACTTGCTTTCTATATAATCTCTATATTTTTCTTTATCATAATCATTATCATTTTTCTTAATAAATGTAACTTCAACTTTATCATCACTTATTTCATAAAGGAATTCACCAGCAATAAAATCTATTTTCTTAGAAGTACATCCAGACAAAAAAACACAGATAAAAATACTAAATATGCATATAAAATATTTTAATACTTTCATAATAATTCTCCTTAAAAATATTTTTTTATCATACTATAATTTCAATAAAAAATCTAAAGATTTAAATTTATGGTTAAGATGATATTCAATATATTTTTTCATTATTAGTGTCAATTCGCATTTGATAGTTTCATTAACATGAAAGCTAAATAGTTTTTCAACAGATGTAGCTAGAATATATCTCATGGTATAAATAGTACTGTTGTTTATTCTAAGTACATATTTCTGCTCATTAGAGCAGTTTTTGCAAATAATTCCTCCTAACTTAATGCTGAAAGAATACGTATCATACTTCTTACCACAGTTGACACAGTTTATTACATTAGGTGTATAACCTATATAACTCATAGCTTTCAATTCATATATTCTCATTATCAAATCATAGTCAATGACTTTCTTAACTAATATCTGCAAAGTTTTTAACATAAGTTTCATAAGTGATTTATTAGGTACATTCTCTTGGGTGATAAATGTTGCAAACTCTAATACATATAGCCCATAAGCTAATAAGTTTATATCTTTACGTATACCATGAAAAGATTCTATTATTTGTATTTGCTTAACATTATAGGATGAGGATTTTCCTTTATATAATATGTATTCCCCATAACAAAATAATTGAGACCCAGCAAGAAACATACTATTTGTTTTTCTAGCACCTCTAGCAAAAGCTGTTATTTTACCTTTATCTTTGGTAATAATAACTATGCGTTTATCATTTTCTCCTATAGGCATTTCACTTACAACAATACCTTTTGTCTTAATCTCATCCATTTTATAACTCCTATGATACATCTATTTTATTCTATGATATTATAACACTCCATCTGTATCAAGTAAATTACTACAATTATATATTTTACAAAATACCATCTTAATAATTAATAAATAAAACATGATGATATCACAGAGTTTAATGAAATATGAGTATATTATAATTTGAATTGGGATGTAGCATCATCCAACTCATTTGCTAGATTGGATAATTTTTCACTAGTGGTTGCTATCATTTGCAATGATGCTGATTGTTCTTGAGTAGATGCAGCAACTTCTTCTGTGCTAGCCGCATTTTCTTCTGCAATGGTAGATAGATTACCTATAACATCTAGTATACTTGATTTCTTTATTTGGAGTTCTTCACCTAATTTATTTAGTTTCTCAATACTTCTACTTGAATCGTTAATAGCATGAGAAATATCTCTATATTTGCTTTCTGTAAATTTGACACTTGTAACTTGCTGTTCAACAATATTAGAAACCTCTTTTATCCTAACTACTGCATCTTGTGCATTATCAATTAATTTGTTAACTATGTTATCAATCTCTTTGGTTGAATGAGTAGATTGTTCCGCAAGTTTTCTGATTTCATCTGCAACTACTGCAAATCCTTTTCCTGCGTCTCCTGCTCTAGCAGCCTCTATTGCTGCATTTAAAGCTAATAGATTAGTTTGTTCTGCAATAGTAGCAATCATAGTACTTGCTTTGCTGATTTCTTGTGTGCTTTTGCTTGTTTCTGCAATAACACCAAAAATATCTTTTGCTGATTTACCACTTTCTACAGTTTTATTAATTAACTCATTTATCTCACTTAAACCTGATTTTATTAATTCATCCACTTTATCAGAGTTATCATTAAGTTCTTCCATGACATTTTTCTCATCTTCTATCAAATTACCCAGTTGATATATTGAATCCGAACCCACTTCTGTATTATGTGCTTGATCAGAAGCACTTTTTGCAATTTCTCCCACAGTTACTGCTACACTGTTAGCAGCATTTGCACATTGTCCAGTAATATCTGTCATAGTAAGAGAAGAATCTCTTACTTCTTTAGATGCATCAGTAATTTTTTTGATTAGTTCTATAAAATTGTCTTGCATCTTTGATAAAGAATTAGAAATGATTCCAATCTCATCTCTTCTTTTATAATATCTGCTGATATTCTCATCATTTTTACTCAAATCATATTTAGATAATTTATTTAATACTTTTGCTAATTCTCTCAGAGGTTTGGTAATCATTGCCCCTAATATATAACCTATTATAAAAGTTATTAATAAAGTTATAAGTATGGTTTTAAAACTAGTGTCTTTTACCTTATTAAGTTCACTTAATACTTCATTTACTGGTGCCACAACCCCTAATGACCAATTGGTATTTATTATTGGAGCATATCCCATAATGTTATTAGTATTACTAAAACTATATTTTCCGCTGCCACTTTGTCCTTCTATCATATTATTGACAATCTTGTTGTATTTACTAGAATTTTTGGATTCTTCTAATAGATTGACACTATCAACAACTCTTTCAATACTTTTATCTGCTACCAATTGACCGTCTTTATTAACTATGAAGGCATATCCACTTTCTCCAATAGTTATATCAGAGATCATATCAATAAATGTACTAATATCTCTAACTCCAACCAGAACTCCGCATACTCCTCCACTTCTCAAAATTGGAGTAGCATATGTTACAACTATGGAATCTTCACTTACAATAATATCTGAAATTATAGTTTCTCCATCTAAAGCTTTCTTGAAATATTCTCTTTGGGATATATCATATTCTTTGTTATCGTTGGAATAAGCTTGTCCATAAATATTGGCAATTAACATCTTAGAATACCCATATTTTCTTATTTCGTTATTAAGTGCTATCATTTTTTCTCTTTTAGTTACATAAGTTTTAACTATCTTTTCTTTGGATGCAACAGATTTGAGTACTTCTTTTTCTATATTAATTCTTTCATTAATTACTTGAGATGACTTTTCAGATATAATAATCAAATTATCCTCTGTCTTATTTAATAATACTCTGCTTCCATTTGTGTATAATATTAATGACACTCCAACACATGACGTTAATACAATAACTGATATTGCTAAAACCAACTTTGTTTTTATACTTTTCACTGCTGTATCCTCCCCATTTATCATGTGATAATTCTAACTCTTTATCCAAAAAATGTCAAATTGTACACTTCAAATAATTTGCAATTAGTGTATTTTCTTTATTTATAAAAGAAACATTATTAATACAACAATGAAAAGTATAAAAAAATAAGTTATCTCATAATACATAATAAATTTCTTATGTATTATTAAGATAACCAATTAATCTATAGTTGGAATTTTGAAGCTTCTTGGTTTAATTCTACTGCTAATTCTGCTAGACTTTCACTAGTACTTGCAATTTGTTGTAAGGATGCAGATTGCTCTTGAGTTGAAGCTGCTGCTTCTTCTGTACTGGCTGCATTTTCTTCAGCAATTGCTGATAGATTCTGAATAACATCCAATATATACTCTTTTTTCTTCTGTAATTCTATACCTATACCATTTAATCTTTCTATGCTATCATCTGTGCTACTTATAGCATCAACAATTTGCTTGTACTTACCTTCTGTCACATCTACACTATTTATTTGGTGATTAACCATAGTATATACTTCTTCCATTCGTTTAACTGCCTGACCTGCATTATTGATTAATTCATTTACTACTAAATCAATTTCTTTAGTTGATTTAGTTGATTGTTCAGCCAAAGTTCTAATTTCATCTGCTACAACTGCAAATCCTTTGCCTGCTTCACCTGCTCTTGCAGCTTCTATAGCTGCATTAAGCGCTAATAGATTGGTCTGTTCTGCAATAGATGCTATCATGGTACTAGCTTTTGATATCTTTTTAGAACTTTCATTAGTTTTTTTGATTACATCAAAGATTTCTTTTGTTGCTTCCTTGCTAAGATCAGTGTTTTCTTTCAATTCATTAATTTCAATAAGTCCTTCATCGGCAAGCTTTATTACTTTATCTGAATTAGTACTTACTTCCTCCATACATTCATGTTCTTTTTCTATAAGATCACCTAATTCATAAACTGTCTCAGAACCTTTTTCAGTATCTTTTGCTTGATCTGTAGCTCCTCTGGCAATCTCACTTATAGTAGTAGCAACTTCCTCGGCTGCTTGTGCTGATTGCTGAGTTGTCAAGCTCATACTAGATGATGATTCTGTTATACTATTTACCGTCTCAGTTATTTTCTTAATCAAGCTAACAAAATTATTCTGCATAACAGATATTGAATTGAAAATAAATCCAATCTCATCTTTTCTCTTTTTATGCTTGAGTGTTTTGATATCATTGTTTTCTCTTAAGTCAAATTGAGCCATGATATTTATATCTTTAGATAGGGCTATAAGAGGCTTAGTAATGTATACTCCTACTAAATATATTAAGAATAGTGCTATTAATAATATTATTCCTGATATTATTAACGTACTACTTCTTAACCCGTCTAATTCTGATAAAACTTCGTCCAAAGGAGCTGTTATTCCAATAGACCAGTTAGTATTATTAATTGGTGAATATCCAATCATATGCTCCGACCCATCATATGTATATGAACCACTACCCTGTTCTTTTGCAATCATTTTCTCTAGTAGTTCTTTCATTTTTTTAGATTTCTTATCATTTGCTACATCTTCCAATAAATTAACATTATTAACTCTATTAACGTCTTTATCTGCAACAATCATACCTTTATCGTTTACCACATATGCATAACCAGTTTCTCCAACTGTTATATCCTTTATAACATCACTGAAAGAAATTGCTTCTTTTATTGCTACTAGAACTCCTGTTATATCTCCATTAGATTTTATAGGTGTAGCATACACAACAATCAGTGAGCCATCCTCAGTACTAACCAACAGATCTGATATGGTAGATTGTCCATTCATTGCTCTTTGAAAATATTCTCTATGACTTAGATTATATCTTTTATTACCTGTAGAAACAGCCTGTCCATGAGTATCAATTAAATCCATCAGCTGATATCCATTTCTGATAATTTCTTCTCGTAAAGCATCTAGCTTATCTTCAGTGGTATTATCTTTATCTGTTATTCTCGTTCTACCAGCAATGACTTCTAATTTACCTAACTCTTTATTAATTCTTTCTTCTATTAATTGTGATGATTTCTCAGCAATAATTATTAGATTATGTTCTACAGAACCTATCAATGCCTCCTTACTAAAATTATAAGACATTAACCCTAGTCCACTACATGAAATTACAATGATTACGCACAAAATCAAAATCAATTTTGACTTGATACTCTTCATAATAAATCAGCCCCTTTCTAGTAAATACAATAATATTACACTTTTTTGTAAAAATTGTCAATGATTTCTATTTCATTAATCAATATATATTAATTATATAATTTAGTTGATAAAGCTTATTACTATTTATAATTATTATTAGTAATTGATTTTTTTTAATATATATATATAATAATACTAAGTAGTTTATTTATTAAATTTATATTTTGATAAAATAATGTAAGGAGGGTAATAATGTCAAAGATAAATTGGAAGCCTGGTAATATGATATATCCGTTACCAGCTGTATTAGTCACATGTGGGAATTGTAAAGATAATTACAATATAATTACTATCGCATGGACAGGAACAATCTGTACTAACCCACCAATGACATATATCTCTGTTCGTCCAAGTAGACATTCATATAATATAATTAAAGAATCAAAAGAATTTGTCATTAATTTAAGTTGTGAAAAATTAGTTAGAGCTGTTGATTACTGTGGAGTTAAATCAGGTAAAAATATTGATAAATTCAAAGAAATGAAGCTGACTATTGAAAAAGGTAGAGAAGTTGAAGCTCCTTTAATAGCAGAAAGTCCAGTAAACATTGAGTGTAAGGTCAAAGAAATAATAAAACTTGGTTCTCATGATATGTTTATGGCTGAGGTGGTTGCAGTTAATGCAGATGAAAAATATCTAGACAATAATAACAAATTCCATCTTGATAAATCTAATCCAATATGTTATTCACATGGTACTTATTTTGGACTAGGTAAAAAATTAGGTACTTTTGGATATTCTGTAGCCAAGAAATCCACTAAAAACAAAAAACTCAAAAAAACTATTGGTTAATCAACTTATCTTAAAAATACATTCTAAAGTAATAGGGACAGTTCTTCTGAAGAACTGTCCCTATTACTTGTATATTTAATGTTTATATGTTTAGCAATTTTAATAAGAAATTATCTTTGTACTCTACCTGAAGCATCACCATTTATAAGTGTTTCTACTTCATTCACAGTTACTAAGTTAAAATCTCCCTTTATAGTGTGTTTTAGTGCAGAAGCACCAACAGCAAATTCAAGAGCATATTTGAAGTCATCATTGCTTGATAGCAAACCATAAATAAGTCCACCAGCGAATGAGTCTCCTCCACCTACTCTATCAACTATTCTTATATCATATTTTTTGGAACGGTAGAATTCATTACCATCATATATAAGAGCTGACCATCCATTATCTGATGCTGAATAGCTTTCTCTTAATGTCGTAACAACATATTTGAAACCGAATTCTTCTTTCATTTGTTTAAATATTGTTTTGTATCCATCAAGTTCAAGATTTCCTGAAGTAACGTCTGTATCACCAGGCTTGAATCCTAATACCTTCTCTGCATCTTCTTCATTACCAATACATACATCAACATATTGCATTAGATTAGTCATTACTTCTTTTGCTTCTTCTGGTGTCCATAATTTCTTTCTATAATTAAGGTCTACACTAACTGTAACTCCATGCTTTTTAGCAGCTACTAATGCTTTTTCAGTAAGAACTGCTGCTTTTTTACTTATTGCAGGTGTAATTCCTGAAAAATGAAACCAATGTGCATTCTTAAATATTTCATCAAAATCAAAATCTTCAATATCAGCTTCAGCTATTGCAGAATTAGCACGGTCATAAACTACTTTTGAAGGTCTCATTGAAGCACCTGTCTCTAAGTAGTATATACCTACTCTATCTCCACCTCTAGCAATATAGTCAGTATTAACTCCAAATCTTCTTAAGTGATTAACAGCACTTTGTCCAATTGGATTCTCTGGTAGTTTAGTTACAAAATGAGCATCAAAACCATAATTAGCAAGCGAAACAGCTACATTAGCTTCTCCACCACCATATACTACATCAAAAGACTCGGCTTGTGTAAATCTTTCATACCCTTTAGTTGAGAGTCTAAGCATAATTTCTCCCATAGTAACTACTTTTTTACTCATCTATATCCAATCCTTTCTTATAATCTAATTATTTAATTAAAAGAGCTATTTATTCAAGTTTTTTCTAGCTTCTTTTACAGCATTAACAAATTTCTTAGCAGTTTCAGTTACAAGTTCATAATTACCTGTTTTAGCTCCTTTAGTAAGAACGCTTCCTGTTCCTACAGCTACAGCACCAGCTTCAATCCATTCATGAACATTATCAAGACTTACACCACCTGTTGGCATGTAATTTCCTTGTGGCATAGGACCTTTGAACGCTTTTATAATAGAAGGACCGAATGCATTTCCCGGGAAAACTTTTAAGATTTCTACACCTGATTCAAGAGCAGTTAGAGCCTCAGCAGGTGTCATGATACCAGGCATAACAGGTACTCTATAACGATTACATAATTTTACAGTTTCTGGATTAAAACTTGAACTTACGATATATTCTGCTCCTGCAAGAATACAAGCTCTTGCAGTTTCTGGATCTAGAACTGTTCCTGCTCCAATGATAACATCTTCATCTTTGTATAAATCAGTTAATTCTTTTATAATATCAACTGCACCTGGTACTGTCATAGTAATTTCAAGTGCCTTGATTCCACCAGCTTTTACTGCTTCAATAATTTTCATACCATCTTCTTTTGATTCTGCACGGATAACTGCAACTACACCGCTATCTACTATTTTTTTAATTGTTTCCATTCTTTTCATGTGAATGCTCATTCCTCTCTTATAATGTATTATATAATATCGTCTTTAATAACGTATTAAACTAATCTCTATAATTCTATATCAAAATATTCTTTTGCATTGTTAAAACTAATATTCTTAACTATCTTACCAAGTAAATTCATATCGTATGGAAACTCACCATCTTCAACCCACTTACCAATCAAATTACATAGAATCCTTCTAAAATATTCATGTCTTGTATATGATAAGAAACTTCTTGAATCCGTTAGCATACCAACGAAATTACTTAGTAATCCTATATTAGCTAGATCAATCATTTGTTTAATCATTCCATCTTTATGGTCATTGAACCACCAACCTGCACCAAATTGTATTTTACCTCTTGCATCTGAGTTTTGAAAACATCCTATAAGAGTTCCTAAAACATAGTTATCAGAAGGATTAAGATTATATAAAATAGTTTTTGGTAATTCATCAGTTTCATTCAATGCATTAAGGATTCCTGCTAACCCTTTAGCAATACTATAATCACCAACTGCATCAAATCCTGTATCTGGTCCTAATATCTTCATCATTCTCAAATTATTATTTCTTATACAACCCATATGCAATTGCATAGCCCAATTATACTTATTATATAATCTTCCGAAAAACACAAGCATGTAATCTTGATATTTTATTGTTTCTTCTTCATCAATATTACTATTAGATAACTTCTTACGTAATATATCATTAACCTCATCTTTACTAACTTTTATATATTTAACTCCTTCAAGACCATGATCAGCTACTCTACAACCAGCATTCTGGAAAAATAGAACTCTTTCTTCCATAGCTTTTAATAAAATATCAATATCATTAATGGGATAACCAACTACTTTTTCCAGTTCGCTAATCCAAGGTAAGAAGGTATCTTTATTAATATTGACACACTTATCAGGTCTAAAAGCTGGCAATACTTTTACATTAAAATCCTCATCATCTTGTATTATTTTATGATAATGCAAGTCATCTATTGGATCATCAGTAGTGCATATAACTTTTACATTGGACTTTTTAATCAAACATTTTGCTCCAAAACCATCTTCTCTTAACTTTTTATTACATACATTCCATATCTCTTCAGCTGTATCTAGACTCAACTGTGTAGTTATATTAAAATATCTACAAAGCTCTAGATGTGTCCAATGATAAAGAGGATTACCAATACAATATGAAATCGTTTCTGCCCATTTAAAAAATTTTTCTTTAGGGGAAGCATGACCTGTTATGTACTTTTCTTCTATACCATGACTTCTCATAGCTCTCCACTTATAATGATCTCCACCTAGCCATAGTTCTGTAATATCCTTATATCGTTTATCTTCTGCAATTTCCTTTGGACTTAAGTGGCAATGATAATCATAAATAGGCATATCAGCTGCATATTCATGATATAATTTCTTCCCAACTTCATTATTAAGCATAAAATCATCACATAAAAACTTTTTCAAGACATCACCTCCTACACAATGTACACGTGTGCAATATTATAAAAATACTATGCCTCATTTTATTAATTTAATTGATGTACTGACTGTCTTATTTTTAATTTACAGTCAACTTTTGTATGGTAGAACTCTTTATTATTATTATCAAGCATATTAAATAAAATTTCTGTACCGCTATATGCAATTTTTGATATTTCTCTTCTTACTGTTGTAAGTTCAGGTGTAATATACTTACACATCTCAATATCATCAAATCCCACAACAGATATATCTTCTGGTACTCTTAGTCCTTTTTCTATTATTGCTTTTATAGCACCAAATGCCATTTCATCATTGGAACAAAACATAGCTGTAGGTAATTTAGTGTTATTATCCAATATCTTATTCATTCCTTTGTAACCACTGATTACGTCAAACTTACCACTTGCTATCAATTTCTTATTAACTATAAGGGACGCTTCATTCATAGCTAATTTGTATCCCTCTAATCTTTCACTACTATTCAAGAATCCTTCTTTACCTTTGATTAAACCAATCCTTTTATGACCTAGATTCGTTAAGTATTTTACTGCTTGGTATGCACCATCTCTATCTTCAGAATAAACACATGTTGTTCCTTCTATGTTTATTTTTCTATTAAGAACTACTACAGGTATATTTAATGCACCTATGTATTTTATAAATTCATCATCTTGTTTTTTTTGACTAACAACTAAAATTCCATCGTAATGCTTACTATTTACAATACTATAATCTTCACCTAGATCGTCTATTGCTTTTACAACTAAGTTATAATTTCTTTCCTTCATTAATCTATTTACACCTTTTATTGAACTATAGAAGAAAGATGGACTTGTACCTTCAAGGGCTGATAGAAATACTCCAATATTATATGACTTATCAAGTTTAAGACTTTTTGCGCTATAATTAGGAATATAATTATTGTCTTTAGCAATTTTCTTGATTCTGGCCTTAGTCTTATCACTTATCAATGGACTATTATTAAGAGCTCTTGAAACTGTAGCATGAGAAACACCTGCTAACTTAGCTATATCTTTAATAGTAATACTCATTACAATCTTCCTTTCAAAAACATTTTATCACATTATGTACACGTGTGCAACTTTTTTCTTTTAAAATTTAATTTAGTTTACTTATAATTTAGTACATTTACCAAGAATAAAGAAAAAAAACTATTATCAGATATATTTTTCTATAGTTATTATAGAAAAAACATCATAATAACAGCTCTTTATGATTAGTAATATATTAAGTATATCATTACACTATATCACTATTAGCACATTTCTTGTTTTCATATGTTCTGTTTATTTCTTTAGATGAATAAGTACTACCACTAGGTTCATATTGTTTATAGATTAAATAAACATCAATTCTTCCAGTATTTTCAAACAAATTCCATAATATATTCTTAAACATTTTTATTACCCCCTAAAAATATATTTTATTATACCTATAGGTTTACCTGTTAAGAATTTTATATACTGCTCAAATATTCCCATGAACAAACTGATTTTTTACCCTTGACAAAATTCGTCTATCATTCAACATCCCATAAAAACTGGGATTTTTCTTCCTATCTTTCTAGTGCTTTAGTCCTACTTAATGTATTTTTTTATAATCCAAAAGTTTTAATCCATATCCTTTTTATTAAATCCATAATTTTTGAGTAAGAAATCACTATCTCTCCAATTTTTCTTAATTTTTACCCATATTTTCAAGTTAACTTTTGAACCTAGAAGATTTTCTATGTCTATTCTTGCCCTAGTTCCTATTTTCTTAAGCATTGTACCTTGTTTACCAATTATAATGCCTTTATGAGAATCTCTTTCACATATAATTGTCGCATCAATATCCACAATGTCTTTATTAGACCTATCTTTCATCCTATCAATAACAACAGCTATTCCGTGAGGTATTTCCTGTTGTAATAGATGAAGTGCTTTTTCTCTGATTAACTCAGCAACAATCTGACGCTCTGGTTGGTCAGTTATCATATCACCATCAAAAAATTGAGGACCTTCTTCTAGATATTGAAACAATATTTTGGTGATATCTTCAGTGTTTTCACCTTTCAATGCGGAAATAGGAATGATTTCAGCAAAATCATAAGCATCCTTATAAGCAGCTATTACTTGTAAAATCTCATCTTTTGATATTTTATCTATTTTATTGATTACTAGGATAACTGGTGTTTTGACTCTTTGCAGCTGCTCAATAATATATTCATCACCTTTACCAACTTTCATATCAGGTTCTACCAGCCATAAGACAACGTCAACTTCTCTAAAAGTATCAAGGGCTGTCTTATTCATGAATTCACCTAATTTATGCTTTGGTTTATGAATACCTGGTGTATCTATAAAAATGATTTGACCTTCCTCAGTTGTAATAAATGTCCGAATCTTATTTCTTGTTGTCTGAGGTTTGTCGGACATAATAGCAATTTTTTGCCCTATTATTTGATTCATCAATGTAGATTTTCCTACATTAGGTCTACCTATAATTGTAACAAATCCTGATTTAAAATTATTCAAAATCTTCCTCCTGTTAGTAAAATGCTTAACGGTCAACAAGTGACCGTCAGCATTAGTATAATATAATTTTTAATTAATTGAATAAATGAACTAATTCATTAAATATTTCTTTGTTTTTCTCTAACTTATTCTCATTACCCACTACACAGATATTATCTTGTTTCAATACTGATTTGACTAAATCAGCTGTCTCTCTAATATCTTCTTTGGTAGTACTTAGAACTTCTTTTCTTTCATTTAATATATCTTCATAAGAGACATTACTAATATATGAACCAATAGCTCTATCTCCTTTTAAAGCTGGTGTCAATGGTCTATCAAGGTTACTAATTGTACCAATAATGTACTTAGTCATTTCTCTATCATCTGTATCAAACGTAGAGATAAATCCATCTATCTTATCATAAGTATCTAGAGTCTTTTTAAGATTAGGATCTCTGTATGATGTGAAATATACATTACCATTTCTTGAAAATGCATTCATACATCCATAAGCTCCACCTTTAACTCTTACATTATTCCATAAATAATCTAAACTAGTTATAGTTTGTAAAACCTTAAGAGTTCCAGTATAACGATATCCTTTTTTAATGAAATTTCCTGCTTTTGCTACATATTGGATTTTGTCTGATGTCAATAATCCTTCATTTGTCTTATTTAAGTCGAATTTCACATCATTCAACTCCAATAATGAATCATCCAATTTATCGATAAAATGTTTAGCCTCCCCATTAAATAATCCATAAGCATCTTTCTCTGAAGTCATGCTTATAACTAAATTCTCTGGTTTAAACATATAATTGATAGTTTTTTTTATGTTACTTATTATTTCCTCTGACATTTGTTCAAAGTCACTTTCTAGTTTATCCAAGAAACGATAGAATGATATTCCACTTGTTAATTCTTTGTATAATGCAGTATTAGCAAAATAACTTTCAGCTCTTGTAGCAGCAGCTATGTGTCCACTACTTGTTAACATCATTTGTATTCGTGATTTCGCTTCTGATATTACTTGTAATAATCTGTTTTTATCCGAGAGATCAGTATTAAACATGATTTCACCAAATAACTCAAATAACTGTGGAATCTTTTCATAAAAGCATTTTCCGTACACTTCAAATTTTGGTAAGAATACATCTGGTTCATTATTCTGTCCATATATATTAATATTGAAAGAAATACCACCAGTATTTATATTAATGACATTAGATAATTCACCGTAACTATAATTTTCTGTATCCATATTTGCTAATACTTTTGTTATCAGACCTATATAAGGAATAAGATCCTCTGGTATCTTTTTAGTATCAAACAACAATTTGATATAAGCTATATTATTAGTGAATGCAGGATGCAATAATACCTTGATATTTTCTATTTCCCCTTCTTCTAACAAAAGATGTTCAGGTTCTTTACTAATATCATCCAAGCTTAATAAAGGTATCTTTAATAGTGTTTCCTTGGCTTCTGGTTCACTCTGATATTCTTCAAGATGAATAGTATCTTTTACTAACTTATTAAGTTCATCATTTGATAACGAATCTTTATAAGCCTTAAGTTTATCTTCTAACTCTTTTTCTCGTTTAGCTAATATACCTTTTTTAGGTTCTACTATAAGTAGACTTCCGTGAGTATTGTTCAACAGATTTTCTTTAATCAATTTTTCGTAGAAATCAGTCTTAACTCCTTCTTTTAATGCTTCAAAAGTTTCATCATATGATAAATGCATAAAAGGATCATTATCGTATAACCAGCTGTCCATACACATCATAGCATAGATAATCCCTTTTGGATATCTTCCATAATCAGCTTCTCTTACTTTGAATTCAAAATAATTTATTGCTGCTTCTATTGTTCTTTTATCAATACCTTTTTCAACTATTTCCTGTAAGGTATTTCTTATAATTGAAATGAACTCTTCTTTTTTACTTGTATCTGAATTCTTAGCAACTATACTTAATGTTGGCTGTAACAAAGTATTGTCATATGAACCAAATACATCTTTTCCTATGGAAGCATCAATCAACGCTTTCTTAAGTGGTGCTCCTGGTGCTTCTAGGAGTACATATTCAAGTATCTCGAATGACCTATAATCTATTTTGTTAGTTGCATTACCGACAACAACATTATAACTAAGATAAGTCTTACCTTCTTCACTCTCATTAGAAGAAATTGGATAGTATTCAACCTTCTCAATAAACTCACTGAAAGGTTTTTGCAAATTGATACTAGAATCTATGTCTATACTATCAAACTCTTTCAAATAATTGTCATCTAACCATTCTAACATCTTATCAACATCACTATCTCCATATAAATATAGATAACTATTAGATGGATGATAATATTTCTTGTGAAAATCCAAGAATTGTTCATTAGTAAGCTCTGGTATATAATCTGGGTCTCCACCAGATTCATAAGAATATGGAGTATCTGGTAATAGGGATTGCTGAATCTTTCTGAACAACACTTGTTCTGGAGAAGAAAAAGCTCCCTTCATCTCATTGTAGACTACACCTTTTATAGTGATATCCTCTTCCACATTAGCTAAATCATAATGCCAGCCCTCTTGTCTTAGAATCTCAGTTCTATCATAGATATTAGGATAAAAAACTGCATCCATATAGACATCCACAAGATTAAGGAAATCTTTGTCATTAAGGCTTGCTACAGGATACATAGTCTTATCTGAAAATGTCATAGCATTAAGAAATGTGTTCAAAGAACCTTTAACCAATTCAACAAAAGGATCCTTCAAAGGGAATTTCCTTGATCCACATAGAACTGAATGTTCTAGTATATGAGGTAATCCTGTATCATCAACAGGTGGAGTTCTAAAATTCACAGAAAATACTTTATTGTTGTCATCATTATTTATGGATACAAGTCTTGCACCACTTTTCTCATGATGAAACAATCTTCCAACAGAACCTATTTCTCTTATATTTTGTTCATCAATTAATTTGAAACCATGGTATAACTTACCTACTTCAAAAACCACTTAGTAACATCTCCTTATCAAAAAAATTATTGCAACTTATTTATTATTCATTCCAATCACAACTATCAGTAATAAGTGAAGCCAACTTATTTAAGTATTCACTATCAGTAACATCAAATCTATTAGTAATAGGACTATCAATATCCAGAACACCTATAAGCTTATTATCTACTACTATTGGAATTACTATCTCTGAATTAGTGTCGCCGTCACAAGGAATATGTCCCTCGAATTCGTGTACATCAGGTACTATTTGAGTCTCTCTCAATTTCCCAGCAGTACCACAAACACCTTTTCCAATTTTTATTCTTATACAAGCAGTTTTTCCTTGAAAAGGCCCAAGAACTAGTTCATCATTTTTATACAAATAAAATCCTACCCAATTTATTTTCTCCATTGTATAAAATAATAATGCAGATATATTAGCCAAATTTGCAATTTTGTCTCTTTCTTCATACATAAGTCCTTTTGCGTTACAAATTATATTATCGTAAAATTCCTTTTTTGTATTAAATGAAAAATCATCAATCTGAAACATTCCACTAATCCTTTCCTTATTTTGCCTTAATACTAATAATATATACTTTCTAACGCTATATTACAAGCTTTTTTCCTAATTTTGCTAACATCTTTCATCTAATGTAATTATCATTTTCTATTGTATTGGCATATTATCTTTTTACAATAGAATACTATATTTTTTTCATTATCAATTATTGTAACAATAAACATTTCTAGCATGGATGCAGAAAATCGTATATGTCCTCCCCTATCATCTAACCTGTGATATGCCTTTTAGAATATATTCTGGACATATACCTCAAAATGATGCACTCATAGGAATTCCAGTACAAATAATATGGCTAGTAATATAAACACTTTTTCTGACTTATACTAACCATATACTACTTTATAATGTTAAAAAAGCATTTAAGAAAACTCCCCCTCTTAAATGCTTTTAGTTTAATTATCTAATATTAATGTCTAAAATGTCTCATTCCAGTAAACACCATAGCAATACCATATTTATCACAAGCTTCTATAGATAACTTATCCCTTATTGAACCACCTGGTTGTATAATACAAGTAATTCCCGCTTTTGCCGCTTCTTCAACACAGTCTGGGAATGGAAAGAAAGCATCTGATGCAAGACTTGCACCTTTTAATAAATCTGCTCCAAGATGCTCTGCAGCGTGTCTTATAGCCTGTTTACATGCCCATATACGATTAACCTGTCCAGGTCCAACACCAAGAGACATCTTATCTTTTCCTATAGCTATACCATTAGATTTTGCAAACTTAACAACTTTCCAAGCGAATTTCAAGTCTTCCATTTGTTCTTTTGATGGCTTAGCTTTTGTTACAACTTCAAGATCATTAGGTAATAATTTATTATCTATTGTTTGAATAAGTAATCCACCACTTACTTTCTTAAGGTCGTATGCTGTATCAGGTTGTTTTTGTAATATATTCTCTAGTGTAAGTACTCTAATATTCTTTTTCTGAGTAAGTACTTCAATCGCTTCTTCACTGTAACTTGGCGCAACTACAATCTCAACAAATATCTTATTAATTTCCTCGGCTGTATTTTTATCAATTTCTCTATTGGCTACAATAATACCACCAAATATTGAAACAGGGTCAGCTTTGTAGGCTTTTATATATGCATCACAGATATTGTCTGCACTACCTACTCCACATGGATTAGCATGTTTACAAGCAACAACTGTAGGCTCATCATATTCTTTTAATAGTTCTAGAGCTCCATTTGTATCGTTGATATTGTTAAAGGATAACGCTTTGCCATGTATTTGCTTAGCGTTAGTAAGACATCCTTTTGTATTACCTATTTCTCTATAAAAAGCAGCTTTTTGATGTGGATTCTCACCATATCTCATATCTTGCACTTTCTCGAATGTCATACTAATTGTTTCTGGGAAATCATTAGCATTTCTTTGCTTTCTCATATAATTAGCTATTAAAGTGTCATAGTGTGATGTATGCTCAAACACCTTAGAACACAAATAAAATTTTGTCTCATATGATACTTCACCTTTCTCTTCAACTTCTTTTAATACTGTATCATAATCATCTGGGTCTACTACTACAGCAACATCTTGAAAATTCTTAGCTGCTGAACGAAGCATTGTTGGACCACCTATATCAATATTTTCAATAGCTTCTTCTCTAGTTACTCCATCTTTTAAGATAGTTTGTTTAAAAGGATAAAGATTAACTACCACTAAATCTATAGGAGTAACATTTAATTCTTCTAATTGTTTCATATGTTCTTTGTTACTTCTCATTGCAAGCAATCCAGCATGAATACTCGGATGAAGTGTCTTAACTCTTCCATCTAGGCACTCTGGAAATCCTGTAATATCTGAAATACCAATTACTTTTACACCATTCTCAATAAGTTTCTTAGCAGTTCCACCAGTTGATATAATCTCAACTCCAAGCTCTACTAACTTCTTAGCAAATTCTACAATACCTGCTTTATCTGAAACACTGATTAACGCTCTTTTCATATTTCTAATCTCCTTTTTATTATTATATTTTGTGGAAAACAAGTTTTAATATTTACCATGAAAAGTTCTATTAATAACTTCTTTCTGTTGTTCTCTACTTAATCTATTAAAATTAACTGCATACCCTGATACCCTAATAGTTAAGGTAGGATATTTTTCTGGATGTTCCATAGCATCTATCAACTTTTCTCTATCTAATACGTTAACATTAATATGATGCCCATTTTGATAGAAATAACCATCTAAAATGCCAACAAGATTTTTTACTTGTTCATACTCACTCTTACCTAATGTCTTAGGTTGAATAGAGAAAGTACATGATATCCCGTCTAAGCAACTATCATAAGGAATCTTTGCCACTGAGTTAAGTGATGCTAATGCTCCTTTGTGGTCACGATTATGCATAGGATTAGCTCCTGGTGCAAAAGGCTGTCCCTGCTTTCGACCATCAGGTGTAGAACCTGTTTTCTTACCATAGACAACATTAGATGTTATGGTTAGGATAGATAATGAAGGGGTCGAGTTCCTATAAGTCTTATGTTTCCTTAATTCATTAATAAAACCAGTTGTTAAATCACTTGCAATTCTATCCACTCTGCCATCATCATTACCGTATTTTGGATAGTCACCTATGATGTTAAAATCTATAATCAATCCATCTTCATTCCGTATTGGAATTACTTTTGCATATTTAATAGCACTAAAGGAATCTGCCATTACTGAAAGTCCTGCCATACCAAAAGCCATAGTACGTTCGACCTCAGTATCGTGAAGAGCCATTTGAAGCTTTTCATAAGCGTATTTATCGTGCATATAATGTATTACATTCATAGTATTAACATACAACTTACATAACCATTGTTGGTATTTCTTGAAGCGTTCAATTGCTTCTTCATAATCAAGAATTTCTCCTTCTAATGGTTTCAGTTTTGGTCCTACCTGAATGCCTTTTATTTCATCTTTACCTCCATTTAATGCCATCAATAATACTTTTGGCATATTACATCTTGCTCCAAAGAACTGCATTTGTTTTCCTATTTTCATAGCTGATACACAACATGCTATACCATAGTCATCTCCATATAGAGAACGCATCAAATCATCATTTTCATATTGTATAGAATCTGTATCAATTGATACTTTTGCACAGAATTTCTTGAAATCAGCTGGTAATTCTTTTGCCCATAAAATTGTTATATTAGGTTCTGGTGCTGAACCTAAAGTGTATAAGGTGTTAATGAATCTATACGAGCTCTTAGTAACTAATGTTCTTCCATCTTCACCCATACCACCGATTGCTTCTGTAATCCACATTGGGTCCCCTGCAAAAAGTTCATTATATTCAGGAGTCCTAAGTTGTCTTGCCATACGCAATTTTAATACTAGATCATCAATTAATTCTTGTGCTCTAGCTTCTGTAATTAGTCCATTCCTTATATCTCGTTCTATATAAATATCTATAAATGTGCTGACACGTCCCAAAGACATAGCTGCACCATTTTGTTCTTTTATAGCTCCAAGGTATGCATAATATATCCATTGTATTGCTTCTCTTGCATTTTCAGCTGGAAGCGAGATATCATCTCCATATAATTTTGCCATTTCTTTTAGCTTATCCAAAAAATCTATTTGTCTATATAGTTCTTCAAGCAACTTGATATTTTCATCTGACATTATTTCATTACTATATTTTTTCTTATCTAACTGTTTCTCCTGTATTAGGTAATCTATACCATAGAGAGCAACTCTACGATAGTCTCCTATTATTCTACCTCTGCCATATGCATCAGGTAACCCTGTAATAACACCTGTCTTTCTTACTAATTTCATTTCATCTGAGTAAACACGATAAACACCGTCATTATGGGTTGTTCTATATTTGAATTCTTCCTCGACTTTTTCGTCAACTTCATATCCATATGCCTGACAAGCATTTCTAGTCATACGAATTCCGCCAAAAGGATTGATTGATCTTTTCAATGGTTTGTTAGTTTGTAAACCTTTTATGATTTCTTTATCTTTATCAATATAACCAGGTTCAAAAGTCAACAAGGATGATACTGTTCTTGTATCAATATCAAGAACGCCTTTGTCTAATTCTTTATTTTTCAATTCCTTAAAATACTCATTAAGTTCATTAGTTCTCTTAGTAGGTCCTACTAAAAAACTATTATTGCCCTCATAAGGACTATAATTTTTTTGAATAAAATCTCTTACATTAATTTCTTGCTTCCATATACCCTCTTTAAAATTATGCCATTGTTTCATTTTATCTAATCCTTTCTATTTATTAGTAAGACATGAAAGCAATTACTCCACATCTTCCATAGAATATTTCCAATAAGATAATAAAAGACCGCCTGAGCACATAGACTTCTTAACGGTCTATTGCCCAGGCGGTCGGCATAATTATAACTCTGTACTCCCTGTGGGTACTCCCACTTCCGCCAGTCATACAGAAGTAATATTTAATTTATAATAATATGTATTTCAATATGAATAATATTGATAGTATATACATGATAGGATGAACTTTTTTACCCTTCTTCACACAAAAGTTAATTACTACATATGAAACTACTCCAAACACAATACCTTCAGAAATACTATATGTCAAAGGCATAACAAGAATTGTTAAGAAAGCTGGAATAGATTCTGTTAAATCACTGAAATCTACTTTAGCAATAGATTCCATCATATAGAATCCAACAATTATTAATGCTGGTGCTGTTGCAAATGCTGGAACTGTAAGTAAAACAGGTGAGAAGAATAATGCAAGTGCAAAAAATACTGCAGTTGTTAAAGATGTTAATCCAGTTCTTCCGCCAGCAGCTACTCCTGAAGCACTTTCAACATATGTTGTTGTTGTTGAAGTACCAAGACATGCTCCTGCTACTGTAGCAACTGAGTCTGCAAATAATGCATGTTTTATTTTAGGTAATTTACCATCTTTATCAAGATATCCTGCTTTACTAGAAACACCTATTAAAGTTCCTAAAGTATCGAATAAATCGACAAATAGGAAAGAGAAAACAACAATCCAGAAGTTCGCCAAAGCTACTGCACTAAAATCAAATTTAAATGCTATTGGAGCTATGCTAGGAGGTGCTGAGAAAATACTTGTTGGAATTACACTAAACTGTGGTTGAAATACCCCTAGTCCCTCAGTTATCATTCCTAGTACCCAAGTAATCAAAATACCAAGTAATATTGATCCTCTGACCTTTAATACAACTAATGTTGCAGTAACTAATACACCGATGATAGCAAGTAACACTGTTCCTGAAGTCATATCACCAAGTGAAACCAATGTTGCTGGGTCCGCAACTACTATACCTGCATTTTGTAATCCAATAAAAGCGATAAACAAACCGATACCTGCACTAACTGCATATTTAAGGTTCATTGGTATTGCGTTAAATAGTGCTTCTCGAACATTAACAAATGTTAAAATTATAAAAATAATACCTTCAACAAATACTGCTGTTAGAGCTACCTGCCAACTGTATCCCATTTTAAGAACAACAGTAAAAGCAAAAAATCCGTTAAGTCCCATACCTGGAGCAAGTGCAAATGGATAATTAGCTACTAAAGCCATTATCAAAGTACCAATAATTGCAGCTAATGCAGTTGCAGTGAATATTGCACCTTTATCCATTCCAGTAGGTATGAATCCATCAGCTGTTTGTAATCCAGATAGTATATTTGGATTAACAATTAATATGTATGCCATTGTCATGAAAGTAGTAATACCAGCAAATATTTCAGTTTTTACATTGGTATTGTTTTGTTTAAGTTTAAAGAATTTTTCCATCTTTAACCCTCCATCCGATATTCTATTACAAGTATTATTTTATCAGAGAAAATTTTCCATGTCAATATAAAACCGAATGTTTTATGCTATTTCAGGATAAATATTCGGGTTTTTTGTGGCTTAGAAACCTATTTTCTTACAATATGTCTATATTGGTGGAATTTAGAGGGATAATAAATGTATGTAATTGTATATGAAATAATAATTGAAATACAGAATATATAAAGCTTGTTGAAATTATCATATTTATTAATATACGTTTTATCATTTATTTTTTACCATTCATCATTACTTTTAATTTCTGACATTGAAAAACACCTCCATGAACGGATTATATCATGGAGGTCATGGTAGTAAATGTGTGGTGTATTTTACGCTTACTTAATATCAATAACCCTCTAAATTACGAAACATAGTCAAAGGCAGTCACGAGGTTATTTCCACCTCATAAAAACCCAGTGTTTACAAGGGTTATAGCGATTCTGTTTACTACTCCCACTCTAGTATATTAGAATATTATAGTTTGATAGTTGCTTATTTTATAGGATTTTATTATTTTTATTGCACATATTTTAAATTGTAAAATGAACTTTTAACAATTATTAGAATCAAAATAGAATCACTAGTCAGCCAAAGACTATTAACTCCTATATTCAAAAAATATCTTATCACGACGACGTTTTTTTCCTATATTGTTATTATCATATAATATTTCTGATGTAACAAGGTATTTAAAACTATAATTACATTGATTTGATTTCCTCGGTTGAAGTACTTCCCTCATTTTATCATTTTCTACAGACAAAAGCCCTATTCCTTTATTTCTTAACTTATCTAAATCAACGTTTTGTATCTTATCACTAGGCAATGCTAAATATGAATAATCAGAAAAGCATAAATACCTTTGAGCTTGTATAAAACCATTCTTCCAATCTTTTAATTTCGCTTCAATACTTATAACAGTCCCAAGTTTTGTGTTAAAAATATTCTTTGAAGTTCGAATAACACATTCTTTAATTTTTACTAAACTCATTTCAGCTAAATAAGAAATGTATTTTTTAACTTTTACCATACCAAGATTAAAGTATTTACATATCTGTTCATATGTGGTAGGTTGTTTTTCCTGGATATACCTTAACATTTCCATCATATTATAATCATCTAATCTTTTAATTCTTGAATTTGCTCCTAAGTTAAATGTTATATCTGGAATGCCTATCCCCATTCTTACTTCATTTTTATATTTGATCCCATATTTTTCTAGATAATTATTCATTCCTAGGACCATATCCGATTCTAACACGCTTATTAAAGCCACCTTTCCTTCAGCTTAGTTATTACTTCTAACCAATTTTTCAAATATTTACTGTCCTCATCTTTAAATATTGGTCTTAATTCCTTGTAATAACCTATAGCCTTCTTAATTCTATCTTCTATATAACTCACTCTATCTTCTAACTTCTCAAATGATCTTAGTTCATCTATATCTTTATTTCTACAGTATAAAAAATGTTTCCTGGTTAACTTTTCATTAGTAAAAGAACTTGGACTAACACCGTTACAATATGGGCAATCACACTTTATATGTTCCCCCACACTAGATTTTAACATATTTATTATTTTAGCTGGGTTTTTCCTTAAAATAGCTATACTCCTTAATAATTCTGGAACATAATATCTAACATACATATTGTATGGGTCTGAAACCTCTTTATATAAATCTTCATAAAAAGATTCAAATCTTGATGTTCCTGCTTCAAAACCATATAGTCCAAATGCCAGTAAAACCAGTCCAAATTCTCCTACTCTACCCGCAATAACTGGTTTGTTAGTAGCTTTTTGTAATTCTAAAAGTGTTAAAGCATAATTATATAGTTGTGAAATATTTGAATTGAAATCAATACAGTCAACATATACCCAGTAACAGTCACATTCAAGGCTTGATAAAACATTTAAGAAATATTCTCTCTCAGTTTTAGTAGTTAATACTTCTGCTTTGATACAAAATCCACCAATCAATTTACCCTGATAATTAATTTTATTAAGATAGTCTTTAGTTTCTCCAACCAACTTAGAATCCATACTGAACCAATTCTCTGATGTGTCCATTTTTATCTTAACAAGGTTTGAATTATTACTCACATGAAAAGGTGCCACAATGGCATTTGGATTGTGTTTTATTTGTTCATCAACTACCTTTTGAACATAGATTTTTTTTGATTCATAAGATTTCAAATCTTCTAGTTCAAGTCTGCTTAAATCTCTAGGAGCATATTCTAATTCTATTAACCCTTTTACTTCTGAATAACTATCATATGCTAAACGCATTGTAGCCGGATCTATGAAGTAAAATATATCCTCATTCTTCAATATTTTCAAAAGGTTTTTCTGCCGATTTTGATGATTTATTGGAAACACTGCATTTTCTATACTGTAATCATCTTGATAAAACTCTTGAAGTACAGTTTTTTCATTCCATAGTCTCACAAAAAAAGACGGACTAAATGTAACAGTTTCATGAGTATCTGTTTTTTCTGATGTTAATAAATACTTCTTAATTTCTGCAATTGAATTAGGTCTCTTGTAATTCAATTTTTCTAGTAATGTTGATAATAAATTATCTATTCTATTTTCAATTGTTGGCTCATAATATCTAATAGAATAAGGCGGTTCTTTTTGTATTTTATAATAAAGTTCTTCTCTTGAAGTAATTTCACCATATGGATTTTTCCCTGATACCATTTCAAAAAGAATAACACCTAATGCATAATAATCTGAACGGTAATCTATATTTTTACTATCTGTTATTTGTTCTGGCGACATATATAAAGGGCTCCCTATTATTGCCCCAGTACTTGTGATTGATGTAAAGTCTATCAATTTAGATAAACCAAAATCAAGTATTTTAACACTATTATTTTTTAACAAATAAATATTAGCTGGTTTTAAATCCCTATGAACAATATTCGATTTATGAATTGCGTCAATCCCCTCAACTATTTGTTCAAAAATAGCAATAGCTTTGTTAAAAGTAAATTTACCATTATTCTTTAAAACATTAGCTATGTCATCGCCTTCTACGTAATCCATGACAACGTATATATATTCCCAACCATTTTCTACATATTTTCCATCATCTACATATCTAACTACGTAAGGAGAATCAACGATCTTTAGCGCTTCAATTTCTCTAGTTATTCTATTATCTTCCCCGTTCAAATATTCATCATATATATATTCCATTGAAAAAATTTTAATTGCATATATTTGTTCATCTTTCTTACACTTATATACTGTACCAAAAGAGCCTTTACCTTTAAATTCAATTATTGTATACCCATTAATAGTCCTTCCTAACACATTTCATACCCCCATTTTACTATATTATAATCTCATCATTTAACACGAATTAATATATTCTACTATATTATAACATAATTTATTAAATAATGGATAATATTACATTGTATATTATTATCAATTTATTTATCTACATAAGAATTATACAATGGCTAAATTATACATCTATCGGATGCCATAATTAACAAAATAGTATATAGTACTCCTTTTTTAGGGGCGCCGAAACTGCCGAATAGAATAGTTATTGATGAATAGCTAACATATTCAATCACTTACCCCCAAATGGGAGCGACCTCATATTTGCCATTTTAAACCATTTTATTTCTTCCCCTTAGTTTTTATATCACTTTTCTAGTACAAGCTGTAGATGATACCAAATTTTAATCCTTAGAGGCGTTGCTAGAGCCAAGTCCATTTGGGATTGGGATGTTAAACATATATTTTCAGATGTCGGCTTACCCGACATTACAGATCATAAAATTATGGGAGTTTTATAAATTGGTTGCATTGATGCAACCCGATATTATCAGTATGGTAAAATAATATTTAATTGTAATATGCTACAAATCCCATAATATAGGAATTGTGATACTATTTTTTAAGCTTACCCTCTTTTAGAGGGTAACATTGTCTTCATCAATTTAGGTTTTCTTTTTTTAACAAAATTAACTCCATTAACAAAGTAGATAATATCTACCTGGTTAAATCATTTCTGATGGCTAAACTATATTGTAACATTAATTTCACTTTTTTAAAGACAAATTTTTACATTAGACCGTTTTGTAGTTAAGCTTGTCAGATATTATAGGAGAACCTAATTTAGGATTATAAATGATTAGTTAATCTATTAAAATACCCCTTAGCTAACAAAGTCAATAATATTGACCTGGCCAATTCATTAAAATGATTAAAACCACCATCCTTCAATATAGTTCTTTTTTAGGGTGTCCGATATGTCCGAATACTTTTTGATAGAACCTTTTTTAGGGTGTCACTTATGTCACCATACTTTTGATAATGTTCTTTTTTAGGGACTCGCAAATCTTGCAATACTTTCCCTTTTTTAGGGACTGCAGAATCTGCAGATACTTCTTCTTCCACTGATATGAAATAATAGAAACCATTAGATCTAATTACTATTTTCTATGTCAACAATTGTCAACATTTAATCTTAGTATTTCTTAGTATTCTTGCACCCTTTCTCTGCACCCCCTTTTTTATTTTTGTGTGCACTATAGGGTGCATTCGTTTGGTTTTACAGTATTATATTTCTAATCAATACTTAGTTTTTATTAGGTTTATTATTAATGCAACGTTGCATTAAGCGTTGCATTAAGCGTTGCATTAAACGTTGCAATTGAATAGTAACGTTCCTTAAAGCGTTCCAAATAACGTTCCGAAAAAACCTTAGCATTTCTTAGCATGTGCGTTGCATTAAACTGTTGTTTTTGTGGTAGCTCAATTCATATATATCATTGTTATTATACTAGCATTTACTAGCATTTTTACTCCATCATTCTCCATCAATCTATACCCATTTGATAAAGCTGATTCTTAAAATCAGGCTCTTTTCACGAAGGAATTTTATTAATTTTTTGTTTGGAGTACTCCGTATTCTTTCGGAGTACTCCGTTCCATTTATTTTATAAAAAATCTTTACAGTTGGTTAATGAGTACAACATTAGTACAACATAAAAGTACAACATTAAATTTATGAATATTCCTTTTTTAGGGTCTCGGATTTCTAGGTATACTTTTACCTTATTTAGGGTGTCGGAAATGTCGGGATACTTTAACAAGCATAAAAGAAAAAGAGCCACAATAGGCTCTCTCATACACCTTAAATATTATACTCTATTTTTGTGTCTTTGTTTGTTCCTGGTAATAAATAGCCTTCACTTTATTATCAAGGACAAATGCATCATAATTAATTCTACCTTCTACCAATGAACCACTAATACCAGGTGCATCTTGATGTATT
>NZ_JAOARO010000045.1 GCF_025211055.1 Vallitalea sp. | reverse complement strand
TCACCTCTGATAGAACAACTCTCTAGTCGTTACCTCATAAGATGGCTCTTGGTTTCTGACCCATTAGGAAGACCCTGAAAAGATTTGGAGGGGGGAAGACATTAAAAACACTTCGTAGTATCTACCCTAGATGGTCTTATTCCTGTCTCATGGATAGTTATTTTTATGAAATAGAACTAAGATAATATGGTATAACAACACTATATGTACATTGTATACCACTTCTCACTGATTTAGGTATGAATACTTATTAGTCTTAAACCAATAGCCTTTCACTTTTATATTCCGTTTCAAAGTACAAGATTAGTCGTGCCCTTGTATAACCAAAATAACCAACCTAAATTTTATAATTTTAGGTTGGCAAAAAATTTTTTTATGTTATGTAATGAAATCAATTAAAAATTATAAAATACAGGAATACTTTATCCCACTAAATTTTTCTCCCCAACCATTGCCATCATCATAGTAAAAAACTTTGAATCTACTCATATCTGGTAAGGGTATGCTATTTGATATCATATAATTTATTAAGACCTCCATATTATCCAATGTAAGTTGTCCGTAATTTTCTAATTTTTCGTAAAACTCACAAATACCTATATTAAATATAAATTGTATAATATCTTTTATTTCATTATTAGTATTACTATATAGGTTATGTAGACAAATAAATTGCATTTCATTTATATATTCATGGTCATCTACATCAAAGATATTTGATTCCAATACTGACTCAGGAAGAATTTCAGCTATTGTATAATGCCAGTCATCAAAAAATTGAATATCTGTATATGTCCATAGTTGTTCTAAAACAATTCTCCAGTCAGTTGTATTACATTTATAATATTTCAATGCATTCTCTAAACAACTAATTGCATATGCCAAACGCCCTCTTATTGAAACCATTTTAAAATCATCTCTATTCATATATTACCTCCATTTTAAAATTATTTAGAGAGTACCTCCCTAACCGCTCCTTCAAATGCATATATACAATTATCACACATTGGTTTTGGAGTACCTGAGTTAACTTCTATTGTATACATATACAAATTATGTAAATTTGCATTGTTTTGTAAAGCTTGATTCACTGCATCGACTTCTGCACAATTCCCAAGTCTATATTGATTAAGTGACTTTTTAGGAAGCATTTTTGCCAAAGTTTCATTTAAAGTATCACCACTTACTTGAACTCCTCTATTCATACCGTAATAATATTGACCTGTTTCTACATCATAAACAACAGTTCCAGTATTAAATTTTGATGCTTGTCTTTTAGAAGGTGCTAAACTTTTTTGCATTTTACTCCATTCTGCAATGGCGTTACTCAATTCTTCTTCAGAAGGTAATTTTAACGATTGGCTATAAGCTAATTGCTCTTTTAATGCCCCATACTGATACATCATAGCTGCATTATAGAATCCAAACTCTTTAACACCTGCTGAGAATAAAGCTATTTCATCCCCTATGACAAATAACGAACCAAAGAATAATCCCGATTTAACTGCAACTTGACCAAATTCATGTAATCTATCTGTAGCAGTCTTAGCATCTTCTTTCTGTTCCCACATTGGTGCAAATGTGTTTACAAAAATTTCTTGGTCTACAGGTGTATCACCTGCATTTCTTGCACCTAGAACATACCTTTCGTATTCCTTGGAAACGTCTACACCCCAATAAATTGTATTTGAGAATGGTACATTTGTCCACTCAACATATTTTTCCCAATAGGATTTATTATCTTTTTCTGTACAATGTCCACTTGGGTCTATGTAGTTTATAGGGTTATTCTGTACGTATGCGTAAAGATTAAGCCCATCCCCCCTATAACTATCCATAACTATAAATCTATTTATATAGAAGATATTAATACCTTTTAATATCAATATCTCTATAGATGAAGTTAACATAATTAGTTAACGGTAGATTTATAGTTGTATACGCTTAGATACAATATTATAACATATATCGAATAATGTTCGTAAGATTATAATACCACATCTAAATATATACTCTGGTGATGGGGATACTTGCACTTTTATTTTTTAATAGTAGATATTTTCGTGTTAGTTATGATTTTCATGATAATACTAACTACATTTATAATTATTGTTAGTGGTGTTATTAGGTTGTATGCTATAGTCTTTTTTATATTTAAGCATGTTATAAACGATATTCACCAATCGCCTAGAAACACAAACTATAGCCTGTGACTTAGTTTTACCCTCTGATACTTTTTTGTGATAGTATTCATATAATATAGGATTTCTAGGTGTGCCAGTATTTCTGTGAGTAGTAAGTTGTCCAAGTGCTATATAGAAAAATATGCTGTTTAGTTTCCTGTTACCTCGTTGATTACGAAAGTTCTTTTCTTTACTGCCAGAACTATAAGTAACTGGGGCAATTCCACTATATCGAGCAAGTTTTGCCGAGTTCTTAAACCTATTAATATCACCTATTTCAGATAGTAACTGTGCTGATGTAATAAGGTCTATACCATTAAATGATTGTAGATTCACCCCTAAGTCATCAATAGATTGTTGCAATAGTTCATCAATAGTAGATATTTCTTTTTGTTTATAACGAATATCCTCAACATAGTTTTTAATAAGGAAGCATCTAGTTTCATCATGAGATAAAATATCCTTATCTTCATTAATTAAACTTAATAAGGTCTTTGCTTTGGCTACAGTAAAAAAGTTATGGCTTTCTTTTCTAAGAAATTGACCTAATTCTTGTGTAGATACATTTTCTAAAGATTTAGCACTAGGGTAGTTATACCAAAAGGCTAAAGCTGTCTTGCCTATGATATCACTGAAAAACTTACTATATCTATAATAATGATATGATAGTTGCATATGTAATTGATTAATAACCGACGTTCTTTGTTC
>NZ_JAOARO010000044.1 GCF_025211055.1 Vallitalea sp. | reverse complement strand
TAAAGAAATTACAACAGTATATTCAAGAAAAAGGATTAAATGTTGATGTAACAGGTCAATTAGATAAAGCTACTTTCCAAGCTTTGCATATGATTGGGATTAATGATTTAATGGAAAATGGGGTTATACAAGAGGATAGTTATAGGGGGAATCCAAGTGACCCACTGAGCTTGAATTTGTATACATATTGCCATAATAATCCAGTAGTCTACATAGACCCAAGTGGCCATAAGCATATAGTTTCTGATTTCACTTATACATATACAGAACGCAAGTTTGTGACTATTGATTTAAGTGATAGTTCAACATGGCTTACTGATGGGTGGAGCCTTGATAATGAAAGTCCACGTGCATTAAGTTATAGTGATGGTAAACGATATATATTGGGAGAAGCAGTGAAGAAATTCACCACGACTTTAAAAAAGCATGAATTTACTAACTTGAACATGGTATTGTATGGGACAAGTGACGGTTCAGGTTATAGTACATATAAGACTGGTGCATTTAATAACGAAAAGAAAGGATTTATTGAAGCTGGAACAAATGAGGTAATTGCTACAATCGAGGGAATGAATGAACTTGATAATCGTCACAAATGGGACAAAGTGGGAGATTGGGCTAATGCAGGAATTAGTGTTGCTTCAGATATAGTTGCTGTATTAAAATTTGCAAAAGCAGCAAAAGCAGCGAAGAGTGGTTCAGATATTTGGAAAGCAACTCGTGGTTTCGCTACTCCTAATAAAATAGCCATTGGTTCTCAAACATTTGTTGATGGAGGGACAGGCGAATTTGATGATGGAGGATACTTTGGAAGTTGGTTAACTGGGCTTATCCCAATTTATGGTTCATATTCAGCTATTGTTGAAGCTATTAGTGATGACCCATTAAGGGGTGTTTTTGTAGATCAGTAGAATATTTATAGTTAAGAAAGAGGTAAATAAATGAAAAAGAAAACTATGAAAAGAGCATTAAACATATATATGGTACTTCTTCTTATTATTACAGGTATATTTTATTATTCAAAGTTACTTGATTATGATCTAATAAAGCTCTTGATGTTAATAATGAGTATGAATATTATTGTTTTTGCAGGAATTATTGGTCTGAAAACAAATACAATAATAATTGGACGTGGAGGAGACCTTGAATATGACAATACTTCTGCATGGGGTAAAATAGCTAACTATTTCTTAATATTATTTGGAGTTGTGTTTATAATAATTGCGTTGGTAATATATATAGTATGATATCTTGGTTATTTACAAGAAAAAAGCTTATAAAAGTACCCTAGCATAGGGTTTAGAAGAATTCTATCAAAACTTACAAATAATTATCTAACTGATATATCAGAAATGATGAAAATAATCGTAAATCTATAAGAGAGAGCATATCCCAACAATCTACTGTTAGGGATATGCTCTCTCCATTTATCTTATTATCAATAGGTAGTAGCCATAAAGTAAATACACTAGGGTCGTAAGCCTTAATCATTTAGAGAAACCAATACCATCCAAGTGGATATAGTAGCATGTGTATACAATGTACATATAAGTGCTATTCTACTATAGAGGAAAAGTTATCTGTTAATCAAAAACACTAACGGGATGGCTTTAGCTTTCAATCATTAGCCATAAAGTGAAAAGCACTAGGGTCAAAGCCTACGAAGAGATTCTAAGGTCTTCCCCCTTCTTTTTCTTTCTCGCCCTTCGGGCGACTTATCCCATACTTATCTCCCTTTTCTACGATACAGTATCTAAAAACGTTCATATTGCTTTTTAAACTTATTGTGATAAAATTATATATATGTTTTATTAAATATGCATTAAGCTAATAATACTAAAAATTTGAATGAAAAATAGTTAAATTACGAGCATCTTATTAAGTTTATATATCAAGAGTATAATTTGAAAAAGGTGGTTTAGTAGAATGGAACAATTAAAGAACAACCTCTTATATGTTAAATTACAAGAGCGAGAGAGTAAATTCATATCTATGATTGAGGATACTTATAGATATTCAAAGGATATGCTTCCTAAAATGAATAATATTTTTAATAATTACACTGAACATGGGATAGACCATTCTTTAAGAGTGCTTGAATACATGAGTGAGCTTATTAATGACATTGATGCGTTATCAGATTTAGAGATTACTATGATTATTTATGCAGCTTTATTACATGATATTGGAATGGTCGTTAGTGATTTGGAGATAAATCAACTTAAAAGTAGTGATAAAAATGAAACGGGCATGAAATACTCATTGATCTATACTGAATATAAAGATGAAAAGAGTACTCTACAAGAGTGTTTTAGACCTATACATGGATTAAGGGCTGGGAAACATATTAGAAATATGAAAAAACAATCATTATTCTGTATTCCAGAGACTGAAGGTATTTCGTTTGCTGATGATATTGCTGATATTTGTGCTTCGCATACTGAAAGTAATGAATGGCTTAAACTACCCACCTGCTAAAGCAGGTGGATTTATGGCATAAATGCCGAGGACTGAAAGTCCTAATTGGTCCTGGGCTAAAGCCCACTAAAGTTCTAAGCTAGAAGCTTAATTAATATGTTGAGTAAACTCAATCCTCC
>NZ_JAOARO010000043.1 GCF_025211055.1 Vallitalea sp. | reverse complement strand
TTGATGTTAAAAAATGCAAGCATTGTCCTCATAAGGAAGGATGTTATTAAAGAAGGAGCAAAAACCAAAAGTTACTCAGTTAGTATTAAATCTGTTGAGCATACAACTCAAGCTGCATTTCAACAAACTGATTACTTTAAAAAAAAATCTAAAGAACGTTATAAAATAGAAGCTAAAAATAGTGAATTAAAATGTAGGCATGGATATGATGTTGCATCATCTTCAGGTCTTGTTGGCATGGAATTGCAGGGTGCAATAACCATATTTGCAGTAAATCTAAAAAGAATTTTGAAATTATTAGGGTAAAAATACCCTATACAAACGAGAAAAAAGACGATTTAGAATCCAACTTTGGATAAATAAATCGTCTTTTTTAATATCCTTCATTTGAAGTGTTTGAAAATACCTAGATTTTCAGTGGCCTCCACTTAGAGCAAGTCTCTTTTTTATTTCATTCTTCTATAAGGATTTGTTTCATTATCACCTATTTGTAGGTTAGATATTTTATTAGATTATTAGAACATCATGAAGAAAATATCTAATATATCTCTTTAATCTTAGTTCCCTCATAATAATGATTCAGTATTTTATTAAAATCATATCCTTTATCAACCATACCTTTTACACCATTTTGACTCATTCCAACACCGTGACCATAGCCACCCCCTCTGAATAGAATCTTTATTAGATTACCATCCTTATCATACTCTTTATCTATTATATAAAAAGCACTAGGCATTAACTTATCAACTATCTTTTCACTTTTGTTCTGTAATATTACCGGAACTGTTTCTTTACCTTCTATATAACTAATTGGCGAAACCAATAACCTAATATTATATTCTGTTGATACCTTTACAATACCTTCAGAACCTTCAATAATCATTTCGGTAATGTTACCCCCTTTACCTCTTTTATATATACCAATATCTTTTAGAGTACCAATACTATCAATAGGTCTGCTTCTGAATATTTTATTCTCATCAAGAGTCTTAATAAGTTTTGGCTGTTTCTTATATTGTTTACCAATAGTATTGTTAATACAGGATTCAATATGCTCTTTCGTTAATTCAACTGACCATCTATAATAGGCAAACTTCTTATCATAACTATCAATCTTATCATCTAATATAAACTCTCTAAATAGCTCTCCGTCTTCTAGATTATCATACTTGGTTTCACCATCAAATTGAGGTTTAGCCCTAAGATACTTAGGAGAAGTTGTGGGAAACTCTCTATTACTATAATGTGGCCATACTTCTCCTGAACTTGCTGTAAAACCACATGAAGTTGAAAAGAAATTAGCAGAAACCACATTACCATTATATGTTAATCCCATTTTGCTAGTTTCATTTACAGCTCTTATTGATGTTTCATTTTCAGGTGCATTATTATAGACTTGTGAACTAACACTATCAATAACATGGGCACCATATTTACAATATCTGTTAGAATAAAACTGAGTATACGCATAACTCCTAGCGCAGACAGCTTGTGTTTTAGACGCCTCTATACCATATGAAGTAGGCATTTCACTAGGTACAACTGCATATAGATACTCTTCAACAGGAACCTCATTCACAATTAAATAACCTTCTTTTTCTTTTGCAATCTCTATTATTCCTCTATAAGAAGGATTATAATTATTTCCTCTCTTAATACTATTGATTGTTATCTTACCATTATCTAATGATTTAACGTATATCCTATCACAAGATTCAAAATAATTATCATTAATGCTTATAATATCTCCTGCTTTAGTTTGCTTTTTATTATTTCCATACTCTATTATGTAATCAGTTGTTGCTGTTATTGATACATTTTTATGATATTTACTCCTAAATTTATTGGTGCTTATTAGCACTCTTATATTATTAATATCCACCTTATCCCTAATAACTGCTGCACATACTAATCCATTATCATCAACAACGAAATCAGCGGAATCATATCCAACAATGATATTATTAATACTTTTCCAACGAATACCATTTACCGTTGAATAGATTTTCGCATCATCTGTTAGAAAATATGTGCGAAATTCATCTAAGCTGACTTTGTCACTGCTCATTAACAAAACTTTACCTGCAACTTTTTGCTCTTTTAATAAAATACCAGTAATATGTCCATTATCAATAATGATATCTCCTATTACATCATTCTTCTGCTTGTATTTATCATGATTTATTGTTAGTTCTCTACTAATTCCTCCCATAAACACAGTCGCAATATTTCCATCAATCTTTTCAATATACGCATTTGTAAGTTTTGGTGTTTCATTTATAACTCTCTTAACAGCGACAATTTCTCTGTCCCTAATTATTACTTCAATCTCTTTATCCAAATATCGGTCAAGTGTCAAACCTTCAAAAGTATACATGCCATAATTAGTAGCCATTTGCCATGAATTCAAACTAACACTATTAGCTGGTGTTGCAAATACAGTTAATTTTTTGACTCTTATTCCACCTTCATCTTTATTCTTTTCACATAGTACTTTATAGAAGCTCATAAAATCTTTATAACTTACTGCTTCATCCTTATTAGTTAGATCTATCTTTAAGTTATCTAAATCAATATCCAATCTTTCACCAATAGTTAGTAATTCACTAATAGTTAAAGGTCTCAGTGGATTAAAAGTCTTACTACCACCTAACATCCATTTATTAATTACTACCATATTAATATATTTGTCAAACCAATTTTCTGGTGTAGTATCTTGAAATTCTATTTCTCTATCACTGATTTCAATAGTTCTTTTGTCAAAATTTGCAAGTGATATCATTTTTGCTGCCACAGCTCTTGTAACAATCATATCGCTTTTAATAGCAACTGGCGGTTCACTAATTTTTTCTACATTATCTCCTTTAGGATTCACCAAATCATTATCTATATTGTTTACAGCCTGATTATTACTACGTATTGAATTATCTTGTATTGTATCCTTAGTTGTTGTACATGCACATAACATGATTATTATTAATAAAGTCACACCTATAATTTTACTATATTTCATTTAATAACCCCCATATATTGTTTCCTTTGTAAAATATATACTCCACAATATATTTTATCACAGATTCTAATTTTATACTAATAAATTAAGTTACCTGCCAAGATATTTGTTAATAGTTTATAATTAATAACTTAATCTTGTATAATATATATATTATTTTAGACTTCTTTATACCTATTTTTTATTGTTCTTACAATTTTATATTCTAAAATGATGGATGTTTAGTAATATAATTCATATTCCAAGTTGTTTCTGGTAATCTTTTTATATATTAAATCTAAAAAAACTGTGTTATTATAAATAAAACGAGCATAAATCTATCTAAGTTTTTACTCATTATCATAATAAATAAAAGCACATTATGAATGTCCCAATGTTTTATCCTTCATTGTATTGAATTATCTAATAATTTATGTTATACTATCTTCAACACTTTGTAAATACATAATTAAGGAGGTAACGATATGAATAAATACTATGGATTACCTAAAAAACAAGGTCTATACGATCCACAATTTGAAAAAGATAACTGTGGAGTTGGCTTTGTAGCTCATATGAAAGGTAAAAAATCCCATACAATTATAGAGCAAGGACTAGACGTATTAGTTAATCTAACTCATCGTGGAGCAGTAGGTTCTGATCCAGATTCTGGTGATGGTGCTGGTATCTTAATCCAAATCCCTCATGAATTCTTAAAAAAAGAGATGGCTTCATTAGATTTCACTCTACCCGAAGAAGGTGATTACGGTGTTGGAATGATTTTCCTCCCTCAAGAACCTAATGCAAGATATTTCTGTGAAGGTGTTTTTGAAAAATATCTTACCAGTGAAAATCTTGAATTAATTGGTTGGAGACATGTCCCTGTTAATGAAAGAGCCTGTGGTCTGACTGCAAGAGGAACAATTCCTGTAGTACATCAGATTTTTATTAAAAGAGGTAATCTTTCTACAACAGAATTCGAAACCAAATTATATATTGTTAGAAAACTGGTTGAAAAAGCTATAAGAGAAGCATCTCATACTTATACTGAAGCTTTTTACATTAGTAGCCTTTCAAGTAAGACAATGATATATAAAGGACAGCTACTTGCTAGACAAATTCCAGAATTCTACCCTGATCTAAAAGAGCCTTCAATGGTTAGTGCTATTGCTTTAGTTCACCAAAGATATAGTACTAATACCTTTCCATCATGGGATAGAGCCCAACCATTCCGTTTCTTGGCTCATAATGGTGAGATTAATACTCTTAGAGGTAATGTGAATTGGATGAACGCAAGAGAAGGTATCTTCAAATCAGATATTCTAGGAGAAGATATCAAAAAACTCTTCCCAATAATAACACCTGATGGATCAGATTCCATGAATTTAGATAATGCATTGGAACTACTAGTAGCCAGCGGAAAATCTTTATCACATGCTATATCTATGCTGATACCAGAAGCATGGCAAGAACATACTACTATGGATGAAGATAAGAAAGCTTACTATGAGTATCATGCAAAACTCATGGAGCCTTGGGATGGTCCTGCCGGTATTGCATTCACAGATGGTACCAAAATCGGTGCTACACTTGACCGTAACGGACTTCGTCCAGCAAGATATTTAGTGACTGATGATAATTTGGTTGTAATGGCATCTGAAACAGGAGTACTTCCTTTTGAATCAAAAAATATAATCAAAAAAGGAAGATTAGAACCTGGTAAGATGTTTTTAATAGATACTAATGAAGGAAGAATAATCTCAGATGAAGAAATCAAAAAAGAATTATCATCTAAGAAACCATATAAAAAATGGGTGAATAAGAATAAATTAACTATGGAAGATTTACCTTATCCTCATGACCCAGCAGTGCTTAGTCAAGATAGAATTATAAGAATACAAAAAGTTTTTGGTTATACCGAAGAAGAACTAAAAAGAATTATTGCTCCTATGGTTGAATTAGGTAAAGAAGCTATCAGCTCAATGGGTAATGATGCCCCTCTTGCTGTGTTATCAGAAAAACCTCAGCTGCTAAGCAATTACTTCAAGCAGTTATTTGCACAAGTAACAAATCCACCTATTGACCCTATACGTGAAAAATTAGTTATGTCCCTAAAACAATTTATTGGTTATAAAGGAAATATCTTAGGTGAGCTAAATGAAAAGAAAAATATTAACTTCATTGAATTAGATTCACCTATACTTGATAACGCTAGTTTTGAAAAGATACGTCATATTCACCATAAAGATTTCAGAGCAGTTAAAATACCAATTATCTTTCCTGTTTCCAAAGAAAGTGAAGGTCTAGAGGAAGCTCTTGACTCTCTCAATGAAAGAGTTATAAGTAACATTAATGAAGGATATAATGTGATTATTTTAAGCGATCGTAACATTGATAAATATAATGCTCCTATACCTAGTTTATTAGCTACTTCAAGTGTTCATCATCACTTGATTAAGCAAAAATTAAGAACCAAAGTAGATATTATCGTAGAGACTGGTGACGCTAGAGATGTTATGCATATGGCATTGTTAATAGGTTATGGTGCTACTGCTGTCAATCCTTATGTTGCTCTTGATACTATTATGCATCTAGTTGAAAACAAATTATATGTTACAGAAGATATATCCTATGACGAAGCTTACTCAAGATATAAAAAAGCTATAGGAAATGGTTTATTAAAGATATTATCAAAAATGGGTATTGGAACACTTCAAAGTTATCATGGAGCACAGATTTTTGAAGCTGTAGGTATTAACAGTGATATTATAAACAAATACTTCCCTGGAACACCTTCAAGAATACAAGGGATCGGCATTGATATTATTGCAAAAGAAGTAATTATGCGCCATAGCGTAGCCTTTAATTCACTTAGAAACCCTTATCAGAACCTATTAGAAGGTGGTAATTTACATTGGAGAAAAGAATCTGAAGCACATTTATTCAATCCAGATACTATTAGTAAATTACAACAATCTTGTAAAACTAATAATTACGATTTATACAAAGAATATGCAATGCTTATCAATAACCAAAGCGAAAAACTATGTACAATACGTAGTATGTTAGATTTTTCTACAATGGGTGCTATACCTCTAAGTGAAGTTGAACCTGTAGAGAATATAGTAAAACGTTTTGCAACAGGCGCTATGTCATTTGGTTCACTAAGTAAAGAAGTTCATGAAACTCTGGCATTAGCTATGAATAAATTAGGTGGTAAATCAAACTCTGGAGAAGGTGGCGAGGACCCCGCTAGATTCGTAAAAGATAAAGATGGTAGCTCAAGAAATAGTGCTATCAAGCAGGTAGCTTCTGGACGTTTTGGTGTAACTGCTGAATATCTTGTTAACGCAGAGGAAATACAGATTAAAATGGCTCAAGGAGCAAAACCAGGTGAAGGCGGTCATCTACCAGGACACAAAGTAACCGAAGCCATAGCTAAGGTACGTCACTCAACACCAGGTATTGACCTTATTTCACCACCACCTCATCACGACATCTATTCTATAGAAGACCTTGCTCAACTTATTTACGACCTCAAAAACATTAATGAAGAGGCAAGAATCAATGTTAAACTTGTTTCGGAGGTTGGTGTAGGAACAGTTGCGGCTGGTGTAGCTAAGGCACATGCTGATGTAGTTCTTGTATCAGGGCATGATGGAGGTACAGGTGCTTCACCAGCAAGTTCTATCAAATACGCTGGTCTTCCTTGGGAACTTGGATTGGCTGAAACTCAACAAACATTACTTATGAACGACCTTCGTAGTCGTATTATTGTTCAGACAGACGGTCAGCTAAAGACTGGTAGAGATGTTGCAATCGCCGCATTACTTGGAGCAGAGGAATTTGGTTTTGCAACAGCCGCATTAGTAGTTAGTGGATGTATAATGATGAGAAAATGTCAAAAGAATACATGTCCTGTAGGCGTTGCGACACAAGACCCTGAGTTACGTAAACATTTTAAAGGCAAACCAGAACATCTAATTAATTTCTTTACCTTCTTAGCAACTGAACTTAGAGAATATATGGCAGAAATGGGCTTTAGAACAATTGATGAAATGGTTGGACGTGTGGATATGTTAAAACCAAACAAATCCAAGATGCATTGGAAAGCAAGGGCTATTGATTTCGATTCTATTTTATATAGACCAGAACTTCCATCAAGAATACAACCAAAATGTGTTAAAGAGCAAGAACATGGTTTGGAAGATATTTTTGATAGAACTCTAATATCTAATGCAGCTGAAGCAATTGATTCAAAGAGCAAAGTATACAAAGAATATCCAGTTAAAAACATCCATAGAAGTGTAGGAACTATGTTAGCAGGTACAGTAGCAAAGAAATATGGTGATAACGGTTTAATTGATGATACAATACATTACAAATTCAATGGTTCTGCTGGTCAGAGTTTTGGTGGGTTCGCTACTTCTGGTATGACATTAGAACTTGAAGGTGATGCTAATGATTACTTAGGTAAAGGCTTATCTGGCGGAAAGATTATAGTATATCCTTATAAGAATGCTACCTTTGATGCAGACGATAATATCATAGTAGGTAATACGTTATTGTACGGAGCAACAGATGGTGAAGTGTATATTAATGGTATTGCAGGAGAACGTTTTGCAGTTAGAAACTCTGGTGCTACAGCAGTAGTTGAAGGTGTTGGAGATCATGGTTGTGAATACATGACAGGTGGTATTGCTCTGATTCTTGGTTCAACTGGTAGAAATTTTGGTGCTGGTATGAGTGGTGGTATAGCGTATGTCCTTGATGAAATAGGTGATTTTGAAAAGAATAGATGTAACTATCAATTAATTATTACAGAAACTATCCAAGATGAAGACATTACAAGAATCAAAAGATTATTAGAAAATCATATTAAATATACTAATAGTGAAAAAGCAAAAAAAATTATTAGTAATTTTGAGCAATACAAAGATAAGTTTATTAGAGTTATTTCTCCAGCGTACAAAGAAATATTATTAGAAAAAAACCTTGAATTTAGGGGGTGCAGATAATGGGTAAAGCTACAGGTTTCAAAGAGTTTGAAAGAAAATCAGGAAATTATAAACCAGAGTTAGACAGAATCAACAATTTTGATGATATTTATGTTTCACTAGAAGATGAAGAGATTAAAGTGCAAGCTTCTAGATGCATGGATTGCGGAGTGCCGTTTTGCAGCTATAACTGTCCTCTTGGTAATATCATCCCTGACTATAACGACTTAGTATATAATAATCAGTGGGATAAAGCTTTAGAAGTTCTTCATACTACTAATAACTTCCCAGAATTTACTGGTAAAATATGTCCTGCTCTATGTGAATCAGGATGCGTACTTGGTATTAATAGAAAGCCCATCACATGTAAACAGATAGAACTTGCAATTATAGAAAAAGGTTGGGAAAAAGGTATAGTAAAACCTCAACCACCTGCCGTATATACTGGCAAAAAAATAGCTGTTGTAGGTTCTGGCCCATCTGGACTGGCTACCGCTCAACAATTAGCAAGAGTAGGTCATACAGTTACTGTTTATGAACGTGCAGATGCAATTGGGGGCTGCCTAAGATATGGTATACCTGATTACAAACTTCCACAACTCTATATAGATCGTAGAGTTAATCAAATGGAAGAAGAAGGTGTTACTTTTAAGACTAATACAAACGTAGGTAAAGATGTGAGCGTAGAACACTTGAAAAACAAGTATGATGTAATATGCTTGACAGGTGGTTCAACAACACCTAGAGACCTTGATGTATCAGGCAGAGATTTGGATGGCATCCATTTTGCAATGGAATTCCTTCCACAAGCTAACAAAAGGAATGCTGGAAGAGATATTCCTGCTAACATGTCCATAACTGCAAAAGATAAAAAGGTAATTGTTATAGGTGGTGGAGATACAGGCTCTGACTGTGTAGGTACTTCAATTAGACAAGGTGCTGCTGATGTAATACAACTTGAATTACTCGATGCTCCTCCTGCCGAAAGAAGCCCAGGACAGCCTTGGCCAATTTATCCAATGATTCTTAGAACTTCTACCTCTCATAAGGAAGCAATGGCTAAGTTTGGTAAGGATATAAGGAACTACAGCATTGCTACTAAGTCATTTGAAGGCAAAGACGGAAAAGTAACAAAAATCAATTGTGTAAAACTTAGGTGGATTACTGATGAAAACGGTAGAAAGACTATGAAAGAAGTTGAAGGCAGTGAATTTAGGCTTGATGCTGATTTGGTGCTTTTTGCTATGGGATTCTTACATCCTGAGCATAAAGGTATGTTAGATGACCTTGAAGTGGAATATGACGGACGTGGTAATGTATTAGCTGCTGCTAATTGCATGACCAATGTTGAAGGAGTTTTTGCTGCTGGTGACATGAGACGTGGTCAATCACTAGTTGTTCATGCAATAGCTGAAGGACGAAAACTTGCTAAATCAGTTGATGAATATCTTATGGGTACTACTTACCTAAGAAGTTCATTATAATAAAAGCGAATATGACAAATAGATTTTTTAAAAGAATTGAGAAGTTTATTTTAATATATAATTATTTTACTATTATTTTTCTAATAATTAGTATGGTAATATTTATATATGTATAAGGTAAATATTACCATACTAAACCAAATAATTTTACAAAATGACGTTTTCATGGTAAAATTACACTGAAAATCAAAATAAAAACATAAAATTTTATATTTATTGAATAAAAATATTATTTTTTTTTAAAATAAAATTTGACATTTCTCGCTGTATATGATAGTCTATATTAGTAAAGAATTACAAATAATTTTATTTCGGAGGATGTTTTAATGAAAACAGGTATCGTAAAATGGTTTAACAGCGAAAAAGGATTTGGATTCATTTGTGTTGAAGGTGAAGATGATGTATTTGTACATTTTTCTGCAATTCAAGGTGATGGATTTAAAACTCTAGAAGAAGGCCAAAAAGTTGAATTCGAAGTTGTCGAAGGCGCTAGAGGACCT
>NZ_JAOARO010000042.1 GCF_025211055.1 Vallitalea sp. | reverse complement strand
ACATTATACAATGTATATGTAGCGGAGAAAAGATGTTTATCGTTAGGCATCTTTTTTTCTTGTAAAAAAGTCAGCCTAACTCCTAATGAGTTACACTGACTTTTTTTATGTGTGGGCTAGTCTATTTAACGACAGCCCCCTTTTTTTAAATGTATGCTTAATTACTAAATGTAAATTAGTAATTAAATCTATAAAAATATATTATTATTCTCCATATATAACTTTAGTAGAATATTTATTATTAAGATTTATTGTTTCATTATTACCATAATCAATTAATTTTTTATATCTTATATTATATTCTTTTTCTTTATCAATTACATCAAACTTCAATATAATTGTAGTTGGATCAATATAATTCGCTGTAATAGGTATTTTATTATATTCTAATCCATTTTCGGTATATGTTAATGAGTAATTAGTGTTTAATACATTATTAATATTAAAAGCAATCTCTCTATTAAAACTTAACTTAATAGTATTTTCTCCAATAACTTTTGCCTCTGATATATAAGTATCCATTGACTTAGATACATTATGAGTAAATCTATAATTTTTTATTGATGATTGATAATTCCCCATCGAATCTTTTAAGGATGTTAATATTCTAAAGTTATATATATGAGATTTAATTAATTTTTTATCTTTTGGTAAATAAATCTTAATTAAACTTGAGTCTTCCATATTATTATAATATGCACCAGATGGTATTGCCACAAACGATCTATTAGTAATACCCTGTATTTGGTAATTAGATACAATTTGTGCTGATTGTTGATCTACTGGATCACTGATATATAAGATTAAAGTATTATCATCTTTAGAAATAACTGCATCAATATCTATATCTTTATTACCATAATTAGTACATATAAAAGAGTATTGTTTCTCAATAATTGAAAACTGTCTAGTTATGTCAGTAAGATAATTAACCAAAACATTGTATTGCTTGTTTACCATTAAATTTTCATCTATTGTTAATTGAACTACTCTTCCAGAATTATTACCATCATTTATAACATTTGCATTTGTTACTCTTATCTGTCGTTTATTCTCATCTGTGATACTATAATTATATATTTGTTTTGCTAGAACTGGATTAACTTCTTTATTAAATTTTAATTCTATTGTACGGCTATTTATTGATATACATCCCTCTGCCTCAAAAGTTGCATTATCTTCCACAGAAGATTTAAATTTAACAGAATCCCCCTCGCCATCATTTAATAAAACACCGTAATTACTCGACATATTTCCATCAATGGATAGTTTAAAATACTCTTGTGTCGAAAATACATAGTTTTTTAAATATATTGATATACCATTATCGCATGTAGATAGTTTATTAATTAACATATTACTATTATTACCTTCTACTAATTTTGAATCATTTTGTAAAATAGTGTAAAAAGATGTTTGTAATGCATTATCGTTTATAGGCTGTGTGAAATACACATAAACGATATTTTTACTAACAGGTTCAATTTTACTTATTTTAAAATAATCTGATTTTACCTCATCAGCTCTAAATCCCAATAATGTCCTATTAAAAGAATTAGAAGAATTTCCATTATTATCAATTACTTTATCAATAAGTAACGTATATTCTACATCCATATTCTGTGGTTCAGATGTTTGAATAACATATGTATTTGTTGATTCTTTTCTTGTAATATTATTAATAGTTAACGTCTTAACATTAACTGTCTCGTATAATAAAATATTTTCTGGTGTTAAATTCTGAACAGGTTCATTAAAAGTGACTTCTATAGTTATCTCACTAGTAGCCTCAACACTGGTAATATCTGTTTCCAGTTTATCATCTAATAAATTATAAGTTAGAGCTTTTTCTTTAGTAATAATCATATTATCTACAAACTTTTGTATCATTCTTGTTTTAGTTTTAGTATTTTTCAATTGTAGTGAAGTATATAATATATCTACTACTTTGCCTCTTGTATAATTAGTATTTTCTTTATGACCTGATGTATATCTTATGTCTTTAACAAGATTAACCCCATAAGCAAATTCGAAAACATTACTCCAAGTAAAATCTTCATTATATTTATATCCTAATGCTGTTAAAACTAATTTCAAAAAGGCTTTCTCACCTAATTTATCATTTGGTCTAAATGTATTATCAGAGTATCCATCTATAATATTATTTTTAACACAATAACTAATATATGGAGTAAACCATTCCCCTTTAGATACATCTGAAAAATTAGTGTCATTATACTTGTCTTTGTTATCTAGAACTTCTTTTTCTTCACATAATAATCTTACAATAAATGCTGCAGCTTGACTTCTTGATAACTCCCCATCAAGATCCAAACTTTCACCATTACCTTTTAAAATATTTAATTCAGTTAAAATATTTGCTTTAGTATTTAAACTGGTATTACTCATTTGTGCATAACTAAAATTAACATTAACTATTATTAAACAAAAAATAATAAAACCTGTACATATTCTTTTACCTAATTTCATTATAACCATCCTTTCAATTAATTATTTTTAGCAACATTATAACATTAGTTAGAAATTGCAACAATAGATACTAAAGAAAAACATAGGTTACCCTATGTTTTCCCCTTCCCTTCAAAAAAATTATATATTCGCCTTACTTATGTACAAATATAATTTTATTCTTGTTTAGCTATTCCCCCAAAAATAACCTCTGTATTTGCTTCAATCATATTTCCTGATATGTCTGTAATATTATTAATGATTAATTTGTATACCCTTGCCTTTTGTTCAGGAATTGTTAGTGTGACTGTCTTATTGTCATCATTTAAAATCGCTTTCGCTGGGTACCCTAATTCTTTTATATTATAATTCCTAATATCAGTGGCTAATTCTTTATTTACTTCTTCGTTAAAGATTATCTTTACTGTATATGTATCTATTGCTAAAGCTAATATATTTTTATCAAAAACTTGATCTCCACTGATACCAGCAAATACTAGATGTGTTGTTTCTTTTAAACCTTGATTTAATATATCTTGTACATTTTTATCAATCGTTATTTCATAAATTGAAGTAGACTTCATAGGTGTAGTTGTCAGAATTACTCTGCTATAGTCAACTTTTTTATTTAACTCATTAATTTTAAATTCAGCATCAACAACCATAAGACCATTATTAATACTATAATTGCTAATATCTAATGCAGTACTATTAGCTTCACAATTATAAATTACTTCTATAGTTGTAGATGTTAAAGAATTTACTGCCTTTGCAACTTGATTATCTGGTTTTACTATTCCAGCAACTACAGTATCCTCAGATTTTACCATAATATTTTTCCCATCAGAAATATTATTAACCTCTATGGTATAGATAATATCTTTTTGATTCGTAGTTGTTAAACGAACAATATTGTCATCGTTCAACTCGTTCTTCTCAATTTTAGCACTTAATATATTGAGTTCAGGGGTTATCTTATAATTATTTAAGTCAAGAGCTGTAGTCTCATCTAAAAACATATCTTCCTCAAACACTACATCAATTCCATATCCATCTTTAGATATAGCACTTTTAAGCTTTGGTGCTTTAGTATCTGTACTAATACCAGCAAAAGTTGATTGTTTTGTATTGTCATTAACAGCTCCTGTATATGATGTAATATTTGAAGGTTTAACTGTATAAACTAATCCTGAGTCGATTCCTGTTACATCAAGTAACACTATAGTTTTACTATAATTAACATTTTTCTTCATTTCAAATTCATCAAATCTAACATTAGTAACAACAACATCATTATCTACAATATTATTAATTTCAAAATTAGAAGGAACTAAAGAATCTTTCCTAATATTTCTTGAATTAAATACCAATCTAACTACTTCTCCAGTTATAGCAGTTGCTGATTCTATTTGGGGTTTAATTTCTTGTTTCTTCATTATAGGTACTATGTCCAAACTTTTATCTCTATAAGATATTGTATATATACTACCTAATGTAAGTTCTTCAGTTTTTATTAAAATTGACTTTTCGCTTTTTAATACCTCTATTGATTTAATATCATATTCTTTTGAATCTAACCCATTTATTTTAAAATCTTTATCAATAGGTTCAATAGCTTCATCAAATTCTACCAAAATAGTTGTAGCATCTATAGATGTTGCTGATATCATATTTCCTTTAGGAGATATTTTATATAAACCTGTTCTATCAGCTTTTATGGGATCAATAATATTACTTTCAACTAATAGATTAATTAATACTACACCTTCTTTTGTTTTCAATTCAAGTGCTTCTACTGTTGCTACAGCAATATCCTTATTTGTAAGCTCCTTAACATTAGATATTTTACTTAACCCTTTTTCTTTGGCAAAACTTAATACATTATCCCACATATAGTCTTTTCCAATTTCGTATCCTAATGTTTCAAGTAATACTTTATAATATTCTTTTGCGCTAATGGTTTTATTAGGATTAAATTGATTATTATTGCCAATCCATCCTAATTCTCCATTTTCTTTAAGATAAGCTAATATATTTCTTCCACCTATCCAGTGTACCTGTTTTGCATCAGAGAATGTTTTTTCACCAGAAAATTGTTTAGCTTGTTCCTCTAATCCTTTTAATCTTAAAAAAACAATAGCTGCTTGTAATCTTGTTGTAGGTTGCTGTAAATAATCTTCTGTTATTTTACCTGTACTACCTTTTAAAATGCCTAACTCTCCAGCTATCTCTACTTCTTTATCAATTTCTTTTCCATATACTGTTGTAATATTTGTTAATATTAATGTCATTGATATAATACTAACAATAACTCTCTTTAGTTTTTTCATTATTTTAACTCCCTATTCGTAGTAATTTATTACTTGTGTCTTTTCACCAGATACTGAATAACCAATATTACTAAAATCTTGTATTGTATTTGCTTCAATAGTATAAACAGTCGATTTATTTAGCTTAGAAAAATATAAAACAACATATTTATTATCAATAACAGTAACGGATGAAGGTGTTTGAGAAATTTCGTTGCTACCTTCTTTATGCCTTAAAATATAATTACTAGCTACTGTTGTAGGCGCTACATTAGCTATTTCTGTATTATATTCTACAATAATCGTGTCCTCAGTTACCATTTTAGCGTTATTTATCATTGGCTTCGACCCATCAAATCCTATACCTTCAAATTCTATATCTTTACTACTGGTATTAGGAATAAATGTAGCACTTTTAATGTTTTGATTAAGGGTTAATCTATATTTAAATCCATTTTGATATTTAATACCTACTGGTAACATTAATTTTACCATACTATTATTTTCTTTTTCATTAAAATATACAGCTACAGGTTGAATAGGATTAAATCCTAAGTCATTTACACCAGCAATCAAATAATTAGAAGGTAATATTGCAGTTGTAGCATCCACTGGCTGATTAAAATATACACTAATTTCTCTATTATTAAGTGGATATACTAAATCTGCAGTTAGTTCTTGATGCTCCACATCCATAACATAAACATATGAATCTGTATCATTAATTGAATATTGTCCTAAACTATCTTTTACGTTTTTAATATTTATGGGATAATTTGTATTTCCACGCATAGGCAAAGGAACTCCTATTCTAACAATATTACCTCCATGTTCACCTAATAATTTGGCTTTAATTATAGGTTGTGGATGCCCCTCTGGACTTTTAACAGAATAATTCGTAATATCTTCTGCACTAACACGATCTAATGGTTTATTGAATACAATTTCAATAGTCTGTTTATCTATAGCTGTAGCTGAAACAAATTCTAATTTTTTATTCTCTTTAAATAGTGGAAAAAATTCTAGTGTTTCATTATTTCTATTATTGATGGGAGCTCCTATCCTATCAGAAAGTGATGATTTTGCAACGAGTTCATATTTTTTAGTTAAATCAAATTCATGATTTTTAAGTCTCATAGATATACTTTTTTTATCCTTTGGATTTAATGCTATTTCCATATTAACAGGACTTCCATTTATAATCACTTCACCATTTTGTTTAATTGCATAATAATTTTCTATTGTAGCAACAGCATTAATAGGTTGTGTAAAATATATGTCTATCTGATTTTTACTTATTGGTACAATCTTACTTAAATGAAAATACTCTGATTCAAATTCGACTAAATTGTACCCTTCAAAATCTTTATCTACTGTTTTAATGTTTCCTTCTTTATCAATTATATCTTTAATCATAATATTATATGATATCTTATTTTCTTGCTTATCTGTATCAAGAATCAATTTATCTTTATCCAATTGTTTTATGTTAGAATTTAATCTAGCTGCGTTATCAGTTGTTTTTGAAATAATTATATTTTCTTCTTTTATATCTGTTATTTCTTCATTAAATATAACCTCTATTTGTGTAGAAGAAATTACATTTATTTCTGTTATTATAGAAGGATTTGTATCCATTACAAACCCATATTTCTCTGCAATATTTGCATTAATTATTTTATTATCTACTAATCTTTTTATCACTGATCTATCTTCATCTTTTATTTTCTTATCTAATATATTGTATAATACATTGACAACTTCTTCTCGTTTATAATTGGTATTGTCATTTGTTTTAGTTTTATATGAAATGTCTATTACAATACCTTTTTTATATGCAAAATTAAATAGATTATTCCATGTGAAATCAATATCTTTTTTATACCCTAGTGCCTCTGCAGTGAGTTTAAGAAATGCTCTTTCACTTATTTCTTCCATTGGACGAAATGTTCCATCATTAAATCCATCAATTATTCCTTGTTTAACACAATATCCTACATAAGGTGCATACCAATCCTTTGGTTTTACATCTAAAAAGCCTGTGTTAACGTATGATTTATTATTATCTAATACTAAATTCTCTTTACCTATTATTCTTACTATAAATGTTGTAGCTTCTGCCCTAGTTAGGGTTCCAGAAAGATTATAACCTGAATTATTTCCTTTAATAACCTTAATTTCATTTAGTAAATCAGCTTTAGATTGTACTGTTGTAAGTGAATAGCTTGGTATATTAATAGTAATACATAAAACCATTATACAAAGTACTGTTATTATTTTCTTCAACTCTATTCCCCCTTTTTAATAATGCTTATTATACTTTACCAAATATTATACCATATTTATACAATAATAATATTACATAATTAATACAAAAAAATTAATTAATTTAACGTTTTTTCCCGATTCCTCCGAACATAATTGATTTATTAGAGCTTATATCCTCACCATTAATATTCATCACATTTGTAGCTGAAATAGTGTACAACTCACCTGGAGTTTGTTGACTAGTTATTAAATATACTGACTTATCATAGTACTCTTGATCTTCATCAATACTTACTACCTTATCATCATATACTTGTAAATTATTACCTGATCTATCATATATAATATAATTTTGGTTGTTTTCTGCTGTTTCTTTATCTAGTACATCATTAAAAATAATTTGGACTTTAGTATTTGATACTGGTATACAATCGTATCTATTTACTATAGTTCCACTTCCTAAACCACCAAATTTTGTGATATTATTTCCTTCTTGGATTACTAGTCCTTCAATACTCTGGACTTCCTTTACTGTTACAGTATATAGCTCTCCTGATATTTGTGGTCCTGTAATAAGTCTTACAAGCTTATTAGTTATTAAATGGGCTTCTTTTACATCTAAGCAATTTCCTTTAAGATCTTTAATAATATAGTTATCCTTTACTTCAGCTGAATTCTTGTCTATAGCTATATTGAATGTAATATCAACTGTATCATATTCTTTTACCTCAGCAGTTGGCATTACTCTTAGATAATCATTGGATTCTGGTTTTACATATCCAATTGAAAAAGCATTATCAAATTCAATTATACTTTCAGTAACTAGATAATCAAACTGCTTAACTTTATTAATTTTTGTATCTAGCTCTGACAATCCATTAGTTGAGCCTTTTAACATATTTAATTCCTTACAAATTGTTATATCGGTATTCATTATAGAAGCAAAACATGATGTAGGTTTAATAACTAGTAGCATTAAAAGTAAGTACTAATGAAATTTTTTTTAATATTTTGCTCATTATATTTCTCCTTTGTATTAATTTTATTATCTCATTTAAATATTTATTTTATAAAAAACAACCAACAAGTAAAACTTGTTGGTTGTCTAATAAAATCAATCTTATTTATCAAGTGTATACTTATGGTAAATTTATAACTGCTGATTGTAAAGCATTTCCATTAAGATCACTAACAGTTAATACTGTAGTATCAGCACCTGATACAACAGTGTTTCCAACACCTAAGTTAACAGTTAATTTTGTACCTGAAGCATTCCAAGAAGCTGTAGGATTAGTTCCTAAACTTAAAGGTGGTGTTGTCTTACCATCTGCACAAATTACTAAGCCTAATTCAGTAATAGTATCATTAGCTGTGTTCATTTGCTCTTCAAATGTATAAGTTACACTATTTTCAGTTCCACCAGTAAGATTAACTGTTTGTGCAGTTATTACATCTGTACCACCCGTGCTACCTAAAACTACAGTCATTAAATTTGCACCTGAATTAGTATTTAGTTTATCTATTTCATCCTTTATATTTGCTGCTGTATTATCTGCAGTTGTTATACTTTTAAGTTTAATTCTTAAAGTTTTATTACTATCTTCTTCAGATACAGCGATAGCATCTGTAGTATTAGCTTCAATTATAATCTTATACTCATTTCCTACTACTCCCTTAGCTTTAGAAGTAATTACTAAACCTTGTTCTGCAGTACCGATAGTCTTATTAGCTGCAACTGCACTTACAAATGCTCCAGTTGGAGTTGCTACTGCTGTATCAACGTTAGGTACTGATACTTGGATATAATCTGAATCTTTTACTTCTGATGCTACTTTACTAGCTGTAGTAGTTTTGTCTACTAACTTGTTATCTTTACTTCTTACTTTGAATGTAGTAGCTATTTTAAGAGCTTTATTTAATTCAAATTTGATAGTCTTAGCATCAACAATCTCTTTATCCGCATTAGCAGGAGTTGTTGCTGATAATACTACAATATTATTACTAGCAACTGCTGTACCATCTTCAAATGTACCAACTACATCAAATAACTCTCTTAATTGAACTTCTGTCAACTCAGTATTTGCTACTGCATTTACAGTATTAATTGTTGCCATTTCTTGGTTCAATGTAACTGTAACAACTTTTCTATCATTAGAAACACTTGCTGTAGCAATAGCTGGTTTTGCATGAGATGCATTAGTTCCAGCAACTGTAGCAGTAATATCTTTATCTTGAGCACCTTGTGCATTGCTTACATTTGCAGCATTTTCAATAGTAAGTGTATAAACAACACCTTGTTTCATAGCTTTATTTAAGTAAACTGTATATTCACTTCCATCAGCAGAGCTAACTTTTTCAATTAATTGAACTGGTGTTGCTGTAGAGAAATTATCTCCTGTTGTTGTTGTTGAAAGTTTAGTATTTGCTTCTGCTACAAAATTAGTAACTGGAGTCTTGAATTTAACAGTTAAAGTCATATCATCTTTTGGCATGATATAGTCTATAGATGGTTTACCTTGAGCTACAGAGCTACCTGCAAATTGTGATTTAACTATATTATTTGAAGCATCAACTAATGCCATAGGTACATTACCAGCATTCTTTGGAGCATTAGTTACAAACCATAATTGGTAAACTCTTCCTGCAATTAATGTATCTGAATCTAATGTTAATCTTAATACAGATTTATTATTTGGTAATACTCTCAAGCTAGGAGTTCCTGCAGGTGCAGTTCCTGCTGAAGCATTAAATGATTCACTACCTGTTCCACCAGTAATTCTTACATTAGTTGCTGTAACTGTTTGATTAGCTTGGTCTGCTAAAACACCATTGAAATAAATATCAATAGTTTTATTATCTATTGGCATAATATAATCTACTTTGAATGCTGCAGAAGTAGTCACACCAGCAAATTGAGTTTTAGCTTTTTTAGCATCTGTTTGAGCTGTTCCTCTTTCATTTATAAAGTTATTAGAAGCTGTTGAAATCTCTACATCATATAGAGTTCCACTTACTAAGTCAGTTCCTAAATAAAGAGTTAACTTTTTAGCTTTTTTATCTTGGACTACGCTATCTACAGCTACAGTACTTGATGAATTTGTATTCTTAGCAATTGTAAAATCACCAGATTGAATAGCTGAATCAGCAACTGTAGTATTTAAATATATTTCTACTGTTCTAATATTAGTAGCAACAGCATAGCTTACTTCTGGTTTAACATCTGCACCAACACCTGCAAATGAAGCTGTGTTATCTGAACCAATAACAACACCATCTGCTGATTTAACACCTGTTACAGTAACTTTGTACATAGTGTTGAAACCTTGGTCATTTGTTTTAACTTTTACGATACTTCCATCAGTTTGTACTTCCGCTGATAAACCATATCCTAAATCATTATCAAATTTGTAATTAGCGAAAACTGTAGCAGTTTCAGCATCTACATTCTTATCAAAATCAACATATACATAAGTAACGCCATCTTCAATCTTAGCATATGAACTTACTACTTTAGGTGCAGCTGTATCAAGAGCTAGACCTCCGAATTTAGCTTCATCATAACTTGAATCAATTGTATTTCCTGAAATATCTTTTACATTAGTTATTGTGATTGTATATAACATTCCTGCTTTTTGAGCTTCTGTAGTTAATCTTACAATTTTGTTACCTTTTTGTAATTCTGCAGCAAGAACTGTAAAAGCTTTTCCATCTCTATCTTTAATTGTGTAGTTAGCTATATCATTTGCTGTAGTTGCATCCATTTCTTCTTTAAAGATAACTTCTACAGTAGAATTTGATTTAGCAACTGCAGTTTGTTCAACTTTAGGAGCAGTTGTATCTTTAGCCATTCCACCGAACTTAGCTTCTTTATTAGAAGAATCAACAACTACACCATCAATATTATTAACATTTGCAACTGTTATTGTATATAATTCTCCTGCTTTTTGCTCTGCAGTTGTTAAATATACAGATTTGTTATAGTTAGTAGCATCTTCATCTTTAGTAACAACTTTTGCTTCAAGTACTACTAAAGCATTTCCACTTCTATCTTTAATAGTATAGTTAGAAATATCTTCTGCAGTATCTTTATCTAATTCTTGGTCAAATAATACTTGAACTTTAGTATTAGATTTAGCAATAGCTGTTTGAGTTACTTTAGCTGCTGCTAATTTAGAAACTCCACCAAATCTAGCTACATTATCACTAGTTCCTACTGCTAAACCTTCTAAGTTATATACATTAGAAACTGTTATTGTATATAATTCTCCTGCTTTTTGCTCTGCAGTTGTAAGTCTTACTGTACTATCAGCAGTTAATTCTGCATTTTCTACAGCTAAAACGTTATTATTTCTATCTTTGATTGTATAGTTAGCAGCAACTTCTGCTGTAGCTTTATCCATTACATCATCAAAAGAAATATCTGCAGTTTTGTATCCTTTAGCAACAGCTGTAGCTGTAACTTTTGGAGCAGTTGTATCTGCAGCTAAACCAACATAATCAAAACTCTTATCACCATATGTGATAGTATATTTTAAGTTCTTAGTATGAACTGCTGTTTTAATTCTAACATCTTTTGCACCATATAAAACTACGTCTTCAATATCTAATGCATTATCTTTCTCATCTACGATAGAAAAAGCTTCTACACCAGGAACTACTTCTGTATCTTCTTTTAAAGTTAACTTTACATAAGAAGCATTCATTGCTTGAGCTGATTTAATAACTAAATTAGCTATTACAGGCTCTTCATAACCTAATTCTTTAGCAACTTCTACATCAGTAATTGCTTCATCTTCAACTAAAACTTGGATAAGTTTAGCACCATCTTTAGTTTCAGCTTTTAAAGTTTCAACTGTTACTGCTGCTACATCAGCCATAGTTAATTTTTCAGCATCTGCTGCAACTACTAAGTTTTTCTCTTCAGCGAATGTCATAACATCTTCCCATTCGAAGTCTTCGCCTTGAGTATAACCTAATGTTTCAAGCATTACTTTGTAATATTCTTGAACTGTCATCATACCATTAGGATCAAATTCTTCTCCACGACCTAACCATCCTAATTCTGGATTAGCTTTTAAATAAGCTAATGCTGCTCTTCCAGCAACCCAAGTCATTTCTTCTGCATCAGCAAATGTTTCAGTTCCTTCAAATGCTAAAGCTTCGTCTTCTAATCCTCTTAATCTTAATGACATAAGAGCAAGTTTCCATCTTGGGCTTTCTGTACCAAGATACTCTTCTGTTACTCCGTCACCATCGCCTTTGATTAATTCTAAGGCTTCACAAATATCTGCATCAGTCTTAGTATCTTCAGCAGCAAATGATACAGTAAATGTTGATACGATCATTGCTAATGAAAGGACTAATGCAAAAACTTTTTTTAAGTTTTTCATTAATATTTCTCCTCCTTTTAATTTGCTTCTAAATTGGAAAGGTTATCCACCTTTCAAGCACATGGTAAATTATAGCACTACATTATTTTCCAGTCAATATAATATCTTCATATGTAACAAATCTGTAATAGAGTTTTTACATGAAAATCTTATATAATATGGATAATACTGTAACTTAATCTATTATATAACATTATTATCCATTAATACAAGCTTTTTCCTACATTGTAATATTACCGTAATATACAATAATATTTTTTTGCAACTATATTAAAAGTATATAAAATCATACTACTAATTTCATATATAAAACCCTCAATTTATACATTAATCGGATAGGAGTAAAAGTTAAATAACTTTTCCGACCTTCCACGGCACCGTACGTACGGGTCTCGTATACGGCGCCTCCTAAGTTTATGCTCTGACAAGTTTGTAGTAATCTGAAAAGAATTGATATCCCTGCTTTCTCAAGCGGTTATCAGTAATAGAGCAATTCAGTATTTGGCTACCGGCTACTTGCCAGTAGCCTTTTCTGGTATTCGCATACTTTATTGCGTTT
>NZ_JAOARO010000041.1 GCF_025211055.1 Vallitalea sp. | reverse complement strand
CACAGCTAAGCACTAGCTATAATGCTACATCTATCTATATACAACTATAATCTAATAGTTAACTAATTATGTTAACTTCATTAATAATAGAGATATAAAAAATATCTTCTATATAATAGATTAATAGTTATGGATAGTTACCGAGGGGACGGGCTGAATCTTTACACATACGTACAGAATAACCCTATTATGTATATCGACCCAACTGGACATGGAAAAGGTGGAGTTAGTAATAAAGATAATAGTTACTTTATTAATTTACCTAAGCCTGATTCTGACGCTAGCAAGCTAGATTTAATGGCAGATATCTATACCTTTAAATATTTATATGATTATTTTACAAATGTTCCAGTTGGTGGTAGTAATTATATGGCTTATACATATCTCTACGATAATTTTAATACTAAATTAGTAGACGATATAATTTCATCAGTTAGCGGTGCAAAATTTATTTATGAAGTAGCACAGGTTAAAAACAAAAAAGATTTTGGCAACTTCATATTTTCTAAGACACTTGAAAAGTATTCTAAGCGTGCCAATACATTGGCTGAATGGGGTGTATTTGCGAAAAATCCAAATGCATTAATTCCTATAGCACTATTTGATATGGTGAAAAATGAATTTCAAGATAAGAAAAACCTTAAGAATCTTAAATACATAGCTGCAATAGATGCTGACCCATTTAATATGTTTCTTTTACAAGGTTATAGAGATAAATTCATTAATCAATGGGAAAATATTACCAAGAATGTCTATAAAGGGTTTACTGATGTTTATGGTGATCAGTTAAATGATGACCAAGAATATTTATTATACAAAATATCAAGTAAAATAGGTGATGTTATTTCTATGAATAAAAATTATAATCATCATATCAATAATCTGAAGCCAATGTTTAAGGATATTGAAGATAAATATCATGAAGAGCAATTTAAGAAAACATTATACTATAAGTATTATATTTTACCTCAAGAACAGGGTATGTAACACCATATTAGAAAGGGATTATTATGACTAAGAAGCAAAAGAAGCTTACAACTATAATAAGTATATCTGTTGTAGTACTTATGTATTTAATAACAAATTTTATTAGACCTAAGTTAATGGAAATAAAATTTAATAAATACAATAAAGAATTTATGGAAATATATAGTGAATTGATAAATTCTATAGATATTAAAAATCTTGATACTGCTTTAACAGAAGAGAATTTTATAAAAGTTGACCAATTAGGTGAATTAGTACCTAAAATGGAAGACTTACAAACAGAAAAAACTTTCTTTAAATTTGTCTCTTCAAGAAATTTTTATTTAGATATTAAAAATAGTCTAGAAAAAGCTAAGTACTGGAATACTATGACTGATACAGAGAAATTTGAGATACAGACGATACTGATAAGTAATAAATCTGTGGTTAATCTTTCATCTAATTAATTTAAAAATAATGAATATCAAGGTAGATGGTATCCCTGTGAATTACCATCTACCTTATTTTTCAGTGCAATCGTGAACCGTGGAGATATCATAACAGAAAAAGCCCTAAAGATACGATTTTTATAAGAATCTTATCAGCTTATCGGATAAAGTTTTTATTATAATAGTAATAATAAACACCATATGTATACAATAACATATGTCTCTAGGACATTAACACCCTTCTGATTAGTATAGTTTTATTTATGTATTTTCAATAAAATAGATACCCCTGAGATAGGAATAAGACCAGCTAGGGTCGGTTGCTTACGGAGTGTTTTAAGGTCTTCCCCCGCAAATCTTTTCAAGGTGTTTCTTTTAGGTCATAGAAACCAAAACAAAATCATTCTGGTCTTAACCTATTAGCCTACCAATGTTTTCTTAATTCACGATATAAGGCAGAGCGTATGCTATTATGACAAGAACATGCTTCGTTTAGAATATCCATAAGCAGACGTAGTGGCTTCAAGACATATCTCATTTCTTCACCACCAATAGCTAAAGTATTCATATTTTCGTTGACTAGCTTGGGGATATCATAGGGATTATTCCATGTAAATGATTATTTTCAATATTTTTTAGTGTTCTTTGTACTTCTATACGGCTATAATGACAACAACCAAAAAGTAGTGAGCAAAGATAATCCATATATTGATGGAATATAATACTGATTATAAGCTATTAAAATATAAGCCAGTTTAAATATTTTTGTATTTAAATATTCTTTATTAATTATTAAAATTATTAAGGAAATTATTAAGACAACGAATAGTTAGAGATATATATTGACATGAGGTGGTTTGAATGATATTGTTTGTGTGTAACGTCATATAAATAATTCAAACGCATAACTTTAATAATTACAGATTATAACTGAATACAAAAACTCCATTTTTACAAATATATTACTAGAACCTACTTAACTAGAAAATATAAAAATTATGGAGGATATACAAATGATGAAAGTATTAAAAAGATTAGTTATGCTAGTTACCGTAATTAGCATAGTATCAGGCTTTGGATTGACAACAAGTGCTTCTTATCCCTATGGTGAACCATTAAATAGTAATGATGAATTGATAGGAAGAGATAGTGTTGATTTATTAGCACGTATGGTTTATGGAGAAGCTATGTCTGAAAGTTTTGTAGGAAAAGAAGCAGTTGCTATGGTGGCATACAATAGAAAACGATATAATGATTCAGAATTTGGTGGAAATACATATGAAGGTGTTTTATTACATGAACCTGGATTTGATTCTATGCAAGGAACAATAGTATTACAGCCAGATTTAAATTCAGGTGATTGGGAAAGTAGCCTTCAAATAGCAAGAAATATGCCACGTGCTAACCCAATAGGAAAATGCTTATGGTTTGTAAAAAATAATCTCTATTCTACTCTTTCAAGAATAAACAGTGAAGGTAACGAAGAATTTAAATTTAATTCTTCACCCTTTTGGAAACTAGTAGTTGAGAAGCAAGTTATAGGTAATCATACATTTTTCAGACTTGAAGGTTATGATTAAGACGGTTCATTAGAGATGTCTTTCTTCAAGTGATTTAGTAATAAGAGCTTTTAAGATACTCAATATTGGTTATTTTGTACCTATTATTCTTAAAAGTATAATAGACTTTAAAAAGACCAATACCTACACTAGGTGATATTTTGATTCCAACGTCCGCTGTTAGTCTATCATAAGTACTTAATAATGGTTTATTCTCCAATCCAAATTTTATAGTATCACCAACAGCTGGTTTAGTATATCGGAACTTAGGATTGGAAGTTACAGGTATTAGATAAATTATATCATCAATAATAATCATCGCTTCCTTAGAGGAAAATTCCATAGTTATTGTATCATTTATTACACTAACAGGATTATCCACTTCGTATTCATCCATTGTTTCTGGATTGATAATATGTACTTCATTAATAGCTATATCTGTCCCACTAGCAGTAGTGAATATAATATATAAGTCTTCTTTTAGTACGCCCTCTTTATAGGAATCTACGTACTTAATGTAGATCGGAAGACCAATATCCTTCCAATTAAATGTCTTTTCATTTTCTCCAATTTTTATTGTCATATTAGTATAATTCATTCCTTCTTTTGTAGGTGGTATAGCATACAAAAAAGTATCCTTTTCTGGAATACTAGCGAGAAGATATAATTCTGTATTTTGTTCAGTTTTATGATTAAAAACCATAATATCATCTTTGAATGCTGTAAATAGCAAAACTATTAAAATAAGTATAAGAACTATTTTTATCCTCTTCAATTGATAACCTTCCTATATCTCTATTAGTATATATTATTGATTGTAGTATAAATTTATTACTGTATGCTAAAATATAGAGATATCAGTATGTAGCGTGTCCTATGTAAAATCTATCTTTTATGTACATTACTTAGTATATTAATGATTTATCTACGGAAAGTCTTATTCAATTATATAGCCAAAAGGCTATTTTTATTTTCTTTCATAAATCAGTCTGAACAAAGAACACTAAAAAATATTGAAAATAATTATTGACATGGAATAATCCCTATGATACAAGCTGTTCAGTCAACGAAAATATGAATACTTTAGCTATTGGGGGTGAAGAAATGAGATATTTCTTGAAGCCACTACGTCTGCTTATGGATATTCTAAACGAAGCATGTTCTTGTCATAATAGCATACGCTCTGCCTTATATCGTGAATTAAGAAAACATTGGTAGGCTAATAGGTTAAGACTAGAATGATTTTGTTTTGGTTTCTATGACCTAAAAGAAACACCTTGAAAAGATTTGCGGGGGAAGACCTTAAAACACTCCGTAAGCAACCGACCCTAGATGGTCTTTTTCATGGCTCCCCACTATTCAATTCATTGGAAAACTAAAAAGGTCGCCATATCCCGAAAGTGCTAGAACACTTTTGGGCATATGCAGGTAATACACGTACCTACACATACAGCATACGCTGTTATGAGCAACCTTGAATTTATTATAGATGATTCTACATCGCTTTACAAGTGTAGGTTTGCACTTTTTTGTTTTCCTTTCAACCACTTTGAAAGGAGATAATTACATATGAATTTACGTACTTTAACAGTTTGTAGTGTTACCAATTATCTTGGATTTAGAAAGGGTTATTCAACCTATCCAGTTATCAGACTTCAAGGCAAATGGCTTGAAAAACATGGTTTCAAGATTGGTGACAAAGTACACGTTATAGAAGATAAAGAACAATTAATTATTAAGATTATTAAAGATTAGGAGTTGATATTTCATGGCTAGGATAAGATATAGTACTACTTTAGATGAAGATTTATTAAATATGGTGAAGCATAGGGCATCATTAATAGACAGACTACATGGGGCAAATGACATTATTGAACAAGCTTTAAAATTTTATTTTCGTAATGCTTCCGTTACTGTTTGGGAGAAAAGCATTAATACAGAAGATGATAACAAGGACAAGCATTTTCAAAAGCTTATTTTAAGGTCTAATAGATTAGTTTTGGAAACTGTACAAGATAGAACCACTATTAAGAAATACGATCCCGAAGCTGTCAGCTCAAAAAAACTTAAAGATTGTAAAAGCTTACTGGACTATCGTTGTACGGCTATTTATTATAATATCTCATCTTTATATGTGGATATTTTAATAGTTTGATACTGGTGTTGTGGATGTTTGCGTTTTTATTCATCAGAATGGAGTGATACAATGCACAAGAAACAAATGTATTTATAT
>NZ_JAOARO010000040.1 GCF_025211055.1 Vallitalea sp. | reverse complement strand
TCACCTCTTACTATTTTTCTAATTCTATTCCTTCTCTTTCAAAAACTTTTTCCATATACTCAATTGCCAGACGATACTCTTTCTCAATTAACTCAGCATTTGAATTAGGATCTCTATGGAATCCTGGAAATCCTGCTGCTCCAGGCACATCTTCAAGTTCTAAGGAAATAACACCATTATAACCAATATCATCTAAAGCTCTCACTGTTGCATCCCAATCAATCTTACCTTTTCCAGGTCTCCAATGTGCATTACTCTGAGCATCATTATCGGAAAAATGGGTATGCATTATATGATCTTGCATTTGATAAACTGCCACTTGTGGTATTTCACCCATTGGGAATAAATGACTTGGATCAAAATTAATACCAATTCTATCAGAACCAACTTTCTCAGTCATTCTGAGAAGACCCTCTGCATTCTTAATATAGAAGTGTGGGTGAGGTTCGATGGAAAGTCTTACATCATTTTTTTCACAAACTTCTGCATAAAGTTTCATTGTTTCAATGAAATCAGCGTAGTTTTGTTTCCAGTCCAAGCCTTTTGGTACATCCAATGTCCAAGTTTGGGTAGTTGGACGAAGCTGCTCAAATGGGAATTGAAGTTCAAATGGGCATGTAACGCAAGTTGTCAGCTGTGATGTGCCAAGTTGCTTTGCGATACTAACAGCCTTCTTGAAGTTCTCCAGTCCTTTCAAACGTACTTCTCTGTCAGGACTTGACTGGCTACCTGGTAGACAGAATACATTGGTAAGAACCAAACCTTCATCAGCAATTAATTGCTTAAGTTCCTTATTTTTTTCTTCAGTGTAATAGTCATTCATAAACTCTTCATTCCAAATTGTTAATTCTACACCTTTTAATCCTAATCTACTGATTGTTTTAATTGCTTCCTCGTATGGTGGTGCCCAACTAAACACCCATGATGATGCTCCTAAAAACATATTTATTCCTCCTAGTATATTATTTTATATTTTATAATGCCAACATATCTGTAACCGCTTCATAAGCTTTACTTGATACAATTTTAGCATTTTCTTTCCAGTATTCTTGGTTAAACGTTTCTACTGACAAAAATCCTTTATATCCAATCTTTCTTAACGCATCCATATATGCTTTTAATGGCAACACACCTTTTGTTGGATATACTCTATCTTTATCTTCTAATTCATTCATCATACCTTTAACACTGTCATTAACATGAACAATCCATAATTTTTCAATATTTATTTCTGCAACTTCTTCTGGTGTTATACCTGACTTTGCGTAGTGAAAAGTATCCATTAGGTAACCAAGGTTATCTGGATTACCTACAAGCTTAATAAGTGCTTCTGCATCCTTAGGTCCACTAAGTAATGTATGGAGTCCTATAGGTTCCATAGCAAGCTTAATACCATATGTTGCAGCTTCTTCACAATAAATTTTTAACTCATCAGCATGCATTGCTAATGCTTTTTCTCTAGTATATTCAATTGGTTGAAAATCTGGGCAAATAACAATTAATTCACACCCAATCTGATCTGCAACTTTTAATGCTTTTTTAAATTCTTCTCGGCAATTCAATTGATTTCTAAAAGGTGATACTAAGAACGGGCAAATGGATGCAATTTCCAAACCTGTACTCTTAATCAGATTCTTCAAATCCTCTATTGAATTTTCCTTTAGATAATCCTTAATCTTATCCCACCACAATTCAACGCCTTCAAAACCTGCTTCAGCATACAGAATAAGATCGTCTTTTAGTTTTGTTTCCATAGTTGTTGCTTCATTTATCGCTTTTCTCATCAACTTCATTTTCCTCCTATCGCACCTACTGAATTTTACTTTTTTCAAACTTCCAAATACTAGCTTCATAATTACTATTAAGTTCTACGTTGAAACCATTTTCAATAATTTGCTTTCCTGTTAATATTAATTTTTCTTTACTAGGGAAGTTTGTAACACTATAGCTTTTATTTTCATCTATGTGATGTAATAATATATTTTCTTTGTTTATATCGCTTTCATATCTCCACGAACAAAGAATTGTTATTTCTTCATCCGTATCAACCATCTCAAGTACGTTCCATCCTTGGTACATAGAATGTTTAACTTCTTCTTTGTGATAATAAACAATTGGATCATCAAGAATATGACGATAGCTTTTGTAAAAATCTACACCTTCTTTATATAGCTCTATTTGCCACGGTTCAAAAGATTCAATATCTCCACTTAAATGCATTCTACCAAACATAGCATTAACAAGTGAGAAGTTAATCTTCTGCTCATCATGATCAGAACGTCCATTCACCCATGTACCCATTTGAGAGGGATGAATAATATGACTAAGTCCAAAAGCTACTGTACCAATATCTTTCCAATCTTCTTGATCAGTAATTGATCCTAAATCTGTGTGAGATAACATTCCATATTCAAGACGCATACCACCACTAGAGCAATTTTCAATAATTATTTCTGGGTGATTAGCTCTTAACTCATCAATCCACTGATAATATCCTCTTACATGTTCAACTAACCCTTGTCCTAAGCTATCACCACTGTTAGAACAACCTGGAGCACAGTCTACATTGTAATCAATCTTGAAATATCTAAAACCATAATTAATCATTCTTTCAAATACTTCTGTTGCTCTTTTCCTAGTTTCAGGATTACCAAAGTAGAAAAATCTCCTCATATTATCTTCAATATAGTATTCTCCACGTTTCATAAGAAGATGCTCAAGTTCTGTATAAGCCTTTGAAAGCTCTCCAGCAACTTCAATTTCAAGCCAAATACCCGGTGTCATTCCTTTACTGTGTATTTTATCTACAATACTATCTAAACCATTTGGAAATCTTACTGGATGAGGTTCATAATCACCAGGTGTAACCCACCAGCTTTCGCTTCCATCTGAAGTACCGTAATTGGAAAACCATCCACAGTCAAGAACATATATATCAACACCTGTATTTTCTAAAGATTCTATATGAGATAATACTGTCTCTTCTCTTACATCTCCTTTAGTTGTTAACCATTCATTAAAAACAACAGGATAACTTGTATCTGGCTTTGCTCTATTAATAAGAACATTATTTTGATGTTTACGCATTTGATTAAGAACATGATCTTTGCTAACATCACTTACAGTCATGGATACAGGTATTGATTCAAAAGATTCTTGTGGTGATAATTTTTTTGACCAGTTAGCATGTACAAAGTTTCCAAGTCCACCTTGCATATACAACCAGTTATCTCCATCCATCCCACTACCGCCTAGTTCAAATCTCCAAGAAGCAGAATGTTCTATCTGAACAGCCCAGAACGTATTAGCTGATTTTTCTTCTAGAACAAAGAATGGTGAGTATTCCTGACATGACCAAGAGGATGTATTTTCCACATGCCATGCATGTCTTGCATCTGTTGAATGTAATCCTAACTGGTTCATAGTATAAGAACGACAATTTCCCTCCCATGACCAAGAAGATTCAAATGTATGAAGAATAACTTCTTCTGCCAAATCAGTATCTGACATCATTGGGAAACCTTGCAGTTTAAAAGACCCAAGCTGTGTAACGTTAATATCTTTTGTTGATGTGTTTCTAACTTTTACAAATCGTTTTAGTGCAGGTGAATTATTAAATAGTACATAGTGCAATTGGATTTCTAGTCCTGATTGCTCATCAAGCTGAACAATAATCAACTCTTCACCATTATCAATTTTATTAATACTGTGGCTAATATATTTAGCACGCATACTTGCTTTACAGTGATTTTGTCTTGTTCCATGAGTAATCATTAATCCTTCATGGTTAATATTAACTTCAGCTTCAACAGGCAAAAACATATATTGCTTACCTTGTTCTTCTACATTAATACTACCTACTTTATCTATTGGCAAAAATGCAATATGGTATACATCTTTATCTTTCAAGCCGATTAAATATTCAAAACTCTCATTTCTAAGTTTCCATATTAGCTTTTCTTGATCAAATTTAATCATAACAAATCCCTTTCTTTAACCTTTGACTGCACCATCAGCAAGACCTTTTACAAAGTATTTTTGAAGTGCAAGGTACATTATTGTTATTGGCAACATACTGATAATACAACCAGCCGCTACCCAATGCACATTACTAGTGTATTGTGAAAAGAACTGAGATAATGCAACTGTGAAGGTCTGCATCTTGGATTTTTGTAGAAAGAATAGTGAAAACTGATAATCATTCCACAATGCAACACCGTTTATTATCATTAACGTAGCCGTTGTTGGCTTTAATAAATGAATAATAATTCTAAAGAAAACACCAAATCTACTACATCCATCAATAACTGCTGCTTCATCAAGTTCTTTTGGAATAGTATTAATAAATCCTGTATACAAGAATATTGCAAATGGTAGTCCAAACGCTGTATGTAGCAATATAATTCCCCAATAAGTATTAATACCGTTTATATCAACCATAATTCTATAAAGAGGAACTAATATAGTAAGCGCTGGAACAATCATACAAGAAACAATTAAGGAATAAACAAAGTTATTTAACTTACTCTTTCTTCTTGCTAATGGATACGCTGCAAATGATCCTATTATCACAACAATAAGTAGTACCGAAACAGTTATTACCAGATTGTTAAGCAATATCCTGCCAAAATTTGCTTCAACCCATACATTAGTAAAGTTATCAAATATAACATTTTTTGGGAAAATCCAATGTGAAGTTAATTCTTTTGGACCTTTTAATGCTACGTTTAGCAAAATATATAATGGCACTAAGTAAATGAAACTAACAATTATAACAGTTATATATAACAAAACTTTTTTGGTTTTTTTCACATTTCCACCTCTTTACTTCTAAAGAATTTAAGCACTACTAGTCCAATTATCGCTATCATGATAAACATTAAATTACCTAATGCTGAAGCATATCCTGCATCTTGTCTAGTAAAATACAAGTTATACATCATAGTAGACAAAGACTGTGTAGCATAACCTGGACCACCTTTTGTCAATGCCACGATTACATCAAACAATTTAAGCCCTCCAATAATG
>NZ_JAOARO010000039.1 GCF_025211055.1 Vallitalea sp. | reverse complement strand
TATACAATGTATATGTAGCGGAGAAAAGATGTTTATCGTTAGGCATCTTTTTTTCTTGTAAAAAAGTCAGCCTAACTCCTAATGAGTTACACTGACTTTTTTTATGTGTGGGCTAGTCTATTTAACGACAGCCCCTTTCTTAAGCCCTATTCCAATAATTTTTTCACGTCAATTAGTCCCCATCCTTGATGAGCCTGAGAAAATCCTAGATCTATAGTAGATTCTTTTAATTTTAGTTTTATATCCTTACCTGTAAGTTCTGGATACTTAGACAATAGTAAGGCTATGCATCCACTTACCATAGGTGTTGCCATTGAAGTACCACTTTTCTTAGTATATCCTATATCCTTGGTTGGATAATACTTATCGTTTGGTGAATAAGCTTTATCTGTATTACATGCTATTATATTAGAACCTGGAGCTACTACATCAGGTTTTTTTATACACTCTTTTGTAGGACCTCTACCAGAATAATCTGAGATTAGATCTTCCATGATCTTTACAGTTTCTGCATCATCAGAAGAACCTACAGTAATTACTTTTCGACTTATTCCAGGTGTAGTAATTGTCCCTTCTTCTGGTCCGTTATTGCCAGCAGCAGTAACAACAATCAATCCATTGTCCCAAGCAGCATTTACACCTCTTACCAACGCTGATTTTTCTCCTTCTATATCTTTCATACCTACTGATAAATTAACTATTCTTATATTGAATCTTTTTTTGTTATCTAGAATCCACTGGATACCAGCTAAAACATCAGATATATTACCGGAACCTTTTTTGTTTAATACTTTTACTCCAATGATATTGCTGCCAATAGCCACACCCTTATATTTGCCATTACTCTCATAACCATCTCCACATATAATTCCAGCTACATGTGTTCCATGTCCATTATCATCGTATGGGAATTCTTTTTTTCCTACAAAATCTTTGAATCCTACTATTCTATTTTTTTTATTAACCAAATCATTGTGAGGATATACCCCAGTATCAACAACTGCTATACCTATACCTTTACCTGATACACCTCTATCATCTGCCCATATGGTATTGATTGTTTGTCTTGCTATATCCATCTGTGCTGTAATTTGTGCATCATTTTCAACTGTTTCTACACCTTGTATTCCCTTTAATTCACCTACATATTTTTCAGGTAGCTCTAATACATATGAATCTATCATTGGAAGTTTGTACTTAACTGTTCCTAACTTCCTTAATTCATTTTCATTTTTTTCATTCAAACTACAATTAACAATAACTTGAACCTTATTATCTTGTAAAGTATTATTATCAACTTTTATATCGTTATTATTAGATTTCTTTATTTTAATGTTTTTATCAGCATTATCTTCTTTTCTTTTTAATCCTTGTCTGAATATAAAAGGTAAAAGAAATATTCCTATATTTTTCATATTATACCTACCTAATTTGGATTAATATATTTTATTCTAAACTGGTTAACTATATGATTTATTTATTAACTTTCCTTAAATCATTCATAGAAAACAAGCCTTTTAACATAAAATATTAAGAAAGTATATATGGAGGCAATTTATGAGTGATGTAGCTCCTAACGGTTATTTAGGTGGAAGCAACAATAATATGATGTTACTTATGTTATTCCTTATGATGTTTGGCAATAATGGTTGTGGATGTGGCTCTGGCGGTATGGGAGGTCTAGGAGACAATAGTATTCTATTAATAATCCTTATGCTTATGTTATGCAACGATGGTGGATTATAGTACTTATCAACAACAAAAGAGTTCCCTAGAACAGATAAAAACAAGTGGTATGAGTAACTCTCTTACCACTTGTTTCTTTATCTACTTAGCATATACAAAAACAAAGCTACAACACTACTTTTATTACCTTCTGCTGTACTTGTGGATTTTATTGTTGGTTTACACTCTTTGTCTATCTCATATACTGTATTATCTTCAAAAATCAAATCTCCTTGTTGATCTAATATCTTTTTTTTCTTATCTTCTGGTATAATATCTTCTTTATGTTTTTGGCCATTACTTATAAAATTGTTTAATAACATCCTAAGAGCATCAATATCATTAAATACCGTTGATAATCTATCTATGTTTTCAACTGCTTTATCATCCATAAATGGTTTTATGGCTTCAAGCAATTGTAAGCTATTTTTATTATTTTCCTTAGATTTTTCTTTGCATTCATTTATTGTAAGAGAAAGGTTATTGACTAATTGCTCTCTAGTGATTTCTATTATAGCTTGTTTTATGCTATTAATATAATCTGATATATAGGTTTGGTTATAAATACTTGTTGCGATATTATTTTCATAATCATCCATTTAACTAAAGTCTCCTATACTTTCTTAATTTAATATATGTAATATCATATTTATTGGTAACATATTATATATAAGTTGATCTATATAAGCCTTATTAATTGCTATATACTAGTATTTTAAAGTTATAATTTTAAAGTTATTGTAAATTAATAACTATTACTCACATACAATATTATAGATAATAGATTTAGGAGGCAAAGAGATTTGGATTCCAACACAGAGATTGATACTATTGTAAATAGTAATGAGATGAATGTTGTGAAAGCTGCCATACCTTACATGAGCTTAGAAAATCAAAAAAATTTGGCAGTACTTATTAAATTCATAGAATTAATAAAAACTGTAAGATTATATAATGACCCTGCAATCAATGAAATCCAAGAATTGAATAGACCAAATATAACAAAAAAAGATATGCTATATGCTCTACGTTCAAGGTGCTCAGATAAAAACAAACAAATTATAGACATTATGTTGAATATCAAAAACATACAATCAATGATTACTAATATGAACAATGAACCCTCCCCTCATACTGAAATTAATAATTTTAACAAGGTTAATGACAAGGTTCCTAATGAAAATCTTAACCAAGAGGAATTAATAAAAAAATTAAAGCAATTAATGCAGGAATAGGTCAATATACATAAGTTAATTAACACATTATCTTTTAATATATTATAAATAATTTTATTGATAGAAAGGGTGTATTATATGAACGATAGTTCTCACATCTTAAATGACGAAGCTTTCAAAGATATAAGTCCACAAAAACTAAAAATTATGGTTGATATGCTTAATGATATGACTGGAAAACCTATGGAACAAAAGGTTAGGGTCTTATTTAGTTATGGCGTAAAAATGAAGCAAAAAGGTTTACAATTCACCAAACAAGAATCCTCTCTTATTATTGACTCCATGAAAAGTAATTTATCTCCTACTGATAGAAATAAACTTGATATGGTCGTAACAATGATGGAAATGATGTAAATATCACAATAAATCCATATACCCTTCCATAATTAGTGGTTAATAGGATATATGGATTTTATATTATTTCACTACGATATTAATAATCTTTTTAGGTACATAGATTTCCTTAACGATATTTTTACCATCAAGTTTACTTTCTATAGCATTTCTAGCTTTTTCAAGTACACTATCTTTTGCTTCATCAACATCAATAGTGATTGTAGCTCTTACCTTTCCATTTACTTGGACTGGCATTTCAACTTGGTCGTCTTTCATTTTTTCTTCATCGTATGTTGGCCATCCTTTAGTGAATACACTTTCCTCATGTCCAAGCATTTGCCACAATTCTTCTGATATATGAGGTACAAAAGGAGCAAGTAGGATTATTAGATTTTCTAATGTTTCTTTATCTACTCCACCATCTTTTTTAGATATACTAACTAATTTATTAGTATATTCCATAAAAGCACTAACTACAGTATTAAGGTGGAAACTATCAAGACGATTAGTTACTTCATAAATCAGTTGATTTCTAACTTTTTCTAATTCACTAGTAACTTTTACATCTCTATCCTTGTTTTCATTAACCAAGTTCCATACTTTGTTAATATAACGATATACTCCATCAATTCCTCTATCATCCCACTCAGAATCAAGTTCTGGTGGTCCAACAAATAGTTCATATAATCTTAATGAGTCACAACCATATTTTTCTACTAGATCATCAGGTGAAACTACATTACCTTTGGATTTACTCATCTTAGCACCATTTTTACATATCATACCTTGATTGAAAAGACGCTTGAATGGTTCTTCAAAATCAACTACACCTATATCATATAAGAATTTAGTATAGAATCTTGCATATAACAAGTGAAGTACCGCATGTTCTATTCCACCAACATACATATCAACTGGTAACCATTCTTTTGCTTTTTCTTTAGAAACTAATTCATTATCATTATTAACATCAATGTATCTTAAGAAATACCATGATGAACCTGCCCATTGTGGCATTGTATTAGTTTCTCTTTTTGCTTTGCCACCACATACTGGACAAGTAGTATTAACCCATTCATCTATAGCAGCAAGTGGTGATTCTCCAGTTCCTGTTGGTTCATATGATTCAACATTAGGAAGAGTTACTGGTAATTGATCCTCTGGAACTGGAACAGCTCCACATTTTTCACAATGTATAATTGGGATTGGTTCTCCCCAATATCTTTGTCTTGAGAATACCCAGTCTCTTAATTTATAATTAACTGTTTTCTTACCTATCTCATGTTCTTCTAGGTAATTAGCTATAGCTTCTTTTGATCGGGATGATTTCATTCCATTGAACACATCAGAATTAATCATTTCACCTTCGCCAGTATAAGCTTCTTGTAGATCTTCTATTTCTTTTCCATCTTCTGCAATAACTTGAATTATAGGTAAGTCAAATTTCTTAGCAAATGCAAAGTCTCTATCATCATGAGCAGGAACACACATTATAGCTCCTGTACCATAATCAGCCAATACATAATCTGAAATCCAAATAGGAATCTTGGCACCATTTAATGGATTAACAGCATAACTTCCAGTAAATACGCCAGTTTTTTCTTTATCCTGTAATCTATCTACTGATGATTTCATAGAAGTATTGAAGACGTATTTTTCTACTTCTTCTTTTTGCTTATCAGTAGCTAATTTACTAACCATTTCATGTTCAGGAGCAAGAACCATGAATGTAGAACCATATAATGTATCAGGTCTAGTAGTAAATACTTTTATTCTCTCATCTATACCATTAACTTTAAAATCAATTTCTGCTCCGTAGGATTTACCAATCCAATCACTTTGCATTTTAATAACTTTAGCAGGCCATTCAAGCTTTTGTAAGTCATCAAGTAATCTCTCAGCGTATGCAGTGATCTTAAGCATCCATTGACGTAGATTTTTCTTAGTAACTTCAGCACCACATCTTTCGCAAGTACCGTTTACTACTTCTTCATTGGCAAGACCTGTTTTACAGTCTGGACACCAGTTTATTGGCATTTGCTTTTCATAAGCTAAACCTTCTTTGAACATTTTTACAAATATCCATTGAGTCCATTTATAATATTTTGGATCTGTTGTATTAACTTCTTTAGTCCAATCATAGATTGCACTAATTTCTTTTAATTGTCTCTTGAAATTTTCTACATTGGTAGCTGTAGCCTTTGATGGATGAATTCCCATCTTTATGGCATAGTTTTCAGCTGGAAGACCGAATGCATCCCAACCCATTGGATGAAGCACATAATAATTTTGAAGTACTTTGTATCTACTCCAAACATCACTAAGTACATAACCTCTCCAGTGTCCTACATGTAATCCACTACCTGATGGATATGGGAACATGTCTAGGCAATAATATTTTTCTTTGCCTTCTTCATCTTTATTGATTGGATTATCTTTCCAGATATTACGCCATTTTGTTTCTATTTGTTTATGATTATAAACAGCGCTCATTTCTTTTTCCTCCTTTATTACCTCTCATAACAAGAATACTTCATTTTTAGATTAAAAAATCTCTATGCAATTTATGCATAGAGACGATATATTCTCGCGGTACCACTCTACTTTATCTCATAAGTATTAACATTCTTATGAAATACCCTTTGTCTTTGTAACGATAAGTAACCGTCCTAACTTACTTATTTTCAGATAGGATACTCCAAGGCGAGTTCAATATATATTGATACTGTTTTACACCATCCAACAGCTCTCTATAATCAATATAATATCTACTAATCCTCTTCATCGTATATTATAATTATATAATTAACCGTATCATAACATATTGAATGGTGAAAATCAAGACATAATATAGAAAGAAAATGAATTTTACCATAAGTCATTTATTACAATATTATTCATGATTATCTGTATTGAATACTCCATTCCAATCTGGAAAAATATCATTTTTCCAGATTTATTTGTCCTCTGCCCTCGTTTCTTTCATATCCTATACCTTCATATAATTTTAGAGCGTTATAATTTTCCACATCAGATGCTATAAAGCTCCTTACAGCACCCTTTTCAATACCCCATTCAATGCAATAATTCAATAGTGATTTACCAATACCTTGATGTTGATACTTAGGGTCTACTGCCAATAATCTAATCCATACCACAGTTCCTTTTTCACTATCAAATCCATACAGATTCACTAATGCAACCCCAATGATTTCATTATCTTTTTCTGCAACGAATATTTTGGAGTTTTCAGTTTGGTACCACTCTTTTATTACCTCTTCATCTTCTCCATTAAAACCTCTAGATAATCCTTTGCAAGACTTAGTGAGTAAACTAGCTTTTTGTGTTTCGGATTCTTTTAATTCTCTTATCTCTACACTATTACTGCTATTGCATATGTATTTAGTTAAATCCTTATACCATAAATCTATAAATTCACTTTCTATATTAAATCCTATTGTATTCATCGCTTCTATAAAATCTTCTGGTATAAACTCTACATATATTTTATTTCCTTTCATTTCAGTTATGAAATTGTTAAGTTCTTTTATAAGATTATCTCTAGAATTACATGCCCAGTACAACTGAATTTTATCTATCAAAACCTTATATGCTATTAAACACTCATTATTTTCTTTATATATTAATGAATTCTCCAAATCTTCTTCATCAACATATTCAAAGCAATTGTATTTGTATGTTTTTCCCTTACTGATTAATGATTTCATATTTTATTTCTCCTTACTAAAAGTGTTGATTATACTAATCAATCAACTTATTATTATTTTGCTTATTTTTATATCTTCTGTTTTTAACAATCAAATAAATACCGATTGCTAATTTTAACACTGGACCAAATATCTCAAAGAACCTTATCAATCTAATATTAAAATCATACCCTTGAAAATTACTAGAAAAATAATATGGTATTTGAGCTAAGAAAGCTGGTAATGTTTTTATTATAATTATAATTCCTAAAACTAATAATACAATACTTAATAACTCCCTATACTCTACATTGATATTTAAGCTGTCATTACTATCATTTCCTATGATAGCTGAAACAATCTTGTCTGTATAAATCCATAATAAGACAGCTATTCCTAAGATTACAATGAAATTAATTATAAAATATGCTAAAGTGTTTACTCCTAAAGTCTGCAGAGCACTATTAGCTCCTTTTATCCCAGGTACACAGAAAATAACGACTTCTTTGAATAGGATAATAGCCTTAATAAAATAATACAGTGATAAAACCCTAATTAATAATTTACCTAATTTCCTCATTTGTAGATACTCCCTCCATTCATTAGTATTACTATAAAATTATATTTTAGCTCCTTATAACTATTATATCTAATAAATCAGCAATATCAATATCATAATTAATATAAATTCATATTATTTGTTTATATTTTATTATCAAATTAATTCAATTATAGCTATTTTGAAGCTTCTTGATTACATCAAAAATTAATTCACATAGTATTTCCCACTATTACTAATCACTATTTTATTCTTTTTATTTTGTTTAATAATATCTATTTCTCCTTTTTCTATCAATTCATTAATGGTTATGCATTCTTGCTATCCTTTACTACCATTCTTTTACTACCATCTTTATAAAAGCTAAATATCACGCTACCTATTTCCTCACTATATACGCAATCTTTATATGCTACATCTCCTAAAGTATAGTTTTCTTCTTCAATTGGTGTTAAAGATTCAAAAGAAACTAATAGATCATTTTTCTGCATACATTTGTTCCTATGCATTGAATACACAGAAATACTTGCTATAATGAATAATACAGCTATTAATAACCCTATAATTATTCTTCTTAGTATAACGTTTTTATGCATTATTCTCACTCCATATTAATTTTGATTATTTATTTCCATAGGGACTTACTATCTTTTCTTTGTTTCTTTCTCCTGTAATACTAAGTATGAGTTTATCCATCTCTTCTCCATTAATTGATATTTCTCCATCAGTATTATCTAAATGCAAATTATAATTGGGTTCATTATACCAATAATAACCATCAATAACATATTTATTATAATATATTTTCAACTCGTATTCAGCAGGTAACCTATCTAGGCAAATATTTTCATTAATATTACCCGACCTTATCAAATCAAGTATTTTTCTAATAGTTTTTTTATCATCAACTATTATTTCTTCTTTTTTAGCATATTGTTTATTATCAAAATCAAATTTAGTACTATTATAATTTTAACAATCTTTTTCATAATTCACCTTACCATTTCCGATTATATAATTTTAATTTCAATACACTATCTTAATTAGGTTGTACTTCTATTTAAAATTAGTTTATATATTAACTCCTTAGCTTCCATGATGTACTTTCCTACATCTTCTGGTCTATGAGCATCTGAAGCAGTAACTATCTGCACATTATTATCAAGTAAAATCTTCAACAAATCAGTATTCAGCCCTAACTCTTTATGTCCATAATTGATATATAGTCCATTACTAAACTCTGCTTTCATTTCACTCTCTTTTAGTGCTGTTGCTAATGATTCATAGATATTAGTGAAATCTGAAGACGGATAATGTCCAAAACTAATTTCTATTGGAAATTTATATTTTCTCATTTCATTAATGAAATCTTTATAATCAGATAATCTTAATTCTGACTTTCTAGACAACCATTCTCGTTGATATTCACCACAATCTTTATTCTCTAATATAGAATCGTAAATATTTATAAAATCACTAAAACGATGAGAGTGTTCTATATGTACATGTGCATCTATCATGTCACTCCCCCATTTTCTCTTTTTAATATTAACATACGACTTTAAAAAAGGCCATCCATATAATGGACAGCCATTTTTCCTTTTATTCTTTGTTTTTCTTAGCTTCAATTACTTTCTCTTGAACATCCATAGGAGCTTCATCATAACGCTCGAATTTCTGAGTAAATAATCCTCTACTCTGTGTCATAGAACGAAGGTCTGTTGAATATCCATACATTTCTGATTGTGGAACCTCTGCGATAATTTCTTGTTTACCTTTTGCAGGATTCATACCTAACACACGACCTCTTCTTTTATTAAGGTCTCCAATAATATCTCCCATATAAGCATCTGGCACAATTACTTTAACACTTACAATTGGCTCTAACAAAATTGGTGTTGCTTCTACCATTCCTTTTTTGAATGCCTGTGTAGTAGCAATCTTGAATGCCATTTCGGATGAATCTACTGGATGATAAGAACCATCTACCAATGTAGCTTTTACTCCTACAACTGGATAGCCAGCTATCACACCATGATGGACTGATTCTTGTAAGCCTTTATCAACTGCTGGAAAATAATTCTTTGGAACTGATCCTCCAAATATTTTTTCTTCAAATATATAAGGTGTTTCCCTATCGCCTGAAGGTTCAAATTCAATATGAACATCACCATATTGTCCATGACCACCAGATTGTTTCTTATGTTTACCTTGAACTTTAACCTTTTTCTTGATTGTTTCTCTATAAGGCACTTTAGGTTTTTTAAGATCCACACCTACTTTAAACTTAGCCTCTAATTTGCTAGTTATAACATCCAAATGTTGACCACCAATACCATATAATAATTCTTGATGGTTTTCAGAATCAAGGACAACTTTGATTGTTGGGTCTTCTTCCATTAACTTATGAAGACCTGACGAGATTTTTTCCTCATCCCCTTTTGTTTTTGGAAATACAGCTCTACATGCAAGAGATTCAGGGAAAGCTATACCTTTTAATTTAACAGGTCTTTTCTTATCACATAATGTATCTCCTGTGCTAGTATTGGATAACTTGGCAACAGCCCCGATATCACCAGCTCTGATCTCTTTAACTTCAATCTGTTCTTTCCCTCTTAATACATAGATATGTGAAATTCTTTCACTATCCTCTTTGTTAACATTCAAATAACTGGAATCAGCTTTTAAAATTCCAGAGTAAACTCTAAATAATGATAATCTTCCAATATATGGGTCTACAATTGTCTTAAATACCAAAGCACTCATTGGCTCATCTTTATCACATGTAACTTCAATCTCTTCTTCTGTATCAGGATTTAGTCCCTTAACTACTGTATGCTCTTCTTTTGGAGCTGGCATATATTTAATTATGGAATTAAGTAATACTTGTACTCCTGTATTAAGAACGCCTGAACCACATAGTACTGGAACAATAGTTCCTTCAATAACGCCATTATGAAGTGCTGTTTGAATCTCTTCAAGTGTAAATTCCTCACCCTCAAAGTATTTCTCCATCAACTCTTCGTCACTCTCTGCAACTGCTTCTAGAATCATTTCTCTTACTGGCTCTAATTCACTAGTCATTCCTTCTGGTATATCACATTGTTCTACATGATCTTTAATAAATTTTCTTCCTTGCATCTTAACTACATTGACAAAACCAACAAAGTGTTCCCCTTCTTTGATAGGAACTTGGAAGGGAGCAATACTTTTTCCAAAAATATCTTTTAATTGGTCAAGAACATTTTTAAGACTTGCTTGATCGTCATCCATATCAGTAACAAATACCATTTTAGGTATTTCCATCTCTTCTGCATATTCCCAAGCTTTTTCAGTTCCTACTTCAACACCAGATTTTCCAGATACAATAATAATTGCACTATCAGCAACTCTTGTCGCTTCTTTTGCTTCTCCCATAAAATCAAAATATCCTGGTGTATCTAGTAAGTTAATCTTGCAATCTTGCCATTCAATAGGAATACAGGACGTGTTAATTGAAAAACCTCTTCTAATTTCTTCTTTGTCGAAATCACTTATTGTATTCCCTTCTTCAATCTTTCCTTGTCTCTTAGTTATTCCTGCAACGTTTGCCATAGCTTCTGCTAATGTTGTCTTACCACTTCCACCATGACCTAAGAGTGCAACGTTACGAATTTGTTCAGATGAGTAGATTTTCATGGATTTTCCCCCAATCATTGGAATATTTTTTACAAAATTAGTAAATACAACGTAATATTTTTTCAATCTTTTATTAAAAAAATAAAGTTGTTATTATATTATTGAACTTACAACGCTAAATATGTGATATATTTAATATTCTACTATAATCATTGAATTCCTTCAATAATTTCAAAAAACATTTATTTATTTTATTAATTTTGCACAACATTTTTTACAGTTAACCTCTTAAATGCTTATGTGCATATTTCATCAATCCCTAACTTAATTAAATTAACTATTAAGTATATTAAACTTAATATATAAATATAGTTTTATAACAAAATAACTTTTAACGAATTATATCAATAATTATATATAATATCTGTAAAAATTTATTTAAAACCTGAATTTTTTTAATAAATTTTATTTCACTTTGTGGCTTTAAAGTGTTGACATGAAAAGCTATTAAGCGTAAAATATATAAAACTATATTATTACAAAAACCTGTCCTGTATATTATATGTAAATATGTAAATAAAATACGTTTACTATTTTCTATATTTATAAAAGATTATTCCCCTTCTATGGATTAATCTTATTAATATGTTAAGGCATTAACTTTAATAATTAAATTTATTTAATGATATAATCAAAAAAATATAAAAATATATAGTTTATCAACATAAATATAATATATATGATAGAATGTATGTATCTAATTAGTAACGTAGTATATAGGCTACATATATTAATTGAAATATAATTGTGAAGGAGAATATTAAAATGGTTAATTGTAGAAAAGAAGTTGAATCCCTAAGAGCTTATGTACCAGGCAAGCCAATAGACGATGTAAAAAAAGAATTTAATCTTGACAAAGTTACTAAACTTGCTTCTAATGAAAATCCATATGGTTGTTCAGAAGAAGCAAAAGAAGCAATCATTGAAACATTGAAAACACCATCACTATATCCTGATGGCAACTGCACAAAATTAAGAAATGCTATAGCAGAAAAAATGAATGTAGAGACTAATCAGCTTGTTTTTGGTGCTGGATCAGATGAACTTTTATCTATAATAGGTCGTACTTTTATCGGTCCATCAGATGAAGCTATAACATGTACACCTAGTTTTGCTCAATATAGTGCATCAGTAAAAACTATGGGGGGTAAATTAATAGAAGTACCTCTAATCAACCATACTTATGATCTAAATGGAATCGTTGATAAAGTGACAGATCGTACTAAGGTTATTTTCATAGCTAATCCTAATAACCCTACAGGTACAATTATAACTGAAAAGGAACAATTAGAATTCATCAAAAAAATACCAAGTAATATTCTAATAGTACTTGATGAAGCATATTATGAATATGTCTATGATGATAATTATCCAGAGTCACTACCATTATTAAAAGAATACGATAACTTAATCATACTTAGAACCTTCTCTAAAATGTATGGTTTAGCATCTTTGCGTGTTGGTTATGGAATAGCTCATCCACAAATTATAGATTATATTAATAGAGTACGTGGACCATTCAATGTAACCACTAGTGCTCAAGAAGGTGCTCTAGCTGCTCTTTCTGATGAAGAATTCGTTAAGAATACTTTTGAAGCTAATAAGGGAGTTAAAGAATATACTTATAAAAGACTTGATGAATTAGGAATTGATTATATAGAAGGTCATGGTAACTTCCTAATGATTGATTTCAAAAAACCAAGTATGGATTTATTTATAGAGCTACAGAAAAAAGGCGTTATTGTAAGACCTGGTTTCTTCTTTGGAATGGATACATATCAACGTGTAACACTAGGTACAAAAGAAGAAATGGATACATTTTTTGAAGTGGTAAAACAATTGATTTAACCTTAATATTTATTTTAGTTTATAGCTGATTATGGTATACTATAAATATTGAAGGGCTGTCTTATAGTATATTATTGATTAGCTTTTAACTATTATTATAGACTCTGTTTAGCTATGCAGACCCTTAAATATTGTAAAAGGGTCTATATTATGCCTTATTGGCTACTGCTAAACGGAGTCTGTTTTATTTAATACTATATATCATATACATATTTAAAGGAGGTATAATAATGATTATTGTAATGAAACCAAATGTTAATGAACAAGATATAAAAAGGGTTATAAACTTAGTTGAAGATCATGGACTTAAAACACATCTATCAACAGGAGATCAAATAACTATTATAGGTGTTGTAGGTGATAAATCTAAATTATCCAAATGTAATATTGAATTAATGGGTGGCGTGGAAAAGATTGTCCCTGTTACCGAATCCTATAAATTGGCAAATAAAAAATTCAACACGAACTCCTCTATCATCAAGGTAAGAGATGTTGAAATAGGCGGTAACCAATTTGTAATTATGGCTGGCCCTTGTGCTATAGAAAATGAAAAACAAATCATAGAAACTGCTCATGCGATCAAAAAATCTGGTGCATCAATTCTTAGAGGAGGTGCTTACAAACCTCGTACATCCCCTTACTCATTCCAAGGATTAGAAGAAGAAGGTTTAAAATATATGGCAAAAGCTCGTGAAGAAACAGGACTACCAATTGTATGCGAAGTCACTAGTCTAAAATCTGTTGAAACTGCTTATAAATATGTCGATATGTTCCAAATCGGTGCAAGGAATATGCAGAATTTCTACTTACTAAAAGAAATCGGAAAAACCAATACCCCTGTTCTATTAAAGAGAGGTTTATCTGCAACTATAGATGAATGGTTAAATGCTGCTGAATACATAATGAGTGAAGGAAATAAAAATGTTGTTTTATGTGAAAGAGGTATCAGAACATTTGAGACAGCTACAAGAAATACACTAGACATTAGTGCTATACCTATTATAAAACACAAAAGCCACTTACCAATAATAGTAGATCCTTGTCATGCTACTGGTAAAAGAGCCTATGTTAATCCTCTATCCAAAGCCTCAGTAGCTGTAGGTGCAGATGGTATTATGGTTGAAGTACATCCTAATCCTGCTGTGGCTTTATCCGACGGTCCTCAATCATTACCACCTGATGAATTTGAATTATTATGCAATGAGTTAAGACCTTTTTCTAATCTTGTTGGGAAGATTTTGTAATGAATATAGATAAGATTGGCTTTATTGGGCTTGGATTAATAGGTGGTTCCTTAGCTAAAGCTATCAAAGTTAAATATAAAACATGTGAAATAATTGCTTTTGACATAGATATTACTTCACTTGAAACAGCTTTGAATGAAGATATTATTGACGATTATACTACTATAATTGATAATAATTTTCAGGATTGCCAGATTATTTTTTTATGTGCACCTGTGGAAAATAATATAGAAGCTTTAAACAAACTACTACCAATAATAAATAATGATTGTATTATAACAGATGTTGGAAGTACAAAAGAAAAAATAATTGATGCTGCAATAGGCATGAACTGTGATAATTATTTTATTGGTGGTCATCCTATGGCTGGATCTGAAAAAAGTGGGATAACCGCTGCTGATAGTCATCTTTTTGAAAATGCCTATTATATATTGACTCCTCTACCTGCTACATCAGAGGATAAAATAGCCATGTTACAGACAATAATTACGGATATTGGTGCATTACCTATCGTAATAGAACCATCAAAACATGATTTTATTACAGCTACAATCAGCCATGTACCACATATCATTGCTTCTACACTTGTTAAGCTAGTATCTGAACTAGATACACCTGATAAACATATGCATACACTAGCGGCAGGAGGATTCAAAGATATAACTAGAATAGCATCTTCCTCTCCAGATATGTGGGAGCAAATATGTTCAACTAATAATAAGCAAATAACCAAAGTTATAGATAGATTTCAGCAAGAACTTTCACTAATAAAGAAAAGTATAGCTAAGTGCAACAACGAAAACATATACTCGTTTTTCTCTTCATCCAGAGATTATAGAAATACATTTTCAGATAAGAATACAGGTTTTATCATGAAATCATATAAAATTACAGTGGATGTAATAGACAAACCTGGTATTATAGCAGAAATAGCAACTTTATTAAGTAATAACCACATAAATATCAAGAATATAGGAATTAATAACAATAGAGAGCACCAAGAAGGTGTATTGGAAATAGTTTTTTATGACTTGGACAGTCAAAACAAAAGTATAGAACTACTGGTTGGCATGAATTATAGAGTTTATATCTAAAATAAAATAACTACTGGAGGCAAATATGATAATACATCCTGTGAAAAGTATACAAGGTGAGATTAATGTACCTGGGGATAAATCCATTTCCCATAGAGCGATAATGCTAGGTGCTCTATCAAAAGGTACTACAAATATAAAAGGATTTTTAATGGGTGAGGATTGCTTAAGTACTATTCGTTGTTTTAGAGATATGGGAATTGATATTGAAGTTAATGATTCCCTTGTCACTGTTACTGGTCAAGGATTACATGGTCTTAAAAAACCTAAAAACGAACTATATGTAGGTAATAGTGGTACTACACTTAGATTAATGTCTGGAATCCTTGCTCCTCAAGATTTTGATTGTGTCATAACTGGAGATGATTCTATCAAAAGTAGACCTATGAAAAGAATCATAGATCCATTAACGAAGATGGGAGCTAACATTGTATCTATTGAAAGTAATAATAAAGCGCCATTAAAAATTACTGGTAGTAGACTGCATAATATAACCCACAATTCCTTAGTTGCTAGTGCACAAGTAAAATCATGTATAATTCTAGCAAGTTTATATACAGAAAATAATACTAAAATAATAGAACCTGTTCTTTCTAGAAACCATACAGAAATAATGCTTAATTATTTTGGAGGCAATATAACTACTGATGACTCTACAATAATAAGCACTCCTGTAAAGGAACTATACGCAAGAGATATAAATATACCTGGAGATATTTCTTCAGCTGCATTTTTCATAGTAGCTTGTATGATTACTAAAAATTCTAGGCTGATAATTAAAAATGTTGGTATTAATTCTACGAGAGATGGGATTATCAAAGTACTAAAAGCAATGAATGGGGATATATCTTTACTTAATAAAAGAGAGATTAACGGTGAGTTGGTTGCTGATATCAAGGTGAAATCCAGTAGACTGACAGGTACAGTAATTGATAAAAATATTATCCCTTCTCTAATTGATGAAATACCAGTAATTGCAGTAGCTGCTTGCTTAGCTGAGGGTAAAACAATCATAAAAGATGCTGAAGAATTAAAAGTAAAAGAATCTAATCGCATAGAGACTATGGTAACAGAATTAAGTAAAATGGGTGCTGATATAATAGGCACTGATGATGGTATGATAATATCTCATTCACCTAATCTTAGAGGTGCAACTGTTAATAGCTATAATGATCACCGAGTAGCTATGTCTTTAGCTATTGCCGGTCTTGTTGCAGAAGGAAAAACAGATATACTTCAAAGTGAATGTATTGATATATCTTTTCCTAGATTTTACAATTCATTACAAAATATAAGTGATTTATAATTTTTTCAAAAAAACTATTGGAATTACTCTAAATTTGTATTATTATATAATGTAAAGCTAATGTTAATTATAAAACTGGAGGTAATCGTATGATTAAGACAACAATTGTTGGATTTGGTGATAGTATTTCAAATGGTTATGGTGTCAATAAAGCCCATAGTTTTATTAATAGACTTGAAAAATATATACCTAGCTATTATCCTTCAATATATTGGAATATTGTTAATTCTAGTAAGAACGGTGTTACTACTAGAGAAGCATCTCAATCTATTGAAACTTCTGTATTGGTTCATCAACCAAACATGGTTTTCATACAATTCGGCACTAATGATTGTGCTAATAATAATAAATATAGACCACTAGAAGAATTTGAAAATAATTTAATTACTATAATTAATAGAATCATAGAACATAACAATAGGACAGGTTTAAATAATTGTATACCCATTCCTATTATGGTTACTCCACCTCCAGTTAATGAAGATATTGCAACACCATTACGTAATAATTCTCGTTTGAATCAATACGTACATATAATTAAAACTCTATCCAAAGATTATAATTGTCCACTTATAGATTTTTATAATAAATTAATAAGTCAAGATAATTACGAGAGATTTATATCAGATGATGGAGTACATTTAAATGAAACTGGATATGATTTATTATTTGATACAGTTTTTGCAGAATTTACTAAATATATCAATTTTCAAGGAGTTTTAAAAGAAAGAACTATTGGTAAAATAGATAAATAAAAAAGTTACTATGAAAATAGTAACTTATTTTTTTAATTAAATATGTATACCCGGATATGCCGTTTCCTGAATTTTGATCCCTAACTCACGTTAGGTGGGTGTCCGCACCAGAGCTTTTGTCTTCCCCGCCATAATGAGGGCTTGACATCCACTTTGAGATATAGAACTCCCGAATTGCTAATGTAGGTTCAAAATAGCAGGATTATCGTACATCCCAGGAAATATCTAACTTTGCTGTGAACTCATTATACTATATAACAAAAAAATTTGCAAGATAATTAATGTAAATAATAATGGTTTTTTTTGTTTATTTGTTTATAAATGATAGGTTAAATTTTATTTTTTTGTTACTAATATTATACAAGTACATTATAATCACTATTTCTATATCACGATATTATTATATGCATAGTTTCTTATACTAATACAATCAAGTTTTACCTATTAATATATTTTAACGTCCTATTTATTAAATAGATATAATTATGCTTTTCAAGTCAATTTGTAATTGCTTTTCATAATTAAATATTGTATTATATTAAACTGTGAGGAAAATTTTTCAAAATTATAAAAGGAGATTTTCATATGTCTAATTGTCTTATTGCTCAATCGGGTGGTCCTACGTCCGTAATAAACGCCTCTTTAAGTGGTGTTATAGGTTCAGCCATAGAAAGTCCTAATATACATACTGTATATGGTGCTATAAATGGTATTCAAGGAGTTTTAAATCATAATATAATCAATTTAACATCCATATTTGCTACCTCAAAAAGTAAATTGGAAGTATTAAAGACAACTCCTTCAATGTTTTTGGGTTCTTGTAGATATAAGCTACCTGATTTTACTGAAGATGAAACAGAATATAAGTTGATCTTTGATATATTTGAACGAAAAAAAATTGAATATTTCTTTTATATTGGTGGTAATGATTCAATGGACACTGTCCTAAAATTATCAAAATACGCTAAACTTAAAAATAAAAATATTAGAATCATCGGAATACCAAAAACTATAGATAACGATTTATTTGGAACCGACCATACTCCTGGCTTTGGTTCAGCTGCTAAATTTGTAGCTACTACAATGCTTGAAATATCTTATGATACATACATATATGATATCCCAAGTGTTACTATTGTTGAAATAATGGGACGAAATGCTGGTTGGTTGACAGCATCTGCTGCACTTGCAAGAAATGAATGCAATTCATCTCCAGATTTAATCTATCTACCCGAAGTACCTTTTTCTATCTATGATTTCTTAAATAATCTAAAACGTATTCAAAAAACTAAAAAAAATATTATTGTTGCAGTTTCAGAAGGTATTAAGGATAAAGATGGAAACTATATTTCAGCATCTGAGAATTCACTAGATGACTCTTTTGGACATGCTAAGTTAAGCGGTACAGGAAAAACTCTGGAGCACATAGTAAGTAAATCTTTGGGGTGTAAGGTTAGATCCATAGAACTTAACGTATTACAGAGAAGTGCAATGCACAGTGCATCATTACAAGATATCAATGAAGCTTGTAAGGTTGGAAATAAGGCTGTTGAATACGCCGTAGCTGGTTACACTGGACAAATGGTATCCATAATTAGAACAAGTAATATTCCATACAAATCTCAAATTGATTGTGTGGATATAGAAAAAGTAGCCAACAAGGAAAAATTAATACCTACTGATTGGATATATGCTGATAATGGTGACATTACAGAAGAACTTATAGAATATATATCACCATTGACATTCGGTGAACCAAATATACAATATAAGAACGGACTTCCTGTATATTTGGATATCAGACATTTATTATCCGATAATTAAAAGTAAAATTTAATATCTATATTATAAAAAGAGCTGTCCCATATAACATAAATATGTGTTATGGGATAGCTTCTTTATTTCTAAATGTTCTAATATTATAGATACGATTACTATAACTTTTTGGATACTTCTAATATATCATTTTTAATCATTCTTAATTGTTGTTTGACCTTATACATAATACCAGATTCAATCAGCTCTTTGTTCTTGACCAAAATCTTTCCATCAACTATTACAGTATCTACATTACTTGGATTAGAAGAATACACTAAAACGGAATAATAATCATATATTGGCTGCATGTTTATGGAATCAGTCTCAAATAATACTAAATCAGCTTTTTTCCCTATCTCAATAGACCCTATTTCATTATCCATATTAAGAACTCTTGCTCCACCAATAGTTGCCATTTCTAAGATTTCACTAGCAGGAAATAAACTTCTGTCTTTATTATGTAGTTTATGTATCTTACCTACTAATGACATCTGTGTTACAATATCCAATGTATTTCCACTCATTGGTCCATCTGTCCCAAGTCCTAGCTTCATGCCTTTTTGATACATTTTAGTGATTGGAGCGACTCCTTTTGCTCCTTTGGAGTTAGCACCTACATTATGACTAATACCTACTTTTCTCTTTGCTAATATATCTATATCTATATCTGATACCAAGATTGAATGCGCAGATATAAACCTTTCACTAAGGATACCAATACTATCTAAATATTGTACTGGTGTCATATTATATTCTTCTAAACATCTTTCATATTCATAATCCATTTCTGCCACATGCATCATTATAGGAATATCATATTTTTGGGATAATTTTCCAGCCAACTGCAAATTGTGTTTATCATTAGTATATGGTGCATGAGGTGCTACAGCTGGAGTTATTAGATTATCATCTTTCCACTTCTCTATAAACCATTTACAATAATCAAGACCACCATAAGGTTCTTCTGAATCTGGTGAGCTAAAATTAATAATAGTCTCTCCTAATACCCCTCTAACACCAATTTTTTTAGCTGCAATTGCAACTTCATCTTCAAAGAAATACATATCAGTGAATGTAGTCACACCCCCTAATAACATTTCTATTATACCATACATAGCTCCTAGATAAACTAATTCTTCATTTACTAGTTTTTTCTCTAACGGAAATATATATCTTTTTAATCTATTAGGCACATCATCCCCAAGACTTCTAAAAACCACCATAGAGGCATGTGTATGTGTATTTATCATACCTGGTATGAGAATACCATTTTTTCCATCTATAATATTATCAGATGAATATTTGGATAATAAATCCTCATTACCAATATCATGAATCACATTATCTTTTAATACTATTACACCATTTTCTATAATGTCTTTATCAGCATTCATGGTAAGAATATTAACGTTTTTTATAATTGTTTTTGCCATATTATTATACTCCTTCATATACTTTAAGTTAACAAAACAACTCTACCACTTCTTGTTTAACCGTATCTATTAATCCTCTATCTGATATTTTTAAGCTTGGACTAACTGGAAGAGATAAAGTACTAAAAGACATAATTCTATTATCATGTTCATAACCTAACATTTCCATCTTTTCACTTACAATCTTAACCTTCTCCCCTAATATATCTATCCTTTCTTCTGATATAATACCACCTACGGAAAGCTCTACACCTGCAAGAACTTTTCCATCTTTTACAACGCAGTAACCTCCCCCATTTTCAATTATCCAATTTACTGCTATAGTCATATCTTTTGAATTCTTTCCCATTACCATTAGATTATGGTGATCATGTGCATAAGTAGTAGCTATTGCTCCTTCTTTTATCACACTTCCGCCAACAAGTCCATAAGCTTTATTATTATTCTTTCCATATCTTTCAAAAACAGTAATTAAGCAATATGGTGAAGACTGCCACTGTAGCTTTCCACTATTAACATCCAATGTGTGTTTTTCTTCTATTGTAAAAGTAGTATGAGGAGTTACCTTCATTGTTCTACAACTAATTCTACCCTTCTCTATTGGTGCTAACACCTCAAACTCTGATTGGGATACATAATCTACTTTTACACTTTTATAAAACTCTTGTGGAAATCCTTCTTTACTTTCTTTATATTGAATCTCTCCATCATATTCTAATTTCCCATTTTTATATACCTTATCTATTACAAAATTATCAATATCACTAAGCAAGATAAAATCTGCTGTCTTTCCTGGAGCAATACTACCTTTATCATCTAAAAGCATTCTTCTTGCAGGAGTATAAGTACTTACATATATTGCCATTTCTATTGGCATACCCATCTTAACTGCCTTTTTTATTAACAAGTTCAAATGTCCATCAATTAACTTATCAGCCATTACATCATCTGTAACTAAACAGAAATGTTCATACAGATTATTTTCTACTAGATACTTAATATTTTCCTGTGTCATGGATTTATGTTGAATTTCCAAGAACATACCATTTTCTATTTTTTCTTTTATGGAAACAGGAGTTTGTTGGGTATGGTCTGCATCTACTCCTTGATAAATAAATTTTGCTAAGTTAAGACCTTCTATCTTAGGACAGTGACCTTCTATCTTCAACATAGGTCTTTCCTCTTTAATCTTCTTAATTATTCTATTAATTAATGATTCATCATCATTAATTAGACCTTTAAAATTCATTACTTCACCTAAACAGCAAATTTCTTTTATCTTAATAAGCTCTGAAACATCTTCAACCTCTATACTTCCTCCGGTTGTTTCAAGTAGTTTAGTTGTTGAAGGAACTGAACTGGGAATTGAATATAATATGTCTAGAACATTATTTTTTGTACTATTTAACATGGCTAATATCCCATCTATACCAAAAACATTGGCTATCTCGTGAGGGTCAGCAACTACTGTTGTAACTCCATGAGGAATAACAGCTTGAGAAAACTGAAAAGGCGTAGTCATTGAACTTTCTATATGCATATGAATATCAATCAACCCTGGAATCATATACTTACCATGACTATCAATGACTTCTTTTGCAGTCAATTCTTGATTATAGTCTTCACCAGTTTTACTAATATATAAAAACTTTTGATTAAGTACTGCTACATCTCCATGTATAAATTTTTTTATATATGCATTATATACTTGTACGTTTTTAATTAATAAATCTATTTTCATAATTATACTCCTATCTTTTGCTAATTATATAAAGTTATCTATAATACAATAGCGCAATACATACATATGTTGATATTTCCTATCAACTTAAGTATATATTACGCTTATAATAACTTATACCAAAAGCTTAGAATTTATTATTGATTTAATGTTCTATTCCACTTATCAATCCATTGTGTTTTCATTTTATTTACAAATTTATGATCTACTGTATTTGACTTTTCTACAATTTCTCCATAAGTTAAGTTTGCTGCTTCTTCATCTGTTAATTTTACCTCAGAGTTTACTGGTGATTCACCTAATGCTTTTGAAGTTCTAGTTTGAACTTCAGTACTTAATGCATAATTAATAAATTTTATCGCCAATTCTTTATTCTTAGATCCTTTTACGATATTAATAGTATTGAAGTTTATGAATGCACCTTCTTCTGGGTCAACAAATACTACATCTGATGCTCCTGCTTTGACTCTTGGATATGCAAAATCAGCAGTAATTGCAACTTCTATTTCATTATTAGCAAACATATTAGCTAGGTCAGATGACTTAGTATAAGTTTTAACTAAATTAGGTTTTAATTCTTCCAATGCTTTGAATGCTTCTTCTCCATTATCAGAAGTAATATCTACACCTTTACTATTTGATGCTATATACATTGTTGCAGGTCCGAATGTAGTTGTTATCTCTGGAATAGAAATTTTACCTTTTAATTCACTCTTCCATAAATCATTCCATGATTTTATTTCAAATCCAACCTTATTAGGATCATATGCTATAGCTGCACGATTTAAGGTATATGCTGGCCCATATCCTGCATCTACTAGATATTTTGCTTTATCGTCAATCTTATCTGCATTAGCAATTTTACTATAATCAAGTTCATCAAATAAACCTGCTTCAATACCTTCCTGTGCAAAAGCTTCTGCAAGATATATAATGTCAATATTACTATCTGGATTAGTTTTTAATTTTGTTAATCTCTCTGAGTTATTACCTGTTTCCAAAACTATTTTTACATTATTTGCTTCTTCAAATGGAGTAAATACATTTTCCCATAGTAAGTCTTCACTATAACCCCATGTAGAGATTACTAACTCAGTTGGGCTTTCATCTTTTGGTTGATTATCTCCTTCTTTTGCTTTATCAGTTGCTCCACATCCTGTAACACTTACTAATAATATTATTAATGCTAAAATAATTGATATCTTTTTCATTGTTAACCTCCATAATTTGTATTTTTAACTCTCAAAATCAGAGAGTCTTTATTTAATATGTAGATTTAGTTTTCTACAATATCACACTCTTTTTAATCATCTATACTAATACTAATTTATTAGGTTGTAAATATAATTTGATTCTATTACCTTGATCATATATTTTTTCATTGTTGGCGTTAACCAGTATAGTACCTACTTCGGTACTGATGGAATATTGATATTCTTTTCCAAGATATGTTCTAACATCAACAATACCCTCTAATATATTGTTTTCTGTCTCACTCTCATCGTTAATTATCTTAATATTATCTGGTCTGATTGTCCCAACTAACTTTTCCTGTATTTTAGTATCTTTATCATTAATATTTGTAATAAACTTAACGCCAGATTTTGATTGATATATATTATCTCCAATTTTATCTAATTCTATGAAATTTTCAAATCCTACAAATCTTGCTACAAATTCGCTTGATGGGTTTGTATATATTTCTTCAGGTGTATCATATTGTTCTATAAGTCCACCATTCATAACCGCAACCTTATCTGAAATTGAAAAACATTCTTCTTGATCATGGGTTACAAAGATTGTTGTGATTCCTAATTTTTGTTGTAGTTTTCTAATTTCTGCTCTCATTTTTAATCTTAATTTTGCATCCAGATTACTAAGGGGTTCATCTAATAGTAATAATTTTGGCTTAATTACCAAAGCTCTTGCTAATGCAACTCTTTGTCTTTGTCCACCAGACAATTCCTTAGGATAACGTGAATTATATCCTTTCAAATCAACGACTTCCAATATTTTTTCTACAGCTTTTTTTATTTCCTTCTTATCTACTTTTTGCATCTTCAATCCAAAAGCTACATTATCAAATACTGTTAGATGAGGAAACAATGCATAACTCTGAAATACTAATCCAAAATTTCTTTTATGGACAGGTATATATGTATAATCCTCTTTTTCACATATAAACTGACCATTCTTAGGCTGTATAAAACCTGCAACCACTCTCAAAGTAGTAGTTTTACCACACCCACTAGGTCCTAATAATGAAACTAATTTACCTTCTTCAATATCAATATTTAATTTTTTTAGTATATCTACTTTACCATCGTATGAAACAGTAATATCTTTTAAATTAATAAATGACATATTGTACCTCCATTCTTATTTAGAAAAATAGCTTAGTCCTAAGGTTCTCTCAACAACAAACATAATCCCAATCGTCATAATCATTAATGTAACAGATAATGCTGAGATTGTTGGGTCATAGTAGTATTCTACATAACTCATCATTTTGATTGGCAATGTACTTACACCTGGACCTGTTAGAAATATTGATATAGGTACATTATTAAATGAATTAATAAATGCTAGCATAAAAGCTGCAATAACTCCTGATGTTATATTAGGAAATACAACTAAAAAGAATGTTTTTAGTCTACTTGCTCCCAAGCTGACCGCAGCTTCTTCTATGGAATAATCAAAACCTTCTAAACTTGAAGCAACCACCCTAATAATGTAAGGTAATATTATTATGATGTGACCTATTAATAAACTTGTATAAATAGGTAATTTCCATTTTATAATAATAAAATTAAAGATTGAAAACCCAAAAACTATTCCTGGCACAATAATTGAAGAGAAAAATATATTTTTAATAAGTGTTTTTCCTTTAAAATCAAATCTACTCATTGCATAAGCAGCAGGAACACCTATAATCAACGCAATAATTGTTGCTATAACCGCTATCTGAATACTAATGGAAAAAGTCTTCATAAACATATCCGACGTAAAAATATTCACAAACCATTTGGTACTAAATCCTTTTGGTGGGAATGCAATAACTTCATCTGGTCCAAAAGCTGTCATTATTATAATAACTACTGGTGCAAATATAAATAAATATACACAGACAGTAAAAAATGTTAACCATTTATTATGCTTCATATTAAACACCCCTTTCATTTAATCTGCTAGCTAATTTATTTATTACTCCAATAACAGTCAAAGTAGTAACAATCATAATAGTAGCTACCACAGATGCTCCAGTCCAATCTCCAAGAGTCATAGCTCTCTGATAAACAAGGGTTGATAATACTATATTAGTATTTCCACCTAAAAGTTGAGGCGTTGTATACGCAGTAAAAGCACCAGTAAATACAAGTACACTTCCTACTATAAGTCCAGGTACACTCAGAGGGAAAATTACTTTAAAAAAAGCTTTAATCCTATTAGCTCCTAAACTCTCTGCAGCTTCTAACAAATCGTGTTCAATATTTTCCATAACACCCACTAAAGATACAACCATTAATGGTAAAAACAAATAAACAGTACCAATAATAATTGCAAATTCTGTATATAAAAGTTTTAATGGCTTATCAATGATATTAAGATTCATCAATAGCTTATTAATAACTCCATTTGAACCTAAAATAGTCATCCAAGCAAAAGAACGAACAACCGAATTGGTAAGAAGTGGAAAAACTGTACAAGCAATAAATATACCTCTAATACTTTTCTTAGTTCTTGATATGTAATATGCCACAGGCATTCCTAAAATCATACATATGAATGATGTAATAAGTGCAATTCTAAGTGTTCTATTAAATATCTTTATATAATATCCATCCTTCAAAAATTCAATATATCTTGCAAAACTATAACCTTTCTCACCAATAAATGTAGATCCTATTGTATATATTAATGGAATAAATAGAAATACAATTATTAAAGTTAACCCTGGAATTAATAAAGTATAAAACCACTTCTTCTTCATAAAATCTTCCTTTCTAGTCTTAATAAAGTTATATGCTATAAAAAGATATTAATATTATGCTTAATTATATCATTATATATTCAGATAGGAATCGAACATTTATTTCAAATAAATAATTAAAGTTCGCTACAACGAAATATAGTATATCATGTAGGATTATGTTAGTCAATTAATAATACTACTATTTTACATAATATTGTCCACCGAATTATAAAAGGGCTATTATACCAGTAAGTTAACATTTACTGATACAACAGCCCAATTAAAAGTAACTCTATTCAATTAGTTATACATTTCCCTTTAACATCAACTGTCAAATCACTTATAGAAGTGATAGTAACATTTCTTAACTCTTTTTGATCCTTAAGATTATAATAGAAAGAGTCTACTTGATTGTTGTTATCATCTAAAACAATTTTTATTTTAGGTCTACAACACGCCTCTTCAAAATTCTTAACTACGATACCTTTGTATCTATTACTAAGCTCTACACAAGTCCCAACCGGAAAAGGTGCTACTTTCTTAACAAAATTCTGAATCAGATTAACATCAAACATAATACTTCCATTAGCCATTATATACTCTATAGCTTCAGAAGGCAGCAAAGCTTTCCTATATGGCCTAGTTGACGTTAAAGCATCATAGACATCAGCTATACCAATAATTCTGCCAAATAATGAAATATCATGTTTTGATTTATTAGAAGGATATCCAGTTCCATCATACTTTTCATGATGTTGTAAAACACCAATATACGAAGAAAGAGGTATCTCAAATGTTTCTCTCAAATAATTATATCCGTATTCTGAATGTTTTTGTATATGATTATATTCTTCTTCGGTCAATTTTCCATTTTTATTAAGAATTTCACTGTCTATAAACATTTTACCAATATCATGTAATATAGCCCCAAGTCCAAGATTATATAGTTTTTCTTTGTTAAGTCCAATAGAAGTCCCAAGAACTATGGATAATACAGCAACATTTACACTGTGATAAAATGTATAGTCATCAAACATTTTCAAGTCGATAAGGTTAACTATGGTATCTCGGTTTTCAAGTATCTGCTCAACTATATTAGCAACTAAATACTTCGTCTCGTTTATGTTATTTGTTTTATTACTGTTTTTTTTGTCATTATCAGCCTCTATAAATACATTTTTTATGGTGTTAACTGTATTTCTTCTTAGTTCATCACATATTACATCTTTGACTTCGATATCTGAAGAAATATAATCTTCAACATAGATTCCTTGATACCCCATTTTATTTATTCTATCGATATATGACTTCTGAATAACACTGCCTTTACTTAGTAATAATTGATTGTTTTTATCAAACAAACTCTTACCTACATACATACCTTCCATTAAACCATTAACAGGTACAAATCTCATTTTATTATGTCACCCCTACTTTGAAGTATATACCCTTAGCTATCCATAATAACTATTGTTGTAAAACTCAATTGAACAGTTAAAATGGACTATATAGATTATAACACAATATTGTTCTATCCAATAGTCAATTTAGTTATTTTTTAATATTACTTTTGTCTATTAATAATAATTATTATGACTTATTAATTATAAATATATTTCACTTGCGTAAATGATTTAAAATAATATATAATGATAATCTAAAGAAATAAACTGATGTATTAATATAATAAATTATAAAAGATGGGGTAATATTGGTGAATGATATAAATAAATATAAAAAAATTAAAAATGTAGCTTTATCTGGTATTCTAGGCAATGTTTTTCTATTAATAATTAAACTCATAATTGGTTTTTTATCTAAGAGCCAAGCTATGATTGCAGACGGACTTAATAGTGGGGGGGATGTTTTTGCTTCTACCATAACATTTATAGGTAATAAAATCTCATCTACACCAGAAGATGATGAACACCCATATGGTCATGGAAAAGCTGAATATATATTTTCTATGATAATTAGTTTTTCATTATTCTTTGTTTCATTTTCAATCTTCAAGATGTCCATTGATTCGTTAATCAACAAACAAGAATTTGAATATTCCCCATGGCTGATATATATTGCTATAGCTTCTATAGTAATCAAATTAGTTCTATTCATATACTCTATCAACATCGGTAGAAAATATAACAGTCTATTGGCTATAGCTAATGCCCAAGATCACAGAAATGATATATTCTTATCATCTTTGACCTTACTCAGTGTTATTCTTGGTCATTACAATATTTATTTTTTTGATGGAGTTGTAGGTATATTAATTTCCTTATGGATAGCTTATACAGGAGTATCTATCTTCAATCAATCATATTCCGTTTTGATGGATACTAATATTGATTCAAAAGTAAAACAAGAAATGGAAAAACAGATAATGTCAATAGAAGGACTTGACCATGTAGATAATATTAATTCCAAACCAATAGGTCTTAATTTTATATTAATTGTAAAAATATCTGTTGATGCTAATATGACAGTATACGAAGGACACTCCATATCAGCACAGATAAAAAAATTACTTATGGAATTTGACCATATAGAAGATGTTGTTGTACATGTGAACCCTGCTCAATATCACAGATAATATCCCCTATATGACGCATCCTTTCTTTATCATAATATTAACATTAGTATTAATATCATAGTTACATCTATTGTCTGTTTGAATAACAAAATTATGAAAGCCCGTTTTGATATTATACATAAAAACGCTTCCTTTGTTGAATTTATTAGTAATAATACCACTTATAGTGTTATTTTCTACATCTGTAATGGTTATATCTTCAGGTCTAACCAGAATGGTTTTAGTTTTACTTTGTGATTCTTTTTCTAAATCATTTTGAACTTTTTTTGGTAGATAATGTTTTATTGCATGATATGAAATCAAATTAGATTTACCAACAAATCCTGCAACAAAAACATCTTTTGGTCTATCATATATTTCACTAGGCTCACCTATTTGAAGTAGTTTACCCTTATTCATTATAGCAATCCTATCTGAGATTCTCATTGCTTCTTCTTGGTCATGGGTTACATGAACCATAGTGAGTTTAGTAAGTTTCTGTATTCTTTTTAATTCATCTTGCATTTTTTCTCTTAGCTTTGCATCCAAATTTGAAAATGGTTCATCTAGTAATAATATATCGGGTTTCATAATTAATCCTCTAGCCACCGCAGCTCTTTGCTGTTCTCCCCCACTTAATTCATGAGGATATTTCTTTTCTTTTCCACTTAAACCAACTAAGTCAAGTTTTTCTAATACTTCTTTTTTTATAATAGATTTTTTAATATTCCTTATTTGTAAAGGATAAGCCACATTCTTAAATATATTCATGTGTGGCCAAAGTGCATAATTCTGAAAAACTAAACCTACATTGCGTTTCTCAGGTGGTATAAACGTTCTTGTAGTGGCAGAAAATATAGTTCTATCATTAAGACTTATATCTCCACTGTCAGGTTTTTCTAGTCCAGCAATAGAATACAGTAATGTACTTTTTCCACAACCACTAGAACCTAGAATACTTAATAATTCTCCTGTGTGAATATCTAGACTTACATCATTTAGTGCATTGATCTCACCATATTTCTTGCTGATATCATTAAGTTTTGCAGTTACCATTTAATTCGTCTCCTAACCTTTTTAATTATTAGATTTCCAATTAAACTCATAATTATGATTACTACTGCTAGAGTAGATGTCATTTCAAGTCCGTAAGAATTAGATTGTAATGTAAACAGCATAACACCCAAAGTTTCAGTTCCACTACTATATAATAATAGAGAGATTGGGATTTCTCTTAATGCAATCAAAAAACATAATATCCAAGCTGAAGTCATTCCAGGTGCTATTAATGGTATTATTATATTTTTTAATGTACTAAATATACTTGCTCCAGACATTCTAGAGGCTTTTATTAAGCTTTTATCTATGTTTTCAATTATTCCGCTCATATTTTTAACTGCGATTGGTATGAATAATGCAATGTATGTAATAATTATAATCCATTTTGTTCCATATAGTTTTAATGGTTTATTTATGAAGCTTAACGTAGCTGCTACAGCTAATACGATATTAGGAAAAGCTATTGGCCATGTAACAATTACCATAAATGAACTAGTTAATTTGTTTTTATTGATATAGAACAAATATAATACAATACAGCCAATTATAACCGCAGCTGTTGCCCCTGCTATCCCATATACCATACTATTTATGAATGATTTATTAGTATAAGGATTAGTAAACAAAGTAATATAATTGTTGATAGTTAAATTCTTCAATTGTATTTTCAAACCCCATCGTTTGAGAAAGGATGTTATAATAATACTTATCAAAGGTATGCCTGTTACACATATACAAAACCCTAATGCAAAGAAATTAACTATTTTACTACGCTTTCCTAATTTTATTAGCTTAGGATTCCTGAATTTTTTATTGGTACTGCTTGAATATTTTCTTTTACTTATAATCTTAGAGTTAATGATATATATACATGCTGATATTATTATTAATATTACAGATAATACTGTAGCATTTACTAACTCTAGATGAGATAAGTAACTGAATATCTTAGTAGTAACTACATCTTTTCCTATAGGCAAACATAGAGCCGCCGGAACTCCAAAATTAGCCATTGAACGGCTAAAAATCAAAATTCCTATAGATAAAATACTAGGGATTATCATAGGAAATGTTATAGTTCTCATTATCCTTCTTCTATCTGCCCCACATACAAAAGCAGCATCTTCATAATCCATTGAATACGCTTCTAAAGCATTAGAAATAGACATAAAAGCCAAAGGATACAAATGGATTGATAGAACAAAGATAACAGATATAATGGAATATGGAAAAAAATTATAATTATAGCCTAATAGGAATTTTAGCAACCTACTCAGGTAACCATTCTTAGAAAAAATCTCTATCCATGATATACTGAGAATATATGAAGGAATCATAAAACCTATTAGAGCAAATAACCTAACGAATTTCTTGTGTCTAAAATCAGTTCTTACAACTAACCAAGCTAAGCTCCCACCAAATAATATAGAAAAAAAAGTAACTCCAATACCTATTATCAAGGTATTAAATAAACTTATATATGTTAATCTATCTCTGAACAAAGAAATAAAAACACTTATATCAAAACTCTTTACCAATAGATTCAGCAACGGATATATTATTATAATAAAAATTATTATACATAACATTACATACATCACAGTTTCTTTTAAAAACTGTGATGTATTACTAATACCTTTAGTTGCCCATGATTTCTTTGACTCCATCTCTAAGTGTACTTTCGTTTTCATAAGCGAACCTCCAGTCAATCTCCTTAGTTTTCAGTTCATCAGGAATTCCTTGTGGTAATGAAACGTCTTCTCTTACACTAACAAATCCCATTCCTGAAGTAATGTTTTGAACTTTTTTAGATACTAGGAAATCAACAAATTTTTCAGCTATTACTTGATTTTTACTTGGTCTTGATTCATCTTTAATAATTGCTACTGGTCTTTGAATTCTTAGAGCCCCTTCAGATGGCCAGCTAATCTCTATTGGAGTTTTATACTCTTCTTTCTTTGCCTTTTTCTTCAATCTTAAGACAGAATCATGAGGAGCTATTCCTGTATCAAATTCCCCCTCTTGAATCTTTGAAGGAACTTGACCATTAGATTTTGCGAAGAATAATTTATTATCCTTCAAAGCTTTTATGTAATCCCAATTATTACCGCTCATTTGATATAGACCTGAAGTAATTGCTAGCGCAGTTGAAGAATAATTAGCATTTGCCATTACAACGCTACCAGAATATGCTTCCTTCTTAAGGTCTTCAAAGGATTTTGGTATTTTATCACCTTTTAAATTATCTTTATTATAGGCTATAACAGCATATCTTTCATTAACTATCGTGTAGTAATTATCCCCTACTTTATATTCTTCTTTTAACTTATCATACTCCTTAGGACTATATTGTGCCAAATCCCCTTCATCTTGAAGAGCATAATATAATAGTGGGTCAGAACCCCATACAACATCTGCTTGAATTTGTCCAGCCTGTTTCTCAGTCCATACTTTTTGTCTTAGGGGACCACAACCTAATATTACTAAATCTAATACATCCCCATTAACAGTCTCGAATTCACTTTCTATCTTGTTTAACATTTGTTCTGGACCAGATAAATATACAGTTATTTTTCCTTCTTTACCATGGTATTTTCCCTTATCATCTTCATTCTCATTATTACTGTCCTCTGTTTCTTTACTTTCATCTTTTGCCTTAGTTCCATCATCCTGTGCATTTTCTGCTTCTGGATTTTGTGAGACAACATTTTCTTCATTGTCTTTTGAACACCCTACAAGCATTAATGATATTATCAAAATGCAACTCATAATAATAGTAATTTTATTTTTCACTTAATTACCCTCCTATTTTTTAATCTGATAATGACTATCAATTTCGTTTAAAGTATAGTACAACTGCATATATATGTCAAGAAAAACTTGGAATTTTATTTAGAATTTGTTTTTATATTTATATAAGAATTTGTTAGTTAGAAAGCTTTTTCATAACATAATAAAAGCACTCTTGAGAGTGCCAATATTTTTTTACATTCTTTGCAGATATCTTTTTAATGGTCTGTCTGCCCTTTATCTAATTTTTCCACTAGATACCTCTTTCCATTTTTTAAGTAATTTAATTTCTTCTTTGCTCAAATCTTCAGGTATGACTATCCTAGCTACAAAATAAAAATCTCCAGTCTTCTTTTTACTCTTCAACCCTTTGTTTTTTAATCTAAATTTTTTCCCTGATTGAGTTCCCTTAGGTATTTTTATCTTGAACTTTTTGTCTATAGTACTTGCTTCTATATCTGCTCCAAAAGCAGACTCCCAAGGAGCAATATTCAGGTCTTTATAAATATCATAACCATTAAGCTTATAATCAGCATCCTCAACTATATGAACCTTAATTAATAAGTCACCTCTTGGACCACCGTTATACCCACTATTCCCTTGTCCTTTTAACCTTATTTTCTGGCCTTCAATTATACCCTTTGGAATTGTAACATCTAATTGATGTCTATTCCCCATATCATTTCCTATAGTAATCTTTTTGATCGAACCATAATAGCTATCCGATATAGATATATCAAGCTCAGCCTCAGCATTCTGACCCTTAACCGATCTAGCTTGTTGTTGTCCAAATCCACCCATACCTGATGAAAAACCACCAAAATTACTAAAACCTTTAAAAGTGCCTCTACCACTTTTACCAAAGCTATTAGCTCTAAATATAGAGTCGAATACAGACCTTAATATATCTTCATCTCCTGTCCATGAGCTTGTATCACCAGAATAATATCCTCCACCATTTTCCCACTGACTTCCGAACTGATCATACGCTTTTTTCTTTTCTGGATCCTTCAATACATTATAAGCTTCATTAATCTTTTTAAATTTCTCTTCTGCCTCTTTTGTTTTATTTGAATCCGGATGATATTTATGAGCTAACTTTCTATATGCCTTCTGTATCTCTTTATCATTAGCATCTCTGGAAACACCCAGTGTTTTATAATAATCCTCAACGTTATTTGGCATAGCCTGTACCTCCTATTTTATTAACCATACTTCATTTTAGAAATAAATTAAGATTATTCAAATACTGACAATATATCTTATCAATCTTATTAAAAACATCCTCTTGATTATAATGATTGAAATAATAGTTAAGAGAATTATCAATCATCAATAGATAACAACTTAAATACTCTGCTATAGAATCATCATCCATTTTTTCCAACGGAATCCCCCTCAAAAACTCTCTTATAAATCTATTATTAGAATTAGTATACGCCTTATTAATTATCTCCCTCTGATAAATCTCAGGAAACCTATTCTTATCAATATAACAAATCCCATTAAAAAACCTTTCCAAATGTTCATTAAGGTCTTCTGACTTAGATCTGGAATTAATCTTTAGAACAGCATATCTTTCCTCATTATTACCTACATAAAACTCAAATCTATATCTAATACTAGGTTTATACTTATACTTTATAAAAGTCCCAAATTGTAAACTCCCATAATCATTCTTGGACTTCACTTGAATACTATCTGTTTCCACCAACTGTGATATCTTATTCATTATATTAGTAACTTTTTGCTGGGGCGTCAGCAAACCAATCTTTTCTGCTAGCATATCATTAATCAATTGTGACCTATTAGTATTCTTAATATATGCCAATCTATCAATAGCTTCAACAATCTCATCAAATAGAACTATGCTATAAATACTATAAAACCTAAAACATAACAAATAAATGAATACGTCTTTCATATTCTTACTTTATTTATGTAGTTCATCACTAATCTTTTATTACCTACATGTACCACCGAAGGGTATAAGTGTTAATAATCACGCAGACCGACCGCTTCTCAGGGTAAGGCAAGTGATTATTAACACTTATACCCTGACCTAAACATTCCCCCAAAAATAAAAAAAGCTAGCACCCGCTAGCTCAAACTCAATATCTCTTCAACAGTTTCTTTCATCTTATCTTTATCACATATCATCTTATGCCTTATCTTAGCACCAACAATATCCTTAATAGCATCCGGAACCTCTACTCCCGTCAACTCATTCATTTTCTTTATCAACTCAAAATCATCATACTTCTCATAACTCTCATCAATAGCCTTCATAACACTACGAGTAAATTTATATGGACTAGCTGTTGAAGCAATAACTGTCTTCCTATTATCTCCTGTATCCTTCATATATTTTTTATAAACTGAACTACCAACAGCTGTATGTGAGTCAATCAAATACCCTGAATTATGAAAAACTTCTTTAATTGCATCATAAGTTTCATCAATGGAAGCATAATTACCATAAAAATCCTTTAATCCTTTTTTCATATCATCAGATATCTCATATTCACCTTTGCTTGATAACGAACTCATAAGATCACTTATAACACTTTCCTTACTCCCAGATATCTTATACAACAACCTCTCTAAATTACTAGATATCAAAATATCCATAGAAGGTGATATAGTTAACACAAATTCTCTTTTCCTATTATATACCCCTGTATTCATAAAATCATACAATACTTTATTATCATTAGATGCACATATTAATTGATGGATTGGCAATCCCATATTCTTAGCATAATACGCAGCTAGTATATTCCCAAAATTACCAGTTGGAACAACTACATTAAAGTCTTCACCAATCTTAATGTCTCCACTTGCCACCATCTTAGTATATGCATAGAAATAATAAACTATCTGAGGTATCAACCTACCAATATTAATCGAATTGGCTGATGAGAACCTATAACCATTATTATCCATTAATTGGGCAAACTCAGCATTATTAAATATTTCCTTAACTCCATTTTGAGCATCATCAAAATTTCCTTCTATACCAACAACATATGTATTATCTCCTTTTTGAGTAACCATCTGTTGTTTTTGAATAGGACTTACCCCATCTTTTGGATAGAATACAATGATTTTAATTCCTTCCACATCAGCAAATCCAGCTAAAGCAGCTTTACCAGTATCTCCTGATGTTGCTGTAAGAATAACTATTTCTTTATCTATATTCTGCTTCTTAGCAGAAACTTTCATTAGATAAGGTAAAATAGATAATGCCATATCTTTGAATGCAATGGTTGATCCATGAAACAACTCTAAATAATGTGCTCTATTTTTTTTAACAATTGGAGCAATCTCCTTTGTATCAAACTTATCATCATAAGCATTATTTATACAATATCTCAATTCTTCTTCAGTAAAGTCAGTAAGATATAACTTCATTATTTCATAAGCTAAATCCTTGTACTCTAAGTCCAACAAATCTTCTAAAGGTTTATCTAATTTAGGAATCTCATTAGGTACGAATAGCCCTCCGTCACATGCTAATCCTTTAATAATAGCTAATGATGCTTGTATATTACTTTCACCACCACGTGTGCTCTTATATAATGTATTCATTAGTTTCATTCCTTTTTGATGTTTTTTAAGATTATATCATACTATTCACTTTAACACAATACTAGAACAAAAGAGGCTATATCTCTCTTTCCAATAACTCAAAAAATAGGCAATCATCAGATTGCCTATAATATATATATATTAATTTATCTATTTAAAAAATTCGTGAACTCCATGCTGGTATACTTTGGTAAGATTATTATCAAACCAACTCATAGCTTTTTCAGAAGCATAACATCTTGCAGCAAAGTATAATGCTCCTTTTGAATAGTCCTCACCATTAAAAGCACTCTCAACAGCTTTTTTGGTTTTGTTAGACACTTTTACTGAATAGTACCTACCATCAGTAATAGGTGAAAACTGTGCTTTACCATTACTGCCTTGATGAACAACATTATAGATGTTATTTGGGAACTCTGAACTTTTCACTCGATTCATTACAACATTTACTATTAGAATTCTTCCAATTAGATCTTCTCCTGTAGCTTCTGCTTCAACAATCCTCGTTAAAGCTTCATAGTCCTTAGCAGAAATATTTACTAATTGACTTTCTTGTTCTTTTGGTTTATAGGTTGCCGTATGTAGCACTTTCTTATCGCTACTTTCCTCTGGCTCCTTCATAGGTACAATTTTTTGTTTATTACTTTCAAGTTTTTCTTTGTTAACTTTCTCTTGTTGCTCTTTCAACAGTTCGCCAAGCTTCTTGGTATACTGTTCAATTCCTAAATCAAGCTCAACAACAGTTTCCTCATCTTCAATAGACTTATCATCCGAAACATCCGTTTCTTCAACGTTTCCTTCTAAAGCAGATACCCCATTAGTATGAGAACCAAAAAATCCATTAACACCTAGATATAATACAGTTATCATAATACAACTTGTAATTACAATCAATCCATTAGTGTATGCTTTCTTTGGAATATGCTTTATTGAGGAAAATATGTCCTTAAGAAGATTCTTTACTTTAAACATAATTTTTCTCCTTTTAACTATAGACAATTTCATAAATTTAAGACCGTCTTACATGCATATGAAATTGAATTTTTAAACAAGCTCGTAATAATTTCTTAACATTTTGCTTGTCATAGCGATTATAGTAAAACTTACATAATGTGTCAACTAACATCTAAATAATTTAGTACATTTTACATTTGTTCAGAATATTCAATTATTAATTTAATGCACTTTTTCTTTATTTACTATTTTTTCCAATTATTTTTGTGTAATTTAACACAACTAAAAAGTTTTTTGTGTAAAATATCAAATTCAATTTTGTTACTAATTATATGTATATTTTTATGACTTCCATATTTTTCTACTTGTTTTAGCTAATTCATTATTGTATTATTTTGTATTTTATTAATATAATATAATAACAATCTTTATCCGATATATATTTTAATAAGTTGATTAATTATATATGAATTTTTACATGCAAAACATCTTATTATTTGTATTATTGACAATATTTATTATTCTATACATGAATAGTCAAATAAATATATATCTTCAATATAAGAAAGGACCAAATATATGTCATCATCAACAGGAGTTTACAAAGCAACTAGAAAAAACGGGACTATTTATTATAGGGCTTCTATTACTTTTTCAAATAAACATATAAGTTTAGGAAGTTTTTCTTCCTATACATCTGCACATAATGCCTATTTGGAAGCAAAGGATATCCTAAGTAGTAACATAAGTATATATGATTATACTGCTTCAAATACTTTGACATTCCATAAGTTTGTTGTATTGATTAATTTTAGAGATAACAAATACTATATCAAAAACCCTATTTATCTTCATAAATATTATTTTTCTTATTTTCTTAACCAATCAACTGAATTGACCTTTGATGTAGATGACCTATTCTATTATTCTAATCATAAAATATTCAAGAAGAATGGATATATGTTTGTTAATGATTACGGAATGCAGGTAAATATACTTTCTAGGTATGGTATTAAGAATTTTGCAGTTAATGGAAAAGATTATCATTTTAAAGATGGTGATAGTAATAATCTAAGATACCATAATATTATAGTAACCAATAAATATTATGGCGTAGAAAAGATAACTAAAAATAATACTGTAGTATACCTATCTAAGATACATATAAACGGCTATACCAAAATAGGTAAATACAAGACTGATATTGAAGCAGCCATTGCTTATAATAAAGCTGTAGATTTTGTTATTGCTAATAATATATCCTCCAAAAATTATACCAAGAATTATATAACAGATATAGATTCTAAGGAGAATTACCTTAAGCTATATGATTCCATCAGATTATCTAAGAGCATTCTTTCCTTAAATAAATAAACGAATAAAAAAAGTGGCTATTATACATTATGGATAGCCAAAACTACCACCAGTGTTTAATAAGCCACTTCAATAATTAGTTACTTAGTTACTACATTTCTTGGAATTCCCTTTTGAAATGATTTAATATTTTCATTTACTTCAACAACTACTCTTTTCCTAGCTTCTACACTTGCCCATGCAATATGTGGAGTAATTAATAATTTTATACTATCTTGTATACTTAATAATGGATTATCTTTATTAATTGGTTCATGTTCTAAAACATCTAGACCTGCACCAGCTATTAGATCTTCATTAAGTGCTCTAGTAAGGTCTGTTTCGTTGATGATTCTTCCTCTTCCTAGATTAAGAATCACTGCTGAGTCTTTCATCTTAACAAACTCCTCATATCCAATAAGATTATCAGTATTATCGTTAAGAGGTGCATGTATTGAAATAATATCAGAAGAACTTAGTAAATTATCTAATTCAACTCTTTCATATTCTCTATTATCATTTTTCCCAGATGTTGAATAATAGATTATTCTACAACCAAAACACTTAGCTATAGTTGCAACTTTTTTACCAATAGTTCCTAGACCAATAATTCCCCATGTTTTACCAACAATTTCATTATATTTTTTATCAAAATGAGTAAAAATCTTATCACCTATATAAGTACCTGATTTTACATACTTATCATAATAAGATAACTTTTCATATAGATAAAATAATAACGCAAATGTATGTTGTGCCACGCTATCAGTAGAATAACCTACCACGTTGGACACTACAATATTATGAGCATTAGTATAAGTTTTATCAACATTATTTGTCCCTGTTGCTGTTAAACAAATCAATTGTAGATTATTAGCATATTGAAGATTACTTTCATTAAGTACTACTTTATTGGCTATGATGACATTTACATCTTTTATTCTATCTATAACTTGATCCTTAGAAGTGAATCCATAAATATCTACTTTACCCAAATCATTAAATACAGTTAAGTCCAAATCGTCACCAAGTGTATTAGCATCCAAAATAACTATTTTCATAATATACTCCTTTTCATAGCTTTTTAATTACTTCATTATATTTATTATAATACTATTTAAAATTCTATTAATCAATAATTATTATTATAAATTCTAATGTAATCTATAGAATTAAGACCTAACTGTTATAATCTTGAGTCTAAATTAAATACTCTCCCACTCACACTTTGAAAATGATCAGAGCAAGCAAACACCATAAAATTTAATAAGTCATTCAAACTATTTGGATACATCATTACATTCATTCCATTTGCTATATTACTTTTATTAATATTATTTCGATTTAGATCAGTAACAATATATCCTGGAGATATTGCATTTACACTTACATTATAGCTTCCAATTTCTTTTGCTAAAGCTTTTGTAAAACCAATAGTTCCTGCCTTAGCTGCAGAATAATTTGTCTGACCTTCACTTCCAATTTGTCCTTTTAGAGATGTAATGTTAAATATTTTACCATACTTTTTTTTCATCATTTCTTTTGCAAATATTTTACAACAAAGGAAAATACTGTTTAGATTAATATCAATTACATGTTTCCATTTTTCTTCTGTCATTAAAGGAATTAAATTATCATCACAGATACCTGCATTATTAATCAATATATCTACCCTTCCAAAAGCCTCTAATGTTTTATCCAATAAATATCTTACCTCATTACATTTTGTTACATCAGCCTTAACAACAATACATTTTGAATTATGTTTTTTAATTTCTTTAAAGAGCTTTGTGGCTTCCTCAACACTTCTATTATAATTAATAACAATACTGGCATTTTCTTTAGCAAAGCACTTTATCATTTCTGAACCTATTCCTCTAGAAGATCCAGTTACAACTATTACTTTATTAGAAATATCTATTTGCATATAATCTTATATGATATACATGTTGTAATCATAATACCCTCCCTTCTACCTAATTAAGGACTTATTAATGTTAACATATCAGTTTTGACATATCATTCTCTGGAAGATGAGGAATAAATCTTTTAGTTTTTCCTGATTCAGATACTTTTATCTCTTTTACAGGCAAAACCTCACATTCTACCTCGGGTAACAACTTCTTAATTTCTTTTATTAAACCTAGTGGAGTATTTAGCTTATCATATTTACTGTCTGGAACAAGATAAATCTTCATATAGTTAAAATCAATCTGAACTACCTGATATTCTAAAACAGAGTTTTCATACTGCCCCATAAAATCATCAAATATGCACTTTAAAAGATTACTGGATATGGTTCTTTCGCTAGTTGTTAATAAACTGCCCACTCTCCCCCATTTTGGTGTTAAAATCTGTTGTTTATTCCCGCAAGTACAATTCGTATCTTCCATCATAACAATATCACCTATACGGTATCTGATTAGAGGCATACAGAAATTTGTTAATGAAGTAACTACCAATTCTCCAAGTGTTCCATCAGGAACTGGTTTATTATTCTTAACAACTTCAATAATAAGATGATTCGTCCATGCATGCATTTTATTACATTTACATTCATATGCCAAAAAATCAACTTCCTGACATCCATATTGATTAACCACATCACATTCAAAAACCTCGTGAATAATCTTACGCTGATAATCGAACAACTGCTCTCCAGTTACCTCTATCATTTGTAATGATGGAAGTTTGATATTATTACTTTTGCAATACTGAGCAAATCGAAAAACTGCAGTGGAGAAGCCATACACCCATTCTGGTTTAAATCTCTTAATTTTATCTATATTATCGTCAAATGACTGAAATGAAAAATCTACAACTCCATTCTTAGTAATATGTAGTATATTTGCTGAATCACCTTCAGGATGTGTATTTAACGAGAAAACTTTTTTATTCATAATTTCTGGAAATCTTTTAGTCCTAGCAGACCATATCCTTACAGCCTGCATCAAAAGCTCTGAATCTGCACGTGCAATTTTTAAAGGTACTCCTGTTGAACCACTAGTACTTCTTATAGTAATAGGTTTATGGTTATTTTGCTGATATTTGATAGATATTAAATTTTGCCAATGTGCTTGTATATCTTTTTTCTCAAGTATGGGAAACTTTGCCCATTCCTCTGAACTAGAAGTTAACTTAACAAGATCCATACCTTTAGGAATAATATTTCTATAATAAGCAACATTAGTCTTCGCATATTGAAGTAGTTTTATCAAACGTGACTGCTGCTTTATTAATTGTTGATCCAACATTTAGTTCTCACCTTTCCCTTTTACTAATTTTAAGTTAGCTATTATTTCATTGATTGACTTATTTGGATTTTCTGTGCAGTTAATAATGATTTCTTTTAGCACTGCTACGTACCCATGTATGGTCTTTCTGCTAAAATAGCCTGTATTATAATAAAAGCCTCCAATAAGAATATCTTCCTTTTCCTCAAGTTCCAAAATCAGATCCCCTCGTGCAATATTATAGCCTTCCTTATATTTCCTGATTTGTAGCCCTTCTACTGAAAAACTATTTTTAGGGGTATTTTGAAATAGTAACATGGCATGATAAAATGGATTATCTTTGTTTTCAGGTATAGATGATGCAGCGTTATAAATGACTTCACCAAAATATGCATCTTTATTTGCAAACCCTTCCATAACTACTTTTCTATTACTCTGTAAAAGTTGAATAAAGCTGTCTTGTTCTTTTATTTTACTTCTCATAACAATTGTATTAATAAAAAGCCCTATTATTTCTTCTAATTCCTTAGCATTTCTCATGGCTACTACTGTTCCTACCGCAACATCTGGTAATTGTATCAGGCTATATAATAGGAGGTCAAACACACACAACATTCCTGTATATAGAGTAGTTGAATGATTAATACAGATATTCCTCAACCTATTAATATCCTGCTGATTTAATTCAATAGGTACATATAATCCCTCATATACTTGCTGATTAGAACAAATAGTGTCCTTTGGCAATTCATGTAACTTTAGATCTTTTAATTGTTTTTTCCAATATTCTATTTGTTGTTGCATCCGCTCTGTTTTTGAATATTCTCTTTCCCACATTACATAATCAGCATATGTAAACAGTGTTGATTTTTGCCGAATCAACTGATTATCTTGAATTTTATATGCTTGATAAAAAGCTGATAAATCTTTAAACAGCAAGCTATAGGACCATCCATCAAAAATAATATGATGAATTGTTATTATCATAAGATAAGTATTATCATTTGTCTGAATAAGCACAACACGAAGGAGCGGTCCCTTAGATATATTAAATCTTCTAATTTCCTCCTGTCTAATGATTTGATTTATATCCTCTTTCTTTGTAAAACAAAATTGTTCTATCTCAAACTCCATATTATCCTTAACTTCTTGATACAAAAAACCCTCTTTTTCTTTAAAAACTGTTCTAAAAACATCATGTTTTTGAATCACATTACAAAACGCATATTGTAGTGCCTCTATATCAAGCATACCTTTTATCTGAAATATCCACGGCATATTATAAACAAAAGTTTTTGTATCCATTAGTTCATGTCGCATTAAAGCTTCCTGACAATAGGATAAGGAGAATTTTGAGTTTTGTTTGGTATATATTTGCTTTACAATATCTTTAAATGTACTATCATGAAATCTTTCATATACATTTTTTTCATCTTTTAAGCCTAGCTTACAACTTACACAGCTGATAATTCTTCTTAAATCATAGTCAAAAACATCCTGCAAAGACAATTCTACATTATACTTTGAAAAAATATCGGAAACGATTTTAACTGCTCTTATAGAGTCTCCTCCAAGCTCAATAAAACCTTCTTCCTCGTCTATGTCATGTTGTAACACTTCTTTATATAAATTACTTATAACTTCATCAATGCTGTCTTTTGTAAAATCATCTTCTTCTATACTACTATTTATATCTAGTTCTAATACAGCAGCAATTAAATTATCAATTGAACCTATCTCTAGGAGTACCTTTCCTCTGTGGAAAATATTTGATACAGTACTGTTATCTTTTTTACGAATAAGTTCCATATCATGATTCTTATATACGAATTGGTACAAACATGCCTTTTCAGTATGAACTGTAATTTCCTGATACTCTTGTTTTGTAATTTTAATATCCATTTTGATTTCACAAATAAAACGGTACACTTGATAATTTTTTTGATTATCTTTATATTCAAATATTATGGTGTCCTTGTTTAATTTCTGAGCTGTTTTCCCCAAATACATCACCATTTTATTTTCAATTCCACGACCAAGCACCCTGCAGCTTAATAAGAAATTCTCTACTTTCAATTGCATATCATCTGACTTGTAAATCATAACTCCTACCATTCCATAGGAACCAAATCGATCATTTACATAGACAACATCACACCGATATCCTTTATTAAGCAATTCTCTAAGTTCACTTTCGCTTCTCCTTCTTGTCGAAAGATTAAATTGATTCGTTCTTTTAGTTAGTTCGCATGCTCTTTCTATTTCTTCTTCTTTTAAAGGCGAAATAGTAATAGTAATGCATAAATTTTTTATGAAGTTTTCAAACGTGACAGCCTTTTGGCGTTCTTCTTCACGCAAAAAATTTTCTTTATAGTATTTTGTTCTTACTCTACTATTCTTAACTACGTTATACCTATCAAAAACCCACAAATTCTCTAAAAATTCATTTATGTCTTGATTGGAATCTGGTATCCTTATAGTCAATACCTCAGGAAAAGCTTGAGATACTTCTTCACATTCATAAGAACTATCATCAATAAAAATAAAGCTATCCAGACTAAGGTTTAATTTGTTTGCCAAATCCAGAATATTATCCGATTTATTACGCCAATTAACTTTAAATGCAGTTATATGTTCCTTTTTTAATATCATATCAGGATTTGTTTTAAACACATCCATGACATCTTTTTCATTATTTTTACTACATATGCAAAGAAGCATCCCTTTCTCCATCTGATTTAACAAAAATCTTTGTAGATACTTCTTACCTACCGTTATCTTAACTCCACCTTCTGTAGTATCACCACAATTTCCTTCCCACAAAGTATTGTCGCAGTCAATTACAATAACTTTATAAGAATAGCCTTCTATTGACAGTAGCTTACGCATAAGAATATTTGCTATTGCTGCATATACTCGTTCTACATATGGAATGTGTGCTATTTCATTACTATAAGGAGAACTATATTGCGTATTACCTATTTTTTTTAACAGCTCTTTGCTTGATATATAAATAATATGTGCTTCTTCCAATGATATCTGCATATTATACTCAGCCTCTTCAAAGAATTTTTGTCGCTGAATATTAGTATTAAATTTAGTTACAGGCGTAAATATAATAATACTCGATGTATTGGAATATGATGAATTACATTTTAACGCCTCAATAAAATCTTTGGTAATATTTGTAAATCTTTCTTGATAATCTATTTCACGGTCTTCTGCATAATGAAGCCACTCTTCAATACTTATTAGGATTATATTATACCCAGATGTATTTCTATTAATTAGACTATCTGGTTTTAAAATCTGCTGAAATATTTGATTATATGGAGCTTCAATAATATTATAATTTGTTTTCAACATTTCATTATAATATAATAAATATTTTTGCAAAGGAGTAATCGTAAAATTACTTACTAAAACAATATTGGTATTTCCCTCTTGTTTAATTTCATCTTGTTTATTAATCTCTATTTCTCTCTTAACTTCAAGTAGCTCTATAAGACCTAATTCGGTATTGAGGAAGGAGATTAATCTGCCATCAAATAATTTAGCACTAACAGGACCACATACAACAGTTGCACCATTTCTTTTAAGTATCTCTATTGTCTGGTAAATATCACTACATTCATAACAAACATGGTAAAGAGAAATTCCGTTCTTAAGATAGCCACTAACAGTTTTCCCTGACACCAATTCAATTGCTACAGAATCTCTTAATGTTATGTAACATAAAGTGGCTTGTTGTTTTTCATCATATATACAATCACTTATCTCTTCCACCTGATAAAATGACTTAATATATTCAATGGAATTAGAAATATTCTTGCATGCAAATCCTAAATGGTTCAGTTTCATATTAACCTCCGTTATATTAATAAAAATGATATTATATATTATCTTCAAATAATGTGATTAAGCTTTTCCAAAACCGTGTAATTTCCTAAATATTCATACAGATTTTTGTATGACTCAATATATTTCATAAAAAGTTCAATATCGTTACTATCTGACAACTGTAAAATCTGCTGTTTTAAATAATCCTCTAAACTATCTTGGTTCTTGTTCCAGTCTACTTCAGTAATAGAAAGTGTACTTTTTTCATTAAGGAAACTTTTTAAAAATACAGTTATAAATGGTGATCTTGTTATGTCACATTTTTCAAAATGAAAAGCATTTGTTAATTCTTCATTATTTGTCAGAAGAAGAAAGGACAGCTCCATTTTCGGTAATTTTAAAATTACAGATGAAAAACCGTTGCTAACTCCATAATGCCAAACTAATTTATTTCCCTGAAACCATTGGATGAACCACCCTAATCCGTATGGTAGCGGATTTCCAGAATTTGATTTTCCACTCCATGCCAGATTTTTTATCTCATTACTAATAATGACATTGGAATCTAATGCCTTAGAATAAGTTATCATATCCTCAAGGGAAGAAATTAATCCATCTGTCACTGAGAAGAAATTAGAATATCTACAATCTTGGTTATCTAATTCTTTGCTAAAACGATATGCCTTGGCTAAGTTTTTAAAGACCTCTTTATATTCTGGATTCTCATAATATGAGTAGGGTACTGTGTTTTTTAAATTTAAGTAATTAATAAATCGCTCCATTATTATTTGCTCAATTGACTGATTCATCACTTTTTCAAGTACTTCCTGAAGTATAAAGAACCTTCTTTCGCTGTAGCAAAATTCTTCTCCAATAATTCCTCTTGACGTATGAGATAATAAATGCCTTATGGTAATTTGTTCTGAATTCTTAATATTAATTTTAAAAACAGACAATGGAATATCTATATCTAACCCTTTTTCTGTAAATATAGAAAGCAATATAGTCGATGTAATAGTTTTTGTAATAGAGGCAATTGAAAAAATCGAAGAAGGATTCACCTTAATTTTGTTGAAAATATCTGAATAACCCAAATAATTTCTCCAGACTATATTCCCTTTACTTATTACTGCTCCAGCAAGTCCTGGAATATGAAGTTTTCTTTGTAATTCTATTATTTCATTGTTAAAAATTCTAATCTGAACAGATGATAATTCCATATCTCTAACTACAAGTCCTCCTGCAACATATTAACTGTTTTACTAAGCAGTTTATTCATATCCTCATATAAGTTTTCTTTGTTTTCGTCCTTGTTATTAAGAAAACAAAGAAAATTCGCCATATCTATAATCTTACCTAGTTTCTTCCAATCCTTATGTAGAACTGTATCCGAACTTAAATTATAAGCGTTAATAAAGCTTATCTCATTACTTTTAGTAACCTGTTCATCAAAACGAAATAATTGACCTATATCAAAATATAAAGGAGCTGCCAAAGTAAATTCCCAGTCTATTATCCCTGTGACCTTATTATCCTTTACCATGATATTATTAGTTCTAAAATCTCCATGACACAACACACTGGAAAAAAACACTTTTTTAAGCTGTTCATATTTCTCATTAATTATTTCATAAATTTGTTTCTTCATATCTTCTCCAATACGTTCGCCTGCCTTTTGTGATAGAAAATAATGATACCACTCTAGTATAGGTGGCAGTCCATCGACCAACTGCAAATTTTCATCAAGAAAACCTTCTAGTTTATACTTGTCTTTATGTATATATGCAAGAATATGCCCTAATTGCTCAAATATTTTATCTGATACCTCATTTCCCTCCGCTATATACTGATCTAAGGTTATACCTTCCACAAACTCCATAATTGCAAAATCCTTATTCAGTAGTTCTTTCTTATTATTGATGTAATATACCTGTGGCACTGGTATCGCATTCTTAAACTTATCTGCAATCTTCTTTTCCTTTAAGCAGCGTTTATCATCGTTGGGGTATATACGTAACACAAAAAACTCGTCATTCACTTTAATTTTATAATTTGTTGTACTTCTCCCCCCTTTGAATAAATGTATCTCTGAAACCTTATTTTTTGGATCATAACATTTATATAGTTGATTTGCTATATTAATATCTATATCAATAAATTCTTCCATACGTTCACACTTTTTGTCCACTGTTTTTACCTCCATAATAACCTTATTCGTATCTTCATATTACCCATACATATGCATTAAATATAACTCTCTTACCGTCCTACAATATCCAGCCGGTCCCTTCTCAGGTATACTTTCTTCTATATTATGCCATAATTCTAAAAGAGGGGTATTAAATATATTACCAAAACTTTCTGTTAAAAATGGGCAAATATATGCATCTCCAGCCGCATCAAGCTTCATTCGGCTCCTACCACATAAACACTGTGAATTAAAAACGATATTTAAGTCAGGATACCTAATTTTCCAATCTGATATAGCATGCTTAATCATCGTAACTTCCTTGATTGTTATAGGATCAAATGGTGCTTTTGAACCAGCCAATCCAGTTTCCTTAAATACCTCAAGATAGCACTCTGTAACTCCTAATTTTTTTAAAAATTCTGGCAGCTTTTGATATTCATTTACATTACTGCTATTTACTGACCAACTAACTGCTACACTTGGTATTTTACAATCCTTTGCATTCCTAATAGCCTGCATGCAATTATAAAATGTATCTTTCCCTCTGATATTTTCATGTATTTCTTTTGTAAATCCATCAAAACTAACATAAATCATACCAAGCCCTGCCTCCGCCAATTTCTTAGTTCGTTGTTTGGATAATAATTGGCCATTAGTAATAATTCCTACGTATACTCCATTATTTCTGAGTTTTTTTACAATTAGTTCAATATCATCTCTCATTAACGGTTCGCCACCCATTATAATTACATTATAAATTTTACTTATAATAAGCTGATGTGCTACCTCCAATGCTTTTTCTGTCTCTAGCCCCATATGATCATACTCAGGTAAATAGCAGTGTTTACATCTTAGATTACATGCTGAACATATTTCCCATGAACAATACCATGGGGTAGCAAGATGTGATACATTTGATAATAATTCCGTTGCATCGAATTCCCATGCATCATGTTCACTTACTATGCTCCAATCACAAAGATTTTCAATATCTTCAATAAAACCACCTATTATAAATTTTTTTAAATAAGCAAAGATTAGTGTACTGGAACCAAATGTATTTTCTAACTTTTCACATATGAGATTAATTGATAATCCTTCAATAATACCCTGCCAGCATAAGCTTCCGTAATTATCAAGTATCATAATTGGATTTTTAGTTATATAGTGGTCACTATTTAGTAAAATATACAATTCTTTTGATTCAATATTCCATCTGATATTTACATTCTTAACCTGTGGAATGATCCCAGATTTAGTTTCGATACTTTTCTTGTTCTCTACCTCAGATACAATAAAACCATTATTGCTTAGACTCATTGATAATTCCTTATCTAGTTTTTCTAACTCTTCCATCCTGTTTAGCCAAATATCTGCTTGTTCTTCATTTAACTTACAAATCTGCTTTGTTTTTGGAATAACTAACTTAATTCCTTTATGATTCCTAGCTACTAATATACCTCCAACTTTAAACCATCTTTTCATCTGTTACCCCTTTCTTTGATAAAGATAGTGTACAATTCACACTAATAATTTTTATCTAATACCCATATTTATCAAGGATTATTAATTTTTCTGTAATTCACTTGATATATTTCCGTTAATTTTTAATAAAAATTTTACTAATAAGTCAAATGTATCATTTTCTAATTGAGCAATATTTTCCAAAACTTTGCTGGTTCGTACGATAGAGGATGTGTCCTTATCGGTAAAATATTTAATCATTAGAGTTTTAACAATATTCCATTTATTCCTTATTTTATTAAACATATTAGCAAGCTCCGCTAACTCCTCATACTTGAATATAGAATTCAAATACATAAAAAATTTTGCAATATTAATGCGGTTATTACTGATATTACTTAGCTTAAATAATATTGGTATATTATTTGTCAAGATTGCATTGCCAACTTCCTTATCATAGTCAATTTTTTGTATTTCCTGAGATAGTTCTATAATACTTTTAATCCAGCGCTTATTATTATTTCTTTCATATAGAGGACTAAGAATCTCTAACAGCTCCATAGATTCAGAATGTACTTTCTCAAATATCAAGTAACTATATCCATTCTTAAGTCCATTCATAGGATATAATTCTATCTCATTTTTTGATCCAGATGGGTCAACACCAATAATATTATTATTCTTGAAACCTCTTACAATAATGTAATGTGGATATCTTATTCCACTATAATCAGGCATCCACGGACAAGTTGAAATATCAATGCAAATAGCAACAATTTTCTTCTTTTTATTTTGTTCATGGATGAATTTTTTAACCTGTTTAAATTCAAGCTTATTTGATGTAGGCTTTATACTTGTAATCTTAATACCATTGTATTTTTCTAATGCATTCCAAACATCTTTGTGGTAACCAATCTGTATTTTATCACTCAAATTACTATTTCCATACTTAGTATTTATTCCAATTCCCCATATATTAGCAAACATCATAGTGGGATCAATGTCCCAGTACTTTGCTATAGTTAATACTGTATTTTGCAGACAATCATACAAATCCTCGTGAATTGGTTTTATATCCAAAAAAATTTCCTTATTTTCTTCATCATTTATAAATAATACTTTTTCTGTCATGTTGATCAATTAACCTCCTATAATATGAGTTATTTTCATATAAATCCTTATGAGTACCAACTGTACTAATGATTCCATTGCTAAGAATTGCTACTTTTTCTGCCATAAATATGGAAGATAACCTATGTGCAATAATAATTACAGTTTTATTAGATAATAAATTCTGTATAGCTTGATGAACCATTTTCTCAGATTCATAATCAAGCGAAGATGTAGCTTCATCAAAAATCAATATATTAGGATTATATAATAATACTTTTGCTATAGCGATCCTCTGTCTTTGTCCACCCGATAGCTTAACACCGTTTTCTCCAATTACAGTATTATAACCATCTGGTAAGCTTTCAATAAAGTCATGGATAAAGGCCTTTTTACATGCATTCTTAATTTCCAAATCATTTGCTTTTGGATTGGCAAACAATAAATTATCTTTAATCGTCGTATTAAATAAATAGGTCTCCTGCATAACCACTCCGATATTACGATATAAGTCTTTGGGATTTAACGTATGAATCGAATACCTGTCTATTAATATATCCCCTTTTTCCGCTGTATATAAATTAAGTAATAATTTTATCAGGGTAGTCTTACCACAGCCACTTTCCCCAATAATTGCTATTGATTCATTTGGATTCACAGTAAAATTGATATCTTTTAGAATATAATCCCTTGTTTTATCGTATCGAAAATATATATCTGAAAATTCAATATTTCCTTTTAAAGAGATTTGCTTTCTAGCTGGATACTCAATCTCTGGAAATGTAAGGATATCAATAACTCTTTGAAGACATGGAAGATTAGATTTTAGCTTCATATCCGTATTATTGATATTGCTTATATTTGCAATAAACATTTCAAAAAATTTCAAATATACAAGTAAAGCTCCAACCGATAACTCCCCTTTAATGATTAATAATCCACCTAATATATATAAGCTCATCTTTGATAAAAAAAAGTCCTTAAGTACAATAATACAGTTATAGGTAATAGTAGTTACATTACGTTTAATATATGACTTACTAATATCCCCCCACATTTTTGTAAATATATTTACCTGTTTTTCTTCAATATTAAAAGATTTAATTTCCTTCCAATTATGTAACACATTGTTGAGCCATTCTTCGTAACTACCAAATTTATTTCTATATTCTTCCTGATATGTCTGAGCTGCTTTACCAAATTTTTTTGTTAAGTAAAAGGATATTGGTATAATACATAGTGAAAATAGTGTTAGTTTCCAATTCATACATAATATAGCAATCATTAATATAATAGAATAAATCCACGAATAAATATATTCAATGGTATAGTCCTTAATAAACATTCCAAAAGCATCAGTATCCGTATCAATTCGAATTTTCATATCAGATATTGTGAATTTATCTCTATCAGTTATTGAAAATTTAAGATACTTGTTAAGAAGGTCTCTCTTGAGTTTAAAAGTCAGATGATTAGTTATTTGGTTATAAAGAGATAATTGTTTTCCCTCAATAATTGCATTTATTAAATATATTATAAGATACCCTATAATAATCCACCAAAGATAGGTTATTTTTTTATATGTCAGAACCTCATCTATAAAGACCTTATAAAAATAAGGTTGAATAAGACTTGAAGTGGTATATAATACTTTTAATAATATAATACCCATAACCAATCCCTTATCTTTAGTTAAATAGCATCGTATTGAATTATATATATGTACTCTTTCGGTTACTTTTCGGGAATTGATATTAAACGCTTTCATAATTATACTGCTCCTTAAATAATTTTTGATATACATGACACTTGTTTAATAGTTCCGAATGTGTTCCAACACCGACTATCTTTCTACTATCTAGTACGATAACTTTATCGGCATCTATTATAGTGGATAACCTATGAGCTATTGATATTGTTGTTATATCATTACTTATTTTATTTATAACTTCCTTAATCATATTATCAGAATCAAAGTCTAGAGACGAGGTTGCTTCATCAAAAATTATTATTTTTGGACATTTCAGAATAACACGGGCAATAGATATTCTTTGTATTTGACCTCCCGATAGCTTAGTACCCTGCTCTCCTATTACAGTATCTAATTTGGATGGAAGCTGGTTAACAAAATTATCCGCATTAACCATTTTTAACGTTTCCCATATTTTTTCATCTGTTATTGCTTTATTTCCTGTCAAAAGATTCTCCCTTAATGTTTGTTTAAATATAAGTGGTTTCTGTCTTATAATCCCAATCTGTTTTCTTATTGATTGTAAAGAACAATCCTTAATATTCTGACTATCAATAATTATTTCTCCCTGATAATTTTCATAAAGTCCAATCATTAAATCCGTAAAGGTAGTTTTACCAGCACCGCTTTTACCAACAAGTGCAACTTTCTCTCCCTTTTTGATATGAATATTGATTTTATCAAAAATATTATTTGAATTGTCGTAAAAAAATACTACATTTCTATATTCAATGTTGCCCTCATTAATAATCAGACTTTTCTTATCCTTCTCCCAATCCCATTCATCCTCTTCAGACAAAATGTTAAGAATACGATTGACAGCCACTATATTATATTCTCTATTTATACCAGCGTCACTTAGTACTTTAAAGAAAAACTTTGCTCTTCCAAAGTATTCTACACAGGCAATTACTCCACCAACCGTTATCTGATCATGTAATATGAGAAACGCAGATAAAGAATATATACTCAATTCTCCTACGAGTGAAATGAATAAGCTAATTCTTTCATTTATAAAACGTACTTTACTTTCCTCAATCTTATTGTATACTAGTTCTTTCCACTTTTTAATATATTCTCTTTTTACATACGCATCTCGTGCTAAAATTTTTATCTCTCCTAAGCCTGCAATTATTTCATAAAGCCAGCTGATAAAAAGTCCATATTTTTTTCGATTCTCATTATATATTTTTTTTGCTCTTATATTAACATACTTTACCGAATAAATTGAAAATGGTAGAAGTAATGTTAATAGAATTCCCATTTTCCAATTGATAAAATATATAAAACCAAATGATACAGCAAATCGAATTACATTTCCAATAACATAAAATATATTACTATATACCAATTCCAAAAACGAATCAGCATCTTTATTTATAATGGTTATTAAATCACCGAAATTAACATTGTCAAGATACTCTGCCTTTAATCTTAATATTTTTCTAAATATTTTTTCTCGTATTTTAAAAACATACTTAGAAGTCATAGACGCCTTTAAAAAAGTCGTTAATATACTTATAGATGACATAGCAGCATACAAAATTAAATATATAATTAAGATGATTCCTATAAAGTTAATATCTTTTTCATAAAATAATTTATCAATTAAAATTGAATAAGTATATGGAAATAGCATTTCTATGCTACAGGTTATAATAATACATAAAAGTATAGCTACAAATTGTAACTTAAACGGTCTAATAAAGGTGACTACTGCTTTTATACGTTCTTTTGAAGAATATGTATTCATTCCCTTTCCACCATTCTTGTACATTTAATTCATAGCAACCTTATTAATTATAATGTGTGATAACTTACCGTAATTTATTATTACATCATCTTCTAAATCCTCGTCCTCAAATATGATGTTAAATCTTTTTTCAAGTTCCAACATAAGCTGTACAATTTGAATTGAATCCATTTCAAGATCTTTCCATAAATCGGTATTTGAGTTAATCTCCTTAGTCTCAATCTTTCTTTTAGTTACTTTAATAATTTCTTCTTTAATTTGTTTTTCAACTACACTTTGATCCATAGCTTTCCTCCTTTTATTGATTTAATATCTTTTTACTTTATTGGTAACAGTTTTATTTAACTTTGTCATAAATATGACTTTAACTGGAACCTTATATCTAGATAACTTTTCTATGCAATAATTGATAATATCATCTTCTGATAACTTACCTTTATATTCATCGTATAGTACTACTTTTGCAGCTGGAACTTCATCCATTATTTTATGCTTAATACCATATACAAGAGTTTCTTTTACTGCCTCATGATTTAATATAACTTCTTCAACTTCTTCGGGATATATATTAATCCCTCCACTAATTATCACATTTTTTTTCCGTCCAGTTAAATAAATGTATCCCTCCTCATCATATTTGGCAAGGTCTCCTGTATATAACCACCCATTAATAAGTGTTTCTTTGGTTATCTCTGGTCGTTTATAATAACCTTTCATAACATTATCACCTTTAACAATTATTTCGCCAATTATATTCTTTTTTACTACATTTTTGTTTTCATCAATAATTTTACATAACACACCGGGTATTGCCTTTCCTACAGAACCCAGCTTTCTAACGGCATCCTCTGGTAATAAAGCTGTTACTCGAGGTGAAGCCTCGGTCTGCCCATATGTTTGCACAAAACCAGTATGATGAAAAACGCTAATTAACTGCTCCAATTTTTCTATTGGCATATTTCCTCCACCAAAACAGATACATCGTAATGATGAGACATCATGTTTTTTAATGTTTTTATAGTTTAATAAGGTCAAAAGCATAGATGGAACTCCAGTAAAATTAGTTATTTTCTCTTTATCTACTGTTTGATAAAATTTGTGAGGCATAAAAATATTATCTAAAATGTAGATACTAGCTCCAACATAAATATGAGTGAGAAACTGTGCTGTATTGCAGTAACCAAAATACATAGGTAATGCTATCAAAGTTTTATCATTTTTCGTAAAGTTTAAGGACAAAATATTAGAACGTATATTGGAAATCAAGTTTTTGTGAGTCAACATTACCCTTTTGGGATTACTGGTCGTACCAGAGGTATGAAGCATAATTGCAACATCTTCAAGATACTTATCCTTCTTATAATCTCTATACTGCTTATTACCTGTATCAATAAGTATATCTTCGTCAATACAATACAACATTATTTTATATTTATACTTAGATAAACTCTGCTTAAGATATTCCAAATTCTCATGATTGGTTATAATTAACGATATTTCACAATAGTCAACTGTACCTACAATTTCATCTTTTTTAGCTAAATTTGATACAGGTACAATAACTTTGTCAAGATAAGTAACCGTAAAATAAGCTATTGCATATTCAATTGAATTAGGTAAATATAGCATAACACTATTGGATAAACTCTCTAATTGTCTAAGCTTATTTTTCTTTTGCTGTACTATGTGATAAAATTCAAAATAAGATAGAGATCTTTTTTTTGTTTGTAACATAAGAGTTTCTTTGTTCTTATTCATTTCTAATAAATCCTTAATTAACATATACTTCACCTGTTTTATATTTTTTCTAATTAGCACTAGCCTTATTTTATAATTCTATATTATTCGGTCTACACTATTTTAAACTTTTCCTCATGAAACTCATAATAAACACTTCTTCGCCATTTCTTACCCAAATCTGTTAATCTAATTTCAGAATTATCAATTTCTATTAATCCATAATTAAGTAGCTTGTCAAATATATTTTTAAATTCTTCTAATGGTTCAGCACCAAAACGTTTTACAAATTCACTTATTTTCACTACTTCAGAATACAAATTATGTATAATATAGCGTTCCATAAAATTACGTTCTGTCGCATGAACTGAAATACTGTCCACTTCAAAAAGCTTTCCATTCATGATTTGCTTTTTAAATAATTCTGATGAATTTGTAACCCTAAATTGAAAACCATTTATAAATCCACAAGCTCCTGCTCCTAAAGCAATAATATCTGTACTGTCATTGCAGGATACTTTTACATATTGCTGAACATGCCCATCTTTTGTAAATATTCCACGGACTCTTTCAGAATACTTATTTTCATTTAATAAAGAACAAGCATAACGATACCATTGATTTACAACATCTACTTCATGCTGTTTTGGTAATTTCCCTCTCTTTATTAACCTGTCTGCATTACTTCCCTCGTACACCATATAATCTCCAGCACTTATGCTTTCTGGTGCATATTCTAATATACTATTTAAATCCTCTTTCCATTGTTGAAAAGTTTGGCCTGGTACATTGTACAGTAAATCAACATTAACTGTATGAAAACCAATATCAATTGCATTTTCTACAGCTTTGCTACCAATTTCACTGTTATGAGAAGTATTTAAAGCTTGTAAAACAGATGGTATTTTACTCTGATATCCAATAGATACTCGAGTTACCCCATATTCTTTCACGCTCTCCAAATACTCACGAGTAAAATCAATTGGATTACCTTCTAAATTAATCTCAATATCTGATACTACCTGAAATATACTCTTAATTTCATCGATAAGACGTTTAACCTGCCTGCTTGATAATAAAGATGCCGTACCACCTCCTATATAAACAGCTGCACAAGTTGCATTGCGAAAACGTACCTTATTGGAATATCCATGCATTTGCCTTATCAAGCATTCTACATACTCATCCATAAATGCTTCCTTATCATCGCAGTGTGGTAAAAAACCACGAAAACAGCAACAGGAGTTACATCTTGTTCTGCAATAAGGAATTGAAATATAAATTGTAAATAACGAGATATATTTCATTTTTTGGTCAAGTTTAAGATCTTCTTTAATTGAAATACTTTTTCCACCCTCTAAATCTTTTAGTGGAGGATAATAAAAAAAATTAATTTTAGGCTCTTCCTTATAAGGAAGTTGAATATCTTTTTCTTTATATGTCATCCTGATTCTCTCCTTAAACTTTTCTACTTTCCTAACTTTTACTATAGTGCGAAATTAATTCATTAATATGACTCTAATAATTAATATACTATAAATTTTATGAAAGAAGTTTATTCATGTATGAATGATACATATCCCTCCTTTTTTTATTTGCATCATATAAAATGTCTTTCTTTTGAGTGTTTAACAATTCTTCACTACTATATCCAATAGAACGCAGACGTGAATATACTGCCCAGTCTGCAATTGGATTTTCTTTATGAAATACTTCTTGTATCTTTCTGGTAATTGTTTCCGCTCGGTTCTTGTCCATAAATTCATTTTCCCATTGCGGTCCCTCCGTGGATATACCTCTACCTAATGTTGGTCCAGTTATTGTGTAACCGTATTTTGCTGGATTCCTAGCAATTTTAGACAGTGGAGCATTTGGATTATATGTTGAAGCCCTTATATTCAAAGGACTAAACATCACATCATCAATGGGACAATCTTCCCTTTGTAGCCATTCAACCGTTTTCCATATTGATTCTTCAGATTCTCCAGGTAAGCCAACAATAAATGAACCTGTTATTACCACCTTTCCTTTCCATGCTTCATGTATGTAATATAAGGTTTCTTTCATTAGCTCTGGATCTAGCCCCTTTCCTACTCCCTTAGAAGCTATCGTACCAAAAGTTTCTATTCCTATAAGGATTGCTTTCAGTCCAGTCTCAAGCAGCATTTCACGCTGCTCTGGATGTGCATGAATAACATCTGCTCTACCATATCCTGTCCATTCTATCTGAAATGGAAGTGACGTTATCATCTTATGTAAGTCTTTAACCTTTTTATGAGTATCATTAAAGGTATCATCACAAAACATGTAACCAGTTGTTTTAAACTTTTCATAGTTATATAGCATTTCTTCCCTAATTGAGTCAACCGTTCGGACGTATTCTCCTACTTTTTTATGAAGCGGATTAGCACAAAATATACAACGATAGATACATCCTCTGGCAATTTCAATAGGAAGGTGTTCATTTTCAAATATATAATCATTATCTTCCCATTTAATATTTGCATTGTCAAAATCATGATAAGGATAGTCCTCTGCCCTTATTACCTTACCAACCAGGCCATCTATGGTTTTCAGTGGTTCACCATATTTCAAATGCTTTGCAAGTGCAACGACACTAGTATCTGACATACCCCAAAACCAATAATCGACTCCCTCCAAAGATGTATTATCGGTACGACCTCCTCCTAATACAATTTTAATCTTCTGGTTTTTTCTTCGAAAAACAGCAAACATTTCTTCCACAAATTCATCATTTTGAGGTAAATGTCCTGAGTAGCGATTCTGCTTGCTTCTATCAAGCCTCTCCAAAGACCTTTTATCTGTATTTTTAATTAATAAAGTTGTTGAAAAACTAACAAAGAGAGTATTCTCATCAATAAATTTATCTGCAATAGATTCTATATCTTTTAAGGATAAATCTGCAAGGAACTCTATCACTTGTGTACTATAACCTGCTTTACGTAATTCGGTTGCTACACGGTAACTGCCTGCATATCTTCCAAAACCTATAACTCCGTTAACATCCGTAAAGATCAAAACATTCATACTATCCTCCTATATTTGTGTAAGACATATTATTAAGATTCTGCAACCCTTAATAGAACATAAAATCATTAATAATTTTCTTTAAACTCATCAATAATTTCCTTTGGTATAATATAATCTTTGCAACAAAGTTCTGCTGCGGTACATCCTAATTCTCTTAATTTCTTATAATGTAAATGACATGTTTCAATATCAAGTTGTCCAATAATCGGCTTTAACTCGTTAAACTTATCAGTAAGAATGCTTGAATATACACATCCCATAATTTCATCATCATAATTACGGTAATGCACCATATTGGAATATAGTCTGCCTTCTTCTTCACCAGATGGCATATATCTAATTTCATGTATAGGCTGCACTAATTTTAAAATACCTGCTTCTGTAAACAAAATATCCTTCTGGCTTTCAAGACGATCAAAAGCTTGTTCAATATTATAGCAATGAGGAGCGGAATCATCTATAATTATTGTTCCTGCTCTTAATTTATCGACCTTAAGAATATTTTCTACGTTTACAGCTCCAATCATAAAAGTTGCATCATAAAATTCATCAGGAACATCTGCCTTCGAAATTACTATTTTGATTTCACCTTGAAATTTACATGTCTCTTCTAATTCTTTCTTAATTTCTAATAAATATTGATCCTTGCCATATACATCACAAAGAATGATTTCTTTAGGATGTGGTAAAACTAGAAGCATTAATCTTAAAGAATTAAGTCCAATGGATCCAACACCAAGGAGTCCAATTTTTTCTTCTATTAAGTTTCTTTCCGTTAGTATAAGGATTTTCTCAATGCAAAACACTACTGCTGATACTGTTGTTGCATGACCAGTAGAAACCATCGGCTTACCTTCTCGTTCCTTCATTTGATCCACCAGACTCTTGCCATACTCAGTAGCGGAAGGTAATAATCCTGTTAAACATACTGTTCTTGCTCCTATCTGTTGTGCTGTCTCTATAGCATCAATTAGATAATCATGTAATTTATCAGTATCTGCATATATTTCACTAACAAATACAGGCAAGGTCAACAATGCGATACAACCTAAAGGTGTATCCAATAGTTTTCTAATCTGGGCTTTATCCTTCATGTAATCATATTTTATTTTATTATAAGAGATGCCTAAATTCAGTAAACTATCTGGCAGATAACCTATAGCAACTGCATTAACCTTCTTTATCTGATTCTGAGTTACTAATTTTTTCAGAGACGTTTGTTTATGAACCAGATAGTTCAGTTGATTCTTTGATGTTATTTTAAAATTAGCTTTTGGACATGCCACCTGTCTAAATCCTATTTTTCTTTCCTTGATTGCTTCTGATAGCTCTGATATACTTGGATTAGCGAGAAGCATATGTACTGAAATATCAATGTGCATTTCAGTTGCTATTTTTGCAATTAAGCACATAGCCTGAATGGAATGTCCTCCCAAGTCATAAAAACTATCATCTATTCCTATGTCTTCTACTAAGAGCACTTCTTTCCAAATTCTACATAGGGTTTTTTCTAAAGAATTTCTAGGTGCCCTAAATTCATTTTTCATTATACTTCTATTCTTTGAAGGTTTTGGTAATGCTTTTATATCGACCTTACCATTCTGATTCAATGGTAGATGTTCTAGCTCTACAAAATAAGTTGGTATCATATACTCAGGTAATTTTGTATATAAATAGCTTCGGATACTTTTATAATCAAGAGTATTTGGATATTCCATTATAATATAAGCAGCTAATTCCTGAATTGTTTCATCTTTTCTTGCAATAACTACAACATCCTTAACATTATCATATTGCTTAATCGCTTTTTCAACTTCACCTGTTTCTATTCTAAATCCTCTTATTTTAACTTGATTATCTAATCTACTTAAATACTCAATCCTGCCATCTGGTAGATAGCGCCCTAAATCCCCCGTCTTATAAAGCCTTACATTATAATTATCTTTCTTTTTGATGAATAATTTGTCTGTTTGTCCTTTATCATTCAAATAGCCTCTGCCAATGCAGATTCCTTCCACGATAAGCTCTCCACTTACTCCAATTGGAACCTCCTCAAGCTTATGGTTCATAATATAGATTTTTGTATTTCGTATTGGTCTGCCAATAGGTACTATAGGATACTCATTTTCCTGCCAATGACATATGATATTATGTGTAATATCATCAGAACACTCTGTAGGTCCATAAGCATTTACAACTGGAATATCCTGATACAAGCTAAACCACTCCCTGCATAAATCCATTGGAAATGCTTCTCCAGTTACAATTAAATATTTTAAATCAGCTAATTTTTCTTTTTGAATTACACCTATATTTATACTATCTATAATCACCCGCATTAAGGAAGGAACAATCTCCAGAATATTAATCCTTCTATTATGTATGAAATTTACTAATTCCAATGGTTCCATAATCAGATTATCTTGGGCAATTTCTACTCTTCCACCAACCATAATTGCAGCAAGAAACTGCCATATGGATATATCAAAACATTGGGACGATGTTTGTGCAATAATGCTTTCATCATTAAGGTTTAACTCTTCAACTTTTGCATATAGATGATTTATCATACCAAGCTGTTCAATCATAGCTCCTTTAGATTTCCCTGTTGATCCAGATGTATAAATAACATAAGCTAAATCATTTAGTGAATAGTCCAACTCAAGATTAAAAGAATCGTTCTTCAGTATATCTAATCTCTCCAGTATCAGTACTTTTGGTTTATTACATTCCTTCATTACTTCAATAGTATCCATTATGATAGGAAGAAACTCCTCATCTACTATTACTATATCACTACGACTTTGTTCTAGAATCTGTTTTAACCGTACTAATGGCCATTCTGGATGCAATGGAAGATATACTCCCCTTGCCTTGAAAATAGATAATATAGCTGTTAAAAACGCTACATTTCTTCTAGCAAGTATTGCAATAATAGATTCTGTTGATTTTTTATTGTTTCGTAATAACCGAGCAATACAATTGGCTTTTTTATTCAATAAATCATATGTTATCTTTCTGGTTCCATCTGCTACAGCTACCTTATCTGGAGTAAGCAATACCTGATGTTCAAATAATTCTTGGAAAGTGCTATAGCTATACTCTTTTATATTTTGGTTATTCCAGATAGTTAATTGTTCTTTGTCCTGTACTGAAACAATAGAGTGATTCACATATACTTGATTAGGATAACTAGTAATACTCTCCAAAACAAATAGAAAATATTGGTGTATATGGTTAATCTGCTTTTCAGTAAAATCATTTGCATTATAATCAAAAGATAGTAATATATCAGAGTTTTTCCAATCCATTGAAAACTGGACAGTTAACGGAAAATAGGTTTGATCGGTAGCCTTAATATTTATAATATTAAATTCTTCATCCTGAAACTGTTGATATGGATAAAAATGAACAAAATTAAATACTACGTCAAACATCACTCCATCTTGATCTAATTGTATTTGAGCTAAAGGATAACGTCGGTATGGTAATATTTGTGTTTCTTCTTTATAAACTCTTCTTATAAGGTCGCTATAGCTTTCCTCCATTTCAGATATACGTAACGGTACTGTATTCAAAAATAGTCCAACAACCCGATCTCCGTCTTTCTGCTCTAGCCTACCATTTAATAAGACTCCAGTAACAATATCTGCTTGTCCGTTTAATATCTGCATAACACGTATATGTGCAGCTAATAGAACACTTTTTACTGGTACCTTCAGCATCTTAGCTATTTTTTTCACTCCTAAACTGATTTTTAATGGAACTTCTGCTTTTTTTCTTACAAGTTGTTGCTTTCTTTTATCATTACAATCAAACGACCATCTTGGTAACAGTGTCTTTTCACAATTATGTAATCTGCTATCCCAGAATTCTTTTGCTTCAGAGGAGTTTAATACAGCTATCTCTTTTGCAACATATCCTCTATATGTACTTGACATTTTTTTATATGGTATATAATCTCCATCTTTACAAATCTTTTTATAATACTCAAATATAGTAGTTGCTATAATTGAAACGCTAAATCCATCTAAGAACGGTTCAACAATAGTGAAATGAAACGTAGAATTAGATAATAAATGAAGATAAAATCTAAATAACGGGGCTTTATTCCAATCAAAGGTTCGTTTTTTTTCTTCTTCCATCCATTTTTCTATAATTAACGATTGTTCACTCTGTTCATTGTTCCTTAAATCAACCAATGTTATATGAGCTTTAATATTTTTGTATACTAGCTGCATCGGTCTGCTATAATTAATCAAATCAAAAGCAGTCCTCAGCATTGGCTGTTCATCCATGACATATTGTAATGCTGTCAAAAAAGCATTATAATTAAAATGAGCTAATATTTTAAAACTTGTAATATACGCCGAATATTCAGATTGTCTGCTATGATAAGCTAAGCCTGTCTGAAGCATCGTCATTGGATATGCGTCTTCCAAATCATCTGGCAACTTCTTATAATCATAGTCTGAGACAAAGGAAAACTGTGTGGTTATATCTAAATTTTCAATATTATTCTTATCCCATCTCACATTACTAAGTATTGCTGATATCGTATGATAATTAAATATATCTTGTACCGATAGGTGAATCCCCTTTTCATTTGCCTTATATACAATTTGAATACTACGTATTGAGTCGCCGCCCAAGTGGAAATAATCATCATTAATCCCTACTTTATTTAGTTTTAACACCTCTTTCCATATATTTGCAAATATTCTTTCCTCCTTTGTTTTAGGCTCAATATACTTATTTCTTACAACTGGTTGTATATTCTTTGGAATATGTAAAGCCAGACGATCAACTTTTCCATTATGAGTCAACTTTAGTTCATCAACAAATACATAATATGCTGGACACATATAATCAGGAAGATACGAAATTAGATAATCTCTTATGTCACTTTCTAAAACAAAATCCTGCTTACAAATAATAAAAGCTACCAACATATTTTCACTACTATCATTATTAGTAGTTACTACTGCTTCACTGATGTAAGGGTGTTTTCTCAATGCATTTTCGATTTCTCCCAATTCTACTCTAATACCACGTATTTTAACCTGATTATCAATCCTACTAATAAATTCAATATTACCGTTCTCTAAAAATCTAGCTTTATCACCTGTACGATAAAGTTTAGAGCTACATCCTTCCTTTATGGTATTATTAATAAACTTTTCAGTTGTAAGCTCTTTTTTATTCCAATATCCTCTTGCTAAATTAGTACCTCCTATATAAATTTCTCCAGAAGCACCTATTGGAACTGGTCGCTGTTTTTCATCCAATATGTATATCTGTGTATTAGCAATCGGTTTCCCAATTGGAACAATTCCATAATTATTTTCAGGAGTGCATCTATACCACGTTACATCTATAGCAGCTTCCGTTGGACCATATAGATTATATAATTCTGCTTTTAAATACTTATAAAACATTTTCTGGAGTTTGTATGATAGTACTTCACCACTACAGATAACGTATTTTAAGTATAAATTGCATTTTTCTACTTCTGGTGTCTCCAAAAAAATCCTAAGCATCGATGGGACAAAATGTATAACATTTATTTTATGGTCTAATATGGTATTCAATATATAAATATTATCACGATGCCCTTGTGGCTTTGCCATTATCAATTGCGCCCCAACAATAAGTGGCCAGAAAAATTCCCAAACAGACACATCAAAACTATACGTTGTCTTTTGAAGAATCCTATCAGTTGGCCTTAAATGAAAGGTATCCTGCATCCATAATATTCTATTACAAATACCCTTATGTACATTCATGGTTCCTTTCGGCTGACCAGTGGAACCAGAGGTATAAATCATATAAGCCATATTTTCTGGTGATATTTCTAACTCCAAATTCTCATTACTATATTCATCTATTAGATTCCAATCTTTATCTAAAAATATGACCTTTGAAGGTATTGTAGATATTTTATCCTCAAACTCCTTTAATGTAAGTACATATGTTGCTGCTGAATCATGAATCATATACTCTATTCTTTGCATTGGATAATTAGGATCAATAGGAACATAGGCGGCACCTGCTTTCATAATTCCCAATAATCCTATTATCATTTCAAGGGAACGGTTCATCATGATACAGACACAGGTATCCGTTGAAACCCCATGAATATGAAGATAATGTGCCAGCTGATTTGCCCTATAATTAAGCTCTTGATAGGTAAGCTTTCTTTCAGTTTTTGTATCACTTAATGCTATAACCGCTACAGAATTTCTAAATCTATCTACACTATCCTCAAAAAGCTTATGTAAAACTTTATTTTGATGATATTTCTTAGCTGTCTGATTCCAAGTATCAACTACCATTTCTCTCTCTTGATCTGAAATTACCTGCAAGGAGTCAATCTCTTCCTCTTTATTGAATACAATACTGTTAAGTAATACTTCAAAATTTGTTAAAAATCTTTTTATCGTTAATCTACTATATAAATGGGTATTATATTCTATATCTAGAGTATATTCCCCATTTCTTTCATTCACAAATAAAGTTAAATCAAATTTAGATTTTTCAAAGTCAGTAAGATAATAGTTAAAATCTAAATTTAATTTATCAGAATGTACTATCTCATAATTTTCCTGCGCAATTAATATATTAAATATAGGATTCCTTTGTAGATTCCTGTCAAGTTTCATGCTTTCTACCAATTTGATAAAAGGAACTTCGCTATATTCCATAGAATCCTGTAGCTCTTTTTTTGTATAATCCAACAGTTGGCTAAATGTAAGATTACCTTTTATATGCAGACGAAGAGGTACAGAATTAACAAAATATCCTACCGTATTTTTTGTTCTATAATTTCGATTTGCCTGTAAGCATCCAATAACAAAATCATCTTGACTAGTATAATGATATAACAGAACTTCAAAAGCGGTGAGTATAATTTGGAAAACAGAGGCATTTGAATCCTTTCCAATACTTTTTAATCCATTCATTAATTCTAGTTTGATTGGTAGACATTCAATGCTACCAGAATATGATGTAGTATTTGCTATAACCTTATTTGTAAATAGCTCTAAATACTGGGGTACTCCTTGTAACTTCTTCTTCAAAGAATTAATCTTTTTATCTAAAGCACCACTCTCAATCATTTTTCTTTGGTTTTCAACATACTCCTGATAGGTATTTTTACTGGCTAAACAAGAAGATTCAACTCCAAAATTAATAGCTTCATAGATTTTCATTAAATCCTTAGTAAGTATGTTCATAGACCATCCATCTGAAATAATATGATGCATTGTCATCTGTAAAATAGAATTTTCTGAATCCAGAATCCAAAGTTTAGGCCGAAACAAAACATCATCCGTTAAATCAAAAGGTATCTGTGCTTCTTTTTGGATTAACGCTTTTGCCTTTTTCTTTCTCTCGTCCTCTGATATACTACTTAAATCTACAACTGGTAAATCAATTTCATAATTTTTAAGTATCGTCTGCATAGGCATACCGTTTACAACCACTAATTTCGTAAGCAAAATCTCATGTTTTTCCAATAGCTTATTTAAAGCAACCTTAAGCTTATCCTTCTCTATATATCCATTCATATAAATGGCTCCTGGTACGTTATATAATGAAGAATTAGGATTCAATCTATCAAAAAACCACATTTGCTCTTGATTGTAAGATAAGCAAAATTTGTCAGCTGATAGCTCCGTAATAATATAAGGCTTATCTTTTTTTAGATTCTCTAGCATTTCATCCGTAAGTATTGTCTCTGGTCCTTCATAATGCAACTCATTTTCTGATAACCAAAATCTTATATTTAATTTTGAATATTTTTGTATTATACTTTTTTGCTCTTTCATAACACACCTCTATGATATTTAATGGTATCATGGACTTTACCATTACTCTTTTGCTTTTCTATATAATCTGACCATTCCATTACTGTAGGATATTTATATACATAGGAAAGTGGAATATTAATATTGTAACTATCATAAATCTGCGATATAATGTGGAACATTGTAATAGAATTACTGCTAAAATCAAACAAACTATGTTTTATACCTATTTTATCTATGTGTAATACCGTCTTACATATATCCAAAAGGATCTGATCTGTTTCATTACGTGGTTTAATAATTTCTTTTTCATCTTCCAGAATCAATTCATACTTTTCTAAAGCAATACGATTAATTTTACCATTGGGTGTAAGTGGAAATTCTTTTAAAGATATATAATAACTAGGTATCATATATTTTGGTAATTTTTTTTTGAAATATTTTTTTAATTCTTTTTGATTAACACTCATTTTTTCTTTTTTTATATAAAACAAGATAAGATTCTTAACGTCAAATATTTCTCTAGACATTACAACTGCTTCTAACACACCTTGAAATTGAAGTGCAATCAATTCAATTTCCTTAGGTTCAATACGAACTCCGTTAATCTTTATTTGATGGTCGGATCTCCCTATATATTCAATGTTACCTTCATAATTATATCTACAAATATCTCCTGTTTTAAACATTATCTTAATTTCTTGATTGTAACGGGTCGTATTTTGAATGAATGCTTTATCATTTACTTCTGGTTTATTTAAATACCCCATAGTAAGCTGTGGTCCGCTTATATATAAAAAACCATTTTCATTATTTTGAACTGGTTTATATTTTTCATTCAAAATACTTAGTCTCATATTACCAATTGATTTGCCAATTGGAACAATATGATAATTATCTCCACTCTCAACTGGAATTTCATAAGTAGCTACAATCCCAGTAGTTTCAGTCATTCCATACATATTGACGTATCTAACATCTTTATCTAATAGTTTCCTAAATCTATCTGATATAGTTGATATAAGAGCCTCACTAGCCGATAAAACCATTCGCAATTTATTTTCTAATAATTCTGTTCTTGCATCATGCTGCATATTTTCTAAGAATTTTATACAGTTCTTGACATAAGTTGGAACTAGATCAATAATTGTCACATTTTGAAATTTAATAAGTTGGAAGAAGAGTTGTGGATTTAATTTATCTTCCTTTGAAGCCATAACAATCGTACATCCGCTACATAAGGGAATAAATATCTGGCGGTTTGATGAACTAAATGCTATGGAAGCAGTATGGAGATAAATATCATTTTTCTTTATTTGTAGCCTATGGGTTAATGCCTTCACGTAAGAAAATAAATTCGCATGTGAAGTCATTACTCCTTTTGGCTTCCCTGTTGTTCCGGAAGTATAAATAACGCACGCCAATTTATCTTGTGAATTTTCTATTTTACCTCTCTCTTTTTCAATAAAATAATTATTCTGTAATGCAGATTTGATGTCTATGCACTTACAAGATTCATTATTTATATCACTGTTTAAACTGTCAATATATTGACTCTTAGATATAATAAATTTCAAATCAGCATCATGAATCATATATAAAATATGCTCAGCAGGATAATTAGGATCTAATGGTACATATGCTCCACCAGCCTTTAGAATTGCTAATATACTGATAACAACATGAACGGAACTTTCCATATAAATACCTACTAAACTATTCTCATTAACCCCAATTGACATTAAATAATTAGCCAATTGACTGGATTGTTCATCAAGCTGTCTATAATTAATTCTATTATTCTCATCAATAACAGCGATTTTATCAGGTTTGCTTTGCACCTGCTTTTCAATTAACTCAAAAATGTAACCGTATTTATTCTCCATAATACATCAGTTATCCCCTTTCCACGTATCACGTATAACTCTCAACCAATTCTTATAACATACCTTTTCTATATCCTCCTGGCTGTATCCAAGCTGCTGCAAACAGTTTATTAGTTTTGGTATACCTGTAATATCCTCTATATCATCTGGTATTACTCCTCCGTCAAAATCTGATCCAAAGGAAACATGATCAATACCAATTCTGTTAATGACATATTCTATGTGTTCATTTATGATATTCATAGGTGAATTCTTTACATATTGTCCATCTGGTCTCGTATTTAAAACATCAAAAATTATACCAATATTGCCATTGCTATCTTTTACTGCATCAATCTGCCTATCGCTTAAATTCGTACTTGATTTGCAAATTGAATGAACACCCGCATGAGATACAACAATCGGAGCTTTTGATAACCGAACTGCATCAAAAAAACCTTTTTCATTAATATGTGCTAAATCAATCAATATACCCATATCATTACATTTTTTAATAAGCTCCTTTCCTGCTAGGGTTAATCCTTCCCCTATGTTACTGTCGCTAGGAAATCGAAAGGGAACCCCATAACCAAAGTCATTAGCTCTACTCCAAACTAGTCCTAAAGATCTTAATCCCTTTCTATAGTAATCTTCTAAATTACTCAAGTCTGATTTTATAGCCTCTGCTCCTTCAAAATGTAGAATTACAGATAAGTTATTAGTAAAAATGTTTTTTTCAAGTTCCTTGTAGCTTTTAATAATTTTTAAATCATGAAATTTCTTAGTTTCTTTTATTAAATACTCTAAGACATCATCAGTAAATCTCTGTGCATATTCCTGATTCAAAGCCCTAGGATAGTCAACGCTCCATCCATTTTCCACTATATGTAATCCATAACCACTTTTTCTCTCTTCTAGTTTTTCTGCAACAGCTAATATTGCAAAAAAACCTCCTTTAAAAATTGCCTTCTTTGCTTTTAAAATATCAATATGCGATTTTCCATTACTGTTATAAACATTTTCATTCAACAAAAACAGTTTTTTTAGTGTATCATTATGACCATCAATAAAAGGAATACGATTTATATAATTATTATCATACATAATAAAAATTCTCCAACTATCAATCTATTTTTTTAGAACTTAACATTTCTTATAGCCAACCGCCTCGCACCATACGATTACATCAAAGGCATCCTGGTTTTTCCCCCATTCTTTAACCGTTTTAGACAGTTCTAGTATCTCTTCTTTTGTGGTCCATCCCAACTTTAAAAAATCATTATTCATATGGCTAAGCAGTTTATCAGCTATAATTGCTCTTTTATTCGTCTGTTCAAATGTAGAATCGTATTCACAAGATGCAGTTGCTATAATATCACTAAACCCAGCTTCCCTTAATAAATACTTTTGCTTTCTCCCTACATATGCATCCCCTCCACAGTAGTTTTTATAATCACGAAAGAGTCGGAATAATCTTTCCATTTTTTCTGTATAAGGAGATAAAATAAGTGATCCCTGATCATCATCCCGTATACCAACTACCCCTCCTGGTTTTAAGACTCTATGGATTTCTGACAGTACATGAATAGGATTAGCTAAATGTTGTAATAAGGCATGTGCAAATACACTATCAAAGTAATTATCTTCAAAAGGCAGATTTTTTACATTTCCCTTCTGAAAAATAACATTTGTAACATTCTGATCCTCTGCATATTTACGTGCAGTTTCAATTTGTTCTAGCGATATATCTATACCAAATACATGACTTTGTGGATTTGTTTTAGCTAATCCTACTGTAATTGTTCCTGGACCACTTCCACAGTCAAGTATCGTATCCCCATTTTTTAAATATGGAATAAAAAATTTTGCGTTATTATATACCGATCGGTTTTTAAATAAACGGATTAATTCTTCATTATAACCTGCACTATATTGTTCATTTTTCATTCTTTATCATCCTTTGTTATACTATCTTTTTTCTACAAATTAACATCTCAATGTTATAATCACACTTATTAACTATGTATTTATTTCTTGTAGTATATGCACATGAATGAATACCCATTTCATCACATAAATTTTTAATCACAGCAAGTAAAATCTGATGTATCCCTTTATTTCGGTATTCTTTGTTTACTGATCCCCATGTCATAAATCCTATGTTATTACACATACTTACTGCTCCTCCAGCAATACATTCACCACTTCTATTCTTCACCAGTACTATATAAGTATCTACATAATCTCGCCTAAAAATTTTTTCTATGTATTTTATGTAGTCATTATCTAAATTAAAGTTATGTCTAATTATCTCTTTATAACATTCTGGAAGAATCCCGTTGAGAGTTTTAGTAATACTATATTCATATTCATCATGTAATTTAATCTTAATTGGATTTTTAAGGAAATTTATTCTAAGAGGCTCCTTTTCTATATTCCAATTATTCTCTTCGCATACTGATTTTATTTTTTTCAAATCATATCCTGAATAATTATTAATAAAATTGAAATAAGGTGTTTTTTTTACAGCCTTATTATTCCATTGAAAATTACTGAAATAATCTTCTATATATACTAAATCATTTTTTGTGATATCTTGATTCGGAAGTAATATATTTGGTGAAAAACTTGGCGTTTCCCAATTCTCTACTAAACAAAATAAGAATTTATCATTTCTATAATTATTCAAGTATCTGCCCAAAACCAAAAACTCATTCATGATTTCATTTATGCATACATTCATACTCTAACCTCTTGCTTTTACATTTTTGTAATGTTTTTATTATAAATTATCATTTTTTTCAATAATTGTCAATTTAATTTTAAATATTTTTATTTTTTATTATTTTTACATGTATTTATGTATATATTATATTATTAATACTAAATATTTTTTGTTTTTCTAAGATATATTTTGTTTTTAGATTAATTTATATTATTATGTAAAATAATATTGATATATTATTTTACATATGATAACATTTAATATATTGATTTAATTTTTTATATTTTGCTTATATTATAGATTTTATAAATAAAATGCAATATTACAAGAATTTTATAAGGGGAGAATATTATTGAAAATGGCTACCGAATTATTAATGGGAAATGAAGCAATCGCCATGGGAGCTATCACAGCTGGTGTAAACATTGTTACTGGCTATCCTGGTACACCTTCTACAGAGATATTAGAATATGTCTTTAAAAAAAACGATGGCAATATCTATGTTGAATGGTCAGTAAATGAAAAAGTTGCCCTTGAAGTGGCTGCGGGTGCTTCATATGCCGGTCTACGAAGTATGGTAACAATGAAACAGGTGGGACTTAATGTATCGTCTGATCCTCTAATGAGCTTGGCATATATCGGAGTGAATGGTGGAATGGTCATAGTTGTTGCTGACGATCCTGGACCAATTTCCTCTCAAACAGAACAAGATACCAGATTCTTTGGTATGTTTTCCAAGATCCCTGTGTTTGATCCATCTTCCCCTGAAGAAGCTTATGATATGATAAAGGATGCATTTGAATATTCGGAAAAATACAAAACCCCTGTTCTATTTAGGCCAACTACCAGAATATGTCATAGCAGTTCAATTATTAATGTTACCTTAAATAAACATACCTCAAATATAGGACATTTTCATAAAAGTCCTGATTGGTGTATTTTACCAAAATTAACATATGAAAATCATCTTAAAATCATAGACAAAGTTAAGAACATAAGTAATGATTTTTCCCACTATCGTTTCAATAATATTATTGGAACGGGTAAAATGGGTATTGTCTCTGAAGGTATTTCCTACGAATATACACGGGAGGCTTTAAAAATTATTGGTATAAAAGAAAACTCTTATAAATTACTTAAAATATCAACGCCCTACCCTTTTCCTGAAGATTTAGTAGCAAAATTTCTATCAGAAATTGATGTTGTAATTGTGATAGAAGAACTTGAGCCAGTAATAGAAAGAGAACTATTGTACATATGTGGTAAACTAAAGCTTAATAAAAATGTAAAAGGTAAACTATCTAATTATGTCCCACAGGCTGGCGAGAATTCTATTAAATCAATTATTCAGGCGTTATCCCAATATTTTAATATATCTTTGGACAAGTATAGAGCTTTAGCTTTACCTAAGTTACCCAAAAGACCCCCAACCTTATGTGCTGGATGTCCACATAGAGCTTCCTTTTATGCCGTTAAACAGGCTACACTTGGACATAAAGCTGTTTTTTCTGGAGATATCGGCTGTTATACGTTGGGAAATACAATGCCACTTGATATGGTAGATACTTGCTTATGCATGGGGGCAGGTGTAACAATCTCTCAAGGTCTTCATAGAGCAGAGCCTGATACTGTTAATTTTGCTTTTATTGGGGATTCAACATTTTTTCATAGTGGTATAACAGGGATTGTGAATGCAATTTATAATAAAACAGATATTATCGTTATTATTCTTGATAATTCAACAACTGCAATGACAGGTCATCAGCCTACTCCCGAAACAGGTTTTACTATGATGAAAGAAAAATCTACACATATAGATATCTCAAAAGTTTTAACAGGATTAGGACTAACCTATATTAAAATAATTAATCCTTTTCAATTAGATAAAGCAATTAAAACTGTATCCGATGCAATCACTCAAACTGGGGTAAGAGCCATCATATTAAAAGCACCTTGTGTAGCACTTGCAGCATCTCAAAAATGTTGCTACATTAACAACAAATGTATTAACTGCCAAAAGTGTTTAGATGAAATAGGCTGTCCTGCAATTAGTAAGTTAAATGGAAAAGTTGAAATTGATAATACTTTATGTATCGGTTGCGGAGTCTGTAGCTATGTATGCCCTGTTGGAGCTATATATACAAGTAAAAAACACAAAAATTAGTTAAGTAATAGATAATACTTTTTGTGAAAAGTACTTAAAATTATATAGAGAGGATATAAAAAAAGATATGATAAATTGTTTATTGACCGGAGTCGGAGGTCAAGGGATATTGTTAGCATCAAAATTATTAGCAACTACATATATGGAAAAAGAAAAAATGGTTCGTATAGCAGATACCATTGGAATGGCTCAGCGTGGTGGAAGTGTAGTATGTCATATCAGGGCTGGTGATATTATTTATTCTCCTCTAATTCCAATTAAATCCGCAGATATCCTAATGGGTTTTGAACCAGCAGAAACTGTTAGAAGACTTCCTTATTTGAAGAAAGATGGCTATATTATTACAAGTACAAATCCTATTAATCCTAGTTATAATTCAATTAATGATTATAATAGCTTAGCGTTAATAGACTATTTAGAAAATAATTATACTAATATAGTTAAAGTGGACGTAAATAGCATTACAAGAGAATGTAAATCATCAAAAGTTATAAACATTATTATAATAGGTGTAGCAATAGGTTGTAATGCATTGAATATTTCATTTGAGGATATGAAAGATGCTATGAAACTAATTATTCCTCAAAAATATTTAGCTATAAATGAATATGCGCTTGAAATAGCATATAGCTTAACAAGTAAGAAAAAACCATCAACATACTTTACACATTACACATCGAGTAGGAGGAATATCATTAATTGATATTCCGACCTCTCACACCACCGTACATACGGACCCGTATACGGCGGTTCTTTAGTTTTCACATATTTTCGAGTAATAGTCAGTCATAGTCATATATCCTAGATTGACTATTTCTTTATTTGTAAGTACACTATTTAACATTATTGTAGAACGCCATATTCCCTTTCTACAGTTTGCAAATTCATGTACCTTCCATTCGGGTATGTTGTATTTCTTAATCATTTTATACCTAGTTTTCACTTTCTTCCATTGTTTCCAATAGATTGCTCGGATTCTTCGCCTTAGCCATTCATCTGTTCTTTTCAGTATTACTTTCATATCTGCTAATTTATAATAATTCAACCAACCCATTATATATTGTTTTAGTTTTAGGATTCTATACTCATTTCCCCAACCATTACTTCTCTTTGTTAGTTCTTTAAGTTTTTGTTTCATTTTATTTATGCTTTTCTTGTGTATCCTTAGTCTACACTTTCCTTTCCATCTATAAAATGTATATCCTAAAAATTTCACTTTGCTTATATGTGCCACTACTGTTTTATCTGTATTTACTTTTAAAAACAGCTTCTTTTCTATAAATACTATTATTGACTTTAGTACTCTTTTGGCACCTCGCTTGCTTTTACAAAATATAAGTCATCTGCATATCTTACGTATCGATGCCCTCTTTTAGTTAGTTCTTTATCTAGTTCATTTAGCATTATATTACTTAGTAATGGACTGAGTGGACCACCTTGTGGTACTCCTTTTTCTGTTTTCTCAAATACTCCATTATTTATTACTCCTGCATTCAAATATTTGTGTATGAGTGATATAACTCTATTATCTTTTATTGTTCTTGATATTATTTCTATTAGTTTGCTCTGACACACCATGTCAAAGAATTTCTCTAAGTCCATATCTACCACATATGCATATCCCTCATCTACATTCTCTTTACATTTCTTTAATGCCCCATGTGCACTTTTATTTGGTCTAAATCCATAGCTATTTTCTGAAAACTGCTTTTCATAGATTGGTGATAATACCCCAGTTATTGCTTGTTGTATTACTCTATCTACTACTGTTGGTATTCCTAATTTTCTTACTTTACCCTTTTCTTCTTTTGGTATTTCTACTCTACGGACTGGATTAGGTTTATATTTTCCTTCTCTTATTTGCTCGATTAAAGTAGTTTTGTTATCTCTAAGAAACGTTAGAAGTTCATCTACGCTCATCTTATCAATTCCTCCACTACCTTTATTAGATTTTACCTTTTTATAAGCCTTATTTAGATTATTTCTGTCTAAAATCTTTTCTAGCAATTCCGCATCTTGACAATCTGTGATGTGATGGTTGTTTTCAGCAATCTTCTCATGAATCAACACTTCTACATACTCTTTCGATTCCGTCGATACCATTTGTAGATAGTCTTCTCTATGAAGTTTTCTGTTTTTGTCTCCATGTTCAGTTACTTTCATTTACTCATCTCTCCTAAAGTTCCGTCCTTCCTTTAACATTTGCAACTGTTAAAGTACTATGACTTCTGCTGACTTCTTACGATAAATCTTGTTTCAACCATAACTACGAATGTTATATCGTTTATGTTATGTCCGTAAGACCTCCCCAGGTAAGAACACAATCTTCCTCTCCATATATCTGCCATATATACAATTACTATTTCCGAGTAGTTATTGGACTTT
>NZ_JAOARO010000038.1 GCF_025211055.1 Vallitalea sp. | reverse complement strand
ACTCTTGGAATAGTTTAAACATATGCTCCCAATCAACTTCTACATATCTTGTTGCCATAGGCAATACCTCCTAAATATTTATATTTGGAAGTATATCTCTATTTACAGAGGATAGCTAGGCGGCAGTCATTTGACGCTTACTATTATTCTGTATAAAATAAGAGGTTATTCGGACGTACAAATTGCATTGAAATTAAAGACATCAAGGCAAACTATATCAAAACATAAAAAAAGAGGAAAAAAATTAATTAAGGATTATATGAAAAAAGATTAATTAATGTCGTGGTAATGTCGTGAAAGACTATGATAACATATTATCAAGTCAATCAACCTAGGTAATTAATAAGGCTTTGAAATAATAGAGATGAAATAGAGTTTACATTTTAATATCAAAACTTCTCTATTATTAATATAAGGATTTCGCGAATACTTATACTAAAAAAATAAAAGGAGAGATATAAATGTCAAAAGATTTTTTTAATCCAACAAGAATTAGACTTAATCAAGATTATTCAGGAACTGCAACTTCAGGTGATCAGTGGTTTGATATCGTATTCAATCAAACTTGTAAAGTGGTTTTTGAAGTTCGCCCATCAAGTAACTTAGATGTCAATTTTTCTGCATGGAATGGAGATGAAATGACAGCTATAGAAGTTAAAAATAATAATGGAAGTGGAATCGCCGAAAAGATAGAAATAAATGTTAGTGCTGGACAGAGGATAAAGCTTGATGTACAACATCAATCTGGATCAGGTTCTTTTGTACTTTCATGTAAAATAAAATCAGGAGGTACAGTTACGCCAAATGCAAAAGAAATAATAGATGACTACGATAATCCACCAGTAAACATTAGTCAAGGACAAGAAGACTGGTATTATGTACGATTTAACAAAGATGGTAAAGCTAATTTTTATGTTGAGCCATTAAAAGTACATTAGATGTTGATATCACAGTATATAAAGGCAGTACTAGTGGAGAGGTAGTTGGTCAATCAGCAAGAGGTGCAGGTCAATGGGATTTAGTTGAGAAAAAACCTGTGCAGGCAGGAATTAGATATTATATTAAAATTAAAGGGTATTCTGGTGAAGGTCAATATAATGTTAGATGTAAGAATTATACTCTCACTAATAAAATTAAAAAAGTTGGCTTGCAGACAATGAAATTGAATTTATTAAAGGATGATTCAAGCAAAACGTCTTCAATTAATACACTAAAAGTACATCATCCAGATGATTATGAGGGAAAGGTTTATAGGTATTTTCATGAAAATCTTAATAATAATCAACTATTGAGTGATGAACAATTTAATTGTTTGAAAGAATTAAAAAAGAAATTATTTGGTGGTGATTATGGAAAAATATCAGCTTATTTGGGGAATATTATTTGCCTAACAAAGGGTATACTAGGAATGACATAGAAAATGGTGAGGGATATTTCCAAGGCTTACATGAAGGATTTGATATGAGTTATTCTCATAAATGTAAATTTTATGCATTTGGTAAAGGTAAAGTTATTGCAAAACCTGCAAATAATTGGGCTAATACAATATCAATAGTTTATGATAAATTACCAGGTTATAGAGTTACATATTTACATGCATATGAACTTTATGTAAATAAAGATTCTGAAGTTGATGAAAACACTTGTATTGGATTACAAGGTAACAAGGGTGTAGGAAGTTCTCATATCCATTGGGAAATTAGAAAAATGGGAATAGGTAGTAATGGTGCTGCAGCAAGTTCATTAAGTAATAGTACTGTCGATAATAATATAACATCATCATTACTAAAAAAATTACTTTAGTATTAATAGGGGCATTTTAGCTAATGCCCCTATTCAATTATTTCGTTTTGTAAAACCGTAGATAATTTTTCATTTGTATACTTTAATATTTGAGATGTGGAATTCATAAGAATATCTTCATGTTTCTTGAAAATTAATTCATTAGTCCCATCATTATCAATATCCAATGTTGCTATAATATTGGAAGATGGAAAAATAGTGTTTAAGTAACTTACCATTCCATTTTCATAATAAGGTAAGTATGTTGATTCTACAGCAATTATCTGGTGGTCATTGTCATAAAGTACAAACACATTATTTTGTGGTTGTAAAGAACCTAAATCGTTATTAGAGTTAATAAGGTTATTTATTTCTTTCTCAGATAAATTTTTAAATTGAAAGTCATATAGTTGTTGATAACGTTCATCTAGGATAAAAACATTATTTTCTTTTACTAATATAGTTATATCATAAGCACATACATTTTTGAGATCAGGTACAGCAGAAAAAGGTGAAATACTATTAATATATGGATTGTAGTTATATTTTTTCATCATTTCATCAAATGAATCATAAAAATTTGTAGCTTGTACAATATATTCATCAGTGGCATCATTATTTATATCAATTGGAATTAACTTTTTTATAATAGCAGGCACATTTATAAAGCTGTTTTTTATTAATAATTGTTTGATAATTGTAGTGTACTCTTCAATATTATAATTATAGTTATCTTTGTTAACTGAAACTTGTCTTTCAATATTATAATTAGATATCGCAAAATATGGTTGAGATAAATCAAAATTTGTATTGTTAGCAATCATGTTAATATAAATTATATCATTACTAATTGCTCTGTCATATGTTATGGATGCATTTGTATACATATTATTATTTTGAAAGATAGTAAATTTAGTATTTTCAAAGAGCTTATTATTAATTTCTGATTCAGTTAAATTCGTATACTTGCCATTCTTATATAACCCAAGTAGTGCATTATTAAGAATTAAAAAATGAGTTTGAGTATCATTTTGTTTATTAAAATCCGCTAATAAATCAGCATAGTAAAAATTATAATTCGGTTTAGTATATTCTTGTTTTATTACATTTGGTTTAGATGGCTGATTATCAGTAACATCTTCTATTTTAGGGTTATCTTCATTGGTATTCTTATTATTTGCTTTTTGATTTATAACTTTGTCAGTATTTACATCAACTACTTTTTTATTATTTGTACAACCTGAACATAATAAAAAAGACAGTAATGAAATAAATACTAATAATATTATTTTGTTACTATTATTTCTAATCATTCTAAAACTCCTTTATTGTTCTATATTTTTATAAATTATAGTTTACAACATTTTAAATATTATGTAAATAATAAAATGTTATCATAGTAATTTAGTATCAATTAAGTAGTCTATATCAAAGCTTATCTTAATGGTAAATAATATAAATATTTTAGATATAACACATCTTTCTAAATCCATTCTTTTTATCCAATAAAAAGGTACACATACAATAAATGGGTGTGCCATTATATACAGTAACCTTTTTGTAGGTTTCTGTGGTAAAATATTCCTATCAGCTGTAACAAATAGTCCGGACTATAAAAAATACAAGGACAGCCTTCATCTTACGACCATAAATCGGGATATGTGTTATTGTAATATGCTCCTACAGAGACAGGACTGAACAATGCCAAGTCTCTAATATAACAGTGGGAGGTCGGCAACCTTGTATTATAAATATTATTATATACAATATGGTTACTATTGTTATAATATACACACAAAGTATACTATCGGTTAGGGTGTTGTAAGGATGGGTTCTATTAGATGTAAATGAGTTGAATCCAAATGAACTAGTGGTATCACATGGATTTCAAGCCCAATAACAAATTAAATAAACTATGATGATATAAAGGCATCACAATAAAACCTAACTAAGTAGGTTTTGAAAATGGCAAAATATTAATTATTTATACTATTTCATTATGTATATCGATAAGTTATAAGCAATTATGCTTAACGTAATGTAAGCAAAAATAGAAGACAGTTTAAATTGCGTTAGGGCATTCAATCCAAAGGATTCCTTTAATTCGCTGAATATCTGTTCAATGATAACACGTTTATTATAAGCTTTCTTCCAGTTTGGAGAAGTTTTAGGTAGCTCCATAGTACCGTTTTTCCTTATATCACTCTTTTCTTAAATAAACTAATAATTTCTTTCCACTCTTTATCAGTTTTAATATCTGACATTAAAACACCTCCATGAATTGGATTATATCATGGAGATACTAATAATTGAATGTGTGGTGGGTTTGTCGCTTACGAAGTATATCTCTATTTACAGAGGATAGCTAGGCGGCAGTCATTTGACGCTTACATAGAAACCTCCTTAAAATACGTATATTTAAGAGGCTTCGCCACATTTTTCTGATGATTTGTCAAGTATTTTTTTAAAAATTATTGCCGAAAAAAAGAGCCTTGTTCTATTTTAAGAACAGAACTCTTTATGCTTTTCTTAACTAAATGACATCGCCAATCTTAGGGGTTTTTCTTATAACATATATTGTTCGAAGTATTCTTCATAAGTAAGACCTTTTTCGTAAACATCTTTTGCAAGGTCTTCACCTAGATAACGAATATGCCATGGTTCATATTGATATCCTGTTATGTCTTCTTTTCCTAATTCATAACGAATAATAAAACCGAATTTATGAGCATTTTCTGCTAACCATTTTCCTTCTTTTAATTCTCCAAGTTTTTCTTGTAGTTTATAGTTAACTCCTGCACATGATACATCAATAGCTAAACCAGTTTGATGCTCGCTTTGTCCAGGTTTTGCACTTACTTTGTTAGCAGCTTCATATCCTCTTTTCTTCACGTTATAATTAAAGATTGTTTCTTGTCTCTTATAAGAACGATATCCAGAAACTCCTACAATCTCTATACCTTCTTCTTTTGCTTGGGCTACAAGTCTTTCCAATGCATGTGCAGCTTCTTCTCTCAAATATCTTTTAGGGTCTTCATGAGTAAATGAGAACTTTATATCTGGTTGAATTAAATCATCAGGCACATAATCACTTGGTAGGTTTCTTTGTTTATTAACCAATACGTGAATATCTTTTTGATTTGTTATCACTTGTTTTCCATCTTCATCAATCATTACTGTATCATCATTACTGTTGTAATTATTATTTTGTTTTGATTCATTGTTTTCTTGCTTAGGTTCTTCCTTTGGTTCTTCTTTTGGCTCTTCCTTAGGTTCTTCTTTTTCAGGCTCTTCTTTTTTTAGTTCTTCAGTTGCTTCAACTTTTACATTAATTGTAGCTGATATATTTTCATATACATATGTTATTGTTACTTCATCATCTGCTTCTGCCCTGTCTAAAACAACTATTTCTCCATCTATAATAGATATCTTCTCTTCATTATCTGAATGTCTTAATAACTTACTATCATTAGTCAAATCTATTAAGCTTCCGTCTGCTAATAATCCTTTAACTTCAACATTATATTTATCACCAATTTTTAATGATAAATTCTCTTCTGAAATTCGTAATTCTTTTACGCTATTATCTTCTTCTTTGGAGTCATTTTCTTGTTCATTATTATCTTTTTTAGTTTTAATTGAATTTCCCGTTGCAGTTACTTCGTTTGTATTTTTTCTATCTTTTATAAACCCTATTGCTAAAACAAATACCAAACACAAAGCCCCTATAATCAAAACTATTTTACCAATTTTTTTATACATCCTCTCACCTCTTGAGTTTTAATCTAAACATTATTTTAACATAGGGGATATTTTATTACAACATATTGTGACAAAATGATAAATATAGTTACTGAATTACTTAAAAACTAAGCTTTTCTATAATTATAATTATACTATAATCAGTCTTTATATTTGTTTTTTTACAAAACACTACTTTTTCAACTATTACTAATATCACTTAATATTATTGCTGACAAAATAATAGATATGTGTAATGTATTATTTATAAAAAACCATATTATTTTATGGAATATAAAAAACCCTCTATATATTAGAGAGTTTTAATATAGCATTTATTATTGAATTTTTGATTTTGCAGTTTCTACTAAGCTTGCGAAACCTTCAGAATCGTTAACTGCCATTTCAGCTAACATTTTTCTGTTAACATTAACATCTGCTAACTTAAGACCATACATGAATTTGCTATATGATAATCCGTGAACTCTAGTTGCAGCATTAATTCTTGCAATCCAAAGTCTTCTAAAATCTCTTTTCTTAAGTTTTCTTCCTGTATATGAATAAACACCTGATTTCATTACCGCTTGTTTAGCAGTTCTGAATTGTTTAGATTTTGCTCCTCTATATCCTTTAGCTAACTTTAATACTCTTTTACGTCTCTTACGTGTGTGTAAAGCACCCTTGATTCTTGCCATGATTTTTCCCTCCTGTTCGGTTTATATATTTAAACGTATGGTAATAACTTCTTCATTACTTTTTCGTTAGACTTATCCATCATTGTAGCATGTCTAAGAGTTCTCTTTTTCTTAGCTGTTTTCTTAGTTAGAATATGTCTTTTAAATGCTTTATTTCTTTTTAATTTACCTGTTCCTGTTTTCTTAAAACGCTTAGCAGCGCCACGATGTGTTTTCATTTTAGGCATAATAATTTCCTCCTTATAATACCGTATTTATCTTTTCTTCGCCATAAACATTACCATGCTTCTACCTTCCATTTTTGGATACTTCTCAATATCCGCAATGTCTACTAGACTTTCTGCAAACTTAAGTAAGATTTCTCTACCTATTGCAGTATGAGCTAATTCTCTACCTCTAAAACGTACGGAAACTTTTACTTTATCTCCATTATTCAAGAATTTCTTTGCATGTTTCATCTTAGTATTAATATCGTGTTGTTCGATATTAGGAGATAAACGAACTTCTTTTACACTGATGATGTTCTGTTTCTTCTTAGCTTCCTTCTCACGTTTAGCTTGTTCATATCTAAATTTTCCATAATCAATTATTTTACATACTGGTGGCTTTGCCTTTGGGGAAATCTTAACTAAATCTAAATTTCTTTCTCTAGCAAGCCTTTGAGCATCTCTTGCAGACATAATACCCAGTTGGTTACCTTGATCATCGATTAAACGTACTTCTCTGTCTCGAATTTGCTCATTAATCATTAATTCGCTAATAGTAGGACACCTCCAAAATTTTTTATTTACAGTTCGCCTTAATCTTTATACAATAAAAAAAGCGCGTATTAAAATACCCACTCATATACATTACATAAACAATGAATTCATCCATCTTTTACGTATTTTACCCTAGTAGCCTTATTACCCTAAGGTGAGAAGTGGATACTTCTACTTATTTTACTTCTTACTAATTATACAGGTTCAATTTATCTCTGTCAATAGTTTTTTATAACTTTTTATAACTTTTTATAATTTATTAATCTATCCCATATAGACAATTTAGCAAAAACTATTATGCATAGTTTAATAAACATACACATTATATAACCAATATCTTTATGTCCAATACCAGATAGGTATTTAAAAAATTGCTATTATGAAATTATATTAAAAAATTTATTTTTATGCAAGAATCATACATTTATCAGTTAAAGTATGGCTTTGTCAAATGGAATGTGATATAATTCTAATAATACTCTATAATGTTTTTAATAATATTCTTAGCTTGAAAGGGGAAAATACTCTAATGAAAAAATTAAGTATAACAACTAGAATTACATTAAGTTTTGTAATGGTAATTATTATATTTGTAGGTCTTAGCATTTATCTAATCCAATCGATGATTGGTATTAAAGATAATTTGGTTAAAATGTACGAACATCCATTTACCGTAAGTAATGAAATAAAAGAGGTAAAGTTAGGTATTGTAAAAATTCACAGAGAGATGAAAGATATTTCTACAGTAACTAATCAAGAAACAATTGATGAATTAGTAGAAAATGTAAATCAGTATGAAGCTGAAGTACTTGCAACTATTGACGTTATTTATGATAGATTCTTAGGTGAGAAAACTATGTTGGATAATGCTAAAAATAGTTTTATTGAATGGAAAGTAATTCGAGATGAAGTCATTGAGTTAACTAGGAATGGTAACTTAGAAAATGCCAGTAGAATAACAAAAGAAAAAGGCGCTGAACATGTAGGTAAGATTATCGATTATGTAAATGAGTTAGATGTATTTGCCTCAAAAAAAGCCATAGAATTTTTTGAAATTTCACAAGCTTCTTCAGATAAAAGTACTTTAATTGGTATAGTTGCAATCGTTATTTCATCTTCGCTAGCAATAATTATGTCGTTTTTACTGATTATTATAATTAAGAGAGGCCTTAAGGAAATTAATGATAGGATGCTTGATCTAGTTGAAGGAGAGGCGGATTTGACAAAACGTATCCAAATTGATAGTAAGAATGAGTTAGGTCAACTTGCATCTAAGGTTAATTTATTTTTAATAAAGACACAAAACTTAGTTATATCTATTAAATTAAATGTAGAACAATTGTCAAATGCTTCAAGTGAGATTAAAGATGTCATGGTAACATCCAATCAAAGTATGGGTGAATTAGCATCTTCATTTGTAGCTGTTGCAGAAAACACGCAAAATAGTGCAAGTTTAACTGAAGAATCAAATGCTGGAATAGAGGAAATCGCTTCAAATTCCGAAGTGATATCGGATCAATCACAAGAGACTGTAGACAATATCAATAAGGTCTTAGATTCTGCTACATATGGAGCCAAGAGAATTGCAAGTGTACTTGAAGCAAGCAAGCAAGTTGAGAAATCTTCTAAAGAAGCATATTCAGTTATTCGTAATCTTGTAGAATCAGTTGGCAAAATAGGAGATATTATAAATATTATTAACGGAATATCTGATCAAACCAATTTACTTGCCCTAAACGCAGCAATAGAAGCAGCTAGAGCAGGGGAAGCAGGAAAAGGGTTTGCAGTTGTAGCCGAAGAGATTAGGAAATTAGCTGAAGAAAGCATACATTCAACAAATGAGATTTCAAATCTACTTGAAATGATTCAACAGAACACTTCTAGTGCAGATGAAAGTGTTAGGAATAGTGAAGAATTATCGATAGAGAATCTGAATCTAGCAAATGAAGTTAGCAAGCAATTTAAGGATATATTAGTATCTATCGAAGAAGTATCTTCAAAAGTAGTTACGATTTCAAATTCTTCAAAAATACAGACAAATATTTCAAATGAGATGTCAACAGCTATTGAAGAACTTGCAAGAGATTCTCAAAGCAATGCAAGTGTTGTTGAAGAAGTAAATGCAGTGATTGAGGAACAGGTAAGCTCTTTTGAAGTTATTAATAGTAAGATGGAAAATCTTGATTATACAGCTCAAGAATTAAAGAATGAAGCGGATAAATTTAAAGTATAAGAATATATACTTTAAAGAAATTTTACCAAGAAACGGGAATACACAAAAATATTTAATTTGCTCCAATATAAAAAGCACATTACTTATAATAAATAAGTACGTGCTTTTTATTATCATAATACTACCTATTTTTCTTCTACTTCTATAATTTCTTTGCTTTCAATTTCTTTTTCAATTCTTACAATGAATTCGTCAAGTGAAATAGCTCCTTCATCACCTTTGGTCCTACTTCTTACTGCTACTTTATTCTCATCTTGTTCTTTTTGACCAACTATTAAAAGATAAGGAACTCTTTCCATTCTTCCTTCTCTGATCTTATATCCTATTTTCTCAGCTCTGTCATCAAATTCTACCTTGATACCTTTTGCCTTTAATCCATCTACAACTTTAGTTGCATAATCATTATATTTATCAGATATTGGTAGAACTTTTACTTGAACTGGTGCAAGCCATGCTGGGAATGCTCCTGCAAAATGCTCGATTAAAATACCAATAAATCTTTCAATACTACCAAATACTACTCTGTGAATCATTACAGGACGATGTTTTTCTCCATCTTTTCCAGTATACTCAAGTTCAAATCTCTCAGGTAATTGGAAATCAAGTTGAATTGTTCCACATTGCCATGTTCTTCCTAGACAATCTTCAAGATGGAAGTCAATCTTAGGACCATAGAATGCACCATCACCTTCATTAACCACATAATCAAGATCATTTTCATCAAGCGCCTGTCGTAATGCATCAGTAGCCATATCCCAATCTTCATCACTACCCATACTGTCTTCTGGTCTAGTAGATAACTCCATATGATATTTGAAACCGAATACTTTGTATACTTCATCTATCAAGTTGATAACTCCAACAATCTCGTCTTTGATCTGTTCAGGTAACATAAAAATATGAGCATCATCTTGTGTAAAGTTTCTAACACGCATGAGTCCATGTAGAGCACCTGACATTTCATGTCTATGAACAAGACCTAATTCACCAACACGAAGTGGTAAATCTCTGTAAGAGTGCATTTTGTTTTTGTATACTAACATACCACCTGGACAGTTCATAGGTTTTACAGCATAATCCAGTTCATCAATAACTGTAGTATACATATTTTCTCTATAATGATCCCAATGTCCAGAACGTAACCATAATTCTTTGTTCAATATGATTGGTGTAGCTATTTCTTGGTAGTTAGCTCTATTATGAACTTCTCTCCAATAGTCGATCAATGTATTTCTAAGCACCATTCCTTTTGGTAAGAAGAATGGGAAACCTGGTCCTTCATCAAACATTGCAAATAATTCAAGCTCTTTTCCTAATTTTCTATGATCTCTTTTCTTGGCTTCTTCTAATTTTTGAATATATGCATCAAGTTCAGCTTTTTTAGCAAAAGATGTTCCATATATTCTTGATAACATCTTATTCTTTTCATCACCACGCCAGTAAGCTCCTGCTACAGATAATAATTTAAAAGCTTTTACTGGTTTAGTAGTCATAAGGTGAGGTCCTGCACATAGATCAACGAATTCCCCTTGCTCATAGAATGAAATTACCTCATCCTTACCCAAATCTTCAATAAGTTCAACTTTGTAGTCTTCACCTTTTTCTTTCATAAAATTGATAGCTTCGTCTCTAGGTAATTCGAATCTCTTGATTGGAAGATTTTCTTTTACGATTTTCTTCATTTCTTTTTCAATTGCTTCTAAGTCTTCATTAGCAAAAGGTGTTTCCTTATCAAAATCATAGTAGTATCCATTCTCTATTGATGGACCTATTGCTAATTTTACTTCTGGAAAAAGTCTCTTAACCGCTTGTGATAGGATATGAGCTGTTGTATGTCTAAAAGCACCTTTACCTGAATCATCATTGAATGTAAGGATGTTAAGTGTTACATCTTTATCAACTACATGTCTAAGATCAACAACCTCTCCATCCACTTCTCCTGCACATGCCATTCTTGCAAGTCCTGCACTAATATCATTAGCTATATCAATAACTGACATGCTACTTTCATATTCTTTTTTTGAACCATCTTTTAAAGTAATAATCATAATTTTTCTCCTCTCTAACTTACCTTAACATATTTTGAGTCTACATCAATAATATGATGTACTATCCAATCCACTAAAAAAGTAAGCATATTATTAATGTTTTCATATTGATTTTCATCAAAATCAGTTTCTTGGAATTTCTCTAATTTCTTTACAAACATTTTGTGTTCAACTTGGTGCACTAAGAATTCATCATTGTCAAAATTTTTTTTCTGCATATATATTTCTTCATAATCAAAATGGTAAATGGTATAGTTTACTAATTCATTCAATATACTCATAAAATCATCATAACAATCTATACCTTCACCAATGTCCTTCGTCAATTCACCAACTCTTGCAGCAATCTCAAATAAATGCTTATGTTGATTATCAATTTCTTCAATTCCTAGATTATATTCTTCTTTCCATTCTAGCATTAATAACACCTCCATTTTTTTTATTATGTCAAAAATAAAACCGAGCTGTCTTAGTATTATGGCATAAAAAACTCGTCTTCTTACTACGAGTACCGTAGTAAGGGACGAGATTATATACAATTCCCGCGGTTCCACCCTTATTGTTTCAAGAAACCACTCAATAAGATTATAACGTAATCAACGGACTTTATTAGAGCCACTCAGAGGTAGTCTTCAAATGCTTCCATATGAAAGTCTCTCAGCAACCAACTTTCTCTCTGTTTATTTTCACATTCTACTGGTCTCTTCACAGTGTTTAACTTATCTAATGATATAATTATAACATTAGCTATTAGTTTGTCAATATAAAAAATTATATATAATTTATAATTACTATATTTGGAAATATTCCTAATTAAAATATCGTATCTTTTAGTACCGCAAAGAACTCTCTAACATAATAGTGTACAATCAATGGTGGATGTGTTCTTGATGGTATTCCCTGAATATCCTGACAATATTTTTCAGCAATCTTCTTAGCTCTATACACATGAAAATCACTTGTTATTATTGTTACAGAAGGTTTCTTATCATACACATTTATTAATTCAAAACTGTTTGTAATGTTCTCCTGCGTACTAGTTGATTTATTTTCCATAATCAATCTATCTTCATTGATACCTTTATGAAGTAGGTATATCTTCATAGCTTCCGCTTCTGATATATCTTCTCCTGATCCCTTCCCACCAGATAAGATTGCCTTACTTTCTGTATTATCTATAAGATATTTATATGCTATCTCAAGTCTATGTGACAATGTTAATGAAATAGTAGTTCCCTTAACTCTTGCACCAAGAATAATAACATAATCCGTTGAATCATAACTATCGTGTTTGATACTATTTTTTATTATAAAAGATTGGACAACAATAAAAATCATTATAACAATAATTATCATTAAGAATACTACGTACCTAATTAACTTTGGTACATGCTCTTTGACACCCTCATAATTTCTAAATATAAAAAGCATACAAAAAGCCATTACACTTAGTAAAATCCAAAAAAATGAAAATCCTGCGCCTGCATTCAAGATTGTTAGAAATAAGAAGTATAAGATACTAAAACATCCTATTACAATCGATAGTATAACTAATAATCCCATTATATTCTCCCATCCTAGATGTTCAATTAGACATTTATATGCTTAAAATGTTTGATTAACCATCTTTAATTAATTACTCAACTTTCCCACTTCAATATTCTATGTAGGTAATCTAATTAAAAGGCTTTGCAGAATAAAAATATAGGTGTTTCATCTATCTTTTTATTCTGCAAACATAACCTATAACCCTTAATTTATCTGCATTAAATTAAAGGTGGGAAAGTTGAGTTAATTATTTATCCTCTTTTACTCCCCTTGTGCATATGAAATTATTTCCTGTAACTCATCAACAGTAAAATAATATTTTTTATTACAGAAATGACAATTCAACTCTATAGTTTTACCCTCATCTATCATTTCCTTAATATCTTTCTTTCCAATACTAATAATTGCTTTCTCAACTCTTTTCTTTGTACAGTTACATTGGAACTTAGTTGGTACTTTCTCTAATATCTGAGGTTCCATACCTTCTAGTAACATATAAAGTACTTCTTCAGGGGTTTTTCCCTCACTCATAAGATTAGTAATAGATGGTAATACCTTCAATCTCCCTTCTAGCATGTTTATTACTTCTTCATCTGCATCTGGAAGCAATTGGATGATAAATCCTCCACTATGCTTAATTGAATAATCTCTATCTACTAATACCCCAAGCCCAACAGCTGAAGGTACTTGTTCAGAAGTTGCGAAGTAATAAGTCAAGTCTTCTGCAATTTCTCCTGATACAAGATGTGTTTGTCCAACATATGGATCTTTTAATCCAATATCTTTTATAATATTCATAATACCGTTTCCAAGTCCTCCTGATACATCTAGCTTACCATTTTCCTTAAGCGGTAAATCAACTATAGGTACATACGGATACCCTTTTACGTTAGCTTTGGCATCAGCTGTTACTACTAAGCCTTTTATTGGACCATCTCCACGGATTTGAAGAGTAATAAGGTCTTTTTCATTTTTTAACATACTTCCCATCATTGAAGCGGCTGTCATCAATCTTCCTAATGCAGCAGAAACAACTGGTGATGTATTATGTTTTTCTCTAGCTTCATCAACCATATTTGTAGTTGTCGCTGCAAATGCTCTTATCTGATTATTACAAGCTGTGGCTCTAACAATATAATCTTTCATAATAAGCTCCTTTTTATTGTTTTCCTTTTTCTCTAGCTATAAAATATACTCTTTCACTAGTCTCAGTAGGTGATTCAAAAGAAAATGCTTCAAAGCAATCTATATATTCTAGTCCCGCTTCTATTATTAACTGTTTGATTCTATTTAAATCATACATTTTTTGATAGTGGGTTTCAGTATATCTACGGTAAAGATTATTTTCTTCTTCTATAAATAAAGTCAAATCATATTCATTGATTTTTTCTTCTTCATAGTAATAATTATCCCAAATGTAAGCACTATCTTCGTTTGTTTCAGAAAAAGTGTTATCACTTAAAATATTATTGTACTTATAGTAAGTGTTCAAATCAAATATAAACAAGCCTCGTGGATCTAAATAATTATTTACTAGCTTAAAAACTTGTAATAAATCATCTTCATCCAAAATGTAATTAATACTATCACAGATACTTACTATACAATCTACTGTACCATATAACTCAAATTCTCTCATATCCTGTAATAGATATAATATATCTCTATTATTAATCCTCGCCTTCTCTTTCGCAACGAATAACATATCACTAGAATTATCCACACCTATCAAATCTATACCCTTATCAGCTAATAACTCCGTAATATTACCTGTACCACATCCCAAATCCAACATTAATTTTGGCTTTTTATAATAGTATTTATCAATAATACTCAATATATAATCCACCCATTCCTCATAGGGTACATTATTCATAAACTTATCATAAACCATTGCAAATGAATTATAACTAGACATTTTAGCACCTTCCCATTGAAGATAATTTCTTTTCATGCTTTTTTCATTATAATTAACGTATCATAATAAGTCAAGATTGATTAACTTTGTTTTTTCCTTATTATATTTAATTTCGATTTTCTATAAATAAATCCAAAATAGCCAACAGTTATGTACTTAGAAGAAAAAGGGTTGGACGAGTAAGTAGCTGGCGTAACATATACATATACTATTTTGCAAAAACCAAGTCAGAACAAAACTCTTTTTCTGACATACTTGCGATACATTTCAAATAAAAATGTAATTAGAAATTGCCAAAGAAAAAACCAGCAAGAATCGATTAACTTGCTGATTTTTATACACCTAAATATCACTTTAAATTAATATCTATAAACTAAGCCATTTCAATATATTGACGTAAATTCTCCAATCCTACTTCAATACCTGTTAAAGGATCTTCAAGCCCTTCAAATTCAATGGATAGAACCCCATCATAATTATATTTTTTCATTATCCTAAGACACTGTAATATAGGTACATTCCCATGACCTATAATTGAACCTCTTAAATAATTACCACCTCTTGATTGAAACCATCCTCTACCAGGATCAGGCAACATACCTGATTTGATATGAAAATCTTTTGCATGTACATGGAAAGCATATGGCATAAGTACACCTAAAGCCTTCTCAGGCTGTTCATCAACACAAACGAAATTCCCCATATCAATAAGAACTCCAAAATTAGGGTGATTAACTCCGTTTACCAATTTCTCTACACGAGAACTGTCTTGACAAAAGAATCCATGATTCTCAACCATTGTTTTTATGCCATATTTCATAGCATATTCAGTCACTTCTCTGTAGCCTCTGATTAATATTGGAAGAGCATGTTCAAAAGACCTTTGCCCTATATAATCGTCTGTAAACCCTATCGTAGCATCATGTCTCATTGACTTTGCATCAAGTATATTTGCAATGTCAACTTCTCTTTTTACCCTTTCAATCTCTGCTTCCAAATCACCATTACTACCATTGATGAAATCTGAACTTATAGTATAACTCTCAATATCTATACCAACCTTTTTACTTTCTTCATAAGCACGTTTAGCGAATGATTCATCAGTTTCACCATCTTCAAGAATGAAATTAATGAATTCCACTGCATCAAAACCCATTTCTTTAGCTTTCCTGATTACATCAATCTGTTTCATTTTTCCTTCTTGTACTAACCTTAAAAAGCTATAAGAACTAACTCCAAGTTTCATATAATCATCCTAACCTATTATTTTTTGTAAAAATTCTACTGCTTCACGTATATCTTTCTCTGGATTTGCACCAACTTCTCTTTCAATGGTCAAGAATCCATTATATCCTATATCCCATAAAGCTTTGATATACTTATCAAAATCTACGTTTCCACTTCCTAATGGTTTTTCTAAGAAATAATCATCACAATGAAATCCTTCTGGAATACCTTTAGCAAAACAATCATATATGTATTCTGGATTGGATTCTTTTACCATAATACCATCTTTTGCATGAGTATGAACAATATAATCCTTTAATGTATATACTCCTTGTACAGGGTCATCACCTGTAACCATTACTAGATTAGCTGGGTCATAATTTACTCTTACCCCTCTGCTATCTAAGCTATCTAGAAAGTTCTTAAGAGTCATTGCTCTCTCTGGTCCAGTTTCTATTGCAAAATACGCCCCTACCTGATCTCCATAATTTCCTAACTCTTCACAGGCTTCCTGCATAATCTTGAATCTATCATGATTCATATCCTCTGGAACTACACCTATATGTGTTGTAACAATATCTGTTTCAAGATCTTTTGCTAAATCCATTATTCTCTTGGACATTTCTATCTTTTTCTTATTATCCTCTTTTATAGTAAAACCATGTCCGCCTAAATCTCCACATAAAGCAGAAACAGTAAGTCCATTGGATTTTATATAATCAAGTAATTCTCTTCTAGCTTGTTTGCTAAGATTATCAGGAGACATTTCCCCTTTTACTGAATATATCTGTATTCCACTAGCCCCTACTTCCTTAGCTTTTTTGATACCTTCTTTTACACCGACTCTGAATGAGTCAACAATAACACCTATCTTGTTTTTCTCTGACATACTTATAACCTCCTATTATTTTATAATATTACCTCATGTCCTGACTTGGCAGATTCATAAATGGCATCTAATATTTTCATTATAGCTACACCATCTTCTCCTGGGTTTCTACATTCTGTATTATTAACTATACAATCTATAAAATGTGCTGTTTCCCTCTGGAATATTGCTGAGAACTTATCTTTTTCTTCTTTTACTATTGGTCTTTCTTCAACAAAATAATCGTTATGCTCTTTATATAATTCAAGTTCAGGCTCCATCTTGACTCCAGCCTTATCTCCATATAACATCAAATAATTATTATCTTCTTTTGTATGTAATACCCAGCTTGTTTCGATACTTAGAGTCATACCATTGTCATATTTGATTAATGCTGTTGCTGAATCTTCCACATCACAGAATGGATTATCTTTATCATAGTCTTTTGCATTATATTTGCTCATACCTTTAATATATGGTTTTAGTCCTAGATGTTCAAAAGTAGATGCCATTACTGATACAGCTTTTGGTTTGCCTGTTAGATAACTGATTAAATCAATAACATGAACTCCCAAATCTATTACAGGTCCACCACCAGAACGTTTTTTATCACAGAACCACCCTCCTGGATTTCCCCATTTTCTCATATATCCTGTCTTAGCATAATATACGTTTCCTAACTCATCATTTTCAATTGTTTCTTTTATGTAATTAGCATTCTTCTCAAACCTTCTAACAAAACCAACCATCAATAATTTATTGGTTTCTTTCGAAGTATCAACCATCTTTTGAGCTTCATCAGAATTCATTGCTAAAGGCTTTTCACATAAAACATCTATTCCTGCTTTCATAGCTGCAATACTGATAGGTGCATGAGAATTGTTCCAAGTAGTTACACTGACAGCGTCCAATTCTTCCATCTCCAACATTTCATTATAATCTGTAAAGATGTTTGGTATATCGTGTTTAGTAGCATACTCTTCTGCTTTTTCTTTGTCCAAATCACATACAGCTACTAATTCTACATTTGGAAGTTTTTTGTAACCTTGTACGTGTAATTCACTAATATTCCCTGCTCCTATAATACCCACTTTCACTTTATCCATCTTTCAATCACCTCATAATTATTATTATTTAATCAACTTATCTAGTGTTTACATTTAATATTTTGTAGTTTATTATAGTACATATAATATAAATCTACATTAATTCTATTGCTTAAAACTATAACAATATTGCTCACATTTAAAACAAGAAAAAATTCAAAGAAAGGTAGTTAAATTAATGGATAAATCTGTACTGCGTGAAAAAATGACTATGCCTAATCCTGATTTTTGTATGAAATTAATGAAAAATCATTCCATAGGTATTAATTCTACTGCTGTTTACGCTCATTGGCATAGGGAAATGGAGCTCCTATACATTATTGAAGGCTCTGCTTTATTTAAATGTAACGATAAGTCTTTTATAGTTAACGAAAAAGACCTTGTAGTAGTAAATTGCAATGAAATTCACTTTGGACAGAATCTAACTGAGGATTTTCTATATTATTGTATTATATTAGATCCACATATACTGAACAGCAGGCTCATAGATCTTTGTGATTCTAAATATATTAATCCAATAATAGAGAATAGAATATTGTTTAAGAATTTAATAGTTAATGATGAATCTGTACAGCAATGTATAGAATCAATCAATGATGAATATACCAACCGTCAAGTAGGATTTGAATTATTTATAAAAGCTTCATTATATAAACTTATTGTTATATTGATGCGCCGTTACATTAACACCGTCCTTACAGACAATCAAGTAAAATATCGTACTCACAACATAGATAGATTCAATAGAATCTTAAAATATATAGAAAACAATTATACCAACAATTTGAGTCTAGACCATATGAGTGAACAAGCACATATGAGTAAATATCATTTTTGCCGAATGTTCAAAAAGATGACTGGACACACAGTAACTCATTATATTAACTCTATACGAATACAAGAAGCTGATAATCTATTAATCAACTCTGACCTATCTGTTAGTGAGATAGCATATTCAGTTGGTTTTCACGATACCAGTTATTTCAGTCGTATATATAAAAATACAAAAGACACTTCCCCATCAAACAGACGTAAAAATATTTTAAAAGAATATAATAAACTATAATATAAAATAACCTTGCTCCCAGTACTGAGCAAGGTTATTTTAACCTGATTTAATTCTAATCTATTATTTAACACTTCGCTTACGTTTAGTCATTAATCCTCCGATTCTACCTGTTTCTTTGGCAGTTAAGGATTTCCACCCACCAACACTTACTTTATCCAGTAAACCTAATTCTTCGGCTATTTCATACTTCAGTTTTTCATTTTCGGTAAGAACTTTTTTCTCTTTTTCGTCTTTATTATTCTTCTTTGCCATATATAACCACCCTTTCTATTTCAATTATGGGGTTATATTGGATATTTTATACATTATTACGGAAATCTTCTTAATTATAACTTTTATATACTTATCTCTTTCCCAATACTAAAAGCATATAGTATCTTTTCACTTACTTTCATTCCCATAATATTCTCAAGAGCTATTGAATATAATTCCATCTGTTTATTATATCGCTTTATTAGAACCTCTTGTTCATTTGTCTGTAAATAGTCAGTTTTATAATCTACTAACACAATTTGATTATCTTCAATAAAATAACAATCAATAACACCTTGCACCAAAGCTTTTTCATCTATATTACAGTCTTTATAGATATCTTTTAATTGTACACCCAATACAAAAGGAACTTCTCTTTTTAATCTACCATTGGCTTCTGCATTAATCATTCTCTGTAAAAGATTACTCTTACTAAAGCTAAGAATAGATTTAATATGTATACTTCTTTTTTCTTTTTCCGATATTATTTCTCCTTGTTGCAAGCTGTCTAAATAATCAACTATGTAATCGTAATTATGTACTTGATTAAAATCTATATGCTGCATTACTTTATGGAATGCCGTTCCCTTTTCACTTGATGTAAGGCTTAGTTTTTCTTCCATAAATCTTGGCTTATATGGCTCAAAATCATTAAACATCTCTTCATGTTCTATTAATTCATCTGGTATACTCTGTTTTTTTATTTCAGAAACAGATATTTTTATTGGCTTTAATACTGCATCCCCATGAGGGTATGTCCAGTTCAGATTACAATCAAAATATTCTCTAGGATACTCACTATAACTTTTCTCACAATCCCAATTCAATAGATTTTCATATGTTTCATTTTTAGCATCTTGTACATCTTCTTCTCTACTAATGATATCATCTGTTGTTATTATCTTAATATCCCATGAAGCTTCATGACCCCATAGCTCATCAGGTGAACATATAGATGGGTTATCTAGTAAGTTTCTTATTATTTCACTCTCTCTATGTCTTAATAAGGCTGGTATAATAAAATCCATGTAAGAATGTCCACTGGCTATCACTTGTGGTATCAACAATCTATCCGGGAAAAATAAGTATCTAGATAACTTTTCTGCTTGTTTACACAAATCCTTGCAACTACCTACTAGAATTAATTTTTCTCTTGCCCTAGTTAGAGCAACATATAATATTCTCAGTTCCTCAGATATATTTTCATTCTTGATTTTTCTACTTATTATAGCTTTTGGTAATGTTTTAACTTCATATCTCAACTCATAATTTACATATTTTGGTCCAAGACCTAAATCTTGATGTAAAAGTATAGGTTTGGTAAGATCTTGCATATTGAACTGTTTACCTATCCCAGCAATAAAAACTATAGGAAACTCAAGTCCCTTACTCTTGTGTATACTCATAATTCTAACTAGATTCTCACTCTCTCCAAATACAGTAGCTTCTCCCATATCAATGGAATACTTATGTATTTTCTCCAGATATCTAATGAAGTTGAATAATCCTTTATAACTGGTTGATTCATATTTTATAGCTTTATCAATAAGCAGATCTAGATTAGCCCTTCTCTGTCTTCCTCCCGTCATTACTGATACATAATTATAGTAATGTGACCTATCATAGATATCAAGAATCATGTCATTAAGAGGCATGTAAACAGCTTTTTCCCTCCAATCATTCAACAACTTATTGAAATGATTTAATTTTACACTAAGCTCGTCTTCATTAATTGTTCCACTGATATATTGCTCATATGCATCATAATACTCACCTTCTGGTAGAGCTGTCTTAATTCGTACTAATTCATCAGCTTTTAATCCAACAATAGGTGACCTTAATACAGATATCAAAGGAATATCTTGTCTAGGATTATCTATTATCTTTAATAATGAAAGTACTGTCTTAACCTCAATAGTATCAAAATACCCAGAAGTAGCATCTGTATAAGCCGGTACATCATAATTAATTAATTCATTAACAAATCCATCTGCTCTAGTACTGGTACTTCTCATTAATATAACTATATCCTTATACATAGCTGGTCTATATTTATCTAGCTTTTTATCATATACATAATATGGGTTAGATTGATTAACAAACTCTTTTATTCTCTCAGCAATAACTTTTGCTTCTAATTCTTCCCCTTCACTATTTTCTTCACTATACATACCTTTCTTATCTATAAATATAACTTCTGAAGGTCCTGCTGTTTCACCATCTGTAAATTCTTCATAATTAGCCCCAAGATACAAAGCTGCTGTATCATCATATATTACATCTCCATATTGATCGGACATGATTTGGCTGAATAAATAGTTAGTACAATCTATAATACTTTTCCTACTACGAAAATTCTTATGCAGATCAATTTTCTGATATAAGCTTTTTTCTATAGAATATTTCTTATATTTTTCCATAAACAACTCTGGCTTAGCTAATCTAAACTTATAAATACTTTGTTTCACATCACCTACCATAAACATATTAGGTTCATTACTTAATACTTTTGATACACTTTTCAATATAGTTTCCTGTACCAAGTTGCTATCTTGATATTCATCTATTAGTATCTCAGTAAATTTATCTTGTAATTCTATCGCCGCATTAGATGGTATTTTTTTACCTTCTTCATCTTCTCCTATCAAAATGTTTAACGCTAAGTGTTCTATATCATTAAAGTCAATTATATTCTTTTCAGCTTTGGCATCTTGATATTTTTCTATGAATTCTTTCACAAGATTACACAGTGTCTTTATTACTGGGTATGTATTATTTATGTCATTTATAATACTATCCCCACTCTTGAAAAAGAAATCAGATTTTATTTTATTAAATTTTTCCTTAACATCATCTCTGATACCTTTTATTCTCTCCTGTAGAACTTTGTCCACACCTTTTTTACATCTTCCAATAGCACCAAAAACAACCTTAATTATTTCTTGGGAAATATTTTCCAACGAAGTATCTAAGATATTATTAATTCCATTCAAATTCTTTAAATCCAATAATATAGCATCCAAATATCCTATTGGTCCATTTTCACTATTACATATACTCCTACATTCTTCTAAAATCTTTATGTACATTGGTATCTCATCTTTTAGAACCTGTTTTATCATCAAAGCCCACTGAGAATCATCAATATTATCTATCCCTTCCATATTGAGTTGCTCTGACATTTCATCCAACCATTTCTTTGGCCAAGGATTACTCATAGCAAATCTATGTAATTCCAAGATTAATTCTTCTATCCTATCATCTGATTTCCCAGAAGTATAACTCTCAATTAAATCTATAAAATCCCCATTATCCTCTAATTGATATTTCTCTTCCAACAATTCTTTTATAGTATCACTTTTAAGAAGGATCAATTCTGTCTCATCAGCTACTCTAAAGGAAGGGTCTAAGTTAATAAGATGAAAATTATTCTTAATGACATTAAGACAAAAAGCATGTATAGTCATTATATTGGAATTAGGTAATAAGGACAGCTGTTTATGTAAATATCTGTTCTCAGGGTTTTCATCTATCTTCTTCTCCAATGCATCTGATATCCTCTCTCTCATTTCTGAGGCAGCTGCATTAGTAAAAGTTACAACAAGGAGTTTATCAATATCAACAGGCTTTTCCTCATCAACAATCATTTTAATAATACGTTCAACAAGTACAGCTGTCTTTCCTGAACCAGCTGCTGCAGAAATTAATAAATTTCGGTTCCTTGTATTAATAACACTTTGTTGTTCTAACGTCCATTTCACAACTGACATGAGCATTTCTCCTAAACAATTCTTATTCTTTTTTATTATAGTCTATATGTATACTTAGGGCAATAGCTAGAAGTTTTCTCCTACGACCGTCTTGTAAAGTATACATTATTTTATTATATTATGGAATACACGTTATATTACAATCCATATCTAATATAATAAAATAAATCCCCACTTATAGTTTTTAATATATAAGTAGGGGTTTTTATTTTTAACCATGTGAAGATTTGAAGATTGGTTTAATAAATTATTCATTGATAACTCATGTGCTACTACTAATTACAATTAACATTTTCATCGATTATCATACCATCATATGCCACTTCAAACTTGTGATGAAAAGTTTGTTTCAACATATTTTCTAGTTCAATATGTATCATTTGGCTGTTATGTGCAATATGGGTACCTATCAGTCTTGTTGTACTTTTTATTGCATCATATTTAAGCAATTGATGTATTAATTGATTGAATTCATAGAAGTTAGAATGATTCTTTGAGTACTCTCCATCAATGCCGTTGTTGCAATCATAGATTATAACATCAAAGGAATAATTCTTAAGTAACTTTAGGGTTTCGTCGTTATACGAACCTGTATCTGTACCATAAAGAATCGTTTGACCCTCTCTTGCAACAATATAGTTAAATGCAAATTCGTCACCCTTGACATAATGAGATGAAAAAAAAGGTATTACATTATATTCTCCAATTCTATTAACCTTATTAGGTTTCAAAACATTGAACTCAATAGAATCAACACCTTTTTTTGTAATGTAAGAGTTTAATGAAGCTTTCTCAATGGCATCTATAGCATTGTCATTAGCAGCCTCGCTCATATAAATATTTAGTACATTTATACCGTCGCTCATACTGATTTCCTTACCAAAACATTCCGGATAAGCAAAGTGATCACTATGGGTGTGAGTTAATAATGCTGCCTTCAAACCTGTCAAATTGATATTATTTCTTATGCACTGGTGAAAGATGTCAGGTCCTATATCTATAATTAAGTCATCATTAATAATTATGCTACTTCTTGTTCTGACGTTTTTATCTTTATGAGTTCTAGCATATTCGCAGACCTTGCATCTGCAAAACGGGGAAGGAATGCCAATAGCATTACCTGTTCCAAGAAATGTTACTTTCATTTATTTCTCCTTTCTTCAAAGCTAAACGAATATTCATAATTCAACCTCATCACTTTAACACCGTCTAGTCAAGAAATCTCAATTCAGTATATACTGGGTAATGGTCTGACTACCACTTTTGCTCAAGCTCTTGTGATCCTATAATATGGCTATTATACTTAGTGATAGTCTTTGTTGAAGCTCATCACACGAAGGCTCATATCATCTTCACACTCTGTTCACTATCAATGTATATACCAAGATGCTCTCGTCCCGCACCATATTTTCTGAACTCAGACATATCATTAAATACAGCAAAAATTGGTCTGTCAATAATTATTGAAGAGAAATATTTTGAGTAGTCTTGTGTTAATTTCATCTTCAAATCATGCCATTCTTCAACTTCCTCATCTGTCAGGTTATCCATTAAGTATGCAATACTTATGTGAAATTTATAGTCTTCATTTAATTTCATCCCTATGGCATTTGAAACATTTTCTATATAAGTCCAAAGCAACTCATGATCTCTTTTAGTTTTTGGTTTTAGTATTATCTTATTTATACTAAACTCTACAATTGTCATCTCTATGCTCTGTGGTATTTTGACCGCTGACAGTCTCCCCGCAATATACTCATCTATTTCCTGCATATTATTAAGTTGTTTGATATCCTCAGGGAGTATATCACTATCTTTATCAAGAGCCTGTTGAGTTAAGATACTGAATATCGTCATATGAAATGAATCGACAGGTAAGAAAGCACATTTGTCAGCAAATGACAAGCCTTTAATATAATTCTGAACAGATGCCAATACCTCCCTTAAAGGATTTTCTAACAACATGTTAACAATTGTGTTACCTGGGAAATATTTCATGTCTCCATTTTTGTAAAATTTTGCTTCACAGTTACTAGATTTTTTCATCACACTTCACCTTTCAATGTTTTATTAAAAAATATTATCCTTTCACTCCGCCTTTAAGGACGTTATTAATGATTGAACGCTGGAATATCAAAATTATGATAATGACAGGAATAATTGTCGTCATAGCTGCTGCAGAAATCACACCAAAAGGAATTTCATGATCAGATTGATACATAGTGATACCCACCGTCAATGTTCTATGACTCTTGGCCATATTTAATATTTGTGGTAACAAAAACGCATTCCATGTTCCAATAAACTTAAGTATCGACAACGAACCAATACCTGCTTTCAACAAAGGAAAGTAAATATGTATCAGCAATTGGAAAATATTCGCCCCCTCAATTCTTGCACTCTCCTCAAAGTCAATAGGTATTTGTTTAATGAGTGCCGTCATAAACCATGTACTCATGGGAAGACCCATAACTGCCTCTAAGATTGCTACACCTAAATAAGTATTCAGAAGTCCCATTTTACTGAACATTTCATAAATCGGTTGCAGGATTGTGATGATTGGTAGTAGCGTAATAGCTAATATAAATGACATAAACAGCTTCTTGTATTTGATATCTGTCCTTACTAATGCATATGCCGACATAACAGAAATGGAGATATTGAGGAACACTGCAATCAAGGTTATAATAAAACTATTCTTCATATAGTGAAGTATTGGCTGCCGAGTATAGGCAATAATATAGTTATCAAAAACTCCTCTGCTTGGAAGTAGTCTAACTGGAAAGCTAGTTATATCCGCTTCACTCATGAATGAGAGTGAAAGGGTATATAGGAACGGGAATACCATAACTAATGCAAAAGTAATGATTGATATGGAAAAGAGTACTTTTCTTATATAATGTGTTCTTCCCTTTTGAATTTGAACATTCTTTTCATTCATCTATACATCAACCTTTCTCATTAGTTCCTTCAGGAATATCAGACTTAGTAACAGTGATATAATCATCATTACCACTGCAATAGCAGAACCGTAGCTTGTTTTCCCGAATCTAAAAAATGTATTTACAGCATACATAGCAGCTGTCTCGGTTGTACTCCCAGGACCTCCACCCGTCATTGAAACAACTAGCCCATATGATCTCATCGCTGAAATAAGCCTAAACATTATCGTAATTGATAAGGAACTTTTCAACAACGGTAAAGTAATATGGAAAAATTGCTTTATTTTACTTGCCCCATCAACTTTTGCTGCTTCATAATATTCATCAGGTATACCCATCAATCCAGCAAGTATAAGCAATGACATATATGGCGTTGATTTCCATATATCTACAATAATGATTGCTCCTTTAGCTGTTAATGTCTGTCCTAGGAAATTTATCGGTTCTGATAACAGGCCCGACTGCAAAAGTAGCGTATTGAAAAGTCCATAATGTCCAAACATATTCGTCCACATCATACCGGCAATAACAGCAGGAATAACCCAAGGAAGAAGGATTATAGCCCTAATAATGCCCTGCCCTCTGAATTTCTTCTTCATAAGCATGGCAAGGCCTGTGGCCACTATCGTCTGAATTGCCACTGAATATATAGTAAATTCAAGCGTCCATCTCAATGAACTCATAAAATACTTGTCAGTAAATAAATTTATATAATTTTGTAGTCCAATAAACTCACTACCCTGTTGTAGAGTTTGAATCTTTATATTATAGAAACTCTGAGTAATCGTCTTTATAACAGTAAATAATATAAAGGTACCCATTAAAAGCACTGAAGGCAATAACAATAGATATCCACTTCGTTTATTACTTTTCATTCTTTCCTCCTAAAAGTCTCCTGCCAGTCAAGGTTGACCAGCAGGAAATACACGTTAATGTTAATCTATGATTCTTGTAATCTCCTCTTTAATAGATGTTGCTGCTTCTTCAGAAGTAATTAAACCACTAATTGCACTATGGACCTGAACCTGAATGATTTGGGATACCTCTCCCCAGTATGGAGTAATCGGTCTGGATTTACTTGTCTTTACCACTTCAAATATCTCATCTTTATATCCCAGTAACCGTTCTTCCAATCCTACATCATCATATGAACTTTCAATAGTAGGCAAAGCACCAATCATATCGTTTTGTAGTAGGAGTGATTCCTTACTTGCACGATACTTAGCAAAAGTTGCAGCAGCCTCTTTATTATTGGAGTACTTAGAAATCATCAGTCCCCAGTTACCCAATGTTCCATGACCACCTGGCATAATAGCCACACCAGTCTTATCATAATATTCATTTCCTTCTGGATTGAGGAAGTGCTTAGTTGTTGATGTCACCCAATCCCTAGCAAAAATCAGATTACCTGATTTGTATAAAGCCCTATGCTCACTTCCATATGTAGGCATTTTTTCAGGTGAAATACCTTCATCCATCAGATTAACCATAAACTGTATTGATTTTTCCATTTGTTCCTCATCAATATCCACTTTGCCATCCTTTACAATATCCATGCCATTTGGCCACATGTATTCAAGCACTACACAGGAAAGACCTTCTGATTGCTTCCATCCTGCAGCATAACCAACAAGATTAGGATTGTCTTCTCCTGCCATAATAACATTTGCAGCCTCTTTAAGCTTATCCCATGTTGTAGGTACTGATAGATTGTATTTCTCTAGCAAGTCTTTTCTATAAAACAGAGCACCTACATTGGCCTGAAATGGGATACCATACACCTGACCATTCTGCATAAAGTTTTCTGTAGTCATGTAATTGTCAATAATATTTCCCTCTAGAGCATTTGGAATCTCATCATAAGGTACCACCCAACCTGCTGCAGTAAAAATTGTCGGCCAAGTTGCATCTGCTGCAAAGAGATCCATAGAATCATCTTGAGCCTGCAATATAGTTTGTATCGCCTGCAACTTATCATTTGAACCTCCTGTGAGTGCAATGTAGTTCACCTTGATATTAGGATACTCCGACTCAAATGATTCAATAATCTTTAATTCTAGTTCTTCATTTGGTTTTCCATAGTAATTAATAGTCACTTGTTCATCTTTAGCTGGTGCAGACTCTTCTTTTTCAGTTGTTTCTTCTTGCTCTGTTTTCTTTTCTGATGTTGACTGTTCACTATCTTTTGTTTCTATTGTCTGATGCTTTTGGCATGCTGCCAAAGTGAAGGCCATTACAATGACCAAGAGAACTGCAATTTTTTTCATAATAAGCTCCTTTTCAATTTAATTATTAAAAATTATAACCGATTATATATTCAATATAACACATTAATTGATAGGTGTCAATAATTAATTTATTTCTATTGAATCGTATCAAAATTACCACAATTACCATGAACTCCCATTAGTATCAATTTAGTTTTTTGATCTGTCATGTTTAAGTTTACCCCACCTCTGTCAATAAAATACATGAGGTTTTATTACATACTATAATTAATAAATAGTGCATAATCAATTGTGGTACACTAAGACATTATTATAATCAATTAGAACGTATCAATTTGACATAATAGTTTTTTGATTTTTAGTTAATTCTATGTTAAAATAGATTAATTAGAGTACTCTCTGAAAGTAAAAAGTAATGAATAAAGTTTAATTAATTATTAGGAGGAATTACTATGGCAACAATGAAAGACATCGCCAAGCTTGCAGGTGTCTCCTATGGAACAGTGTCAAACGTTTTAAACAAAAGAGGCAATGTGAGTATTGAAAAAATACGTATGGTGGAAGATGCTGCCCATGAACTGGGTTACTACATCAATCAGAAGGCCCAATCTCTGCGTGCAGATAATAGCAGTGAATATGCTTTCATCATCCCTTCTATCAACATATATAAATACAGGAAACTATATAATCTTCTAAGAAAAAAACTAGCAGCACAGAATATCACTCTTCAGCTTCATATATCTGACTTCAACCCAACACTTGAAGAGAATTTTGCATACAACGCTTCTGTTACTTCAGACGTAGTCATTGTTGTAACATGCATGGATGAACCAGAACTAGTATACAACAATAATATCTTCCACGGTGTTACTCTTATCTTAGTGGATCACATATTTAAGAATTTTGAAGAGAACCAATATTCCATTATATTCGATCAGCTTCAAATCCAGAAAGATATGGAATGCTTCCTTCAAGACAAAAGCTATGAGCATATATTGTTTTTTTCTGATAACCACATGTATTCAAAAGTTGTAGAGAAAATGGGAGAAAATGTTAGCTATGAATTATGTCAAACATCCTATGATCTTACACGGGCTATTGAGATTTTGAGCAAGCAGCATTACAATTTAATCATAACAACGTCACTTGAAAAATATGAGGCTGTGGTGAATGCTATGAATGTTCTTAGGATATCAAATGATGTTGAGCACATATCCGTTATATCAAACAAAATGACCTTTGATAATCAAATAAATTACTACTACCAAAGCATGAATGCCTATGCTGAAGCTATTTTCTATGTCATAGATAATCCACCAAACACTCACATAAAAGTGGTCAAGAGTGCTGGCTTTATTAATATGAAATCAAATAGTATAACTTCTGATGCCATTAATATTCTGATGGTTGAAAGTCCAACAACCAGTGCAATAAAAATGGTCAATTCATATCTTGAATCTGATCTGGGCATGAAAGTTAATTTTGATGTCATTAAATACAATCAATATGATGCAATTCTAAACGAAAATAACCTTAAAAAGTATGACCTTATACGTATTGACATGGCCTACCTACCTGAAATATCAGAAAATATTTTTCAACCAATAAGTGATATCTATGATGATCTGAAAGAAAACTTTGTCACAGATTTTGATGAATACTCTAGGCACAATGATATTTGTTATGCACTTCCTCTAGATATTGGATGTCATATTATGATGTATAGAGATGATATTTTGAATGATCAGGTAATCAGAAGAGATTACTTTGAGAAGACACGTAAGAATGTTCTTTTACCAAAAACATTTGATGATTATTCTGAGCTAGAGTATTTCTTTGACAAATATTACAATGGCCAGTATATAGGTGCCTCAGTCTGTAACGGCTCCAATGTTACCTGTGGTGCAGATTTTCTTATTAGAGTCCCTCACAACGATGTGTTAACTTCCCAGAAAGAACTAAATATTTCTGATCCTGACGTATTAAAAGCCTTGAAAGGGTATATTGCATCCTCCTCATACTCACAATCAGAAAAAAATGAGTTTTGGGACGATGTCATAGAAGAGTATGCATACAATGATGTTGCGATGACAATTACTTTCTCCAACTATATCCATCTACTTAATGACTTGAATAGAAACAAAGCTTATAGAACCAAGTTCATGACACCACCTGGTGGAAAATCCATTATCGGCGGTGGTGTCATTGGACTTTCAAAGTATACGGATAAAAAAGCCCTCTGCTATAGGTATCTACGAAAACTCTATAGTGACCAAATGGGTAAGTTGATTACCCACCTAGGTGGAACCATGCCAATTAAATCTGTCTACAGTGATATCAGCCTGACAACAATGTATCCATGGCTCACGCTTTTGCCAGAGGTTATCAAAAATAATACAAGAAGATATTATCGTGAAGATGGCAAACTACGTAAATCAATTTCTTTTGAAAAGAATGTTGGAAAAGAAGTTAGAAAATATATTGCTTACAACCTACCTCTTAATAATAGAATAAACATAGGACAACTTAAACTCGTAAAATCCTGTAATGTATAATAATTACTAACGACACAATGAGTAGAAAAAATCTCTTGTCAGGCTTGTTTTTCGCCAACAAGAGATTTATTATTAATTCTTCTTTATCATCTTTAATCTAGTAAATTCTTCTCTTTCTTTTTCTTCCAGAGCATTTTGTATATGTTTTGTCAAATCAGTATATCTTGGAATCATTATATTCTTAAGAGCATTGGCTCTTTTCTGAGTCCTTTTGATATTTATAGCAAGTCTGTAGATTGCGTTCTCTACTTCTGCCATAACTACTGTCAACTGCTTAACCTTATAGAACTTACTGAATGCTTCGTCAAGTGATAACGTAGTTCTAGCAAAGCCATACTGGGGATGTATTTCTTCCTCAGGTATACTAATTATAGGTATCTCAACACCCATGATACTCCTTGTTTTTATTTTAATATGCTTTTCTTCTTCTACAGCAGTACCTATTTGCTCAACAGTACTTATACCTATAGACATATTAGCATTTTGCAGAGCTTCATATGCCTCCGTAAAAGTTGAATCAATATGAGATTGAATTTCTTCAGCCTTATCAATTAGAAGCATCATTTCTCTTACCAATATATTTCTTTTTTTATCTAATAACTCATAACCCTGCTTAGACAATCTAAGAGTGTTTTTTGCTACAATCAAATTACCTTTAGTAGGAAATAATGTTGTATCCATATCAATCACTTTCCTTTACTGAGTTTAGCTAATATGAGTAATCTAATTCGCTTCCTCATAATAAGGTTTATAATATTTATCCAATACTTCTTCATCAACTCTATCAAGCTCTTGTCTTGGCAATATACCAAGTAATCTCCAACCTAGATCAAGAGTTGCATTCATGAAACGGTTCTCATCTCTAGCCTGTGATACAAATAATTCTTCGAATACCTTACCAAATTCCATATATTTTTTATCTATATCAGATAACTCATCTTCTCCAATTACTGATGCCAAAGCTTTTACTTCTTGAACATGAGCATAAGAGGCAAATAATTGATTGGCTATCTGAGGGTGATCTTCTCTAGTAAATCCTTCACCTATACCGTCCTTCATAAGTCTAGATAATGAAGGGATTACTATTATTGGTGGATAGATTCCTTTTTGATGTAGAGATCTATCAAGAACAATCTGTCCCTCTGTAATATATCCAGTTAAGTCAGGTATTGGATGGGTTATATCATCATTAGGCATAGTTAATATAGGAATCTGAGTGATAGAACCTGTCCTATCTCTTAACATTCCTGCTCTTTCATACAAAGAAGCAAGATCACTGTACATATAACCTGGGAAACCTTTTCTACTAGGAATCTCTCCTTTGGATGAAGATATTTCTCTAAGTGCTTCACAGTAAGAAGTCATATCAGTGAGTATGACAAGTACATGCATATTATGTTCAAATGCCAAATACTCGGCAGTTGTTAAAGCACATCTTGGAGTAACTATTCTTTCTACAACTGGGTCATTAGCACGATTAAGAAACATTACAACTTTCTGTAATACACCACTTTCTTCAAAACTTCTTCTAAAATACTCAGCAACATCATTCTTTACTCCCATTGCTCCAAAAACAACTGCAAAATTATTTTCATCATCATTACCTGTAAGTCTAGCTTGCTTAACTATCTGAACAGCTAGAGCATCATGTGGCAGACCATTTCCTGAGAATACAGGTAATTTCTGACCTCTTATTAGAGTAGTAAGACCATCTATTGCTGAAATACCTGTTTGAATATAGTTTCTTGGATATTCTCTTGAAATTGGATTAATAGGACTTCCATTAATATCTCTACTAACATCAGGTATTATATCACCTAATCCATCAATGGGTCTTCCAAGTCCATCTAATGTTCTACCTAATATTTCTTTTGATAAAGGTATTTCAAGAGGTTTCCCTCTGAAACTTGTCCTTGTATTAGCACTTGACATACCTGTAGTTCCTTCAAAAACTTGAATAACAGCTATATCATCTTTTATTTCTATGACCCTACCTACTCGCTCTTCTCCATTTTCAAGTTTTATGTCAACCATTTCTTCATACGATACATCTTTTACACCCCTAAGAACTACAAGGGAACCAGTTACTTGTTTTAATCCTAAATATTCTATACTCATAGCTTCTTCCTTTCGAAACTCTTATAACTTTCCTTTACTTCATCATAGAAATTATCAACTTTTTCTTTTAGTAAATCAAATTCTTTTAGATTGTTATTACTTACATTATATTTCATCTTAATCATTTCATCATATATACCTGTTTTTCTAAGCTGGGACATTGGTATGCCCCCATTAACCAATTCTTTTGATTTGTCTTGTAAGTATAGAATGATTTCCATCATTCTATATTGTTTTTTCATAGGTACATAAGTATCAATATCATTAAATGCATTCTGCTGTAAGAATCCTAATCTAATCACTTTTGATATCTCAAGAGTTAATTTTTGATCTTCAGGTAAGATATCCGCTCCGATTAATTTAACAATTTCCATCAATTTGCTTTCCGCTTGAAGTAAACTCACTATCTTAGTTCTTAATTCAAAGAAATCATCAGCTACTTTAGTTTCATACCAATTTTCCAAGTCATCTATATATTCGCTATAACTATTCAACCAGTGTATAGCTGGGTAATGTCTCGAATAAGCTAATTGTCTGTCAAGAGCCCAGAAACATCTAACAAACCTCTTAGTATTCTGGGTAACAGGTTCTGAGAAATCTCCCCCTTGTGGTGAAACAGCACCGATTATACTTACTGACCCTTCACTATCATTAAGATTGTCCACGTATCCTGCTCTCTCATAGAATTGTGATAATCTTGATGGTAAGTAAGCTGGGAAACCTTCTTCTGCTGGCATTTCCTCAAGTCTCCCTGATATTTCTCTAAGTGCCTCAGCCCATCTAGAGGTTGAATCCGCCATTATGGCTACATGATAACCCATATCTCTATAGTATTCAGCTAGAGTTATTCCTGTATATATGGAAGCTTCTCTTGCCGCAACGGGCATGTTGGAAGTATTAGCTATCAATATAGTTCTATCCATAAGTGACTTACCTGATTTTGGGTCTATCAGCTTTGGAAAATCTTCTAAAACCTCTGTTATTTCATTTCCTCTTTCTCCACAACCAATATATACAATAATATCAGCATCACTCCATTTTGCAAGTTGATGTTGAGTCATTGTCTTTCCAGTACCGAATCCACCTGGAATAGAGGCTGTACCACCTTTTGCAATTGGGAATAACGTATCAATAACTCTTTGTCCTGTTACAAGAGGTATTGTTAGTCTTCTCCTGTTTTTAAAAGGTCTTGCCATTCTTACTGGCCATTTTTGTATCAAATCTAATTCTTTTATCTCATCTTGATCTGTCTTAATCTTAACAATAGTGTCATGGACTTTGTATCTTCCATTAGGAGCTACATATTCTACTACTCCAGACATATATGGGTGCATCATAACTTTATGTATAACCAGATCCGTTTCCTTAATCTCAGCTATAACATCTCCGCCTTTAATGCTATCACCTTTTTTTACAACAACTTCAACTACCCATTCTTTATCAGTGTTAAGAGACTCTATATCTAGTCCTTTGCTTATAAAAGAGCCAGAAACCTCTTCCATCTTCTTAAGAGGACGTTGAATACCGTCAAAAACGGTGCCTATAATACCAGGTCCTAATTGAAGTGACAAGGGTTCACCTGTTGATATTACAGGTTCTCCTACTTTAATCCCAGTAGTTGATTCATAGACCTGTACAATGATATCTTCATTCTCTATACTGATGACTTCACCTATCAACTTAGCATTTCCAACTAAAACCATTTCTAACATCTTAAATTTACTGCTGCCTCTTACGGTTACAACAGGTCCATTTACACCAACAATCATATCATCTTTGTTCAATTTGCCACCTTCTTTACTCGATTTCAAGATTACAATTATGCAAAAATGTTTCTTTTTGCTCGTATAACTTACTGTAAAATGAATCATCTAAGTATATATTTTTAGTCTTATTAAATATCTTACATCCACCAATCATTTTTTTATTCTTGTCTTCAAGAACAATCTTATTATCAAATTCTTTATTAAGCCTATTAAGATATTTTTCATCGGTATGGGCAATATAAATCAGTATTTCTCCCTCTCCTATTTTAGCTATATCTTCTTTTATCATATTTATAAGATACTCTTGATACTCCTTTTTCTGTGTAAATGCTTCTAATTCCTTTTGAGCATCCCTAAAAGTACCTTTTATGATTTCTTCTCTAGCTTTTAATATCTCTCTTTTACTATCCATAATAGATTTGGATATTATTTCATTTTTTTCTGTTTTTATACTTTTTAATCCACTTTGAATTATTTCATAAGCTTTGGATAGATATGCAAGCTCTTTTTCTTCATATATTGCTTCAAGTTCTTTTTGGGTTTGCTCAATTATTTCTTTTCTTTGATTACTTACATCTGTCATGATATCATGAGCAAACTTATCTATCTTTTCTTCAACAATTCGCATAATTACCCTTCTTCCTTTTTAAACAGTATCGAAAACAAATATCTTGTTATTATTATATCTTTAACCCAATCGCTTCTCTGACATATTTTGTAATTGAATCAGGTGTTCTTCCAGTACCATGTCTATCAGGAATCTCAACAATTAAAGGTGTGTGATAATTAAGTTTTATATCTTTTATTTTATCTCCAATTAATTTTCCTAATTTTTCTGTGATTAATATTATACCTATATCCCTATCTTTTAGAGCTTCATCAAGGGCACTTCTTATTTCTTCTATTTCGTGGACAACTACACCTTCAACACCTGCTAATCTCATACCTGTTTTCGTATCAATGTTATCACTTATAAGGTACATTTTCATAGCTAATCTACCTCCGTTTACTTTTTAACCTAAAATTAATATAGATATAATAAGTCCATAGATAGCAATACCTTCCGCAAGACCAACAAAGATAACTGTTTTACCTAATAATTTTGAATCCTCACTAATAGCACCTATAGCTGCTGAACCAGATACAGCAACTGCAATTCCTGAACCAATAGCAGCCAAACCAGTAGATAATGCTGCTGCAATATATCTCATACCTTCTGCACTAGCAGCTACCTTTTCAGTAGTTTCTGCTGCTAAAGCTGTGGTTCCGCCTGTTAACAAAACAACAGTAGCAACTATTAAAATCCCAAAGAAACTCAAAACATTTATACCTAAAATCGTCTTGGCTTTACTTCCATCAATACCTCTTTTTATTGCATATACTCCAGTTCCCACTGTAACAATCACTAATATAAGTGCTAAACTCATTACTATATCCATTATATTTTCCTCCTTTATTTCCAATAAGCCACATTTTACCTATTAATATGCAGCTTTATTCTATTTATATAATTTTATCTATATAACTCTTTGCAACCAATATCTATGTAAAACATTACAAGTATATATTAAGTTGCTTGTTTATCCTTTATTTTGAATGGATTAAAGCTTATGCCTTCACCACTAAAGAATCTACTAAATAATTCGTAGTATTCTAGCCTTAATCCTTGAATACCTACTATCAAACCTTCCAGACAGATAATCAAGATATTACCGAAAATCATTACAAATATACTTCCTGTACCGCCTACCATATCTGCCATCATGTGGAAAGCTAAGAAGAAACCAACATGGTTAAGTGCAAAAGCACCAACTCTTATAAATGATATGGTATTACTTAATATTGCAAGTAATGTTTCAATAAGTTCAAATATAGCTTCAATAAAATAACCGCCTTTATCTTCTGGTAATATATGTTTCTTTTTTTCTATCAAGTTTCCTAAAGGATGTGATAAAAAGATCAATATTAATGGAACCACAATTAATAATAAAATCTGCCATGTAGCAATTCTATAGTCACTTCTCAATACTTTTGACAGAATCAAATAAATAAGTGCAAGATAGAAAATCAAACCTGTTATTCCATTCCTATCAAAAAGCAACTGTCCCATCTTTTTCTTTTTAACTGCGTTCCATATGTTTAGAACCATTGCCAAAATTAATAATAAAACACCAAATCCAACAGCAATAATCAATACTAATTGTTTATTTTCCATAGGATTAATCATTGGTATAAATCCAAATATCTCTCTTAGAAGCTCTTCATTACCAAATACGGAACCATAGAAGAGACCGAATATCGCTGAAGCTATTCCTGCATATATACCTATTTTCCCTAAGGAGTTTCCCTTCTTCTTATAAACATAATAACCTAATAATGCTATAACAAAGCCCTGTCCCATATCTCCAAACATCATACCAACCATTAACAAGTATGTTATAGCTACAAAAGGTGTTGGATCAAGTTCATTGTAAGATGGTGTACCATACATCTTGACTAATGACTCAAATGGTTTAAAGAATTTATTATTTCTTAGTTTTGTTGGTGGTTTTGTCTTCTTGACAGCTTCATCCTCTTCAACAATACACGTTATATCCTCATCTTCTTTGATCTTTTTCATAAAATCATCTAGTTGACTCTGTGGAACCCACCCAGTAAGATAAAACGCATCCTTTGAATGAACTACATGTCTTCTAACATCAAATACTTGATCTAACTGGTTGATGATATTATAAATATCAGCAATCTTATCATAATTTTCTTTGTAGAAGTTATCTATCTTCTTATCAATTTCTTTTTCTTGATTTGATAACTTGACCAAAGTATCCTCTATTCTCTTAATTACTTCTTTTGGATGTCCTTTTACTTCACCAGATATCCTTATTCTTTCGAAGTATAGTGATGCAAAGAGACTATCAATACTTTCTTGTACTATCTTAGGCATGAAGTATAGTAAGAATACATGGTCATCTTCTTCAAATACTTTGAATACTATTACTTCCAGATCTTCCACATAGTCATTTAGTTTCTTAAAACTATCTTTTGGCATTTTGCCGAACCTGAATTTCATAAACTCAAATTCAAATAGTTTATTGATCTCAATATCTACGTTTTGAATCGGAATAATCTGTTTTCTGATTCTCTTATTTATTGTTATCTTATTATTTATATCTTCTTTTTGCTTCATAAGTTCTGATAATTCATCACTCAAATCTTCTATTACAGGTTCTACATCAAGAGCACAATTAATTTGTTTGTCATCAATATCAATCTGCTCTAATTTGATGTCAAGATTCTCACATAATTTACCTAATTTCTTAATCACATTATCATAGGGATTTTGTATAGAAAATGGGTATAATCCTTTAACTGAATCTAGTATTGAAATTGCATTCACCAACTGTACATCATATGGTAAAACATTTTTTATTACAAAATAATCCAGAGCTTTAATTGGTCCAGCCACATTTACAAAAAACATTTTTTCAATTGACATGAAATCGCCTCCTCCCTATTTTTCAAAAACCGATTAAAAATTTCTTAATCTTGTTTGAATCAACGTTATATCTTATGCCTTCGATAATAGTTGTTATATTCATTATCTCAACCTCTTTAGCGAACATATATCCAATAATGGGTGCTATAGAGAATGGATACATACTTATGTTTTTATCATGGATATTAAGTATATACTCGTAGAATTCCTTTTCCCAATAATGTTCATCTGAAGATAGTATGTCATTATAGGGAGTTTTTTTCAATATTTCCATTATTTCATCTACACTATTAGAATTAATAAGTAATCTCAAATCTTTCTGCCTCAACTTATACCGATAGGGTATATGATACCTGTATAATATCTCTTTGGATATATTATAATAATGTTTTCCTCTATATACCCACATGATATTACGTAAGTCTGCCTCCAAACCTATAATAAGGTTAGCAATCTTTTTATCTGTACCACTTACTAATTCAGGTTGTGCGATAAGTTTTTTATAATAATACATGTCCAGTGCCATTTCTGCCGAAAAAAGGTCTATATGATTTTCATCTTTTATCAACGGATTTAGAATCTCATAAAAATTAGTTTCCTTCAGCCCATTAACAAAAGTTCTAATATCCTTAGCAGCAAACAACTTATTAAAATCAATAACACTATATTTATTAATAAAAAATAATCTTCTATCAATTTGGTGTATATCGCCACCCATTTGTAATATTCTAAGCATTTTCTTCAAGTCTTCTATCTCTTGTCTACGATAAATATATCTAAAAACAGATTTTTCATTTCCTTTGAGATATCTACCTATCTTAAGAGCTTCACTGATAATCGATTTATACAAAAGCGTTTCAACTTGACCTCTATGAACATTGTTCTCATTTAATTCTTGTAAAAAGTCGTTATAATAAGTATTGTTTTTTAGATATATCGCAACTTCTAGTACACTGTTACGTAGAAGTAGTTGCTCATAGTCATCTTTTGTAAGCATTTTACCTTTCATTGCTCTAATCTTAGTAGAAAGATGACTGTACTTGAACGTTGCTAGCATATACTCACCTCTCTAGAACTGCTTTTACAAGCTCATCACTCCATATTTTTCTTTTTTCCTCTCCATAGAGCTTCATTTTTTCTAGTCTTTCTTTTGCTTTTTTAATATACTCATCTGCTTCAGCCAAAGCTTCATCTAGTTCTCTTTGCCTTAGTTGTTTGACTTTTCTATTTGCATCATTTACTATCTTATCTTTTAATTCTTCTACCCTATCTAACATTTCTTTATGTTTATTTTCTTTTTCCTCTTTTGCTGTGTCCAATACCTCCCTAGCTTTATTTTCAATAGAAATTATTTTATTGATGATAGCTTCCATCACCGCACCTCTTTTCTATAACCTCTTATACTTCCTCTGACAAACCTAACTTATATGATATCAAAATTTTTTAAGAAACTCAACTTTTATCTATTTTTATCTATTTTTTCCCATGCCTCATTTTTACCCATATTATGCAATATTCTATATTCATTACAACTCATAGAACTATCAAACTGGCAAATAGATGAATATTTACAATATTCACAAGCATCGTCCTTGCTATTTTTAAATGGATGGATTAGGATATTCCCTTTCATGATTTCTCTACCAATCTCCTCTGTCTTGTCCTTCACAAAATCCATTAATATATCAAATTGTTCCTTAGAAGCAACTGAAGATCTCTTGCCGATAGTACCTTTTTTCGTTATCTGTACTGGTATTATATCTGAGTAATTGTCAATATCTTTATCCATCTTGTTGATAATATCAACGTCTTCTAGAACAAGTCCATTCATCTTCAAACTTTTAATAATTTGTTTTTCCAATTCATCTTTATTAAGGTCTGATTCCGTTTTTATTATAGGGTCATCGATATGATAATAAAAAACACCTGCTGGTACTATTTTTTTAGTTGTTTTTTTATCCTCTAATTCTGTTACAGCATTAAGATATACTAACAATTGTAATTGTAATCCATAATAAAGAGCAGTGATGTCAAATTGTTTATTACCTGATTTATAATCTATTACTTTTACATAAATAGTATCATCTGTCTCATATCTATCAACTCTATCAATTCTACCTTTTAATTTCATAGTTTTTTCGTCATCAAAATCAATTTTCAGAGATTCAAGGTCCCCTTTATCAGGGTCAAATGCTACTTCATAATCAGTAGGCTTAAATTCTCCTTTTTTGATATGATATTGAAGCGCCCAAATAGCTCTTTTGGTTATTCTTGTAAGTCTATTGATTAGGTAAGTATTTCGTCCTGTACTGTAAAATATACTATTGCAATATTTATCAGCAATTTGAATAACGGTTTCTTCTACTAATCTATCCCTTACATTATCTTCAATTAGGTTCCATTCCAATTCCCGTTTACTTAGCTTCTTAGAAAATTCATCTATGGACCTATGAAACAATATTCCAATATCAGGCATAGATATTTCTCTAACTACTCTTTCTGATACGTTTAATCCATAATCCAAGAAGTGAGCAAAAGGACATTTTGCAAATTCTTCCAATCTAGAAACACTATTAATAAGTGTATCTGTATAGATACTTGTGACTAATTCTTCTGGCAAAAATTCTTCTGAATTAATATGATACAAACCGCCCACAGCTGATTTAACTGAATGTCTCCAAGTTTTATTACTATAGTACCAACTATATATGTCTTTCCAATAATCAGTAAGCCCAATATTATTATAATTACGTAATTTGTTAAGCATAATTCTAAAAGTAGGTTTTTGTAGATATATTCTATATTCATCCTTTTGTAATTCTATGTCAATAACTTCTAGATTTCTGAATATTTTTTTAATTCTACTTATAAGTATGGATGGTCGCATTGATTTACCATCTATATCTGTTCTGGCATAGCTAAGATACAGCTTATTAGAGGGTTTTGTTAACCCAGTATATATTAAGAATTGCTCTTCAAATACTTTTTTCTTGGTACTTGGAGCAAGTTCTACACCTTTTTCCATCAATTTATCTTTGTCTGAGTCAGATAAAATATTAGCTTTAACTGATATCTTAGGTATCTTGCCTTCATTAAGTCCTATTATAAATAGTGCTTTTATTTCCCTTAATCTGGATCTCTCCAAATCACCCACTACAACTTGGTCAAGTCCTGGCGGGACAAGTCCCATCTCGCATTGTTCTAAACCTGATTCTAATATAACACTGTATTCATTAAGTGTAATCTCTTTGTCACCTAGTATATCTACTATATTGTCCAATAACTCCATTATAATTTTATAGATAGCCTTATATTCTTTTTCTAACAATAACTCATCATCCAACCTGAATTTTTCACTTCTATTATATATTTTTTCTTCCACATTCAAGGTCACTATAAGATTATATAAATCCTGAGTTATATTTTTAACTTTAACCTTTTTATGCCCTATGTTTCTACCAAATTCTAATAGTGGATTTACTATTTTTTCCCTAGTCACATTTATTCTTTGTAATTGTTCATATGCATATTCATCATTAAATCTATTATTTATGTATGGATATTCAAAATCCTGTTCCCATTGTTTTCTACCTTGTATCCCATAAGCCAGTACATAATTTTCAATGATATCTATATCCTCTATAGATATCCCTGTTAAACTGGTTTTAAGATATCTAAATATAGTTTCATAGGTATATCCTTTATTAATTATTGAAATAGCTGCTCTAATAAATTCTACAAATGGATTAGATAGAATATCTTTCTTCTTGTCTATGAAAAATGGTATATCATACTCCTTAAAACTCCTTGATATAATCTTTTCATATCCATCTAAATCACCAGTTACCACTGCTATCTCTCTATATCTATAGTTGTTTTCTTTTATTAGATAGATTATATTATCAGATAGATTAATTACTTCTTTTCTGATATTAGGTGCTGTATGTATATAAATATCACTTTTTCCTTCATTATATATCTTATACGGGTATCTAAAAATATTTCTTTCCAGATGCTCTAATGCTTTATTTTTATATCTATTGTATTTATTATCAAGTAATATATGTTTTAATACTTTTACTTTACTTTCTTTCGCTAGATTATTAAGTTTGTAGATTGTTTTCTTGGTTTCATAAAATAATTCTGATTCATCAGATAGATCATCTAATTTGTTTATGCTATCTATCGTAAGAGTAAGATAAGTTTCTCTAGATTTCTTTAATATCTCATTTAATACTTTATATTGTATTGGTGTAAATCCATAGAATCCATCTATCCAAACTGTAGCGTTCTCTAATAGATTGGAATCTCTTATCGACTCACTTAATATATCTAATGTATCTTCATTAGTAATATATTCTTTCTTGATAAACTCTTTGAATCCATCATAAACAATCTGTAAATCATTTATCTTAGTTTGTAGTAATGGTTTATTGCTTAATTCCTCTAATGATTTTGTTAGGTCTTGTGATGATATATCATATTGATAGAGTTCTGTTATAACACTTTTCAATTCTTTAATAAATCCTGGTTTACCTGAATTCTTATAGAATAATCTTAGTTTCTCCTTATTCTCCTCAATGACTTTTCTAATAACCATACCTTTACCTGTATTACCAAGCAAAGTTTTGTTGGCTCCACCTATCTCATCAAGTATACGGTAAGCTAATCTTTGAAAACTTAAAATCTCTATTTGCATGATACCAGACGAAGGATGAAGTTTAACAATATCCTTTTGAGTTTCTAGAGTAAATTGTTCAGGGACTATCATAATAAGGGGCTTATCAATATTTTTCATGGATTCTTTTATTATCTTATCATAGCAACAATATGTTTTTCCTGCTCCAGCACATCCTAGTATATATTGTAATGACATATTTATCCCCCTAACTACATATCTATATTTATTGAAATATTTTTTTCATGCATAATTATTTTAACAGATTAATTACTATATGTTAAGAAAAAATGACCCAATCATATGTTGATTAGGTCATTTATATTATTGATTTAATTTATATAAGTAAAGCTCTTTTTGTCCTAATTTATCTTTGTTCACGCTATCCTCATCTTTCTCTAATATGGAAATTCTATGTGGGTTTCCATCAGAGATATATTTTTTTTCTGGATGTTGTTCATAATAGTCAAAGAACCATCCCATATCTTGAATTTCTCCTTTTGACCCTCTAGCTCTAGCTACATTCAATGGATCAAACTTTATATGTAGTGGTGGGTAATATAGCGCACTTGCTCCTTCTTTAAAAGCTACAGAGTAATTATATTTAATATTATTGTATTCACCATCTAATACTAGATTACGCAAGGCTTTTACTGGTCTATTTCCAAATGTATATGCTAATGAATCAACTTTATAACCTGGAACAGCATTCTTGATGATCTGATCAACTATACCGATGTTTTTCATTATCTGTCTAGAATCTAATTTACTTAACATTTGTGTTTTATCATGGGATACTGTATGATTACCTACGTCATAACCATTATCTACTAACCATTTGATTCTTTCCTCAACTGTTCCAGCACCTTCAAATATTTTTTGACCATTTATATACAAACCAGCTTTACTATCAAATCCTGGATGTGATTCAGAAAATCTTTCTAGTATTTCAATAGCCGTACCAGGCTTAGGAACTAGGTTTCCATCTTTTTCAATTAATGAAAAAGTTGAACTGAGTCCATCATCAAAAGTAAATACTATAGGTGTATATCCAGCTTCAATATTAATATTATTATCTATATAGTCTCTAACAGATATAGGTCTATATTTATGGTCATACATGTACTGTAACTGCTCAAGAAATTGTTCTTCAGTTACATGATAAGGTGGTAAATCTATAATACCATGATACATAATAACCATTATATGTCCTAATTCATTAGGTTTAACTGCTTGATAATCAATCTCTACTGGTTTCTTTACTTCCTCTTCATCTTTAATTTCAGTATTATCACTTTCATCTTTTATTTTATCATTTTTTTCATTATCATCTTTTATTTCATCATTTTTATCATTATTAACTATTTGTTGTTCATTATTGTCTAACCCTGTACTATTTTCATCTGAATCTATCATTTTACATGATACAATCATTAATACTACAATCATTATTAACACAACTAATTTAGATAGTTTAAAAACTCTACTTTGTTTTGCCATATATCTTTTCATCCTTTCATTGTTTAAGCAGGTAAACTTTAGTGATTAAATTTCTCCTTCCATATTAAATCAAACATACAGCTTATGGATTTCTAAAAATTATATAAAATAATTTTGCATAACCTTCATATTTTAGTCCTATCTTAAATAAAATATATTAATCGGACTATTTGTATAAGGAGGCAATTATGAGATCAACCAAAATTATCGTTCTACAACTAAAACAAATAATATATACTGTACTATTTGTAATAGTTGGAATATGTTTAATATTATTACTTATCTACATGTTAGGTAATAAAAATGATACTAAAACACCTGTAATGGCTACTTATGTTCCTGGAGTATATACATCATCCATTGTAATTGAAAATCAACCAGTAAATGTTGAAGTTGTGGTTGATAAAAATCATATTAACTCAATTAATCTAACCAACCTAGACAATGCTATTGCTACACTTAATCCTGCTCTAGTACCAACATTAAATGACCTTGAAATTCAACTTGTTAATGATACCAGTTTTGAAAACCTAAGCATTAAAACAGATACTAAATATACGTCCTCACTACTTCTTGGCGCAATAGAAAAAGCCCTAGATAAGGCTAAGCCAGAAGACGTACATAATAACAAAAACAAATAATTATAACCTCCAATCAATAAAGTATTTATCTATTTCGTTATGGGTTACAGCAACTAGAAATTTATCAACTATTTTAAATATATCTGTCTCATCTTTTAACTCTACTTTGATAGAATTAGGTCCAAACTTAATTCTATCATTTTTAATCTTTTTATCTTGTACTTTTGCTACCCAAGCTCTGAATCTATCTTCCCAATCATTTATCATAGCTTCTTCTATTTCCTCATAGCCATACATCTCGGCTTTTATTTCTTCAACAAATTCTTCTAATTCTAATTTAATCATAACTACCTCCGTAATATTTCTTTTTTATAAGTTACATATAACTTTCAAAGCTCTTTTTTTAACTTCTATATGAAGTGGATACTCTGGACCTGTTTCTCCATCAATATCTGACTCTTTAAACATTTTAACACCTTCTACACACTCTATATCTATTTTGTTATCTTGGAAAAATACTATGTTCCTATCTTGAAGATGCTCTCCAATTAATATTTTACCAAATAAAACTGCAACTTCATTAATTGTACATGCTTTGATTCCAATAAAATCCATTTTACCATCATCAATCTGTGCATCTACCCCTAATTTATTGAATCCTCCAGCACTTTTCCCATTCAATACCAAGAACAGATAAAAATAATCATCTAATACTTCATCTTTTCTAGTAATCTTGTAGCGAATCTTTCGAAATCTAGGTAGTTGCTGAACACCCTTTATATAATATCCAAGCTTTCCTAATGTATTCTTTAATTCTAAATCCATATTTTGAGATATATTTGTAAATAATCCTCCACAACAGACATTGATAAAGTATTTATCATTTACCTTACCCACGTCTACATTTTTAACATTCATCTTAGCAAGAGTTTCAATACATTCACCATATCTGAAAGGCATCTTAAGATGAGATGCAAAATCGTTGGCAGTTCCTGCTGGAATTACACCTAAAGGTATATCAATATGGTTTTTCATTATACAGTTTACCACTTGGTTGACTGAACCATCCCCTCCAGCTACAATTATTGCACAACAATTATTTAGATCCTGACTTGTTAAGTAATCAGCCATATCATCTTTGCTTCTAGTTCTATGTATTCTAGTTTCATAGCCTACATCTTGGAATATTGATATAAATAAATCTAGGTAAGCTGGAAAATCTAGGTTTCCAGACATTGGATTATATAATAATTGAACATATTTCATAGGATACCTCAAATCTCCTCTATAATTACTTATTGAATAATGCAAATCAGACTTTCATTAGATACAAATTTCTATAAAAAATTTTTCACTTCTAGATTATAACCATCTTAACATAATCTTATTTATCTTTAATTTTCCATAGTAAAACTGCACTAATACCTTACTAATCATTATACACTACTGCCTATCTAACGCAACCTTTTTTTAGAGTAATTAAAATATATTTAATTAATTCAACTTATCTCTATATCATTTGATTGGATATTTTAGAATAGTGTATGATGCAAATACAATTAGTACTAAATCCAACTTTTTCATAAAATATAATTAATATCATTAATTTTTGCAGTATATTATTAAAGTTATAATTATTATGCAAAAAATATTATATATTGACATTATTTTGTTAATATTTTAAAATAAAACATATAATTATATATCGCAATATTATTACTTAATAGACCTAATTTTTAATACACTTAAATCATAATATCAAAACCAATAATGAGGAGGAGAATTATAATGAAAAAAGTAGTAAATTTAATGGTAGCAGTAGTAATGATGATGACAGCAATGATGGTATCAACAGTAACAGCAGAAACTTATGTAACGGTAACAGTAGAGGGAGAAACTGTAGATTTCCCAGATGCTCAACCATTCATAGATGCTAACAATAGAACTCTTGTTCCAATAAGATTCATCAGTGAAGCATTGGGTGGTCAAGTTATCTGGGATGGTGACCTTCAACAAGCAACTATAACATACGATAATAAAGTTATTAAATTAGTTATTAATAAGAAAGAAATAACTGTTGATGATCAAGTACAAGTCATGGACACTCAAGCTATATTGAAAGATTCTAGAACTTATGTTCCTGTAAGATTTGTTAGTGAAGCAATGGGGGCAAATGTAGAGTGGGATAACACTAATTATACAGTTATTATAACTCTAAAGCGTGATACCGTAGATTTGGAAGGAATGACTAATGAGGAAATTATACAACAATTACAGGAGTATCCATACCAAGAAAATAATTTTACAAAACGCATTGAAAACCATGAGTGGCTCGTCGATCGCTATAGCGAGGACAAGGTAATAGAATTTGTTGAAACTGGAAAAAATTATATGGAAACATTCTATAATGTGGATTATAGAACCTATAATAAAGGAGAGTACGTGGAAAAATTAAAATGGTTCTTTTTAGAAAGTTCTTCTTGGATCGCTGATGACCGTATAGAAAGGGATAATGAAGAACATATAAATTACTGGGCTGATATGATAACAAAAAAACAGATAGCTATACATACGGAATTCATAACAGATGAAACTTGCATATATACTAATGGAGATACCATGATAAGAGGAAGAATGAATTATATCATTGAGAGTTGTAATGATATGAAATGGTTAAAAAATTATACTAGATATGGAAATGTTGAACTTGGTAAGAAATATACTTGTGTAGTGGATGTCGAAATAGCAAATTTAGCACGAAAGTCTAAGGAGAAATGGGAAACAGCAGAAAGACTTATTTCTGATGAACACTTTATAACACCAATCAAGGAAGTGAAGTAGATTGAAAAAGATATTAGGTATATTATTAATATTCGTAGTCATATTAAATACATTCTTTATAACTAGTCATGCAGAAGATGGAGAAAAAATACGATTTGATGAATATGGCAATTTGAAGTTTACAACAGTAGGTATAAAAGCAACAACAGGTACCAGATATTCAACTATTGGCTGGCAAATGTTTGACCAAGATAAAACCTCACATAGTAGAAAAAAATCTGTTGTTCTGAAATTAGATCCAGATGATAAATCAAGTAATAAAAGTGAAAATATAGGAGGTAGCCCTAAACGAATTAGGACTACATTCTATATATCATATAAAATGATTACTAAGAGATTAAAAGAAGAAGAAGAAAATAACCCTGGCTGGGCAAATCAACTTTTAATAGATGGAGGTAAGGTGTATTTAGACCCCGTATATACAATTAAACTTGTCAAAGGAAATGATGAGAATTATCTAGGACATCTTAATAAGCGAGGAGAAAAAGCAAATGCAAAAGATGAGGTCTATTATTCATGTGAGGGAGAAGAAACACTTATTAATGGAAAATTCAAACCTGCAAAGTGGCATGGTGGAATAAAGTATGCAAGAGGTTGGCTTCATCCAGATGATTTTAAGGATGATTATAATAAGCAACTAGAATTTCCCTCATTTATATCAAATGTAATTATCCGTCATATGACAAAAGATATACGCGGAAATGATGTAATGATGCCTAATGAAAAGGAAAAAAAAGATTCTTTGGAACATGGCATGTCTCAAACATATTCAAAAAAAGTATTTCCAGGATATAAATACCATTCATGTACTATACAGAAAGATAATGGCACAATTGAAACAAAAACAGATGAATTCATAACAATAACAGGTAAAAATAAGTATCAAGCAAAAAAATTCAACCAAATAGAAGAAGGTTCCTTTAAAGAGGCAAATGTAATCTTCTACTACGTACCCGTCCAAGTAACAGGAACTCACCAATTAAAAGCTGAACCAGATAGTCAGCAGGTTGAAGGCGAAAAAATTGAGCAAATGGCGAATATAACTATCAACCTCACCCAAGGTGCTAAAAGTTTAGAAAACTGGAAAGTTTTTGTTGGTAATAGCCCTGTACAACTCACTGTAAACTTAAAAAGAGATAAAAGCGGAGCCATTATTCAGCCTCAAGCAAATTATACATATAATATTAGTGCTAGACAATTACTTAACTACCTCAGTGGTGAAAAACTATATTATACTGATGATCTTACCCAATATCCAATAGCTGGTGGAGAAACCATAGAATTTGAATATGATGCAGATATAAGTGTGAAAGTACATGATAAAACAATTCCCCTTAGTGGATCCGCAGATGTAGCATCATTCTATAGGAAACCTGAAACAGATGGGTATGTGTCTTCACCAAGTTATTGGTCAGAAATCAAACAAGGTGATGTCTATCATGAACAATTTGAAGCAATGGCAGGAACACCTACAACACGAAATCTCTACTATGCATCAGGAGGGTCAGAATTTATAGTTGATATTGAAGTTGAGTATGTTCCTAACGGAACAGCAACAAGAAGGTATTTATCAAAATATAATGAAGTTTGGTGTGAAAATAGAGATAATCATATAGGTCCTTTACATAACTGTAATCTTCCCCGTAAAACAGGAGGATGGTCCAAATCTAATCCTGGACCTCCTACACCAAGAACCATAACAGGATACGATGGAACAGTACATGCAGAAAATACCAGTGTTAAAAGTAAAAAAGTTGTAACGAGAAAGGCTACTAAAACACAATCAGAAAAATCTCATACCGAATATCAGCAGGTCTGGTCTGGTCTTTCTAGCCATACAGGCTGTGGTCCATGTTGTAACCATAGAGTTGGCGGTTATAGTGATACATGGAGTCAAAATATAACGTTTGATTATATGAAAATCAAAAAAGTGAATGTATGGGAGATTAAACAGTCAAAAGTTGATGGTATGAGAGAGATTATCGGTACAGATGAAGTAATAGCTACAATTAAGAAAGGTAATCCAAACATATTCTGGAACATAGCAAGTAATGATACAAGTAGAAATCATCGCTTAAGATATTCTCTTGAAACAGATCAACATGATTTTGTAACGTGGACTGAAGGAGATTCAGATAATAAATGTAGTAATAGTAAAGACTCTGGACCAGTTAATGAGCAAAAACAGTTTAACTATAGAAGAAATCTACCAAACAATGCCATTGCTATTTCAGACTTCTTAATACTACAAACATCATCAGGAGATCAGTCTGTCATATACTTTCAGTCAGACCCTTCGCCTACAATGAAAACAACGGATTTACTAGAGGTACCTAAGACAAGTAAAGAAGAAATGTGGGATAATAATCCCCTATCAGCTTCTAAGTGGAGTGAAGATCATATCAATATTGGTTCATATAATGGTAAATATTATCGACCAAATGAAAAATATAAAGGAAGCGGTAATCGTACAAGAGTATCAACTATATTTGATAGTAACCCATTTGGTAAAAACAGGCCCTCAAGACCATCCACTGAATTACGCTTAATAAATACCTCACTTGATATAATGGATGAAATACCTAATGGAGAATATATAACAGGACACTCAAGCATATTTTATGAATTAAGATTATCACGTGGTAGTGGAAGCACAGCATATAGTAAATCAAGAAATAGTAAATATGGTATGAATGGACAAGAATTCAAAACAACCTATTCTGATAACCATACCAAAGTTAACGATATTGTTATACATAATCCAGTATCAGCAGAAAATGCCATAGTCATACCACTCCCAAAAGCAAGAGATCAAAGAACACCATCAACCAAAAATATTGGGGGTAATTGTCAAGAGGATTTAGAAGAAGTAGAATGGGTTTTAGACTGTAAATATACAGGTGGACATGAACATACACCAAGTTGTTATACAACAACAAGAGTAATTAACCCTAATTATGTACAACCCCAAGAGGCTACCACATATACTTATAACTATATTGGAAGACAGCAGACTTTTACAGCACCTTGTGATGGTATCTATAAACTTGAAACATGGGGCGCAGCAGGAGGTACAAGCTATAGTGATGATAGAGGCTATGGTGGTAAAGGCGGTTATTCCTATGGAGAAAAATATCTAAGAAAAGGAGATATGTTATACCTATATGTAGGTGGAAAAGGTTCTGATGGTTATCCAAGAGATGGTTATGCATACGGAGGATATAATGGTGGTGGTAGTGGTTCCCAATATGGTCGTTCAGATGAATGTGGTTCTGGAGGCGGTGGAGCTACAGATATAAGAACTAGTACCTCCCTATTTTCAAGAATTATTGTCGCAGGCGGCGGCGGTGGTGCTGGAGAAGATAGCGAAGAAGGCGGACATGGCGGAGGTATGTCGGGAACATTTGGAGGTTCTAATAATTCACCAGGGACACAAACATCAGGTTATCAACTAGGTAGAGGTGAGAATTGTTCATCGTCAGATAGCGGTGGCGGTGGCGGTGGTGGTTATTACGGAGGTCGCACGGATACAGAACAAGCAGGGGCTGGTGGTTCAGGGTATATTGGTGGTGTATCCAATGGTACCACATCATCAGGAATTAATAGTGGTTACGGTAAGATAAAAATAACTACTCCTAAGATTATTTCATCAGAACCTCAGTATATCACAGTAAAAACATTAAATTGTACAGAACCACACCATGAAGGAGGACATTATCCAGAATGCTACAAAGAAATAAGTGATACAATCTCTGCTAATAAGCCAGTAATTATTTATGATGAAGGATCAGGTCAAAATGAAAACGTTAGCCCTGGAAATTTTATAAACTTAGACTACCCATTCCAAATATATTTTCCAAGTACAGGAGACTTTTATGGTAATGGTCAATTAGGGATTGGTAAGACAACCAAAACAAGAGGTAAAGGTTTTGTCAATGATATGGATACAAGCGAATGGATTGCCAAAAAAAGTGTAACCTTCGGATTCAATGTCATCTATAACGGTAAGATGTATGAAAAATGGGAAGAAATATCACTCCCCGTAGGCGGTAGTAAGTACAATTTCTATTGTCCTCTTGCTAATAACGAAGAAATAAGTTCATTAGTAACATTTAAGGTAATAGCTAATAATGGTGATATAGATAATAATAAATATCCAACTAATAAAGTAAGATATTACAATAAAGGAGCTTTACACAGTGCACTTAGAAAATATAATATTGATGTTGTAGGAAGAATTGGCAATCTCGTCATAGAAGATACACAAGACTTCAGATATTCTAACCTATTCAAAGAACCATTGTCTAGTTGGTATACAGATGCTGATTGGTATGTTAATCAAGTAATTAAAAAAGTAGATATAATGAAACAGAATAATGTAGTTGGAAGTTATATGGATATAAGGGGTGATAAAGCAGATGATAGTAATCATTTTCTTAATACTTATGGGTTACTTGAACATCTTAATAAACCAAGTGAGTACTTATGGAGACAACACAATAAGCCCAATACAAGTTGGAAGCCTATCTACTTCCCTCTTTCACCTAGCGATAATAATATAGAGTTATTAAAAGATAAACCACTTACCATTGGATACAAATTATTAGCAGATGTACAAACAATAGGCAACTATTATACGGATGTTCAGATAATGCCCTACTATTACTATTTGGATATGACAAAAAACCCCTCAGATCCAGATTATATTACACCTCTAGATATTTATATTAATGTAAGTGGTGCGTATAAACCCTTTAATATATTTGACGCAGCTAGATCAGGAGCAGATACAAGTATGCTATATCCCTATAAGTATGTTTATAATTGGGACGAAGAAAAGATCAGAAGAAATTATTCACAAGAGGAAGGAGAGTTAACAAGACGTGTAGCTGCGAAATATGGCTATACAGATAGTAATGGCAATACTAAACCTCTAGTAACTCCATCAGCAATTAGCAATCAATTAGGAAATGGACAAGTCATTTTTCTAAAAGGCAGAAATAGGACATTCATAGGAACTGATCAAACAAAAGGAATGGATAAGAATCCAGGAAGGAAGGTATCATCGTTATTTTATGGACTACAAGCTCAACGATGGCATTTTACACTTGGACTACCATCATCTGCAGTAGCAGTAAAACATGGTGATATGTTAAAAAATGAAAATATAAGGAAATTGCATTCTAAAGATGGTCTAATCCTCATGGCAGCAAATATAGAATCAGTGGGTAATGTCTATACATTACAATATGCCCATACAAACAATCCCATAAAGATTGGAAAGGTAGGAACCAGTAATTATCGTGAATACCCAATACCATCGTCAGATATACCTTATTCAGTAATTAGTGTATATTCAGCATGGAAATCATCCCGAGATGACTTAACCATATCGGGTACCCATTAAGGAATAAACCAAAATAACTTAAGAAAACAAATTAATAACTAATGGGTAAGTTATATTTAATAATTCATATAAAACTTACCCATTTCATTTTACGAATTTATCTCTTAAATATAAATGTATAATGTTCTATTTCATTAATAACTGTAATACTGTTATTATATAACTTAAAAATAAGGAGTTTTTATGAAAGTATTGTTTTTTGAAAAAGATGACCGTTTTGTATTTGGACTTCCACTGGGTTTTCGTGATGCAGGACACAAAATTCTAGTCTCTGGATCAATAAATGAAGAAAAAGTATATAGACTTATTAATAAATTCCAACCAGATCTAATTATTCTAATGGGATGGACTGTAGAGCATACTGACTCTAATCTAAAACTAATAGGAGTAACCTGTGACAAATATAAGATTCCTCTAGTATATTGGGCTACTGAAGACCCGACATTTATTAATGAGTTTTCTATTCCTTTAATAAAAAAGACCAATCCCAAATATATATTTACAATTTCGCCATCTTGTATCCCTATATATAAATCTCTTAGAATTGGTGCAGCCCATTTACCTTTTGCATATCAACCATGTATTCATCAACCTGTTACATGTGAAAAATGGTGTAAAAAAAATATAGCGGTTGTGGCTAATGCTTATCCTAATGTCCTCTCCTGGGATGAAAATCATTATAGACATAAATCTCTTAACATATTAATTAAACCACTAATACAAAATGATATCCCAGTTGACTTCTGGGGAAAATATTGGGATAAAATGGAACCTTATCTAGGAACAACAATAAACTCTAACAATATCCATGGCCACCTAAACTATCTACAAGCTAATAATGTTTATAGATGCTCTAACATGATAATAGGTCTCCAAAATTATCATGATGAATCAATAACAATGAGAACCTATGAAATACTTGGTTCCAGAGGATTCTTAATAACTTCTTATAACAGCAAGTTATGCGAATTATTTACTCCTGATAAAGATTTGATTGTATCTTCTTGTGAGAGGGAAACACTAGATTATGTTGATTTCTATTCAAAGCATCCAGAACTTAGAGAAAAAATAAAAGAAAATGGCAATAAGGCTGTTAGTGAACATACTTATAAGCATAGAGCAAAAAAAATGATTTATACATTACAAAAAGAGGGAATACTATAAAAATCTTGCTGATATGTAGGGTTTATGATAATAATAATCATGGACTGCCTGTAGCAGTCCTTTTTCGCTTTTCATAGTTATCTATTATAATAATCCCTATACCAATCAACAAACTCAGTGATACCGTCTTCAATATCAGTCTTGGGTTTAAAACCAATATCCTTTTTTAGGTCACTAATGTCTGCATATGTTTTTGGCACATCACCTGACTGCATGGGAAGATAGTTTTTAATTGCAGATTTTCCTAATTTATCTTCTAAAACTGATATGAAATACTCTAATTCTACTGGACAGTTATTACCAATGTTATATACCTTATATGGAGCAAAACTTTTACTACACTCATTATTCTTATCATTCCATTCTTTGTCTCTTTTTGGAATATGATTTAATAACTTAACAATACCTTCTACAATATCATCTACATAAGTAAAATCTCTTACCATCTTACCATAATTGAAAACATTGATTGGCTTATCCTTAAGAATGGCATCAGTAAATAAAAACAGTGCCATATCAGGTCTTCCCCATGGTCCATACACAGTAAAAAATCTAAGTCCTGTTGTAGGTAGATTATATAAATGGCTATAAGTATGTGCCATTAGCTCATTAGCTTTTTTAGTGGCCGCATACAGACTTACTGGATGGTCTACATTATGGTTAGTTGAAAAAGGGACTTGCTTATTACCACCATAAACTGAACTTGAAGATGCATATACTAGATGTCTGATATCATGATTTTTACACGCTTCCAATATACTTAAGAATCCAACTATATTAGAATCTATATAAGCTTTTGGATTTTTCAAACTGTATCTTACTCCTGCTTGTGCTGCCAAATTAACTACATACATAATATTATTATCTACAAAAATATTATTAATTTCTTTTTCATCTTCTAATGATACTTTATATAATTTAAAATTATTATATTTCTTCAGAATATCAAGTCTTGAATATTTCAAATTAATATCATAATAATCATTGATATTATCAACACCTATTACTTCTATGTTTTCCTTCAATAGATATTCTGACAAATGAAATCCTATGAAACCAGCACAACCTGTTACTAATATTTGTTCATTAGGTAATTTCAACTTTTCTTTGTTCAATTATAGCTCCCCTCACTAATAGTTTTATAATAAATCATTAGACTTATATCCAAGCTTTTTAAAAAATTCTATATTTTGTAATATACTTTCTTCATAGGGATTAAGACTTTTAGCTATTTCATTATATTTAAAAGCTTTTTTTGCATCACCTTGTTGATAATAGCATACACATAATTGTACATAGGGTTTCCAAGTCCAAGAATCTTTGTCAATTATGAATTCATTATTTCTAGGCGGCTTTAAACTAGTTGCTAACTCATACCAAAATATAGCCTTATCATAATTTTTTTCTTTTAAGTATGTAAATCCTATAAAACAGCATTCTTCTGCTCTAGGTAATGTATATTTAAATGTCAAGTAACAATACAACCTGCTTTCATCATACATTTGTTTATAATAGTAACATAAATATATTTTTCTATATGCTTCGATTATTTTTTCCTTATCATCATTATATTCATTAATGAATTCAATAAAACTGTTAATTGCTTCATCGTATAATCTATTATTGAAAAGTCTCATAGCATAATCGTACATTTCTTCCATTTTTGATATATTACCCTCCTTTATAATATTTCTACCATTATTTTTTATATAACTTTTTATCTCTTCAGCCTTAGATATTATATCTATAATAAACTCTTCATATACGATACCTTCACCTAATACATTTATTTCTTTGAAGATTTCACTAACTTTTTCTATATGTTTTTGTTTGCATAGAACTAATAAATATAAGAAATAAAAATCCGAATATTTTTCTTTTTTATTTAACTCCTTATTTATTAATTGTATAGCTTCATCAAGCTTATTTGTTTTTAATAAACCGTATACTAACCACTTATTATATACACTATTATCCTCTATTGATAATCTATTTCTAAGATATTTTATAGCTTCATTATATTTACTAGCCTGTAGTATTATATATAAATTTTTAATTTTTTCATCTTCTATAGATTCAATATCTCCATTTACCTTAGTATAACAATACTCTTTATCATTACACTTAACATATCTATATGCAGCCAACTCCCATCTTGCTATGTTGAATTCATTGATTACTTTATATATTACAGGCACATATACTTTATCTCTTTGGGTAGTATGCAATATACTAATGAACTTCAAATACTCCTCTTCGTTTTCAAAATCTATATCTTGAAATTTTATTGTCCAATCTTCTATACTATTTATATTCTTAACTTGATACATATTAATATAATTATAATGATTATTTAGCTCATTTATTATTGAATTCCAATTGAATTTTCTTACTGTCTTTAGTCCATTTTCAATCAATATCTTTCTTAGAGAATCATTATTAATTAGTTCCATAATTTTTTGAGCCATTTCATATGAATCTTTTACCTTTGTTACTAAAGCATTATAATAATTAACTACATAATCTCTAATTCCTATACTATCAGTAGTTATCACTGGACATCCACAAGACATTGCTTCTAATACTGGTAATGAAAAAGATTCATAGTGGGATCCACTAATAAACATCTCTGCATTTTGATATAATCTTGCTATTTCTTTTTGACTAGGTGATATGAATACTTTTGTTATAATATCTTCATTATAAGTTGAAGGTATTACTGGAGTTATCCAATATACTCTCATCTCTGGGATACTTGTTTTTACAATTCTACATGCAGTCACAACATCCTGTATTCCTTTAAAATTAAGCTTATCAGAACCCATAATCAATATATACTTTTCTCTTTCCTTATTGACTTCTTCCAAAGTATTTTTATGAAATGTATTATTATCTATGGCATTATAGATTACATGTGAATCCATACTATAATTTTTTTTAATAAGTTTAGCAGCTTCATTGGAAACTGTTATTATGCTGTTAGCAAGTGAAAACTGCAGTTTGATGAACTCTTTATATTTATCAAGTAATCTATCAAAATGAAAAAGATGATAATCACCTTGCTCAAAATATATAACTGGTGCTATATTAGTTCTTACACAATCACCTATATGAGTATAATAGGTCGCAACTATCAGATCACAAAATGGTATGCACATTGATAATTTGGTAGTAAATGGTACTTGAATGTAATTACATTCAATATTGAACCAATTAGGTTTTGGAAAATATGCTACAATAGTTACTTTATTACCCAACCTCATCAATCTATTTGCATGTTCAAAGATAATCTTAGCAGCTCCACATATGGTAGTATTACTCATCACATATACAATGTGATAGAATTTGTTATTTTGTCTCTTTTTAACTAATATTTCTTTAGTGATATCATAGTTACTCTCTATACGTTTATCAACATTTTCTTTTAATATCTCTTCTATCATACATATCTCCTAACCTCTAAATGAAATACTAGATAGTAGAATTTCTAATTATTTATATCCCAGTTCTCTGAAAAACTTTTCATTATATTTTATGCTCTCATTATTACTATTATATCTTGAAGCAATTTTATTATGTTCATATGACTTATCGGTATCTCCTAATTTATAATAGCAGACACATAATTGTAAATGTGGTAGCCAAGTATAAGTATTTTCATTAATATAACCCCAATCACTTGATGGCTTTTCTAATTTCGTTGCAAGTTCATACCAAAAGGCAGCTTTTTCTATTTCATTTTGGTTCAAGTATGATAATCCTAATCTACAACAGGCTTCTCCACGTGGTAAATCATATTCAAAGGTCTTGAAGCAATATCTTCTACCTTCATCATATTCTTTTATATTAAAATAATAATCAGCTATTTTCTCACAAGCAACAATGTTATCCTCTTTCCATCCCTTATTATCCTCTAAGTATTCGTCAAATACCTTTATCCCCTCTTCATACATTTTGTTATCAAATAGTTCTTTTCCATAATAATATTTCTCTCTAGGATTTAATCTATATCCCTCTTTTATTTTCTGTTTATATATATTAATATTTCTTGGTCCAGCATTATGAACTCTCTTGTGAGTTATACAGATATCTGTATTAGAAACTTTTCCTTTTACATCAATATATTCATGAACGAATCCATGCCATTTATATTTTCTTTTTCTTTTAACCATTCTATTCCTTCTAAATCTTAGAATAACATTTCCCATATCATCAAATGCATAGTTATAAAACATTGAATAGGCGTCTATTTTCTTATCAATGCTACGCTTTAACTTTTTGAATTTCTTTCTATCTTCTTCCAACAAAACATCATCTGCATCTAACCACAATATATAATCACTTGTCGCTTTTGCAAAACTATAATTTCTTGCTGCAGCAAAATCATTTATCCACTTGAAATCATAAATTTTAGCTTTGAATTTTTTTGCAATTTCCTTTGTTTTATCTGTAGAACCAGTATCAACTATAATAATCTCATCCACTAGATTCCCAACTGATGAAAGGCAATTACCTAAAACATCCTCTTCATTCTTAACTATCATGCATAAACTTATTGTGTACACTTTATTCCTCCAAAAAATATCTTTCATAATTATTATATGCATATTAATTTATTTAGCGACGACTACAAATAAATAACTAAAAATAAAAGAATGTACAACACCCTTTTATACATATTAAGCTCTTTTAACATCAGCTATTTTATATATAGTAAGTGCATAATAATCTTGGAAACTACCTGAGCTAGGTGGCCTTACTAATACTATACCAAGACCAACACCTACTATTGTAAGGTTTTGAATATTATCAAAGTTATCATCACCGAGTGTATTTATGTTAACAGTACTAGATCCTAATTCAATTAATACCTCTCTTAATGGAGCTTCACAGTATTCACACTCTCCAAGGATTGGCGTTGTTGGTATTGTTAATCCTTCTAATAATTCTTCTTCAGTATTAACTCGTGTATCTATAGTGTATCTTAATCCTACTAATTGACATATAGGAACAATGAAGTCTCCTATTACTGTAATATGATTAACTACATGTGTTAATGGGCTTTGGTTTATTCGCTGTTGCTGAGTTGTTGTAGAAAAATCAACTGTCAAGATACCTAAATCTATTAGATTATCAATAAATTTATCCCATGGCTCAACACAACATTCACATAAACCTGCTCCTGGTGGTCCAGTGTCCCCTGTTGGTCCTATTGGTCCTATTGGTCCTATTGGTCCTATTGGTCCTATTGGTCCTATTGGTCCTATTGGTCCTGTTGCCCCTGTTGGTCCCATTGCCCCTGATGATCCTTTTGGTCCCATTGCTCCCCTTGGCCCTGGTGGTCCTGTTGGTCCCATTGCCCCCATTGGCCCTGGTGATCCTGTTGAGCCTTTTTTACCTTTTTTACCTTTTGGGCCTCTTTCTCCTGTTGCACCCCTTTCTCCTGTTGGACCCATTGGTCCTCTTAATCCTTTTGGACCTCGTAGTCCCATTGGCCCTGGTGGTCCTTCTTTTCTTAGTGAACCTTTTATACATAATTTAACTGGGGTACAAACAATACAGCCATCCTTATCCTTTTCTTTCTTACATTGAAATAAAATATTATCGTTGCAACAATATGACAAATAATCTATACAAGTTTCTTTATCAGCATCATTACAATATTTATATTTATTAGAACATGGATGAACGTCGTGTGTCTTACTCAAATCTTTTCACCTCCTTAGTTCAATATATGAAAACATTGTTAAGTTGGTTAAAAGGGGTTGTTTATAAATATATTTTTTTTCTTAATTTATTTGCTAGATACACTATATACTTGTTAACAAAATCTTCTTCAATCTGTACAATATCATCAAATTCATTGATAAACCCTAAAATATCCCTATGCCTAATATTTTCGTTAATATATATAACATTATTTATATTATCTGAATTAAATTTACGTAAAGTATTCATTTTAATAGAACTCACTACATTATGAAAGTTATAATAATTACTTGGAATCCATAAATAAATTCTATTATACTCATGATTATTGATTGTTTTTTCCAGTTTTTCTTTCCACTTAGAATATTCGTTCTCCCAATCGGCAATAAACAATATTTTATTACCTTTTTTATCCAAATTGCTATTATCACAAATCTGATATCTGGTATAACTACTAGGTATATAATCTCTATCTCTAACATAAGGATTTTTCTTAATATACTCTTCTCTGTCTATGTAAACACTATTTATATTTCTATCCTTAGATAATTTCCATTTTCTGTAGAATTTACTTCTATTAATAGAAACAAAATGATTTATATCTTCTTTTATTGTTTTAAAAGTTTTACTGCCTATATGATATACAAATGAGCTACCTACTACTGCAATCTTATATCCAGCTATTCTTATCCTTAAACACCAATCATCATCATCAAAATGTCCGATTCCGAAGAAAAAATCATTGCCTCCGACTTCCTGTAAAACCTGCCTTTTGATAATCATGCATGCTCCTATAACCCTCGTTATATAGGTTATATTTCCTTTATTCTTACTAATAAATTCTTTGGAAAAAACATTTATTTCATCTATAGAATTAAATCTTACATCAGTTCCTTGTATACCATATGCATATGATAAATATGGTGCGGCCACTCCTATTATTTGATTATTTTCTAATACTTCCACTAACCCATTAAACCAATTAACTGGAAAAATCAAATCATTATTCAGTACACCTATAATTTCTCCTCTACAATGAGATAACCCAATATTTATTCCCACTGGATACCCCCTATTTTCTATTAATCTTATGTAGATTATTTCAATTTTCTGCTTTGTATTAGATGATATAATATTTTTTACTACTAACTCAGTTGAGTCTATAGATCCATTATCAACAACTATTATCTCTATACCTCTGTCAATAAAAGTAATTTCTAAAGAATTTATTAGTGTCTCAATAGCTTGTTTAGTAAGTTCATTGTTGTTATGACATAATATTATAAAACTATAATAAGGCATATATACAATCCTTTCATTACTTTAATTCATTCTTATACTCATTCAATAAAATTAATCTATATCTATCATAATTATACAGATTAACAATGCCACAATCATGAATGCACCACGGTTCTTCTTGATATGGAACAGCTATTTTATAACCTTTTCTTATAAATTCCAAACATTGAGATATATCATAGAAATGCCAACCAGTGAAAATATCATCTCTCCAGGGTATATCGTATTGAGTTATCATTATTAGACCATCTACCCCACCTACTAATTCATCAGTTTTACTATTACCCTGAAAATCCAATAATCCTATCTTCCCTCTATGACTATCATATACTTTACCTATTTTTTTATTAGACTTCCACCAGATTCCATCAGTTGGAATATATTTTGCTCCTATAACACCTATTAGACCTATCTCTGCATTTTTATTAAAAACCTCTAATATATCACCTATAAAATTCTTATTAGTTATAAATACATCTTGATGAAGATAAATCTTGTATTTTGCATCTGTACTCATCATTCCTTTATTATATCCACTTGTCATGCTTCTTTGATTTCTTATATCCACAATTTCTATAACAAAACCATAAGGAACTAATAGATTATTAATATATTCTACAGCCTTCTGATACAAATCATCATTATTAACACATATAATAAATGCTACTTTTTTATCATTCATTTTTTTATCCCCATTACCATTAATTATTATTATCTTCATAGTTAACTAATTGAGGTATGCTTGAACATATCTCATCTGCTACTTTATTAATATCAAAGTTCTCTTTTACGAATTCATATGCATTACTGCTTATATCTAATCTTTTTTCCACATTATCAATTAAATACATCAAACCATTTGTCCATTCATTGATGGTATTATCAACCAACAATCCATTTTCTTTATTTTTAACAATATATGTAAATGGTTCTACATTGGAATAGATTCCTGTAGCTCCTATTGAGCTATATTCTAAGAATTTATTAAAGTATTTACAGGAATGAAATTCAGTGTTGTTTAATGGTGCAACAGCCATATCCCATTTTCTAGAAAGCATAAAAGAAATATATTGTTCATAATTCTCTCTGTATGGAAAAACAGTTATTGGAATATTCCTCATAGAATAATTCTTGAATCCAACTATCTCAATCTTAATCTTATGACTATATTTATTAATTATTGATTGAAATGGCTTATACAATATTTGGTTAAAATACGTTTTATGATCTGTTCCCCCTGCAAAACCAATTGTTATAGTTCCACTGGGGTTATTAGATTGCATAATTTTAGGTTTATCATTTTCTAGTAATAATGCAGGAGCATTGGTTAGACTTACTTTTTCAAACGAGTCTTTATATTTCTCTGCGATATTCTTGTTTGTAGTCCATAAACAGTGGCATGTATCCATTATTGATTTTATATTATCCTTTATATCCTTTCGTTCAAAATATGCTTTATTATAGGACCTAGATAAACCACCAATATTAAGCAAATCATCATCTAAGAAATAGATTAAGTATTTACCCTTATTTTTGCCTAAGGTAATTATATTAATATCTAATTGTTCTGCTCCTCTAATACATATTATTACATCTGCTATGGAAATATCCTCATTAGTAACTTGTCTGCTCTCTTTATAAACAAAATTGAGTAATTGTTGTTTCTGTAATAGTTGTAAAGGTTTAATTATTCCTATAATAGCAGATGGTATTGTTTTGAAGCAAAAAGCTAACACATTAGTTTTTTTCATAAGAACACATCCCACATCTCTTTTTTACAATCTCCAATAATTAAAGATTCTATTTGCCTTTTTCTTATCATATATTCCTTTTACATCAATCAAAACAGGATATGAAATATTGGTGTTATAGTATTTTCTTAAGTCTTCTATATTAATCTCTTTATAATACCTATGAGCTACACATACAATAATCGCATCAATATCTTTCACATTTTCTAAATCCGTTTGATTAATATTATAATCTTTATAGACTTGGTCATTATCAGCTACTGGATCTGTTATTATAACATTAACATCATATTTTAATAATCCATCAATTATATCTTTTACCTTGGAATTTCTTAAGTCTGGTACGTCTTCTTTAAATGTCAATCCCATAACTAATACTCTGGCGTCTTTCACTTTTTGATTATTCTCAATTAATTTTTTTATCATTTTGTCAACAATTATTTTGCCCATATTATCATTTATTCTTCTTCCAGATAAAATAACTTCTGGTCTATAATCTAGTTGTTGAGCTTTGTATGTTAAATAATAAGGATCTATTCCAATACAATGTCCTCCAACAAGTCCAGGAGTAAAGTTAAGAAAATTCCATTTGGTATTAGCTGCTTCTAGTACTTCTCTAGTATCAATCCCCATTTTATCAAATATTATTGCAATCTCATTTATAAATGCTATATTAATGTCTCTTTGTGAGTTTTCAATGACCTTTGCAGCTTCTGCAACTTTTATTGATGAAGCTCTAAAAACCCCTGCATCTGTGATTACTGAATACTTTTCTGCTATAATATCTAGTGTTTTTTCATCACAGCCTGAAACAACTTTCTTTATTTTATCTACTGTATGTATCTTATCTCCTGGATTAATTCTTTCTGGTGAATACCCCACCCAAAAATCTTTTTTATATATTAACCCTGAATGTTCTTCTAATATAGGTACACAAATATCTTCTGTAACTCCAGGATATACTGTTGATTCAAATACAATAATAGAACCTCTTATAAGATTATCTCCTACTATCTTTGTTGCACTAATAACTGGTGCTAGATTAGGAACTTTATCCGGAGTAATTGGTGTGGGAACTGCTATTATATGAAATCTTGATTGCTTCAGTTTTTTTTGGTTTGAAGTAAATTCTAAATTTTTCAAACACTTTAATCTATCTTCACCTATTTCATTAGTAGGGTCTTTACCTTGTTTGTATAATTCAACCTTATTATTGTTGACATCAAATCCAATTACTTTTTTACCTCTCTCAGCAAATGTAACTGCCAAAGGCAGACCAACATAACCTAATCCAATTACTGAAATGTTTTCTGTATCCATTTTTAAAAACTCCATTCTCAATAAACTCTTGTTATTAGCTTCGTATTTATAGCAGAACCTAAAACCACATTTCTCATAAACACTCTTGGCTGCTATATTATGCTCAAGTACTTCTAAATAAACCTTTTGTATCTTTAACTTTTGTATAGCAAATTGGCATACCATCTTTACAACCTTTGTACCTAAACCTTTACCTCTAGCCTTGTCTACTCCTATAAAAAATCTTCCAAATTCTGCTTCATCATCTTCAATATTGTATAATGCTACCATACCAATAGCTTGTTTAAATTCTTTATCTTCGTCTATAATAAATATATAATCATTAGGAGTATTTAGGTATCTACTAAACCAATTCTTCTGTTTTTCTAATTCTATTAAATTATCATTTATAAACCATTTTCTTACAAAACTCTTATTTCTCCATAAAACAACTGATTGAAGGTCATCTATATTAATTGGCCGCAAACTAATATTATCTTCATTAACAACATATTCATGTTTCAATATCTAGTCCTCCTTAACACTACTAGCCAATTTTATTACCTTGGATGAGATTTCATTGACATCTTTCTTGGTTAATCTCATATGCATTGGAAGAGATAGAATCCTTGAACTTAATCTATGAGCATTTGGACAAGTACCCTTTCCATAAGAATACATACTATACTCAGTGTTATCTCTATAATGTACTCCTGGATATATCTTATTAAGGTTTAGTGCTATTATTAATTCATCTCTATTATTTACTTCTATGATATACAAATGTCTAGAACATTCACATCCTTTTGCTACAGGTATTGGCCTAATTAGATTTTTATGGTATTTGAAGGATTCATCATACCATGATGCAATCTGTCTTCTATAAGCATTATCCATGTCCAAATATCCTAGTTGAACTAATGCAATACTTGCCATTATTGAATTACCATGATATTTATACCCTAAATAATCTACGTCGTATCTCCATTTATAGGTTTCCTTATTAATTGAACGAGTATAAGTATCTTTATTAATACCTAACCATGATAATTTTCTTGCGAGTACATCATATTTTTTTTCTTTAAAACATATCATGCCAGAATCAGCAGTGGGTAGATTTTTAACTGCTTGAAAAGAATAAATGACAGCATCTGCTTCTTTACCTACAATCTCACCATATAATCTTGTACCACTCATATGTGCCGCATCTAAGATTAATTTTAAATTGTACTCTTTACATATTTTTACTATCTCTTTATACTGTCCTGTATTTCCACCTAACCCTACATACATAATAGCTTTTGTTTTATTGGTTATTTTTTTTCTTACGTCCACAGGGTCTAGACATAGATATTTATCTACATCAGCAAATACTACTTTCATATTTTCATAAGCAATAGCATGGTTAGAAGATATAAATGTCAATGGAGTAGAAATAATCTCATCACCATCTTCCCATTTACACTCACTCTTAAATATTTTTACTGCTAGATGAAGTCCAACTGTAGCAGAATTTATAAAATGAGCATTAGGGAGATTAGTATACTCTTTCCATTTTTTTTCGAATTCCATAGTTTTATATCCTAACCCTGTCCAACCTTTTTCCAGACATTCTTTTATCTCTTTAAGGCATTCTTCCACCCTAAAGGTCGGGACAAATAATTGTATTGACATATCATTTCACCTCAATAAAATCAGTCATAAATATATTAGTTTGCAATCTAAGTGTTACTATATTATATTTTTCTTGAATTTAAAACGTTCCAAATATTATTTTTTAATTATATGCACTTCTTTTAATTATCAAAAATATAATGGATTAGAATTATAAAAATATGACTTAGGTGATTATAATATGAATATTGGTTTTTCAAGAATCCCAGTTGGTAAAGGTGGTGCTATATCTTGGATTAAAACATTCAGTAATTATTGTGTCTCACAAGGACATCAAGTAAGATTTAACTATAAAAATAATATAGATGTATTTTGCTCTGTAGCTAATTATAACCAACCTGAAGAATTGAAATATTTAAGAAAACATAATATAAAAATATTGCACAGATTAGGTTCAATTTTTTTAGATTATAATTATGATGATAAAAAAATAATTAGTGATGGTAATGAGCATTTCAAACAATTAATTTCTTGTGCTGATTATCTTGTATATCAAAGTACGTTTTGTAAAACAGTACTTTTTAGAAGTCTTTATGATGAAAAAGAACCTGATGGAGATATTATTTATAATAGTACTAACTCCACTATTTTTTCTCCAAATGTTAAACCTATTGCTAGACCTTTAGATAAAAAAATTATTTTATGTAGTGCTTATTGGGGTGCTCTAAATACTTCTTTAGAATGTATTAAATTAGTAATACAAACTGCAAAAAAACTTCAAAGTCATAGTGAAATAGAATTTTGGGTATTAGGGCTTGCTCCCAAAGAAGTTGAGGATTATATTAAAAAAGCCCATTTACCTAATATCACTAGATTAGACTTATCAAAGCCTATTGACTATAAGCTAATGCCATGTTTAATAAAAACAGCAGATTTATTTCTCCATCTCAAGGCCCATGAAGGTTGCTCAAATGCAGTTATAGAAACTATGAACATTGGTACACCTCTTGTAGGATTAAATTCCGGTAGTTTACCTGAACTATTAGGAGATGCTGCTCTTTTAGCAGATTGTACTAGTGATATAAGGAAATTTCCTAAAGTAAATATTGAAGACTTAGTTGAAAAAGTTTTAGCAACATTAAATATGGCTTCTAGTTATAGAAATAAAATGCTTAACCGTTCCAAATTATTTTCAGAAGAAGAGCAATGTAGTAAGTACTTGGCCATTTTAGAAAATTTATATAGAATAAACCATTAAAATATCTAAAACATTTAGCATTAACACATAAAAATAAACCTTCTTATCAATATATGAAGGTTTATTTTTATGTGTTAATTAGAATTATTCATTAATATTCTATTAAATATCTCTAATGCCTTTAATGATGCATAATCTAAAGTATAATATTTCAAGACATCTTTATAAGTGTTTTCTATTATTTTTTCTCTTAATTCATCATCTTTATATAGCCTATTAATTGCAGCAACCCACTCTTCTACAGTATCGTTAACTAATAATCCATTTTGCTTATTTTTAATTGTATATAAAAAAGGTGCTGTCTTACTAGATATAATTGCATTTCGTGTAGCTCCTGCTAATGCATATTTAATCTCTGTTTTACAATTTAGGAATTCTTCTATTGTCTTTTGACTTCTTTTTTCTATTTTCTCTTTAAAATAATTATCATGAGTTGGTACTGGATTTAATAATATATGTGTTCCCTTCAGAAAACTGATCATATTTTTAAAAGGAACATATCTATAACTAATAACATTTTCTACTCCACTTAAAAATGAAGAACCGCTCATGGTAATAAATCTTATATTTGAATTTTCTTTACTAATTCTATTAATTATGTCAAATATTAACTTTCTACCTATAGCTCCTGTACTTACCCATGAAACATAAAATTCTTCATCTAAATTTTTTTTCTCAACATTTTTTATTACATCCATATCTACATAAGTACGTAATACATAAATATTCTTATTATATTTATTAATTTGTTGACTCATTAGTTTATTATGACATATCAATGCATGGCATCTTTTCATAAGTTCCTTTGGTAATCCATATTGATCTTCTATTACTAAATCATCTATCATATAAACAAATTTTTTAGTATTATAATATTTGTCTATTAACATAAAGATATTTCTTTTATCTTCTTTAGAAATTATTATTCCATTAGCACCTATACGTTGGAATATAATAATATCATTATTCAATACTATTTCTTCATTTAACTCTTTATAAAACAAAGCTACTGACGATTCTACATATTTTTGTAATCCCTTTGATAGTTCATAACAGTATTTCCTTGTACATGGATCATCTTTATTAGAATACACAAATACCAATTTCATATAACATCCCCCTCCAAAATCGGTACATATATTATTACAATCATATTTATAGATATAATAATCTTAATTCATATTATTATATATTATCAAATATGTTACACAAGCTTACAATTACATGTAATATATAAATATAAAAATTAATATAATAATTCTTTTTTAAAATAAAAATACATATATTTATATATAAACCTAATAATACGAGGTGACTTCTATTAATATTCTTATAACAGGTGTCAATGGGCAATTAGGATATGATGCAGCAAAATTATTATCACCTTTTCATAAAATAATTGGTTTAAAAAAAGATGAATTAGATATTACAAAACTTAAAGATGTACAAAATGTTATTTCTAATGTTAAACCTCAAGTAATTATTAACTGTGCTGCTTATACCAATGTAGATGGGTGTGAAGAAAATATTAACTTAGCGTATAACATAAATGCATATGGATGCCATAATCTAGCTATACTTTCAAAAAAATATGATTACTGTTTAGTTCATTTTTCTACAGACTATGTTTTTGATGGAAAAAAAAGTCAACCTTATATTGAATCAGATAAAGCAAATCCTCTAAACATTTATGGAAGTTCAAAATTATTAGGAGAAAATTTCATTAAGTCACTATGTCCAAAACATTATATATTAAGAACTTCTTGGTTATATGGGCAACATGGTAATAATTTTGTTAAAACAATGCTAAAATTATCTAAAAAAAATGATACCTTGAATGTAGTTAATGACCAAATAGGAACCCCAACATATACTGTTGATTTAATAAAAGTAATTGCTATGCTTATTAAAACTGATAATTACGGAATTTATCATGTATCCAATGAAGGTGAATGTAGTTGGTACGATTTTACTAATAAGATACTTCAATTAACTAATAATAAAACTAAAGTATTCCCCATAGATTCAGAACAATTAAATAAACCTGCTAAAAGACCTAGTTATTCAGTACTTAAAAATTATATGCTTAAGCATGTATTTAATTATAAAACTCGTTCTTGGGAAGAAGCATTAGAAGAATTTTTAATAGTTTCAAAGATATTATAAAATTGGAGTGAATCCCATGAAGTCATATTTTTTTATTATCCCTAGTGGAAACCCAACCACAACCTATGCAAATTTGCTATTTGTAAAAGCTTTAACAGATTTAGGATATGATATAGAACCCGTTTTAGATTTATCTACTAAGTATACAATACTTAAAAATCCTGACTGTGATGCAATATTTTTTCAAAAAACTATTCAATGTCCAGCACATACAAAAAAATACATAGAACACCTTAAAGGTAAGGTGAAACTAATTCATATTGATAATGACTTTCAAGATATGTATAAAATAGATAAATTAGAAACATTAAAAATAACTGACCTTATTATAGTATGTACCTCACAACATAAAAGAGCATTAAAAGAATATACTAATGTACCTATTGAAATAGTTTCTAATATAGTTGATTTTGAAAATTATAATTATGTACCAATTACACAAAAATCAAATAACCCTTTAGTTATCAGTTGGCAACAAGCTTGTGCTGATGCCTACATACAAGATCTGCTTATGATTGCTAAACCATTATGCGAAATTCATGAACGTTATAATACCGAACTTCATCTATATGGATGGTATATGGGAAAAAATCATCCTGATCAAAGACATGAAATACGTGAAGTAATGCCTTTCGCTAAATTCATAGAGTATCAACCATTAACCAAGTATTTAACAGATATAGTACCTAATTTATCCCAATCTGATATTTTTATTATGCCATATATTAATCATAAAGGCAGATGGGGCAAAAGTAGTTTTGGATTAAAAAGAATAATGTTATTAGGACTACCCATTGTAGCCTCAAATACAGAACATCATAGAACTTTAATAAAAAATGGTGAAAATGGTTTCCTTGCAACTACAAATGAACAGTGGTATGTTAATCTAGAATCTTTAGTTAAAAGCAAAGATTTGAGAGAAAGTTTTGCAATAAAATCTAGAAAACTAATAGAAACAAACTATAATCATGAATTAATTATTCAACAGTTAATAAACGCTGTAAACAAACATATATCCCTTTTTACCAAAACTTGAATAATTACATCAGTTATATTGAAGATAAGTAATTTATTAAAATAAAGAAGAAAATATCTCTAGGGATAACATTATTACTAATAATCTATCCCTTTTTTGAATAAATTGTATTCACTTCAAAACCTCTATTTCATTATTTTTCTCCACCACTCTTGATTATTCACATACCATTTAATCGTTTCTTCAATTCCCTCTTCAAATTTATAGCTTGGTATCCAACCTAATTCCTCTCTTATCTTAGTTGCATCTATAGCATACCTTATATCATGTCCTAATCTATCATCCACAAACTCTATTAATGATTCGTCCTTATCTAGGAAATCTATTATTTTTCTTACTATAAGAAGATTATTTCTTTCATTATTAGCACCAATGTTATAGACTTCCCCTATTTTTCCAAGATGAAGCACTCTATCTATTGCAGAACAATGATCCTTTACATGAATCCAATCACGAATATTCAACCCATTTCCATAAACTGGAAGTTTCTTGTTATCACATGCCCTACTTATCATTAATGGTATTAATTTTTCAGGATATTGATAAGCACCATAATTATTGGAACATCTTGTAATGTTGATAGGCAGTTTATATGTCTCATAATATGCTCTAACCAACAAGTCTGCACTAGCCTTACTTGCAGAATATGGATTATTAGGTGATATAGGTGTCTTTTCTGTAAAATAACCAGTTTCTCCTAATGAACCGTAAACTTCATCTGTAGAAATTTGAATATATTTTTTTATCTTATATCTTTTAGCTGCATCTAATAAAACCTGTGTTCCCATCACATTTGTTTTAATAAATGCATTACTATTATCAATACTTCTATCAACATGGCTTTCTGCAGCAAAATTAATAATATAATCTACACCTTTTCCCATAACTCTATTTACTGCTTCTATATCTGATATATCTCCTTTAACAAAGAGATAGTTAGGATTATCTTTCATCTTTACCAAATTATCTAAGTTACCAGCATAAGTTAATGCATCAAGATTAATTATTCTATAATCATCATATTTATTTATAATATATCTAATGAAGTTGCAGCCAATGAATCCTGCTCCACCTGTAACCAAAATTGTTTTCATTTATTATTTCACCTCTAATCATATGATTTTTTTATTATATCCAAATCTCGGCCAAATAGTATCTTTATCTGATAGTAATATATTATCAACCCTATCTATTGGCCAATTGATATTTATTGTAGAATCATTCCACATAATTCCAGCTTCATATTGTTTATTGTAGTAGTTAGTACATTTATATATGAATTTAGCATAATCTGATAAAACTAGAAAACCATGTGCAAAACCTTCAGGTATGTAAAACTGTTTATTATTATCACTTGATAGAATTACACCATAAGATTTTCCATAGGTATTACTGTTTACTCTTAAGTCAACTGCTACATCGAAAACTTCTCCCATAACAACCCTTACCAATTTTCCTTGAGGACATTTATATTGATAATGCAAACCTCTAATAACTCCTTTTTTAGAAACCGATTCATTAGATTGTACGAATACTGCGTTAACACCTGCTTCTATAAAATCTTTACTATTATAACTTTCCATGAAATACCCACGGTTATCTTGAAATACTTTTGGCTCTATTACATACAGATCTTTTATAGTAGTTTTAATAAAATTAAACTTCCCCATTAATTTTTACCTTTCTAATATATTTTTTAAGTACTGTCCATACTCAGTCTTAATCATTGATTCAGCTAATTTTTGTAATTGATGTTTATTGATATATCCTTTTTTATATGCTATTTCTTCTATACAAGCTATATATATTCTTTGCTCTTTTTGTATAGTCTCAACGAAGTTAGCTGCATTAAGAAGCCCTTGATAAGTCCCAGTATCGAACCATGATATGCCTTCTTCAAGTATTTCAACTTTTAGTTTATTTTGATCCATATATACCCTATTAACATCTGTTATCTCCAGTTCATTTCTATTGGATGGTTCAATATTTTCAGCTACAGAGATTACATTATTATCGTAAAAATATAATCCTGGTACAGCGAAATTAGACTTTGGATTTTTAGGTTTTTCCTCAATAGAAACTGCATTGGATTTATTATCAAATTCTACTACACCATAATGAGTTGGATCTTTTACACCATAACCAAAAATAGTTGCTCCTTTTTTTCTCTTAACAACCTTTTGTAAAATACTATTCAATTTTTCCCCATAAAAAACATTATCTCCAAGTATTAAAGCAACTGAACTATTACCTATGAATTGCTTACCTACAATAAAAGCATCAGCTATACCTTTGGGCTTTGTTTGAATTTTAAAGGATAATGAAATTCCAAATCTTGAACCATCTCCCAATAGTTCTTCATAACTACCTATATCTCTTGGGGTAGAAATAATAAGTATATCTCTAATATTTGATTGCATCAATATGGCAAGTGGATAATATATCATTGGTTTATCATAGATTGGTAACATTTGCTTTGATACTGCTTTTGTTAAAGGATATAGTCTTGTACCAGATCCTCCTGCTAATATAATACCCTTCATGTCTCACCTCTTTTATATACAAGTTGTCTTATTTTATTTTATTACAATTAATTTAGAAACGTTACAGTATAAAAATTAACTAAAAAGAATTTCCTTAGGCAATCTTAACATCTAAAGTAATAATGGTAAAGAACATAACTATATTAATCATTTAAAATTTAGGTATATATTTTTTAATTGCATCTATAAATATATTAACACAATTATCATAACTATATTTAGTATCCATTAAATTCTTAGAAGTAAGTGAAAAATCTTTTCTCAAATCTGGTTGAGTAATTAGTTGTTTAAGTTTCTGATACCATTCATCTGTTGTTGTTGCAATATATCCATTTACTCCATCTTGAATTATTTCCTTATGAATACCTATATCAGAAACAATAACTGGTACGCCTAACATCATAATTCTTTTTAATCCGAATCCAGCTTTGCCATATCTATCAGGTATATCTAAGTAAGGAACAATAAATATATCTGTCATAGCTATTTTAGGGACAATATGCCTAATATAACTATCATATGGCATAAAAGAAATAAATTCAGCAAAAGGAAAATAATTACTAACGAATCTACGGTTATCTGGTTTCCCATAGTGTTTTCCTTCATGCCATCCATATAGTTGTAACCTGATTCCATATTCTTCATGAAGCTTGATTAAGGGATATTTTATACTTAATAAATCAGATATATAAACATCAGCTAAGCTTTGTTGCCAACTAATTATTAATGGATTATTTTTTCTTTTTTCCAAAGGTATATAATTATAATTGTCAAAATCATGTATTGAAGTAATAGTCTCTACTGGTGTTTTAGTATATTTATGCATTAATTCCTCATGTTGTTTGTTTCCTACAAGAATAAGGTCTGCTATATTTAATGTATTTATATGATTCTTGTCATTCATTCCTAAAAAATCGTCATCTATATATACTAGATGGACTTTTCCTTTTAAGTGTTGTACTTCGTTATAGCTATGTCCTTTATCAAAAGTTTTTTGAAATATGATCATGTCACAACTTAGTCTATTCAGTATATCTATTTTTCTATTAGATTTTTGTACTATTTCAATATCATAACCACGGTTTATTAACGCATTAGCAAACAATTTTCCTGAAACAGTTGTAGGAGCTAAATCATTATCTGATAAGAAAAATTTAATATTCACCCTATCACATCCTAATTATTAACTAGATTATTTATTTCTATAAAATATTTTTTACACATTTGTTCAAGAGTAAATCTTTTACTTCTTTCCTTTATTTTCTCTTTATAATACTCATAGTTATCAAATGTTTTTAATAACTGGCTAGCCATACTTTCAATATTAATTATTGGAAAATGTTCAAAGGATGGTTCACATTCCCCTCGTAAACCAGCATCTCCTAAAAGCTCTGGCGTACTGCCTAAGTCAAGACCTACTATGGGCTTACCAACATTCATTGCTTCAATAATCAAATTGGAACAAGCATCGTTTGGTCTAGTGTGTAATATTATATCCGAAGTACGTATATAATCCGGCATTCTTCCTCTTGGAATTGGTGTTCTTAGATTATATCTTGTAATATTGTCAAGACCTGCTTTCTTTATTCTTTCTTCTACGAATGGATAAGCCTCTCCAAGAACCCAGAATTCAATATCTTTTCTATCAGATAATTCTTTTGCTATGTTTATTATATTTCTAATACTATACTCTGCCATTAGTTCTGGTCCCCAATAGGCTATTGATAGTATTATTTTCTTATCTTTTGGTTTTGGAAGTATCTTACCCTTTTCTTTGAATACATTTGTATCCGCTCCATTATAGATTATAACCCCTGGTAATTCTTGTCCATTAAATAATTGACTGGCCATATTTTTAGAAAAATCACTTTGATATATAATTCGGTCTGCTAATTTCATAGAATCAGCTATTAGACCATTTAATCTAATGGTAGTTCTATTGTCTATTAGATAATTATAGTAAATACCATCCATCCTATATAAAATCTTAGTATTTCTTTGCTTCATTCTCTTTAATTCTTCAGGTGTGGTATAGAAAGCTAAGGTTATAAAAACATCAACTTCTTCGTCTTTAGTAAAATATACTTGATGTCCTTTAGATACACAGTAATTGCTAAAAGCTTTTACCCAGGTTCTGGTTCCGCCTTTTCCTTCTGGCTCTACTGGAAATCCAATTTTCATATAACACCTCTTTTTTATACAAGCTATAATTTATTATATTAATACTATTTGCATAATGTTACTAGACATACCTCTGATACTTCTATTTCATATGGTTTTATTACTACTATTACTATAAACAATTATTAAGTAGCTTGTCACAATTTTGTTGATTAGCGAATAATATAAACTAGGAAATCATATGAAAGGAGTGTTATTATGTTTGGATATGGTTATGGCTGTTGTTGTAGAGGTTATGGTGGATACGGTTACGGCGGTTATGGTTATGGTGGCTATGGTTATGGCGGCTATGGTTACGGCGGTTATGGTTGCTGTTGTTCTAATTGCTGTAGTTTATGTTGCGGTTGTGGTTGTTGTGGCTGTAGAAGAAGATGCTGCTGTGGTTTTGGTAGATATTAATAATTTTATATTTAAATCGGACATGTTTATGGATAAGAGGGTTTTTCTCTTTTATCCTGTTTTTTATTATGCTCTTTCATAGTTTTTAGAGTATCAATTATATATTGTAATTTCTCTACTGCTAAATATGGGTACATTGGAAGGCTGAAAATTCTTTTACTTATATATTCAGCTATAAAAAACATCTATTTCATAACTTAGGTTTTTATATACTTCTTGGAGATGTAAAGGTTTTTGGTAATAGATAGTTGTTTTTATACTTTCTTCTTTCCTATGCTTTCATAATCACATGGTAATAAAAATAAGTCTACTACAAACACAGGTGTAGCCCCTACCAAAGTTATTACTAGATGTTGATTTAAATGTAAAATGTCTGATTTTAATCTTTTATACTGCAAAGCTAAATCATTCATTTGTATCATATTGTTTTACCTGCTTGATACCATCGTTTATTATTTTATAAAATCTTTGACATTTCTTACATATTAAATTCTCTTCCAACTGTTCACCACATTCAAATACCCAACCTTTTTGTCTAGCTGGTACACCTATCATCAATGCATAATCAGGTACATCTGAATATACAACAGACCTACCCCTATTTTTTATATTAGTACAAAAAAAGTCTACCAAATAGGTAGACTTAAAAAAGTAATAATAGTGAAACTAATATAATTGTAAGTATTGCCCAAAATCCGTATTCTTTTTTGTTATCATTAAGCCATCTGCTAGTATTTTCATAACATGTTTTTTTCATACACGTTCCCCCCAATACTAATATGTCTTATATATATATCTTATCAGATAATTCGTAAAAAATCAAATAAAAACCCTCGGCAAGCACTTAATTGCAAACCCAGAGTTTCTGTGACGTGCGCAGAAGGATTCGAACTCTCGGCCTTCTGATCTGTAGTTGGTTATATTTGGTAATAATCAGTTATAATATATATTCTTTAACAATACTTTCTACTCCCCCTACTCTATTAATATATTTTTTGTTCTAAAAATAGCATAAATAAAGAGTTAAAACTAAAATTGTCTTAACTCTTATACGATACTTTCATTATTTAATACGAACAAATTTTATACTCACTAATAAAAAAATAATAGGAGCAGTAATAAATAAAAATATACCCAAGTATATCAATGAATCATTTTTAAATATAAAAGCAATAGATATCAATAAAAATATAATTCCCATACAGTTAATTACAAATCCTATATATCTAATAAACTTTTTTTCGTTTTTTATCTCAAAACGTCGTGGTATTAAATGTTTATTTATATTTTTAGCTTTTTTTTCTGTAAAAATTAAAATTCCATCAATAATTAAATAAATACTACCAATTGTTAAAATTATATATTTCCACTCCATATTATTCTCCTATATCACTTTTCAATTATATGAATATTAATAAATATTGGCAGGATTATCAAAATCACATGGCCATAAAAGCATATAGCATGTTGCTTTAAATTCTTGTTCATAGATGTCATCTTCAGTAGTACCATATACTTGACCTATAAGTGTACTTGTTGATTCCTTTATTGTGTAAACATCGTTCCATTGAGTTTCACAGGTACTATGATCATCCGCATCATAGCTATACCATGTATAACGAACAGCATCAACATTAAGAGACTTGATTCCTTTCCAGCTCTTTATTGCACCACCAACAACAAAAATTAGTGAATTATAAATAAGTACACTAATATAAGCATTAATAATAACAAGAGGAATTGCTACTGCACCTGCAAGTATCATAGCAATATCTATAATATTTCCTAGTTCGTTTTGTACATTGTATATAGTTTCTCTCATAGGACCTTTTTCTAAATATAAATCAATTCGATGGTCTGATACTTGATATGTAAGCGTATCGATATAGTTTCCTTGACTTTTTATATTATTAGCAGAAAATGCTGGTATATTATATATATTTGCTGAGCAATCCTTATAAGATATTTTACCGTCTTGTTTTATTTTAATAATATTACTATTTTTATAAGCTTCTTCTTCTACCATTAAAATATTATTTTTATACTGTTTACCAATTATTTTATTTCCCTCTTCATATAATTCTATTCTAATAAGTTCCCCTGAATTATCTACAAATTCAAAATTTTTTTTATTAGATAACTCCTTAGCTGATACATTCGCTGTATTATAACTAATTATAATAGTGCATGTAAGTAAAAGACATAATACTCTTTTTAGTTTTTTCTTCATTTCTTTCTCCTTTATTTTATATTTTAACTATTAATCGAGCTCGATAAAACAATTATATCATATTAGCATTTAAAATTATATAATTTGCATATAATTTATTTTTTTTATAAATTTAAAATTTTTAATAAAACTTTGTATTATCCATATATCAAAAAAGTTGTTAAAGGTTTAATTATGCGTTAAAGTATCATTTTATGTATAATACTGTAGTGCTTAATCGGATAGGAGGAAAAGTTAAATAACTTTTCCGACCTTCCACGGCACCGTACGTACGGGTCTCGTATACGGCGCCTCCTAAGTTTACGCTCTGACAAGTTTGTAGTAATCTGAAAAGAATTGATATCCCTGCTTTCTCAAGCGGTTATCAGTAATAGAGCAATTCAGTATTTGGCTACCGGCTACTTGCCAGTAGCCTTTTCTGGTATTCGCATACTTTATTGCGTTT